>NZ_JBSXMZ010000006.1:0-93985 GCF_054073265.1 Kribbella sp. CWNU-51
GCTACCACACCCCCCGCGAAATGTTCGCTACCCTCCTCATCGACGACCTACACCGCGTTGCGACCACCCCCTGATCTCGCCGGCCGACATCCTCCCCACTTCGGGTCGAGGGGGTCAGCGGGCGGGGAGTTGGCCTTGGGTCAGGGGGGTGAGGGCGTGGGCGGTGGCGCCGAGGGGAGTGGCGGTGTGCGGGAAGGTCGACGCGGCGATGGTGCAGCCGCCGGCGTCGGGGGCGATGGTGGCCTCGCGGAGTGCCTTGTCGATGGCCGGCTGGAGGTGGCCGGCGAGGAGCCGCTGCAGATGGTGCTCCGGACGTACATCGTCCAGCAGCAGCCGCTGCCGACCGGCGCCGGTGGAGTGGCGAGCGGCGTCGGCCTGGGCATGGCTCCCGCGCCCGGTCTGGCCATCAAGATGGCGATCGTGGTGATCGCGATCGTGCCGGTCCTCCTGGTCTACCCGTTCATTCAGCGGCACTTCACGAAGGGCGTCATCATCGGCGCAGTGAAAGGCTGAGCTCATGACGCGACTTTGGTACGGCGGCGACTACAACCCGGAGCAGTGGGATCCGGCGGTGTGGAAGGAGGACGTCGACCTGATGCGTCAGGCCGGCGTGAACCTGGTGACCGTCGGGGTGTTCTCCTGGTCGAGCCTGGAACCGTCCCCGGGCCGATACGAGTTCAGCTGGCTCGACCGCGTACTCGACGTGCTGCACGACGGCGGTGTGAGCGTGGATCTGGCCACACCCACCGCGTCGCCACCGCCGTGGTTCAGCCGGCTCCATCCGGAGGCGTTGCCGGTCACGGCTGACGGCGTACGACTGACGCATGGCAGCCGGGACACGTACTGCGCCTGTGCGCCGGCGTATCGGGAGGCTGCTCGGGGAATCACGCGGGCGCTGGCCGAGCGGTATCACGATCACCCGGCCCTGGCGATGTGGCATGTGCACAACGAATACGGAACGACGTGTCACTGCTCGCTGGCCGCGGAGCGTTTCCGCACGTGGTTGCGCGAGCGGTACGGCTCGCTCGACCGGTTGAACGAGGCGTGGACGACGGCGTTCTGGAGTCAGGGGTACGCCGAGTGGGAGGACATCCAGCCGCCGCGGAAGACGCAGTACCTGGTGAATCCGACGCAGTTCCTCGACTACCGGCGGTTCTGGTCCGACGAGTTGCTGGCGGCGTATCTCGAGCAGAAGGCCGAGCTGCGGAAGGTCTCGGAGTTGCCCGTCACGACGAACTTCGTCTTCGGCGGCTGGGTGCCGGTGAACCATGCGCGGTGGGCGGCGGAGGTCGATGTCGTTGCCATCGACCACTATCCGGATCAGGTCGGACTCGGCGCGGAGGAGCAGACCGCGTTCGGCGCCGATCTGGCCCGATCCTGGGCCGGCGGGAAGCCGTGGCTGCTGATGGAGCAGGCGGCGGGGACGCTCAACGACGGGCATCGGCTGCACCCGAAGGAGCCTGGGCGGATGGCGCGGCACAGCCTGTCCCATATCGCCCGTGGTTCGCAGGGTGCGCTGTCCTTCCAGTGGCGGGCGTCTCGCGGCGGGGCGGAGATGTACCACTCGGCGATGGTTCCGCATGCCGGTGCGGACAGCAGGATGTTCCGGGAGGTCGTGGAGCTCGGATCGGTGCTGCCTCGGCTTACCGAAGCGGCTCAGAGTGAGGTCGTCGCGGACGTCGCGATCCTGTGGGATGTCGAGTGCTGGTGGGCGATGCAAGGAACGCATCTGCCGTCGTCGTCGCTCGACTACCTGACCGCGGTGCGGACTGCACACCGGCAGTTCTGGCGCGCCGGGGTGACGGTCGATTTCGCGTCACCTGCCGCGGATCTCTCGTCCTACAAGATGGTTGTCGTCCCCACTCTGTACGTGGTGAGTGACGAGGCGGCAGCGAATCTGGCCGCGTATGCGGAGCGTGGCGGCCGGCTGGTCGTCGGGTACTTCAGCGGGATCGTGGATCCGGATCTGCGGGTCCGGCTCGGCGGGTATCCGGGCGCGTTCACGGAACTGCTCGGAGTGCGGGTCGAGGAGTTCCATCCGTTGCCGGCCGACGGCGAGGTCGCGTTGTCGTCCGGCGGGCGCGGGCGGCTCTGGAGCGAGGACGTGCAGGCGGTATCGGCCGAGGTGGTCGATCGGTACGCCGGCGGAGTCCTGGACGGGAAGCCGGCGGTCACGCGTCGCGACGTCGGCGCGGGATCGGCCTGGTACGTGTCGACCGAGCTGGATGACGAGACCGCCGCGAGATTGCTGGGCTTGTCGGAGTCGCCGGTGGAGATCGTTCGGAGACGGTCCGGCGACACCACGTGGAGCTTCCTGTTCAACCACGGTGACACGGAGGTCGTCGTACCGGCTGATGGGAGCGAGCTGGTCGTCGGCGAGCTGCCGCTGCGGCCTGGTGGTTATGCGGTCGTGCGGTCGGTCTGACGGGCCGGGCAGGTGCTCCCGCGCGCGGTGAGCGTGGGCGGGAGCAGGGTCAGCTCGGGTACGTCGCCGCCCGCGAGCTTGGTGATCAGCGACTCGACCGCCTGATCGCCGATCCGCTCCGCCGGAATGGTGACCGACGACAGCTGCGGTACCTGTCGCTCGGCCACGTCGTCCGCGCAGATCGCCACCAGCGACATGTCCTCGGGCACCCGGCGGCCGAGCCGGCGCAGGACGTCGAGGAGCGGGCCGATGATCGGCTCGTTCTGGACCACGAGTCCGGTGATGTCCGGGTGGTCGTGGAGGAGCTGCTCGACCGTGTGGAGGACCGCGTCGAAGGTGTGCTCACAGGGCGTCTCGACCCCGAACACCCCGCGCCGCTCGGCCGCCTCCGCGAACCCGGTCAGCGTGCGTTGCGCGAAGCCGGTCTGCCGTTCGTACACGGCGGACGGCGTCCCGAGCAGCGCCAGCGACCGGTGGCCGAGGTCGGCGAGATGCTCGACGCAATGCGCGCCCGCGGCAACGAAGTCCAGGTCGATGCAGGTCAGCCCGTCGGCGTCGTCCGGGTAGCCGATCAGCACCGAGGGCATCGGCAACTCACGCAGCACCTGGACGCGCTCGTCGTGCAACTCGACGTCCATCACCACGAGGGCGTCCACGAGCGAACTCTGCGCGACCCGATCGAGTCCGTCCGGACCCTCGTCGGCGGTGAGCAGCAGTACGTCGTGGTCGTACCGGCGGGCCGTGGTCACGACCGCGGTGGCGAACTGCATCATCACCGGGACATGCATCCCGGTGCGCAGCGGGATCACCAGGGCGAGCACGTTGGACCGTTGGCTGGCCAGCGCCCGGGCGCTCGCGTTCGGCCGGTAGCCGAGCGCTCGGACGCTGCGCTGTACGCGGTCGCGGGTGTCGGTCGAGATCGACCGCTTCCCGCTGAGCACATAGGAGACCGTGCTGGTCGCGACCCCGGCATGGCGGGCGACGTCCGCGATCGTGACCATCGTCGTTCCCTTCGTGTGGTTCCCCCTTTCTACCGCAGTCGAAGCGCTTCGACTAGCCCGCGCTTTCGACACGCACGAGGCGTTTCACACCTAGCCCAGCCGGATGATCCGCGCCGACGGCTCGGGCAGGCCGGTTCCGACCGTGAGCTTGTCGCCGGACCAGGTGTAGGCCCAGCCGTCGGTAGCGCTCGGGAAGAGCGGCGTGATGGATGCCTCGGGGAGGGAGAGGGTGATCTCGGCCGGGCCGGCGACGCGATGCCACAGGCCGATGTAGTTGCCGAGTCCGAGGACGACCCATTCGTCCTCCCAGTCCGGCAACCCGAGCGGCCAGTGCGGGACGAGGGTTTCGAGATCGTCGAGTACGACGCGATGCGCGGCGACCGCGGATCGGACCAGCTCGCGCTCGGAGTCCGTCATCTGGTTGAGGTGGCCGGAGAGGTAGAGGCGGCCGAGGATGCCGTTCGCCAGGGCGAGCGTGAACTCCTCCCGCGTGGTGCCAGTGATCGGGTAGGCCCAGTGGCCGGCCTGTTCAGGCAGGACGGCGGCCGGCGCGGCCGCGGTGATCGTTGGGTAGAGCAACGGGTGTTGCTGGTCCGAGGTGGATTGCAGGTGCAGCCGGGACAGCATCGCGTAGTCCATCCGCATCGCGCCGGACGCGCAGTTCTCGATCAACAGGTCGGGGTGCCGGGTCTGGACCGCGTCGAGCCAGTCGAGCAGTGCCCGTTGGTGTTCGAGAAGTCCGTGGCCGAGCGACGTACCGCCTTTGTCCGTGCCAGGGCCGGTCATCGTGTTGTTGTCGAACTTGAAGAAGCCGACGCCGAAGTCGGTGATCAGCCGGTCGACCGTGTCGTCGAGGTGCTGGCGGGCCAGTGGGTTGCGCAGGTCGAGCAGGTAGCGGCCGTGTTCGGCGACGCGGATGCCGTGCCGGGTGAGGAACGCGTCGTCCGGGAGTTCACGGGCGATCGGTGCGTCGACGCCGATCACCTCCGGCTCGAGCCAGAGGCCGGGCACCATGCCGCGCTGGTGGATCCGCTCGATCACCTCGCCGAACCCGTTGGGGAAGCGCGTGGTCGACGGCTGCCAGGCGCCGACCGTGCTCCACCAGTCGCCCTCGGCGTACCAGCCGGCGTCGATACAGAAGTAGTCCGCGCCGACCTCGGCCGCCGCGTCGATGAGCGGGAGCAACTTCTCCGTCGTCGGGTCGCCCATCAAGGTGTTCATGTAGTCGTTGAAGATGACCGGCATCCGGTCGTCGACCGGCCGCCGCTTCCGCAGCGCGCGACGCTGGCGGGTGAGTGCGGCGAACGTACTGTCGCGATCGGTCCCGGCGACGAGCGAGACCGGCACCGTCGTGAACGGCTCGTCCGCGGTCAGTCGCACGTTCCACTGGTGCTCTTGGTCGGTCGGGCCGCTCAGCAGCAGGTAGCCGCCGCGCCGGTTCTCGCCGAGCTCGTAGTGCCACGGGCCGTTGTGCTCGATCTGCCAGCCGAGCGCGTACGACGTCCCGACCAGGACCCCCACGGGCAGTCGCTCACCACTCGACCACGACCCGGTGCTGGTCACGGCGTGCCGGCTCTTCGAGACGGGGTAATGCGGGTCGCGAACGATCTGCGGTACGCCGCCCGAGCGTAAGGACCGCACAGACCAGCGGTTCTCGGCCATCCAGTCGTGGGCCGCGGAATAGAGGTCGGCGTCGACGGACTCCAGGCCGACGACCAGGGACGACAGGAAGTCCAGCACAAGTTCGCCCGGTCGGGTCAGCGAGGCCTCGGACCACGCGCGGACCCCGGCTCGTGCCTCGAAGACGCTGGTCACGCGGAGCCCGGTGTCGGCGTCCTCCTGCACGATGCGCAGCGTGGAGCCGGTGTCCTCGTGGCTCACATACCGGAGGCGTTTGCCGAGGATCGTGTCGACATGGCGGTTGGTGCCGGGGGAGCGCCCGTACCCGATGGCCGAGACCTCCACCAGCGGTTGCGGTGTCTCAGCTGAGGCTCCGGTGGTCAGCCGCACCGGTCCGTCGTCGATGGTGAACGTCAGGGTCAGCTCGGGCGTGCTCCACTCGAGGTGCATCGATAAACCTTAGCTGGCTGGCCGCGATCCCGAGTAGCACCAGCCCGAGTCCGACCACCTGTCGGACAGTGAGCACCTCGCCCGACACGAGGACGCCGAGCAGTACGCCGGTCACCGGGTTGAGCAGCCCGATCAGCCCCACGGTCGCGGCGCTCAGGTGACGCAGGCCGGTGAACCACGCCGTGAACGCGAGCGCGGTCGCGACCAGTCCGACGTACGCGAAACCGGCGAGCGCCGGTCCGTCCAGGCTCGGCGGGGTTCCCTCGAAGATGACCGCGAACGGGACGAGCACCAGACCGCCCGCGATCAGTTGCCAGGACGTTGTCGCGAGCGGACCGTCGGCCCGGCCCCACTTCTTCGCCAGGACGTATCCGCAGGAAGACATCGTCAAAGCGGCGACCGAAGCCGCGACTCCGCGCAGATCGACCGCCTGCGATCCCGCACCGAGCAGGAGGCAGACGCCGGCGATCCCGGCCGCGGCCCCGGTGAGCACCTGCATGGTCGGTCGCTCGGAGAGCAGTCCCCAGGCGAACAACGCCATGGTCAGCGGCGACGCGGACATGATCGTCGACGCCAGGCTGACCGGCAGCAGTTGTGAGGCGAGGTAGATGAGCGCGAAGAACGCGCCCATATTGCAGACGCCGAGCAGCAGGGACCGCCACCACCACACTCCGCGCGGAAGGCGCCGGGCCAGGCAGAGCAGAAGTACGCCGGCGGGCAGTGCGCGCAACACGGCGCCGTACAGCGGATAGCCGGTCGGCAGGTACTCGTGGGTGACGAAGTAGTTCGTGCCCCAGGCCACCGGTGCGATCGCGGTGACGAGTGCCCAGCGGAAGGTATTTTCCATGGAAACTACTATATCTTCCCAGGAAGATATAGTGAACGGCGTGACCGATGATCATGTGGCGAGGATCCAGGCGGAGTGGCGGAGCGAGCGGCCGGATGTCGACACCGGCCCGCAAGGCGTGATCGGCCGGCTGCACCGGATCGCGAACCACCTGACCGGTGAGCTGACCCTGCTCTATGCGAAGTACGGACTCTCGGAAGGCGAGTTCGACGTCCTCGCGGCGCTGCGTCGCGCAGGTGCGCCGTACGAGCGGGCTCCGGGGGAGATCGCGCTGCACACGATGGTGACCACCGGCGCGGTCACCAAGCGCGTCGACCGGCTCGAGCAGGCCGGGCTGGTCCAGCGGCGCCGCAGCGATGCGGATGGCCGGGGTCGCGTCGTCCGCCTCACCCCGGCCGGACGTCGGTTGTTCGACCAGGCCTTCACCGCCCACATGGCCAACGAGGAACGCCTGCTGGCCCCGCTCGACCCGGCCCAACGTGCTCAGCTCGAGGAGCTTCTCACCACGTGGCTCGGGGACCTCGAGCCGCCGAGCTGAGGAGTTCCGCTCCGGTTGTTCGGAGAGTCGTCGCCGCCTTACGGTCCGATCCGAACAGGCGCGATTTTGTGGTCTAGATAACAATTCTGGCTGGCGATGCAACCTCTGCGGCGGTTCGGGACATCTATGGAGTAGCTGGGGGGTGCTTGCCGGGCAAGCGATCCAGCCGAACACAGGGCTGCCGGTCGCGGTGGTCTGCCGACCGAGGGGAAATGACTGACGTGCAGGACTTTTCCGGCACCGACATCGCGGTGATCGTGCCGTGTTACAACGAGGCCGCAGCGGTCGGGAAGGTCGTGTCCGAACTCCAGGCGTCGTTGCCGACGGCCAATATCTACGTCTACGACAACAACTCCACGGACAACACCGCCACGATCGCGGCGGCGGCCGGCGCGATCGTTCGGCACGTGGCGCGCAAGGGGAAGGGCAACGTGGTCCGCCGGGCCTTCGCCGACGTCGAGGCCGATGTCTACCTGCTGATCGACGGGGACGACACCTACGAGGCGGCGCGGGCGGCCGAGCTCGTCCGCGTCCTGCTGTCCGGTCCGTACGACCAGGTCATCGGCGTCCGGAAGCACTCGAACGTCGCCGCCTACCGGCCCGGCCACACCCTCGGCAATCGCGTGCTGACCGGTGCCGCCGGCGCGTTGTTCGGCCGGGAGATCACCGACATGCTGAGCGGTTATCGCGCGTTCTCGCGCCGGTACGTGAAGTCGTTCCCGGCGCTGTCGCAGGAGTTCGAGATCGAGACCGAGCTGACCATCCACTCGCTGCACCTGCGGGTGCCGGTGGCCGAGATCCCGGTCGGCTACAAGGAACGGCCCAGCGGCGGGGAGAGCAAGCTCCGCACCTACCGCGACGGCGTGCGCATCCTCCGGTGGATCCTCAGCTTGACCCGGCTCGAGCGGCCCACGCTGTTCCACGGCGCGCTGGCCACACTGCTCGGCGTGGTGGCGCTGATCCTCGGCGTGCCCGTCGTACTGGAGTATCTCGACACCGGCCTGGTGCCGAGGTTCCCGACCGCCATCCTGGCCTCGTCGATCGGGCTGGTCGCCATCCTGATGCTGGTGCTCGGCTATCTGCTCGACGCGGTCGGCCGCAGCCGGCAGGAGGCCGCCCGGCTGACCTACCTCAGGCACCCGGCGCCGGCCGTCACCGCAGAGGTACGACTGCCGATCGAGTCGCCACAGGTTGTTCGCCGATGAGGCTTGCCCCGACTTTCGGCCGTCGGCACTGGCCGGTCCCGGTCGCCGCCGCGGCAGCCGGAGCGACATTCGTGGCGAGCGGAATCATCCGCGGCACGTACCCGTTCGGCGAAGGTCACCGGAGCACCAACGACCTCGGTCAGCAGTTCGTGCCGATGTACGCACACTTTCGCGACATCGTCACCGGTCAGGCGCCCGGCGATCTGCTCTTCAACTGGTCGAGCGGCTTCGGCGTGCCGTTCCTCGGCGACCTGATGGCGTACGTCGGTTCGACGCTGTCCTGGATCGCACTCGTGCTGCCCCGCGATCGGATCGACCTGGCGCTGTTCCTGGTCGCCGTGGCCGCGATCGCGCTCGGCGCCGGCGCGATGACGGCGTACCTGCGCCGGCTGCGTCCGACCGGACCTGCCTGGCTGGCCGTAGCGGGCGGCGTCTCGTACGGCGCTTGTGCCTGGTCGATCGACGACGCGGCGTACATGACGGTGTGGCTGAACGGCATGGTCGCGTTCCCGGTGATCTGCCTGCTCTGCGAATGGATCCTGCGGCGCCGGTCGGCCACGTCGTTGCTGGTGACGCCGTTCGTCGTCGCGCTGCTGTGGACGTCGCACTTCTACACGGTGTACATGGCAACCATCGGCGCGGGCATCGTCGTCGTGGCCCGCATCCTGTCGTACGACGCTTTGGTGTCCTGGCGCGATCGTCTGATCGCCGCAGTGCGCTGCATAGTTGCCGTGGGCCTCGGTATCGGGCTGGCGGCTCCGTTGCTGGTGCCCACGTTCCAGGCGATCCGCGCCGCCCGGCCGAGCCCGAAGACAACGTTCCAACCGCACGACGCGGTCGAGTTCCTGTCCCGGCTGCTCCCTGGTAGCGAGGGCGTCGGAAGCAGCCCGGGACTCGCAGTCGGCACGCTGATGCTGCTGCTCGCGCTGAGCTTCCCGCTCAACCGGGCGATCGCGGTCCGCGAGCGGGCCGTGTGGTCCGTACTGGTGGCGTTGACGCTGCTCAGCATGCAGGTCCGGTTCACCCACGAGGTCTGGCACGGATTCGACTCGCCGAACGGTAGCCCGTTCCGCCAGGCGTTCGTCGTCGCCGGGATGCTGGTGATCATCGGCTGGATGTCGGCCGCGTCCGGACTGCGATCCGTGGTGAGCGTCGCCGTACCGGTCGGGCTTGTCCTGGTCTTGTACGCCGTGACCTGGAACGTCCGCTACATCACCGGCACCACGCACATCGCCGTACCGATCCTGACTGCCGTTGCCGTGCTGGCGTGGCTGGCGACCCGCCGGCCGGCGCCGGACTGGGTCCGTCGCGGGGCGGTGGCGTTGCTGGTTGGCGCCGTACTGGTCGAGGTGACTATGTCGGCGGTCGCGATCGACGTGGCGCGCGGGAAGATCCTGAGTGCGGCCGCGCCCTGGGGGGAGGAGCACGACGGGCTTCGCTCGCTGGTGATGTCCGCCGACGACTGGCCGCTGCATCGGGCGGCGCCCGGGGCGGAGGTGTCGGTGAACGATCCCATGTTGATCGGCGGCCAGGGACCGCAGTACTACTCGAGCACCATCCCGGACGACATCTCGCGGGAGCTGGTCGGACTCGGGTTCGGGTACAGCTCCTACGGGCGAGCCACGGTGGATCCGCAGAACCCGGTGGTCGACGCGGTGTTCTCCGTCCACGCCCGCGTGGTGGTCGACTCCGGGGTGGACGACGCCGCGAGGCCGCCACGACTCGCGACGAACGATGGTGTGGCGCCGCTGGTCACCGTGCGGTCGATCAAGGCGTGGACTTCGTCGGACCCGGCGCCGTACGGGTTGCAGGAGAGCGCGCTCGGTGCCGACGTCTACACCGTCCCGGCGCTGAAGCCCCAGCAAGTGCCGGGAGTGAGTGTGTCCGACCGGCAGGGGAACCTGTTGATCGTTCCGGTTGCCGGAGCCGCGAAGCCGGTCGAGGCGCGATTCGTCGCCACGTGCCGTCCCGGGGCGGAGGCCTATCTCGCGGCGCCTACCTTCGTCGGTGAAGTGCTCGTCGACGGGTCCGGCTGGCAGACGGTGCTGGATCCGAAGGCGAAGCGGCCGGGGGTGTACTCCGGTGCACCGATGCGACGGCTCGGGACGGTCGGCGCGGACGGCGTCGTCGAGTTGGCGGTGCGGGTCCGGGGACCGGCACGGCTGCCGGCTTCGGCCGTCGGTTGCCTGGATCATGGGCTGCTCACCGCGGCCGTGGGGCGACTGAACGCGAGTAAGCCGGCCGCGGTGAGCGTCGGCGGCCACAGTCTCGACATCCGCCTGAATCCGGGAGCCGCCGGGACGGTGGTGATCGGTGTGATCCGTATTCAGGGGTGGCGATGCTCGGTCGACGGCGGGGCTGCTCGCTCACCGAGCGTGCGCGCCGGCCTGATGGCGGTGCCGGTCGGTGCAGGCGCTTCGGACGTGTCGTGCGTCTACCGGCCGGTCGGCACACGCATGGGCCTGGCCGTGGGTGCGATCGCTCTCATGGGCCTGGTCCTGATCGCGGGTGCACTGCTGCTCACTCGCCGCCGCGCGGGTGGGCGGATCGCGGCCCACGGATGACGGCGCGCGGGGGCTGCTTCCGGACTGGTCCAGCAACGGGTGGGTAACCTCTCCTGGTCGCCAGGTGAGCCGATAGGAGATGATGCCCACCGTGACCGGACCACGTACCCAGGACGCGCAGGACCGGCAGACGCCATCGGAGGTCGATCCGGCCGTCGCCGGGCTGACCGTTGGGCTCGGTGGGCCGATCGGGCGGTTCGCCCGGCTCAGTTCGTCCTGGTGGACGCCGCTGCGGATCGCGCTCGCGGTGTGCACGATCACCTTCGGTCTCGGCGTACTGCAGAAGGCGCCGTGCATGGAGGCCGGGTGGGACCGGCAGAGCTGGCGGCCGTTCAAGGCGCTGTGCTATTCCGACATCGGGTTCCTCTACCAGGAGCGCGGGTTCGCCGAGGGCAACCGGCCGTTCCTGGACACCGGCAACTACCCCGTGCTCGAGTACCCGGTGCTCACCGGCGGATTCATGGAGGTCGCGGCGCAGCTCACCTGGCTGATCACCGGTGACCCGAAGAAGGACCTGACCGTCGAGCAGAAGCGCGACACGGCCGGCGTGTTCTTCGTGGTGAACGTGGTGCTGTTGTTCCTCTGTGCGCTGCTCGTCGTCGGCCTGACGGTCGCCACTGCACGTGGGGTCGAGTCGCGTCCGGGTGCGGCGCGTGGCCAGCCGCTGGACGCCCTGTACGTCGCCGCCGCGCCGGTACTGGCGTTGACGTCGACGATCAACTGGGACTTGTTCGCGGTCGCACTCACGGCCGGGGCGATGTACGCGTGGTCACGCGGCAGACCGATCTGGTTCGGCATCTTGCTCGGGCTCGGGACGGCGGCGAAGTTCTACCCGTTCCTGCTGCTCGGGCCACTGCTGATCGTGTGCATCCGGGGCCGCAAGCTGTGGCCGTGGTTCCAGGCAGCGGTGGCCGCGGCGGTCGCGTGGGGTCTGGTGAACGCGCCGATCTACCTGCTGGCGAAGAACGAGTGGATGTCGTTCTGGACGTTCAACGACCAGCGGGAGAGCGACTACGGCTCGATCTGGTACGTGCTGAAGCTGGCCAAGCACGAGGTCGCGGACGTCAACCAGCTGAACATCGTGATCTTCGCCGGACTCTGCCTGTCGATCGCGATCCTCGGGTTGATGGCGCCGCGCCCACCGCGCTTCGCGCAGTTGGCGTTCCTCGTGGTCGCGGCGTTCCTGCTGATCAACAAGGTGTACTCACCGCAGTACGTGTTGTGGCTGCTGCCGCTGGTGGCGCTCGCGCGTCCACGGTTGCGGGACTGGCTGATCTGGCAGGCGTGCGAGTGCTTCTACTGGATGCTGGTCTGGATGCATCTGGCCCAATTCCTGGCACCGGGCAATCCGGAGATCCCGGACCGGATCTACTGGTTCTCGGTGATCGTGCGGATGGCCGGCACACTCTGGCTGATGCTGATGGTCGCGCGCGACATCCTGCTGCCGGAGAACGATCCGGTCCGCCAGGGTGATCTGGTCGACGATCCGAGTGACGGGGTCAGCCCCGGCGCCCGGGCCCGGCTCGCGCCTGCCTAGAGCATCAGCTTCGCGACATCCAGGTTGCCGCCGCTGACGACAGCGGCGGTGACGCCTTCCGGTCGAAGGCCCTGGATGAGTGCGGCGAAGGGTGCGGCGGCCGCCGGTTCGAGGGCGAGCTTGGTGCGCGACATGACCAGTCGCGTCGCCTCCAGCAGCGCGTCCTCACTCACGCGTAGGACGCTGTCGACGTACTGCTGGATGAGCGGGAAGTTGCGCGTGCCGCAGACCGGCGCGGCGAGCCCATCGGCGATCGATCGGGCCGTCGGGAGCTTCTGCGGTGACCCGGCCGCGAGGCTGCGGCTGACCACGTCGGCCTGCTCGGGCTCGATGCCGATCACGCGGATCTCCGGCTTCACCAGCTTGACCGCCAGCGCGACGCCTGAGATCAGCCCGCCGCCTCCCACAGGGACGAGCACGGTGTCGATGTCGGGGCGATCCTCCAGCAGCTCCAGCCCGAGGCTGCCGTGGCCGGTGATCACGTCCTCGTCGTCGAACGGGTGGACGCCGGTCAGCTTCCGCTCGTCCCGGATCCGCTCGTACTGGGCCATCAGGTCGCCCTCGACCAGCTCGACAGTGGCGCCGTACCCGCGGGCCGCGTCGATCTTGGCCGGTACGGCGGTCCTGGCCATCACCACGGTCGCCGGGACACCGGCGTCCCGCGCGGCCCACGCAAGCGCGCCGGCCGCGTTCCCCGCCGAGACGGTGATCACCCCGCGCTGCCGCTCCTCGGCACTCAACCGGAGCAGCTTGGTCAGCAAGCCGCGCACCTTGAAGCTGCCGGTCTTCTGGAACAGCTCGGCCTTCAGCACGAACTCGCCGCCGAAGCGTTCGTCCAGCGCGGTCGAGGTGAGGACCGGCGTCCGGTGAATCCGGCCCTTCAGCTGGTCAGCGGCCTGGCGAATGTCCTCGAGGGTCGGCATACCGCCGACCCTATCGGTCGCTCAGATCCGGGCAGCCACCGCGGAAGCGAGCTTGTGAGTGGCTTCGGGGGACTGGGGGAAGAACAGGTAGGGCTCGATGAGTTCGAGCTCCATCAGGAGGAAACGGCCGTTCACGACCAGGCCGTCGACGCGGGCGTAGAGCGGGTGGACGCCGGCCGTGGTGAGGACCGTGCGCGCACTCTCCAGCACGGCGGGCGGCGGGTCGGCCGGGGTCGCGACGCCGCCGAACATCAGCTGGACCCGGTAGTCGCCGGCCACCGGGCGCTGCACGACCGCGTGGCTGAACTCACCGTCGATGAAGACCAGGGACCACTCGCCGTCGGTCTGGACCTCGGGCTGGAACGGCTGGACCAGGTAGACGGTGTCCGGAAGCTCGTCGATCGCCTGGTCGAGCTCAGCAGACCCGGCGATGCCGCGGATCGTGTGCGTGGCGCCCGCGCCCACGGTCGGCTTGACGACGATCTCCTGGCCGTTGAGGCCGGTGACGACCTCGCGCAGGCCCGCGCCGGCGCCGATCTGGGACGGCACGATCGCCACGCCACGCTCGCGCAGTTCGAGCAGGTAGCGCTTGTCGCCGTTCCAGCGGACCAGGTCGGAGTCGTTGAACACCGGTACGCCGGCCTTGTCGAGCTGGGCGAGCCACTCGGTGAAGTCGTCGTACCGCTGGTGGTAGTCCCACACCGAGCGCAGCAGGATCGCGTCGTACGCGGACCAGTCGACCGACGGGTCCGTCCAGACCTCGGCCACCGGGTCGAGGCCCGCGGCGCGGAGGGCGTCGACGAGCGGGAGGTCGTGTTCGTGCAATTCAGCCTGTTCGGCCGACGTCGCGAGGGCGATGCGTTTCGTCACGCCGATCAGTGTTGGCAGGCAGTGGGCGCGGCGTCAAACGGCTTTGGTGATCAGCCCGATGACGGAGCGTGATGGCGGTGACAACGATGACGGCGGCGATGAGGTGAATCAGGCCCTGCCGGGTGTCGTGCCCGAAGCTCGCATAGGCCAGGTACGACGCCAGCGGTACGGCGATCCACTCGGGCCGGCGGGCGAGCACCGCCAGCGCGATCAGGGGGAGGCCGTACCACGGGTAGGTGGGGGTGGCGACGAGGAGTGCGGCGCCGTACAGCCAGCAGCAGGTCACGGCGATCGGCTCGTGTTTGGACCGTTGGAAGGCGAGTACAGCGAGGGCGACCGCGAGTACCGCCGCGGCGAGCTGACGGACCTCAGGAGGCAACAGGAGCGCGAGAATCGCCGATCGGGAGCTGCCGTCGTCGAAGCCTTCCTGGGTCAGATAGCCGGGCAGGAAGCCGAGCACCAAGGTGCCGGCGGCAACCAGGTAGGGGACGTACGAAGCGACGAAGGTGCCAACGGCAACTACCGGGCGCCGGTTGCGGAATGCGGGAAGCAGGAGGAGGGGGAGGAGCTTGACGCTCGCGGCGGCGCCGAGGAGAACCGCGGCCAGCTTCGGCCTTCGGTTCGTGGCGATGACGGCGGCTGCGATCAGGAGGGCGGCGAGGACGTCGACGTGTGCGGCGTTGCCGGCTTCGAGGGCGACGATCGGTGACCAACCCCACAATGCGGCCGAGCGGGGATTGTCTACTGCCAGTAGCCAGGTGAGTACGACGGCGAGCAATGCGGCGGCGATTTGCAGGCCGAGGGCGCCCCCGGACCACGGCGTGACCAGCGCGACCGCGGCGAAGTACGCCTGCGCGACCGGCGGATAGATGGTCGGCACCCGCGGCCGGTTGATCCGTGTCCTCGGGTCGTCGGCCGACAACGCTGTGAGCGCAGCCGGATCCTTCGGGACCCGGGGCGGCCCCGTCACTCCCGACCGCTCGTCCGGCGACAACCCCGGGAACAACACGGGATCCCGGAGCCGCGCCAACGCGTCATCCAACGGCACATGCGAGTACGGCGAACTGCCGGACAACTGCACGCGCCCGTCCCACGCGTACCGGTAGGCGTCCGTGCTGGTGATCGGCGCCTGCATCAGCCCAGGCACCTGGCAGATAGCCGCAACCACCACGACGCCGAGCACAGTCAGCCTCTTGGCCCACCACACCACCCCCACCACGAGCAGGCTGCCCACCACCAACACCACATTCGGCCAGTGGCCCCTCGCCGCCGCGATCACAGCCCAGCAGCTACCGATCGCCACGCCAGCCCCCAAGACCGTCCGCCCCCACCGCCCCGTCCGCCCCCACCGCCCGTACGCCCCCGCTGACCCGTCCGCCCCCACCGCCCGCTCCGCCGACCCGTCCGCCCCCGCTGACCCGTCCGCCCCCACCGCCCGCTGCGCCGACCCGTCCGCCCCCGCTGACCCGTCCGCCCCCACCTCCGCTTCGGCCCCTGCCCTCCGCGAATCTCATCGGATATCCCCTGAGTTTGCCGGTTCTCCCCTCGTATACCGGGGGGAGAACCGGCCATTCGAGGGGATGACCCCTCGAATGGCCGGGAGGCGGGCCGGGTGCGGCGGGCGTCGGTGCGACGGGGGGCGGTGCGACGGGGGTCGGTGCGACGGGGGTCGGCGCGGCGAAGTGTGAAGCGGCGGTGGATGGCGCGGCCAAGGGTGAAGCGGCGAGGGGTGGTTGGGCGTTGCATCAGGTGGTCCGGGCGGGGGTGGTGCGGCGGAGGGTCAGGAAGGCTCGGTGGCCGGCTCGCCAGTCCTCGGTGGCTTGGAGGTGGGCGGCGGAGGCGTGCCGGAGGACGGCGTGCGTACCAACTCTTGCCCAGGGCAACGGTATGGAACGGCGGTCGGTGGAGCTGCGCAGGATGATCGGGGCGGAGTCGTCGAGGTCGTCGTCCGGGTCGACCTCGACCAGCACCAGCCCGTCGGGGCGGACGAGCTCGGCACAACGCCGGAGGAGGTCGGCCGGATCGCCGCCGATGCCGATGTTGCCGTCCATCAGCAGCACACTGCCCCACCGCCCCTCGCCCGGCAGGCGATCCTGCACCGGCCGCCGGAGCGCCGCCGCACCACGAGCAGTGGTCAGCGACACCGCCCGCGGCGAGACATCCACGCCGAGCGCCGGAATCCCTCGCTCAGCCAACGCGGTCACGATCCGTCCCGGTCCACAGCCCACGTCGAGGACGGGCCCTTCGCACCGGCTCAGCGCAAGTCGGTCGATCTCGTCTGCCGGCGACTGCCACCGATCCAGTTCCGACAGCGACGGCACGGTCCGCCCATCGATGCCGGTAGCAACGACTCTCGCCGTACCCCCGAGCGCCTCCTCGAACAGCAGTCCCGGATGGGCCGCGTGCTGCAACCGCCGATAGAGCCTCGAGACTCGCAACGACGGATACGCGGCCGCGAGGTGCGCCGCGTCGTGCGGCGTGTCCATGTCTCGCAAGGTCGGCAACAGCAACACCCGCAGCCCGAGCATCCTGAGCCGCCGCAGCTGGTCGATACCGGTGTGATCGGTCGACATCGGTACGCCGATCAACGCACGCCGATCGGGCACCCGCAACCCGAGGCACCAATACCCGCCGTCATCGGTCAGCCCGAGTACGGCGTCATGCCCGGACCACCGGAATCCCAGCAGCCCCGGCGTGACCTGCGGCGTGTCCATGCCGACCAGCAGCATCGGCGTACCGTCGAAGGCGTCCTCGAACGCGGCCGCCAGCCGCTCGTCCAGCCCGCCCCCGCGCTGCCCGATCACCACGAAACCGTCTGGAAGCCATGGCCCAGGATCGCCCTCGAGCGCGAGAACCCGGCGTGACGCCGGCGCCGAGCGAACGGCGCTCAGCGTGTCCACCAGCGACGCCCGCGCCAGCGCGGCAGCCTCCCCGGCGGTGAACTCGGTCTGAAGCGGCGTCTTCACCCGGCCCGGCACCGGCTCCTTCGCGATGACGATCAGCGTCCCGCGAGTCATCGCGCCAGCACCTTCGACATGTCGAGTACGGCCCGTGCCGCGCCGAGCGGCGTACCCGTGACCTTGGAGCGACCGGAGCGCGGCAGGTAGTCGACGTCGACCTCGGCGATCCGCCAACCGGCGTCGGCGGCGCGTACGACGGTCTCCAGTGGATACCCGGAGCGCCGGTCCAACAGACCGAGGCCGAGAAGTGCTTCCCGCCGCGCCGCCTGCATCGGACCGAGGTCGTGCAGGCGCACTCCCGTTCGGCGTTTGATCCGCCGGGACAACTCGGCGTTCGCCAACCGGAGATGCCACGGCCAAACGGCCCGCGAAACGGGTCGACGACGGCCGACCATGAGATCGACACGGCCGGCCAGCACAGGCGCGGTGACGCGGACCAGTTGCCGCGGATCGAGCGACGCGTCGGCATCCATGAACGCGACCACCTCGGCCTCTGCCGCCTCCAGGCCCGCATGACACGCAGCGCCGTACCCACGCGGCTCGCACCGTACGACGATCGCGCCCAGGCCGGCGGCGACCTCCGCCGATCCATCGGTGGAACCGTTGTCGACGACAACGGCCCGGACGCCGGCCGGCAGCCGTTCGAGCGCCCAGGGCAGGGCCGCGGCCTCGTTCAGGCATGGGAGGACGAGATCGACTGACACTCTTCGACCGTAGGGACGATCGGGTGGCGCCGGAGGCCGAACGTGGCTACGGCTCTCTTACGGCGTTCGCCGTCGCGGGCCGGACCGGGATGGGCTGCGGCCGGACGATCTAGGCTCTGACCGTGGCTACTCGTGTACTCGTGGTCGACGACGACCCGACCGTGTCCAACGTCGTCTCGGCGTACCTGACCAAGGCGGGTTACGACGCCCGCGTGGTGGCGGACGGGGTCGCGGCGGTCGAGGTCTGGCAGCAGTGGAAGCCGTCGGTCGTCGTACTGGACGTGATGTTGCCCGGTCTGTCCGGGCTCGAGGTGCTGCGCCGGATGCGCGCGGCCGACGACGGCGCCGCGGTGATCATGCTGTCCGCGCGGGGCGAGGAGGAGGACCGGCTGGTCGGGCTGGAGGTCGGCGCGGACGATTATGTGGTCAAGCCGTTCAGCCCGCGCGAGCTCACGCTGCGGGTGCAGGCGATGCTGCGTCGCGAGGAGCGGCTGGCCGGCCTCGACCTGACACCGACCAAGATCAGCGCCGGGCCGATCATGATCGACACGGCGGCGCGGCTTGCGTACCTGAACGGGGACGAGTTGGCGCTGACGCATCGGGAGTTCGATCTGCTGGCGTTCCTGGTGTCGCATCCGGGCAAGGCGTACACGAAGGCCGAACTGCTCCGCCGCGTCTGGGGCTGGGACTTCGGCGACTCGTCGACCGTCACCGTGCACGTTCGCCGGCTGCGGGAGAAGATCGAGGTCGATCCGTCCGATCCCCGGTTGGTCCTCACGGTCCCGCGGACGGGCTACCGATTCGTCGGGGACGCCGAATGAGCAAGGACATGGTCACGATCCTGGCGCTCACCACGCTGTGGACGCTGGTCGTCGCGGCCGTCGGGGCGGCGATCCTCTGGCAGTTCCGCCGCCGGTCGTTGCGGATCACGATTCTCGTCGCCGCGCTGGCTCCGATGGCGGCCGCGCTGGCCGCGGTGCTGCAGAGCGTGCGGGCGATGTTCATCTCCGAGCACGACTCGTGGGTGGTGCTGTGGACGCTGGCGTTCGCGGCATTGCTCGGGCTGGGGATGTCAGTGCTGCTCGGGCACTGGATCAGCACGGGCTCGCGGGATGTTGGCCGCCGGTTGCGTCAGCTGGGTACGTCGTACGAGCCGACGGCCGAGCTCACTGGCGCCGTACCGGCCGAACTCGCGGAGCTGACGGACGAGCTGGAGATGACGCGTCGCAAACTCGCCGCGTCGCACGAACGGGAGCGCGCGCTGGAGGCCAGCCGGCGGGAGCTGGTCGCGTTCATGTCGCACGACCTGCGGACGCCGCTGGCCGGATTGCGGGCCGTGTCCGAGGGACTCGAGGACGGCGTGATCGACGACGTACCCGGTGCTCTGCGGCAGATGCGGGCGACGGTCGACCGGATGACCGGTTTGGTCGATGACTTGTTCGAGCTGTCCCGGTTGTCGGCGGCGCCTCCGCCGCGGCACCGGTCCGCGGTTAGTCTGCGCGAGCTGGCGGAGGACGTGGCGGGGGAGAACAGTGAGCATGCCCGTTCGTCCGGGGTTCGGCTGGCCGTGTCGACGCCGACAGACGACGATCGGCTCGCCGTCCAGGGCGATCCGGACGAGCTGACCCGCGCGGTCACCAACCTGGTCGGCAACGCGATCCGCCACACCGCACCCGGTGGAACCGTCACCCTGGCCGTCGACCGCGAGCCCGATGGCCGCGTCCGCCTCGCGGTCACGGACGGCTGCGGCGGGATCCCCACCGACGATCTCGACCGGGTCTTCGACATCGGCTGGCGCGGCGACGAACAGCGGACGCCGGCCGACGCGGTGGGTTCGAGCGGCGGCGGGCTGGGGCTCGCGATCGCTCGCGGCGTCGTCGAATCGCACGACGGCAAGATCGCCGTCAGCAACATCGACGGCGGCTGCGCCTTCCAGATCGACCTACCCGCGAGCGTTTGAGAGCAGGTCCGCGAGGTCGGTGGTGAGGTCGCAGGCCGGCTTCCAGCCCAGTTCGTTGTGGAGGCGGTCCGAGGACGCCGTGATGTGGCGGACGTCGCCCAGACGGTACTGGCCGGTGACGACCGGCGCCGGGCCGTCGTACGCGCGCGAGAGTTCGGCGGCGACGTCGCCGATGGTGTGGATGGTGCCGCCGCCGACGTTGTACGCCGCGAACGAGGGCTGGTGGGGGAGCGCCTCGCTGGGCGGGCCGAACGGGGTGTCGATCTCGACGGTCTGTGCGTCGGACAGGAACGTGTAGAGACCGGAACCGCCGATCACGCCGATGTCAGCCATGATCCCAACGCTAGTGTCGCCGGGCGCGGCGACTACCGGATTCGCCCGGACCGTCAGCGCTCCGTAATCGATGATCGAATGGTGCCGTGAAGGTGTCTTGGGCGCTGCTCGCGATCGGCGTGGTATTCCTGTTGTTCGGCGCGTACGCGAGCTGGACCGCCGGCCGCCTGGACCGCCTGCACCACCGGGTCGAGATCGCCCGGGCTTCCCTGGAGACCGAGCTCGCCCGACGCTCCGCCCTGGTCGCCGAGCTGGCCGGCACCGGCATCCTCGACGCGGCGTCGTCCCTGCTCCTGCTCGACGCGGCTCATCGGGCCCGGACCGCGTCGCTGGAGACGCGTGAGCAGGCCGAGTCGGCGTTGACCCGTGCGATCCATGCCACCGGCACCGACAAGGAACCGTGGGCCGGCGAACTGAGCCTGGCGATGCGGCGGGTCCAGTTGGCTCGGCGTTTCCACAACGACATCCTGGTGTCGACGCGGGACCTGCGGCAGCGCCGGCTGGTGAGCTGGTTCCGGCTGGCCGGCCACGCGCCGATGCCGGGCACGATCGAACTGGAGGACGGCAGTTGACCTTCGCGGAGGAGGCCGAGCGGTACCGCCACGAGCTGCGGGTGCACTGCTACCGGATGCTCGGCTCGTACGACGACGCCGAGGACATGGTCCAGGAGACGTTCCTGCGGGCGTGGCGCCGGCGCGACGACTTCGAGGGCCGATCGTCGTTGCGGGCGTGGCTCTACCGCATCGCCACCAACGCCTGCATCGACGACGTACGCCGCCCGCAGCGAGTCCTCCCGCACCAACTCGAACCGGCGTCCTTCCCCGCCACCGCCCTCCCACCGCGCGACGACGTGCCCTGGCTCCAGCCGTTCCCCGACGTACTGCTGGACCGCGCGGAGGAGCCGGATGCCGTTGTGATCCGCCGCGAGACGATCGAGCTCGCGTTCCTGATCGCGATCCAGCACCTTCCACCCCGGCAGCGCGCCGTCCTGATCTTCCGCGATGTCCTCGGCTGGCCCGCCAGTGACACCGCGTCGGTCATGGAGCTGACCGTTGCCGCCGTCAACTCCGCCCTCCAGCGAGCCCGGCCCGTGCTCGGCGAACACCTTCCGTCGCACCGGTCGGAGTGGTCGGCGACTCCGTCTGCTGATGAGCACGACCTGCTGCAGAAGTACATAGCCGCCTGGGACGCGGGTGATCCCGCGGCGCTCGCAGCCCTCATGCACGAGGACGTCCGCATCACGATGCCGCCGTACCCGTTCTGGTTCGAGGGCCGGGCCGCGGCCGAACGCGTGCTCGCCGCCAACCTCGACCCGGCCGGGAACGCCTACCGTGGCACCTGGCGTTTCCTGCCGACCGCGATCAATCGCCAGCCCGCGCTCGCCGCCTATCTGCGCGGCCCGGGCGAGACCGTTTACAGCCCGTTCTCCGTCGACGTCTTCCGCGTCGAAACGAACCTGATCGCCGAAATGACCGCCTTCGAGATCACCGAGTTCTCCCGGCTCGGCCTGCCCGGGCACTACTTGGCGTCGGCGTAGGTCTCGACGGTGGCGGTGGTGAAAGCGAAGTTCGTGGGGGTCGGACCGAAGGTGAGGGTGCCGGCCAGGGTGCTGGCGGACTGGATCGCTTCGGTGACCACCGCGGCTTCGTCGGCCGGACAGTGGACGATGACTTCGTCGTGCTGGAAGAAGACGAGCTCGGCCTTGAGATCGGCCAGTGACTGGCGCAGGGCGGCGAGCATCAGCAAGGCCCAGTCGGCGGCGCTGCCCTGGACCACGAAGTTGCGCGTGAAGCGGCCTCGGGCGCGGGCGTGGCGAGCGTCGGTCTGGGGCTCGTCTGCTGGTGGTCCTTCCAGCATCGCGGCGTCCAGGGGAGTGCCGGACGGTGGGCAGGTCCGGCCCAGATAGGTGCGGACGAGCCGTCCTTCCTCACCGGCGCGCGCGGCGTCGTCGACATACGCAACCGCCAACGGGAATCGCTTCCGCAGCATGGCGAGGTTCTTGAGGCCGTCGCCGGAGGTCTGGCCGTAGATGGCGCCCAGTACGGCGACCTTGGCGGTGGCGCGGTCACCCGAGAACGCCTTGTCCGAGACAGCCTTGTAAAGGTCGCCGGGATCGCTCGCCACCTCCATCAGAGCGGGGTCGCGCGAGATGGCGGCGAGAATCCGGGGCTCCAGTTGGGACGCGTCGGCGACCACCAGACGCCAACCAGGATCGGCGACGACGGCACGGCGAATGACCTTCGGGATCTGCAGACCGCCACCGCCGTTGGTGATCCAGCGACCGGAGACCGTGCCGCCCGGAACGAAGCCAGGCCGGAACCGGCCGTCATGGACCCAGTCGTGCAGCCAGGACCAGCCGTTCGCGGTGTAGATGCGATAGAGCTTCTTGTACTCGACCAGTGGCGCGACCGCCGGATGGTCGATCGTCTCGAGCTCCCAGCGGCGGGTCGACTTCAGCTGATGCCCAGCCTGTTTGAACGCCTTCAGTACGTCGGCCGGCAGATCCGGTCGCACCCGCCGCCCGAACGCCGCCGACACCTCGTCGGCGAGCTCGGTCAGCCGCCGCGGCTCCCCGGTCCCGCCGAACCGATCGCCGAGCAGCTCCGTCAGTACGGCGCGATGCGCCGACTCGCTCCACGGCAGGCCGGCGCGATCCATCTCGGCCGCGATCAGCATCCCCGACGACTCCGAGGCCGTGAGCAACCGCATCCGGTCCGGATGCTCCGTGAGACCGTGCCGCCTGAGCTGGTCGGCGTACACCCTCAGGAGAGCGTCGAAGGCGACGGACTCGGCAGCGATCTCGAACAACGACGACTGCTCACCCGGTACGACGCCCCGCAGTGGCGGATCCGGCGGCGCAGGCTGACCACTCAACCGTGCCCAGGCGGCCGCCACCGATCGTGGCTCACCCAGCCGGCCCTCGTGCCCGAGCAACAGACCTTCGCTGTTCTCGATGTCGTAGCAGCGTTCCACCCGGACGCCGCTCGCCAGCAACCGCGGATAGATCTCCGCCGACGACCGCCACACCCACCGCGTCACCTGCGGACGCGAAGCCACCGCGGCCGCCAGGTCCGGCTCGTGCACCACCTCACCGGCAGGTTGCCCGTCCGGATGCAGCGCGACGAGCACCGCCCCGCCACCCTCCTCCGGCGCGATCGCCCACCGCTCGTCCATACCCCGAATCCTCACACTCCCCGCCGACATTTCCCCCAGCCCCCACTTTGTGCACCGGATCCGCATTTTCATCGCCCGCCGGTGCGGATCTGGTGCACAGAGTCGGCCGGAGACGGAGTGCCGGGCGTGGGTGGCTGTGGGGATCAGGCCAGTGGTGGGAGACTGGACTTATGTGGCGGGAGAGTGACCTGGACGGGGCGGACGGGACGAAGACCGAGCAGGTCGAGGCTCTCGTACTGCGCCGGATCGAGCGGGGTGACCTGTCGATCGGTTCGCGGCTCCCCTCGGAGCGGGTGCTGGCCGAGCGACTCGGGTTGAGCCGCGTGACCGTCGTACGGGCGCTGGACCACCTGCGGGCGGACGGCGTACTGGAGACGAAGCGCGGCTCCGGCACGGTCGTCCGGCCGATCGACCGCCTCCTGGACCCGATCGCGCCCGCGTCGACCGTCACCGCGGGGGACCAGCCGGTGCTCGACCTGCGCTTCGCGACGACCGCGGCACCGCACGACGTCGCCGAGGTGGCTGCGCAGATCGTCGAGGACGGCCTGCCGCAGGCCATGGGTGGCGACGGCCCGCCGCCGGGTGGGTCGATCGAGCTGCGTACGGCGCTCGCCGAGCGACTGACCATGGAGGGCGTACCGACCGAGCCGGACCAGTTGACGCTGACCGTAGGCGCAGCAGCCGGCCTGAACGCCGCACTGGCCGGACTGGACCTCGGACCGGGTGTCGCGATCACCGAGACACCGACGTACCCGGCTGCCTTCGACCTGCTCCGCAAACACCGCCTGGACGTCGCCGGCTGGCCCGCCGGCGTCTGGGACACGGATCAGCTCACTCACCTCTGCCGACGGCACCGGCCCAAGGTCATCTACCTGCAGGCGGACAACCACAACCCGACCGGGCTCAGCCTCCCGGCGGACCGTCGTACGGCGGTAGTCGAGATCGCCAGGCGGTACGGCGCTGCCCTGATCAGTGACGAGACCATGCGACCGCTCTGGCTGGCCAGCGGGGAGCAAGCCGAACCGCTGAGTCGCTACCCGCGCACTGTGAGTGTTGGATCGCTCTCGAAGACGGTGTGGGGCGGACTGCGCGTCGGCTGGGTCCGCACTGGCAAGCAGCTCAGACGACGCATCAACACCGCCGCACAGCTCAGCGTGGCGTCACCCAGTGCACTGGACGACCTCTTGGCCCAAGCGATCGTCCATCGGCTCGACAAGGTGATCAGCCGGCGCCGGACCCGGCTGCGCGCTAACCTCGCGGCGCTGGAGACGGGCCTCAGGACGCTCGACGGTGTGGCGTGGCCGACGCCCACCGGCGGGATGACGCTGTGGCTCGAGCTGACCGAAACCAGAGCGCGCCGAGTGCTGGAGGCAGCCCGTGGACACGGCCTGCTGCTGGGCGCCGGCGACCTGTTCACACCCGAGGGCACCGACCGAAGACACATCCGGATCCCGTTCACCGCACCGCCCGCGACGCTGCGGCTGGTGGTCGCCCGGCTGGGGGAAGCACTGGCTCAGTCCACTTGATCCGAGGTGGACTGAGGATCGGTGCCGTCGTCGACCTAATCTGGACAGTGAGCCCCACGACCAGGAGGAATGCAGTGACGGAGAACCAGACCCCTCAGACCGGTACCGCGAAGGTCAAGCGCGGCATGGCGGAGATGCTCAAGGGCGGCGTGATCATGGACGTCGTCACCGCGGAGCAGGCCAAGATCGCCGAAGACGCCGGTGCGGTCGCCGTGATGGCGCTGGAGCGGGTTCCGGCCGACATCCGCGCGCAGGGCGGCGTCTCCCGGATGAGCGACCCGGACATGATCGACTCGATCATCGGCGCCGTCTCGATCCCGGTGATGGCCAAGGCCCGGATCGGTCACTTCGTCGAGGCGCAGGTGCTGCAGAGCCTCGGTGTGGACTACATCGACGAGTCCGAGGTCCTGACCCCGGCCGACTACGCGAACCACATCGACAAGTGGAACTTCACCGTTCCCTTCGTCTGTGGCACGACCAACCTGGGCGAGGCGCTGCGCCGGATCACCGAGGGCGCGGCGATGATCCGCTCCAAGGGCGAGGCCGGCACCGGTGACGTGTCCAACGCGACCACCCACATGCGCCAGATCCGCCAGGAGATCCGCAAGCTGCAGAACCTCCCCGAGGACGAGCTGTACGTCGCCGCCAAGGAGCTGCAGGCGCCGTACGAGCTGGTCAAGGAGGTCGCGCAGGCCGGCAAGCTCCCGGTGGTGCTGTTCACCGCCGGCGGGATCGCCACCCCGGCCGACGCCGCGATGATGATGCAGCTCGGCGCCGAGGGCGTGTTCGTCGGCTCCGGCATCTTCAAGTCCGGCAACCCGGCCCAGCGCGCCGAGGCGATCGTCAAGGCCACCACCTTCTACGACGACCCCGACGTACTCGCCAAGGTCTCCCGCGGTCTGGGCGAGGCCATGGTCGGTATCAACGTCGACGAGATCCCGCAGCCGCACCGGCTCGCCGAGCGCGGCTGGTGACGACACCGGAAGGTCTGCTGGCGGTGGACGAACGGACCGCCCGGGAGCTGCGGGGACTGGCCCGCGTCCTGGTGCGGTCCGGGTACGCCGACCACGCCGCCGTCACGGCCGCGTTGACGGAGGCCGTCCAGGAGGACGCGCCGTCGATGGATGCGGCCGCCCTGGTGCCGCTGCTGATCGGCGAGGCCTTCATGGATCTCCAGGCCGAGGCCGCCGAGTGGCCGGCGACCACGGATCCTGACCGGCTCGACGCCGTACTGGCCGAGCTGGAGTCCCGCGGCCTCGTGGTGGTCCGCTACACGGCTGACCACCACGCTGCCAGGCGGGTGCTCGAGGCGGCCGCGGATCCGAAGGGCCTGGTGTTCTTCACCGACACCGACGTCTGGCACGCGGTCGACTTCGGCATGCTCGAGCTCAAGCTCTGGCACCCCGACACCGCCAACGTTGCGCCCGGTGAGCCGCTCCTGGACGACGTGCTGGCGCTGCTGCACCAATACGACCTGCCCGCGGTCTTCGACGAGGGCCGCATCGAGGTGACCCTCACCTGGCAACGAAGGGTGACGCTATGACCGTGATCGGTGTGTTTGCGTTGCAGGGGAACGTGCGTGAGCACGTGGCGATGCTGACCGAGGTCGGCGTCGAGGCCCGGCCGGTACGGCGTCCGTCCGAGCTGGAGCAGGTGGACGCGCTGGTGCTCCCGGGTGGCGAGTCGACCACGATGGACAAGCTGGCCCGGGCGTTCGAGCTGTTCGAGCCGCTGCAGAAGCGGATCGCGGACGGGATGCCGGTGTTCGGCACCTGCGCCGGGATGATCATGCTCGCGAACGACATCACCGGCGGGATCGAGGGCCAGGAGACGCTCGGCGGACTCGACGTGACGGTCCGCCGGAACGCGTTCGGGCGGCAGGTGGACTCGTTCGAGGCGGACCTGGACTTCCCGGATCTGGGAGCAGGGTTCGACACGCCGTACCACGCGGTGTTCATCCGGGCACCGTGGGTGGAGCGGGTCGGTCGGGACGTGGAGGTACTCTCGACGGTGAGGTCGGGCCCCGCCGCGGGTAGGATCGTCGCGGTTCGCCACGATCGGCTGCTGGCCACGTCGTTCCATCCGGAGATGACCGGGGACGCCAGGCTGCACGGCTACTTCGCCGAGCTGGTCCGCAGCCTCTGAGTCAGTTGCAGCGGTAAGAAGGGTTGGGTTCGCCATGTCAGGCCACTCCAAGTGGGCCACCACGAAGCACAAGAAGGCCGTCATCGACGCGAGGCGCGGCAAGCTCTTCGCGAAGCTGATCAAGAACATCGAGGTGGCCGCCCGGATGGGCGGTGGCGACCCTGGCGGGAACCCGACCCTGTACGACGCCATCCAGAAGGCGAAGAAGACCTCGGTCCCGAACGACAACATCGACCGCGCGATCAAGCGTGGTTCCGGCGCCGAGGCCGGTGGCGCGGAGTACCAGACGATCATGTACGAGGGCTACGGCCCGAACGGCGTCGCGATGCTGGTCGAGTGCCTGACCGACAACCGCAACCGGGCCGCTGCCGACGTCCGTACGGCGATGACCCGCAACGGCGGCTCGCTGGCCGACCCGAACTCGGTCGCGTACCTGTTCAACCGCAAGGGCGTCATCGTCGTCGCCAAGGACCAGGACGGGAAGTCGCTGTCCGAGGACGACGTGATGGAGGCCGTGCTCGAGGCCGGTGCCGACGAGGTGAACGACCTCGGCGAGTCCTGGGAGGTCGTCACCGAGGCCACCGACATGGTCGCGGCCCGGACGGCGCTGCAGGACGCGGGCATCGACTACGACTCCGCCGACGTCCAGTTCGTCCCGTCCATGACGGTCGAGCTGGACGCCGACGGCGCCGCCAAGATCTTCCGCCTGATCGACGCCCTCGAAGACAGCGACGACGTCCAGAACGTCTACGCGAACTTCGACGTCTCCGACGAAATCATGGCCGAGGTCGGCTGAGTCACGGATTGACGATCTGGTTGCCTGCCAGGGCGAGGGTTTGGATGGCGGCCAGGCCGTAGAGGGCTGTGGTGTTGGTGGAGACCCACTTGGCGGCCTGGGTCGGGTTGAGGGTCGAGGTCACCTGCTCGGACGACCAGGGGAGGTTCGGGCCGTAGCCGTCGCCGGTGTAGAACTCCTTCCAGGCCCGCGCGGCCAGGTCGTCCCGGTTCAGGCGTACGGCGGCGTACGCGGTGAGTCGCGAGTGGCCCTGGCGGAGGATGAGGTTGCCGAAGTACGCACCGCACTCCTCGGTCTGCTCGGCGCGGGTGGCGTTGAAGAGGCGGCAGTACTGCAACCACGCCGCCTCGAACGCCGGTAGGTCCACCAGGTCGATCAGTTCGGCGCAGATCTCCACCTGCCCGAACATCGCGCTGAGGTGCGACACGCTGACCGTCTTCTCCGTCACCGGTGCGAACCGTCCGGTGTCCAGGTCGTACAGACCGCTACCGGTGACGAAGCCGTTCGGCATCGCGCCGATCGTCTCCATCGTGCCGAGAAGCTTGCTGTGGGCAACGTCGGCCTTCGGGCCCTGCCGCTCCCACTCGGTCAGCCATGCGGCCGCCAGACCACTCCAGTCGGTACCGAGGCCGATGGACAGCGCATGCGGGTCCGGCTCGTACGGCTCGGTCCTGATCTTCCGTAGCGGATCCAGCACCAGGAACGTCCGGTCGGAGTCGACCAGCTCCGACAGCAGGTCGCCAGTACGCTCGTCGGCCGTCAGGTAGTAGTAGAACCGCCGGTAGATCGCCGTACTGATCCGCTGCTGCTTCGCACTGTCCGCCCAGTGCTGTACGCCGTGTCGCGTCCCCAGCCCGGCCCACTGCCCGAGGTGATAGACGTCGACCTCACCAGTGTGTCGCGTCATGGCCTCGGCGAACCGGAAGATGTCGGCCCGGCCGGTCCGCAGGAACGAGTACCAGAGCCAGAGATCCGGCGACAGCTCCGAGTTGTCCCACGCGTACCCACCCACGTCGTACCGCCATACCAGCCGGTCCTCGTCGAACGTGTGCATAATGTCGCCGTAGTCCCAGAACCCGTACCAGTGCCGCGACTCGACCTGACCCCGGTAGAAGTCGAACAGGAAGTCCAGATGATCCTCGATCGACTTCTTCGCCGGCACAGACCGATCCACCGGCGTGACCAGCCCACCAAAGACCCGCGTGTTGACGATCTGGCCCACCGGGTTGATCAACTGCGGTGGTGTCCGCACCTGGTCAGCCATGTCACCCAGTCGAGCAGCCGTCGGAGTCGCCGCCAGCGCCCAGAACGTCAGCTCGGACGTCCGAGCGATCCGGTACGGCGTGCCGAAGGCGGGCTCGTAGTCCTCATAAGTGATCTCGAGCGCGTCCAACTGCTTCGGGTAGGTGTCCTCGCCCATCCCGTCGTGGTAGAACCGCGTGTCCATGGCACCGGCCTCCGGCGACCACAGCCACACGGTGACCTCGGCCTCCTCGGTCGCGGCTCCACGGATGTCCAGCTGGGTGGGGTGGCGCTGCCAGAAGTCCCTTAAACCAAAGGCGAACCCGCCACTCACGCCACCGACGTACCCGAGCCCGGATGCGCGCCCGCCCTGATCGACCGAGACCCAGCCGAACCCCTTCTTGGTCCGCTTCTTCACCGTGAAGCCGTCGGCGTTCAGCTGACTCAGCGAATAGTCACCCCACTCGGGGATCCATTGCAGCCGCGTCGTCACCCGCTGGTCCCACGTGGCCGGATCAGGCAGCTTCGTCCCAGCGATCTGCGCTGCACGTACGGCGGCACCGGGGTCGCGCCGCAACCCGGTGATCCCCTTCACCGCCTCGGACACCATGCCATGACCCTCGCCGACGAACCGCACGTGACGGTCGTACGCCGCATCCCGCAACGGCACCCGGAAGCGCACACCGAGCCCGGCGATGTAGTCCTTCTGCCCATCGCGGTCGTAGACGAACGTGTGCACCATCCGCACGTTCTCCGCCCCGGCCACGAAGTACAGCCGCACCGAGAACGGCAACCAGGTCTTGCCCTTCCGCGACTTGTGCCGGCCCTCGATCCGCACCACCGCGCGGACCGGTCCCGCCTGCTCCACGGTGACGCGCGTGATGTCGCTCTCGTAGCGTTCCCGGACGCTGCCGCCTTCCTCGTCCTCGGCGATCTTGTCCTGCTTCAGGTTGACGAGCTCGCCCTTCCGGGCGATCAGCACGTCACCACGCCAGATCTGGCTGACCAGCTCCGAGCCGCTCTTGCGGATCCGGGTCTTGATCACGCCGGTGTCGACGTCGACGTACGTCTTCTCGCTCTTGACGGTGACCGGTTGCGCGGGCGCGGCCGCCGTACCCGGGCCGAGTGTGTACGACTCGGCCGGTGCGTCGACCGCGATCGCATGCGCACTCCACTTGAGGGAGCCGTCCGGCCAGCACGCGGTCGGCCAGCTCTGCACAGGTACGGCGCTGCCGTCGGCGGCTGTGAGTGCGAACGACTGGTTCGCGGGTACGGTGCCTTTCGGCCACGGCGTACCCCAGGTCGTCACGGCTGCTGTGCTCGGCTTGCCTTCCAGCCAGCTGAGCTTCACCTCCGGTACGTCGGCCACTGCTTTGGTGCCGGTGTCGAGCAGGGACGCTGCAGGTACGGCGGCCATACCTGCTAGGACGGTGCGTCGGGAGACCTCCATGCCTTTCCATTCCTTTCTGGGACAGCTCATCGCGTCCGGGCTCTGTCAGGTCGGTGTTCGGGGATCAGGGACAAGTTCTGGATCGCTGCCAGCGCGTACTGCGACGCGCTGTTGGTGCTGACGAACGCGGCCTCGTCGACCGGCATCAGTGCGCCGTCGATCGCGGTGGTCCGCCACTCCGTTTGGCGTTGCAGGGCGTTGCGGTTGCGCTGGTCGCCTTCGTCGACGAAGAACTTGTGCCAGGCCAGTCGGGCCAGCTCCGCGTCCCCGCTGCGGCTGGCGGCGTACGCGGCGAGCCGGCTGTGGGCCTGGACGAGTGAGATGCCTTGGAGCGGTTGACCGACCTCGGCGGCCTGCTGCTCGGGCGGCAGCAGGTAGAGCCGGCAGTAGTCCAGCCACGCCTTCTCGAACCCGGGTACGTCGAGGTCCAGGTCGATGAGCTCCGAACAGATCTCGGGCAGCCCGAAGAGCGACGACAGGTGTGATACCGCGATGGAGCGTCGGCTCGTGTCGAACCGCCCTGTGGACAGGTCCAGCCGCGCGTTACCGGTGAGGAATCCGTAGTGGAGTGCTGCGATGTCGGCCATCGTCCCGACCAGCCGGGCTCGGGCTCGCTCGTCCCCATGCCGCTCCCACCGCGTGAGCCACGCCGCGGCGAGCGCGCCCCAGTCGACGCCCAGCTCGACAGACAGCGCATGCGGGTCGGGGGAGTAGACGTCAGGTCGCACCTTGCGCTGGGGATCGACGACCAGGAACATCTCCTCGATGGTCGCCAACTCGTCCATCAGGTCGCCGGTCCGCTCATCCGCGGTGAGGTAGTAGTAGAAGCGCCGATAGATCGCGTTGGAGATGCGCACCTGCTTGCAGCTGCACCCCCAGTGCTGCACGTTGTGCCGCGAGCCCAGACCCTTCCACCGGCCCAAGTGATGTACGTCGACCTCGCTGGTGTGCCGGGTCATCGCCTCGGCGAATCGGAACACGTCCGCCCGACCGGTCCGCAGGTACTGGTACCAGAGCCATAGATCCGGCGAGAGCTCCGAGTTGTCCCACGCATAGCCACCGACGTCGTACCGCCACGTGTGCCGGTCCCGGTCGTAGGTGTGCATGACGTCGCCGTAGTCCCAGAACCCGTACCAGCGCCGTTGCTCTCGCTGTCCGACGTAGTACTGGAAGAGGAAGTTCAGCCGCGCCTCGATGTCCTGGTGGTCGGCGGTGGGCAGACTCCAGCTGCCGAAGACACCTGTCTCCAACAGCCGTGCTGGAGCGACGGCGAGTAGACCGGGGGAGTTCAGCAGCGCTGCGTGCTCGGCCAGGTCGTCAGCGGCCGGAGTGGTGTCGTGTACTCGCAGTGTCAGCTCATGGGTACGCGCGATGCCGTGAGCGTTGCCGAAGCCCGGTTCGTAGTCCTCGTAGGTGATCTCGAGTCCTTCGAGCTGCTCGGCGTGCGTGTCCTGGTCCATGCCGTCGTGCCAGTAACGCACGTCCATGGCCGGTGCACTGGGCGACCACATCCAGACCGTCGCGGTGGCGAGGTCGGTGGCCGCGTTGCGGATGTCCAGGCGGGTCGGGTGGAGCTTCCAGAAGTCGCGGAGTCCGAAGCCCAGTCCGCCGCTGACACCACCGACGTACCCATAGCCAGGCGATCTGGTCCCGGCCGGGATCGTCACCCACGCGTGGTCCGCGCCGGTGCGCTTGCGCAGCGTGAAGCCGTCGGCGCTGCTCTGGTCGAGCGTGTAGTCGGTCCACTGCGGGATGAGGTGCAGGCGGTCCGACACCTCGGGGTTGGGGATCTCCTCGACCGCATGGCCGGCCACCTGCTCACGTCGTACGTCTTCACCTGGATCGCGGCGCAGACCGGTCAGACCGCGGACTGCCTCGGTGAGGAAGCCGGACGGGCCGGCCAGGCGGATGTGGCGGTTGTGGGGTTCGTCGCGCATGACCACGTCAGCGCTGAGTCCCAGCCCGGCCAGGAAGTCCCGGTCGGGATCGCCGTCCCAGATGAAGCTGTGCACGACGCGTACGTCGGTCGCACCGGCGTAGAAGTAGAGCCGGACGGAGAACGGCAGCCAGTCACCGTGTTTGCCTTCCAGCCTGACCACCGCGCGGACCGGTCCGTCCTGCTCGACAATGAGATTGTCGACAGTCGCCGTGGTCTGTTGCCGGTGACGACCCAGATCCTCGTCCGGCGCGTCTTGTCGCACGCTGACCAGACGGACCTCGCTCACGACCTCCTGGTCGCCGTAAGCGATCGACGCGATCAGCGACGGCTTGCGCAGCGTCCATGTGACCTCGCCGGTCGTCACCCGGACTTCAGCACCCGCCCGCGTCACTTGGACCGGCCGGATCGGCGCCGTCGGCGCGCCGGTGACGAGCTCGTACGACGACTCCGGGTGCTCGGACGGGCCGATCGCGTGGGCGGACCACTTGATCGAGCCGTCCGGCCAGGTCGCGGTCGTCCAGCTCTGCACCGGCGTACCGTCGGCGATCGCGAACCGGGTGCCCTCGGCAACCGTGCCGCGCGGCCACGGGACGCCCCAGGAAACGCCTTGCCGGCAAGGAGTTTCCAGCCATTGCAGGGTTGTCATTCTTTCACCGATCCGATCAGGACGCCTTTGGCGAAGTGCTTCTGCAGGAACGGGTAGAAGAGCAGGATCGGCAGTGTCGCCACCACCACGACCGCGAACTTCAGGCCCTGCTCCGGGAACGTGACGGTCTCCAGTTGCTGCAGCACGTTCGCCGAGTCGGCGTTCGCCGCCGTGAGCTGGCGGACGATCATCTGCAGCGTCCACTTGTGGCTGTCGTCGATGTAGAGCAAGGGCGACATGTAGTCGTTCCAGATCCCGACCGCGTAGAACAGCGAGAACGTCGCGATGATCGGCTTCGACAACGGCAGCACGATCCGCAGGAACACGTTCAGCTCGTTGCAGCCGTCGATCCGGGCCGCCTCCTCGAGCGCCTCGGGCAACTCCTGGAAGAAGCTCTTCACCACGATCAGGTAGAACGGGTTGATCGCCAGCGGCAGGATCAGCGCCCAGTAGCTGTCCAGCAGACCCAGATTCCGCACCACCAGGTACGTCGGGATCATGCCGCCGCTGAACACCAGCGTGAAGATGACCAGATTCAGTATGAGCGCCCGACCCGGCAGGAACCGCTTCGCCAACGGGTAGGCCATGGTCAGCGTGAGCACCAACTGGACGACCGTGCCGACCGCGGTCACGCCGATCGTGGTCAGCAACGCCCGCACGAACGTGTCGGTGGAGAAGATGTAGTGGTAGGTGTCCGTGACGAACTTGTGCGGCCACAGGAAGAACGGCCGCGAGCTGATCTCGGACTCGGTCGCGAACGACCCGGCCAGGACATACAGCAGCGGCAGGACCGTGACCAGCGACAGAGCGGTCAGCACGACGGCATTCAGTACGTCGAACGCGCGGCTGCCGCGGGAGTCGTAGTACCGGACGGAGTGGTTGGTTGCCATGGTCACAGCCCCTTCAGAACAGGCCTCGCTGGCCCAGACGCTTGGCCAGGAAGTTGGAGCCGAAGATCAGCACGACACCGACGAAGCCCTTGAACAGGCCGACCGCGGTCGCGTAGCTGAACGAACCCTGCGTGATGCCGACGTAGTAGACGAACGTGTCGAACACGTCGGCGACGTCGCGGTTGAGCGAAGTGGTCATCAGCCAGATCTGCTCGAACCCGGAGTCCATCAGATGACCGGACGTCAGGATCGCCATCACCACGATCGTCGGCCGGATCGCCGGCAGCGTGATGTGCCAGAACTGCCGCCACCGGCCGGCGCCGTCCACCCGGGCCGCCTCGTACAGCTGTGAGTCCACCCCGGCCAGTGCGGCCAGGTAGATGATCGTGCCCCAGCCGGTCTGCTTCCACAGCAACTGCAGCACGATCAACGGCCGGAACCACGCGGCCTGCGCGACGTAGTCCGTCTTCTGCCCGCCGATCAGGCTGTGGATCCAGTTCGCGATCACGCCGAAGTCGACCGAGAACAGCAGGTACGTCAGCGACGCGACGATCGTCCACGACAGGAAGTGCGGGATGTAGATCAGTGACTGCACGGACCGTTTCAGCACCCGGACGCGCAGCTCGTTCAGCATCAGCGCGACGACGATCGGCGCCGGGAAGACGAACACGATCGTGAGCAGCGCGAGCAGCAGGGTGTTGAACATCAGCCGGCCGAAGTCCGGCCCGGTGAACAGCTCCTGGAAGTGCTTCAGCCCGACCCACTCACTGCCTGAGTAGCCCAGGAACGGCACGTAGTCCTTGAACGCGATGGTCAGGCCGTACATCGGCAGGTACTTGAAGACGACGAAGTACGCCAGACCAGGTAGCAGCAACAGGTACAGCCACCGGTACCGCAGCAGATCCCTCCACAACGGCACCGCGCGCGTACGGCGTTTGCGCTTCGGAGGGGAGGCCTGCCGCGGAGCACTCGCGGCAGGCTGCACCACCTCCGGCACCAGATCGGTGGCCATGGATCAGCCGCCGGCCTTGGCTGCCAGGTCGTTGACCTCCTGGACGATCTGCGTGCCGCCACCGTCGTACCAGCGCTTGATCTGCGCCTTCAGCTGGTCCTCGGTGATCGCACCGGACAGGTACTTGATCCGGGCGTCCGGGATGATCGTGTCCAGGGTCTGGCCCTTCGCCACCGCGGTCGGCGCGATCACGCTGAGGGCCGGGTTGAAGACCGCGGTCTTCAGGTCCTCGTTCATCAGCACGTCGAACTTCTCCCGCATCGCCCGGCTGGCCGCGTCGTTCGGCCGCGGCGCGTACGCACCGAGCCCGACCGAGGCCCGGGTGCCGAGCTGGATGAAGGCCTTGTCCACGTCGTTCTGGATCGCCTTGACCTTCGGGTCGTCGGCGTTGATCGGCACGGCGTACTGACCGTCGGCCTTGAAGTTGCGGCCCTCGATCCCGTTGGTGAGCAGGATCGAGCCCTCCTTGGACTCGAGCTTGTCGAGCGTCTGCAGCACCTGGTCGAGCTGCTCCTCGGTCCGGATGTGCTGCTTGGAGATCGCCATCACCATGTTGTAGCCGGTGAACGGGTAGGAGAACTTCTGCCCGTCGGAGCGCTTCAGGTTCCCGACCAGGGTGACCTTGTCGAAGTCCTTCGGGTTCTTCTCCTTGAACAGGTCGAGCAGCTGGGTGGCCCGCACGTTCACGTCGATGATCATGCCGCCCTTGCCCTGCACGAACGGGTCGTTCCAGTTCGCGCTGTCCAGGGTGGCGAAGTCCGGGTTGACCAGGCCTTCCTGCACCCACTTGCGCAGCCACTCGTTGGCAGTCAGGAACTCGGGGGTGTCGAAGCCCGGCACCAGTTTGCCGTCGCGCTCACCCCACCCGTTCGGAGCGCCGAACCAGGTCTCGATGACGTCGTACGGGCTGGCGCTGGCGTAGTTGCCGGGCCACTTCGGGATGATCAGGCCGTAGGTGTCCTTCTTGCCGTTGCCGTCCGGGTCCTGCTCGGTGAACGCCTTGGCGATCGTGTAGAGGTCGTCGACGGTCTGCGGTTCCTTCAGGCCGAGCTTGGCCAGCCAGTCCTTGCGGATCACGATGCCGGACCGCAGCAGCGGGCGGACCCGGTAGATGCCGTAGGTCTTGCCGTTGGTCATCGAGTTCTTCGCGGTCTGCTCGTTGGCCGGCTTGAGGTTCGGGTACTTGTCGAGCTTGCCGGTCAGGTCCCAGAACGCGCCCGCCTCGGCGGCCTTGACGAACGAGGGGCTCTTCTCGTTCGCGACCATCACGTCCGGGATCTTGTCCGAGGCGAGCGTGACGTTCGACTTGTCGCCGTACTCGGCGTTCGGCACCCAGGTGATCTTGAGCTTCTTGCCGATCAGCTTCTCGACGGCCTGCTGCAGCTCGCCGCCCGGGTCGGGCGCGGTGCCGAACAGCGGCGCCATCACGGTGAGCTCGCTACTGGCCGCCTGGCCTTCTTTGCTGTCGCCGCCGCCACCGGAGCAGGCGGAGGCGAGCAGTGCCGTCGACAGGGCGACGGTGACGGCGAGGCGCCGTCGGGAGAGGATGGTCATGAGTTCCCTTTCAGGTGCAGGCGCGCCTCGTTCTCGGCGAAGAAGCGCAGGCAGAGCCAGGTGTTGAGCTGGATCCAGCCGCCGCCGGCCAGCACGATCCCGAGCACCGGGAACTTGGCTGACACGTAGGCGATGGACACCGCGACGAAGAGCAGGACCAGCGACGACGCCGGCCGCGCGAGGGCGACCAACGATGCCTTGGGCAACAACTCGCGGACCCGGAGGTCGTAGTGCACGGCCATCGGGAGCAGGTAGGCGGCGATCACCCCGAGGGCGACCAGCGCGACGAGGCTGATCAGCCGGGGGAGTGACGCCTTCGCGCCCAGCGACGCGAAGTACAGGTAGTTGCCGATCAGGAGGACGGCGGCCGCGACGAGCGGCAGCACCACGAGCGAGCCGCGGCGGAACTCCCGGCGGACCGCGGTGCGGAAGGCAGGCAGAGCATGAAACGATTCACCGGAGGACCTGCGTCTGGCCAGGGAATACGCTGCGAGCGTGGCCGGGCCGATACCCAGCGCGACACCGCCGAGCAGGGTGCAGAGGATCCAGAGCGCGTTCAGCTTGATCGCCCAGACGACCTCATCTGTTGCGTTGTAGAGCTTGATGGACCAGCCACTCATGCTGCCTGCCTAGGTCTTTCGGGCGAAAAGTGATGTGACCATATAGTTGAATCGTCTCAACGTCAACGCTTTGGAAAGCGTTTGTCAGGGAGCGGTCACGGGGAGCCGGATCGAGTGCTGGGAGAAGCCGCTCAGGCCGGGCGAATCCGCAGATTCGCGTACTCGCCGATCAGCGGCGCCATCTGCCGGAAGCCGATCTTGCCGCCGGTCAGCGGCTGGTCGTCGTACCACTGGAAGCTGATCAGCTCGTTGACTGCGAACGTGATCAGGCCGCGGTCGACGGAAAGCCTCAGTTTGTAAGGACCTTGGGCGTCCTCGACGCCCGGAATGGGATCGGCGCCCTGCGCGACGAGGTGGAAGCCGTGGCTCTTGCGCAGGTTGCAGGTGTGGAAGGCGCGCTCGGCCGGCCAGCGGCGGCGGAAGTACGAGACGTGGTAGGTGTCCAGATCGCCGTGGTGGTACTGCTCGTACGGGCCGGTGCGTGGACTCAGGTCGAAGAGATCCTCGCCGCCGCGGCCCTTCGCGTGGAAGAACAAGATGCACAGGCCCGGCTCGCGGATGGGCCAGAAGTCCCACTCCACGGTGATATCCGGCGGGAAGTCGTCGGGACACCAGAGCACCAGGTTGGCGTCCTGGCCGTCCTCGGCCGGGCGCACGCTCTCCAGGCGAAGCCGGCCGAGCGGGAACGAGACGGCGCCGTCGCCTTCCATCCGGAAGCCGGCGAGATCGTCCGGCGATGCCAGTGGGTTCTCGTAGAGCATCAGCGGCGGGTGTAGTCGCTGGACTCGCGGACGATCAGATCCGGCTGGAAGATGACCTGCCGATGACGATGCCGGTCGGCCGCCTCGACCTCCTCCTGCAGCAGTTCCATCGCCGACCGGCCGAGCAACTCGGCCGGCTGCCGCACCGACGACAGCGGTACGGCGGCTGCCCGCGCGAAGTCGATGTCGTCGTACCCGACGATCGCCATGTCCTCCGGCACTCGCAGGCCGGCCACGGACATCGCCTGCAGGAAGCCCAACGCGAGCAGGTCATTCGCAAGGAAGGCCGCCGTCGGGCGTGATCGCGCGGGCAACGCGGCGATCTGCTCGCCGATCGCGCGGCCCTCGACCACGCCCATCACGTCGACCTCGTAGTACTGGAGATCGACGGTGTCCGCCGCTGCGACGGTTGCGGTGATGCCGGCCATCCGGTCGGACACCTGCTGCATGGTAAAAGGCCCACCGATAAAGGCGATCCGCCGATGGCCGGCTTCGATCAGATGGTTTCCGGCGAGGCGCCCGCCGAGTTGGTCGTCGACGCTCACCGAACACAGTCCGCGGTCCGCGGCACGGTCCACCAGGACGACCGGCGTACCGCGGGCGACCAGCGCGGTCAGGCGGGGATCGGTGCTGTCGAAGGGCGTTATCAGTATGCCGAGGACGCGCTGCTGCTCGAGCTGGTCGAGGTGATGGCCTTCGCGCACCGGGTCTGTCTTGCTGTTGCAGAGCATCACGACGGTGTCGTGCTCATAGGCCAGCGCTTCGGCACCTTCGGCGAGGTCGGTGAAGAACGGGTTCGCGACGTCGAGCACAACTAGTCCGACAGTCCGGCTCCGCCCCGCCCGCAGGTGCCGGGCCGCCTCGTTCCGCACGAACCCGAGCGCCCGAATGCTGTCCTGCACCCGCTGCCTCGTCGCCGGCGCAACGATCCATGGCCGATTGAGCACATTGCTGACAGTGCCCACCGAAACCCCGGCCCGATGCGCAACCTCCTTGATGCTGGGCGTCGCCATCGTCCCCCGTCCAGCAGCCGTCACCGTCCGCCGCAGTCTATCCAGCCCTCCATTGAATCGTCTAAATACGGTCCGCGGCCCGCTTTCGCGGCGACTGATTCCGACCACCTTCGGCCGCAGGGCCACGACAACGTGCCTCAGGCCCGCCGAACTATGCGCCGAACCCGAACGCCCTCATTCGCGCCAGGTCGGCTGAACCGTGAGCCCTCAACTGTCGCCAACTCCTCAGCATCTCGGCCATGACGTCGTCGTATATCCACTCACCGTCGCCATTTCGGTGTGATGTTTCCCCTTGTGGATAAGGGTTTTCGGGGCCTCGTCGGATTTGCCGCGGCCCGATAGCGATGCGTAGAATCGCACACATGTTCGAAGGAGATCTGGCGACGCTGCCGACGGCCGACCTGCTGGCCTCGGCCGCCGAACACGACGCCGAGGCCCGGCGGGTCGACGCGCGGCGCCTCCTGCACGCCCAGATCTACGCCGACCGCTACCACCCCTCCGCCCACCCAGGCCGACCCGGCCGCCGGTCCTGCGACGGCCGCGAACGCGCGGTGGTGCTGGGTGGCGACGGCTGCCCGGAGATCCTGGAGTTCGCGATCGCCGAGTTCGCGGTCATGCTCGGCATCTCACCCCGGGTCGCGGCGAACTACATCGGCCAAGCCGTGGCGTTGCGGCACCGGTTCCCCTTCACCTGGGCCAGAGTCCAGGCCGGCGAGGCGACCGCGTGGAAGGCGTGCCGGATCGTCGCCGACTGCGCGAAACTGACCCAGGACGCCGCCGCCTACGTCGACCAGCGCATCGCGCCATTGGTGGACTCGATCACCCCGTACCGGCTGAACAAGATCATCACCGCCGCCAAACTGCACGCCGACCCCGACCTGGCCCGGGCCGAGGCCGACGAGCAGGCCCGCGAACGCGGCGTGTTCATCGGCCGCTCGGACACACACGGCACCAAAACCCTGTACATCAAAGCCGCCGCCGGCGCAGTCATCCGCAACAAGGCCACCCTCGACGCGATCGCCGAGGCCTTGAAGACCTTCGGCGACACCCGCCCCGTCCAGCACCGCCGCGCCGACGCGGTCGGCATCATCGCCGACCCCCGCTACACCCAAGAACTCCTCACCCAAGCCCGCACCCACCACCTCACCAACACCCCAGCCAGCACCGGCACCGCGGACACGACCGGCGCCGCGGACGCCACCGCGGGTGCCACCGAGCCAGGCGCCACCGTTCCGAGCACCAGCGCTCCGGGTGCCGCGGAAGGCGGGACCGCTCGGGGCAGCACCGCTCCGGACACCGCCGCTCCCGACAGCTTGGACCCGGAGGTAGACCCGCACGAGGACCGGGCGAGCGTCTGCGACGAACCCGGCCCGGACGACGAGGCCGACCGCGACGCGCCCCACCCGAGTGGCAGTGATCTGCCCGACCCCCTCGACACCCCCGACACCGTGCCGATCGAACCCTTCGACCCCTCCGACCCTGGCCTACACCTCGACCACCCCGACGACGGTGAACCCCTGGACGCCGCCGCCCACCGCGCGCTGCACGCGCGCCTGGCCAAGATCAAACTCGACGCCTACACCCACCCCAGCACTCCAACCGGCACTGACCGCACGGGCGGCGCCAGCGGCAGTGGACGGGTGCGTCCGGGCCAGACCGAGGTCTATGTCCATCTCACCGACCACACCCTGGCCACCGGGACCGGCGTCCTGCGCGCCGAGGGCATCGGGCCGCTGCTCGCCGACCAACTAGCCGACCTCATCGGTTACGGGCCGTACACCGTGAAGCCGGTCATCGACGTCAACGACGCTGTCAGCGTCGACGCCTACGAGATCCCCGACCGGATCCGCGAGCGCGTCAAACTCACCCACGCCGTCGAACTCTTCCCCTACGGCACCCAAGAAACCCACCGCGGCATGGACCTGGACCACCTCCAGCCCTACGACCCGCTCGGTCCACCGGGTCAGACCAGCACCACCAACCTCGCGCCGTTGGGCCGCTTCGGCCACCGGGTCAAGACCCACGCCCACGGGTGGACCGTCCACCGCATCGACCACCAGACCCTGGAATGGACCACACCCCACGGCTTCACCTTCCACGTGGCCCCCACCGGCACCATCAGAGTCAACCGTCCCCGAAGCGAATACCCGACCTAACCACCCTGCTCGTTCCGGCGCTTGACGGTTGCCTGTGTTCGACACCGCACGACTACGCCGACACTCCCGGCCATCTCGGCGTGTGAAGAGATACCGCCAGCCGCTGAAAGTCGCCGCCTCTGGGAGGTCGCCCGTCTCTGGGGAAGCTCGCTGCCTCTCGGCGGCCGTTCCCCGGGTGCCTTCGGCGGCGCACGTACGGCAACGGTGGCGGCGCGCACTGGTAACACCTCGGAGCCTACGGCGAAGGCGAACCCGTCGCGGTCAACGCAGACCCCGAGCAGCAGACGGTGCACGGGCGCGGCCGGCCGGTGCATCGTCCTCTGGTGGTTGCTCTGGTCCTGACAGACGCAGGTGTGGCGGATGGGTCGCATCCTTCGTCTGCACCAAGGCAACAAGGAGCCCCACCATAATCGCCGAGGACGTCGACCGGTCACATGGTGCAAACGATCGGGTTAGCGAGGTTGGTCGGCTGCACCACCGCTCAGGGTGCGAACCAAGCGTGCAGCTGGATTCGTCCTGCGGGTCATCGGCAAGCAGATGGTGATGTGGTCGAGCCGGCCTGCTGCGGTCCAGCCTCATCCTGCTGCGCCTCTGGGCGACCCTCGCAGATCAGATCCAGTTCCCCATGGCTGCGTCGCCGCGGGCAGTGGTCTCGCCGATTGCGTCCGGTCGTGTTGGCGCTGCGCGACTGCCGCCGGAGGCGGCCGAAAGACTGGCGCCGCGAGGGGGTGTCCTTTAGGCAGGTTCTCTCGACGGGTAAGTGACTCATGGGTAACATCACCGTATGGCGAGTCAGGTGTTGGGGATGTGGGAGCGGTTGCGGGTGGTGCCCGGTGGGGAGCGGGTGTTTTCGCGGGCGTTCACGTGGCGGGCGCCGTACTTCCGGTCGATCCGGCCGCGGTTCGTGCAGGTGAGTCCGAACTATGCGGCGCTGGTGCTGCCGAAGCGTCGGGCGGTGCAGAACCACATCGGGACCGTGCATGCGATTGCCGTGTGCAACGGTTTGGAGGCGGCCATGGGGGCGTTGGCGGAGGCGACGGTTCCGCGCGGCAAGCGGTGGCTGCCGAAGGGGATGGAGGTCGCCTACCTGGCGAAGTCCACGTCCAACCTGACCTGCTCCGCCGAGACGGATCCGGGTGCTTGGAGCGCGGGTCCCGACGTACCCGTGAAGGTCAAGGCCACTCGCGACGACGGCACCGTGGTTGTGGAAGGCATGATCCACCTGTGGGTGACGGACCGGCCCGCGTCGTAGGGTCGACGGCGTGACTGATGCGCTGCGGTTGGTGGACATCACCGAGGACCACCTCGAGGACGTGTTGCGGGTCCGGAGGCAGTCGTTCGGGGCGTTGGGGTCGGGGGCCCGGGACGAGTGGTGGAAGTACGCCGTCAAGTTCCTCGAGGACGGCCGGTACGTCGGGGTCGCCGACGGGGACGAGGTGGTCGCGGCGGCTCGGTTCTGGGACTTCGAGCAATGGTGGGGCGGTCGGCGGGTCCCGATGGCGGGTGTGGCCGGTGTGGTGGTGGCACCGGAGTACCGCGGGCGTGGTGTCGGCAGCAAGTTGATGCGTGGGGTGCTGCGGCGCGCGGCCGAGAAGGGCTTCCCGCTGTCTGGGCTGTATCCGGCGACCACGGTGATCTATCGGCACCTCGGCTACGAGTTCGGCGGTTCGCGGTACAAGTTCTCCTTCCAGTCCGCGGATCTGCGCCGGCTCGGCGGCAAGGACGTCAGTATCCGGAGGGCCGGTCCCGGCGACGCCGAGCGGTTCCGTGAGGTGGCGAGTCAGGTGAACGAGTCCCGGCGGGCGAACGGTCCGCTGATCTGGCCGCTCGACGAGATCGAGGAGTGGCTCGCGGACGAGGACAACACCGCGTTCCTCGCCGAGGACGGCTTCGTTCTCTACAACTGGGCAGGCGACGAGGAGTTGGGGATCGAGGAGTTGATCGCCGGCTCGGAGCGGACCGCCCGGGCGTTGTGGGCGACCGTCGGTTCGGGGTCGTCGACCGCCAAGACGGTGCATGCCTACCTTTCGCCGGCCGATCCGATCCACTTCATGGTCGAGACCGAGGCCGCGAAGTCGGCCGAGATCCAGCGGTGGATGCTGCGGCTGCTCGATGCCCCGGCGGCGATCGCGGCCCGCGGGTTCGCGGCGGGCGCCGTACTGGAGTTGGACGTGCGCATCGAGGATCCCGACGTACCGGAGAACAGCGGGGACTGGCATCTGTCGGTGGCTGACGGATCGGGGCAGCTGACGAAGGCGCAGTCGTCTGGTGACGCAATCGGGGTCGGACCGCGTGGATTGGCTGCTTTGTACGCCGGTACGTCGCTCGCCGCGCTGCGGGGAGCGGGATTGCTTCAGGGCGGATCGGTGGCCGCGGATCTCGCCATCGAGGCTGCCTTCGCCGGGCCGACGCCGTACATGCTCGACTACTTCTGATCCGGCGCGTCGATTTCCGGCTGTCCGGGACCGCCGACTAGGGTTGTCGAACAAACGTTCGGAGGTGGTCCATGCGCGTGCTCGGCGTCGACCCGGGGCTCACCCGGTGCGGCCTCGGCATCGTCGAGGGCACCCCGGGCAAGCCGCCGACGCTGGTCGCCGTCGGGGTGATCCGGACGCCGGCGGACCTGGATGTGGCCAAGCGGCTGGTCCGGATCGAGGCCGAGCTGGAGGAGTGGATCACCGAGCATCGGCCGGATGCGGTCGCGGTCGAGCGGGTGTTCGCGCAGCAGAACGTCCGCACGGTGATGGGTACCGCGCAGGCGTCCGGAGTCGCCATGGTCGTCGCGGCCCGGCGCGGTCTGCCGGTTGCGTTGCATACGCCCAGTGAGGTCAAGGCCGCCGTCACCGGATCGGGCCGCGCGGGCAAGGAGCAGGTGACCACGATGGTCACCCGGATTCTCAAGCTGGCCGAGCGTCCGACGCCCGCTGACGCAGCCGATGCGCTGGCGCTGGCGATCTGTCACGTCTGGCGTGGTGGCGTGACGAGCAAGTTGCAGGAAGCGGCCGCGAGCCGAACGAACCTCGAGGCCCTGGCGCAGGCGCAGTCCCGCCTGCAGCTGGCCAGGTTGCGGGCCGCGGTGGCAGCACAGGAAGGCAGGAGATGATCGCGTTCGTGCGGGGGCCGGTGGCGGCCATCGGAGTGGACAGTGCCGTGATCGAGGTCGGGGGAGTGGGCCTGCAGGTGTTCTGCCATCCCGGCACGCTGGCGGGGCTGCGGCCGGGGCAGGAGGCCCGGGTCGCGACCTCGATGGTCGTGCGGGAGGACTCGCTGACGTTGTACGGGTTCTCGGACGACGACGAGAAGGACCTGTTCGAGCTGCTGCAGACGGCGTCCGGCGTCGGGCCGAAGCTGGCGCAGGCAGCGCTGGCCGTGCTGAGCCCGGACCAGCTGCGACAGGCCGTTGCGACCGAGAATCTCGCCGTACTGGTGAAAGTTCCCGGCATCGGCAAGAAGGGCGCGCAGCGGATCGTGCTGGAGCTGAAGGACAAGATCGGCGCGCCGTCGAAGACGGTCACCGGCCGCCCGCTACAGGCACAGGAGGCCTGGCGTGACCAGGTGCACGCCGGTCTGGTCGGCCTCGGTTGGTCAGCGCGGGACGCGGAGGACGCCGTGACCGCGGTCTCGCCGCTCGCCGCCGACAGCCCGAACCCGTCCGTCCCCGACCTGCTCCGCGCCGCGCTGCGCGTGCTCTCGAAGGCGTAATCCATGGAGGACAACGTCCGGCCGCTCGTGTCCGCGGACGCGGTGGATCTCGAGGAGCGCAAGATCGAGTCCGCGCTGCGGCCGCGCACTTTGGCCGAGTTCGGCGGGCAGCGCCGGGTCAGCGAGCAGCTCGAGCTGGTCCTGCACGCCGCCCGCGGACGCAACCGGGCTCCGGATCACGTCCTGCTGTCCGGCCCGCCCGGGCTCGGCAAGACCACGCTGGCGATGATCATCGCCAGCGAGCTGTCCGCGCCACTGCGAGTGACCAGTGGTCCGGCGATCCAGCACGCCGGCGACCTGGCCGCGATCCTGTCCGGGCTGAGCGAGGGCGAAGTGCTGTTCCTCGACGAGATCCACCGGATGTCGCGGCCCGCCGAAGAGCTGCTCTACATGGCGATGGAGGACTTTCGGGTCGACGTGATCGTCGGCAAGGGGCCGGGCGCGACCGCGATCCCGCTGGAGATCCCGCCGTTCACGCTGGTCGGCGCGACCACGCGCGCCGGGTTGCTGCCGGGGCCGCTGCGGGACCGGTTCGGGTTCACCGGTCACCTGGAGTTCTACGAGGCCGCCGAGCTGGAGAAGATCGTGAACCGGTCGGCCGCGCTGCTCGAGGTCGACATCACCCCGGAGGCCGCGGCAGAGATCGCGTCCCGGTCCCGCGGTACGCCGCGGATCGCGAACCGGCTGCTTCGCCGGGTCCGCGACTACGCGGAGGTACGGGCCGATGGCATCGTGACGCTCGCGCTGTCGAAAGCGGCGCTGGAGCTGTACGAGGTGGACAAGATGGGTCTGGACCGGCTCGACCGGTCCGTTCTGGACGCGCTGTGCCGCCGATTCGGCGGGGGACCGGTGGGTCTTTCCACGTTGGCGGTTGCGGTCGGCGAAGAACGTGAGACCGTGGAGGAAGTGGCCGAGCCATTCCTGGTCCGGTCCGGTTATCTGGCCCGTACGCCGCGCGGCCGCGTCGCCACGCCCGCGGCCTGGCGGCACATCGGGCTCAAGGTCCCGAAGGGCGCCACCTTCGCGGACACCCTGTTCGACACCGACGACGACTGAAAGAGTTCGACCCAGACTGACACCGAGGGAACGTCCGTGGGTGCCGGTACGTAGACACTGCGTAGCGAGTAACTCAAACGTGACCCGGTGTCATGAGGTACTTGTTGCCGCTCAGGGTTAGACTCCCCGATGGCCTGACCTCAGGCCATTCCGCTGCGACCTGCGCGCTTGAGCAGAGCGTGCCGGACGACCGTACTCCCGATCGACGAAGGATTCTGAGACCCGATGCAACTCCTCGCCGTACCGATGGCCTCTTCCGGCGGCTCCGGCATCACGCTGCTGCTGCCGCTGATCCTGATTGTCGGGATGATCTGGTTCATGAGCCGCACGCAGCGTAAGCAGCGCAGCCGGCAGGCAGAGACGGTGGCCGCGCTCACCCCCGGCACCAAGGTGATCACCACCAGCGGTCTGGTCGGCATCGTCGAAGAGACCGACGACGAGTACGTGACCCTGGAGATCTCCGAGGGCGTGCTGGTCCAGGTGGTCAAGGCCGCGGTCGGCCGGGTCATCCCCGACGAGGACGCCGCCGACGAGGTGGACGAGCCGGTGATCGACGAGGCCGCCAAGGACACCGTCGACGTACCGCACGCCGGCAAGGACAAGGCCGACGGCAAGGTGCAGGACGCGCCGAAGCTGCCGCCGACGCACACCGAGAACTGATTTCCGTCCCAACGGCCTGCGGCGCGACGCCCGGCGTCCACTCGACGTTGCGGCGCGCCCAGAAGCACAAAGGTTGAATCTGACGTGGCAACGACGACGACATCCAGGCCCTGGCGGAACTTGATCGCCCTGGCGGTCATCGTGGTCCTGCTGTTCGGGATCATGGCGCTGACCAACACCTGGAAGCCCAAGCTCGGCCTGGACCTGCGCGGTGGCACCACCATCACGCTGACCGCGAAGCCGGTCGCCGGCAGCGGCTCGGTGACCGCCGATCAGCTGAACGAGGCGAAGAACATCATCTCTCAGCGGGTCAACGGCGCGGGTGTCGCGGAGGCCGACATCACCACCTCCGGCGGAAACCACATCAACGTGGCCGTCCCGGGCGCCACGCAGGACGCGCTGGTGAAGCAGGTCGGCCAGACCGCGCTGCTCTACTTCCGGATCGTGTACGACGCCCAGGCGCTCGCGCCGGCGGCGACACCGACGCCGACTCCGTCCACGACGCCGAAGCCGAGCACGACGCCGAAGCCCAGTACGACGGTGAAGCCCAGCACCACGGTCAAGCCGAGCACCACCCCGAAGGGCCGGGCCTGGACCAGTGCGCTCGGTGAGGCCACGCCGACTCCGAAGCCGAGCACCACGCCGACCGCGAAGCCGAGTACGCCGGCCGCCGTACCGTCGGCGCCCGCGACGAACACCGGCGACCCGTTGACCTACACCCCGGACGCGGCGACGCAGGCGGCGTTCGCGGCGTTCAAGTGCGGTGACCCGCAGACCCAGGACCCGAACCTGCCGCAGTTCTCCTGTGACCGCAACCAGCAGTACAAGTACCTGCTCGGCCCGGCGATCCTGAAGGGCACCGACCTGGCCGACGCCACCGCGGGCATCCCGCAGGGCGGCTTCCAGTGGCAGGTGAACCTGAAGTTCACCGGTGAGGGCGGCGACAAGTTCCTCAAGGCCACCACGAACATCTCCCAGCGCGGCCAGGGCCAGAACCTGTTCGCGATCGTGCTCGACGGGGTGACGATCTCGACGCCGAGCGTGGAGAACCCGATCCCGGGCGGCCAGGCGCAGATCACCGGCACGTTCAGCGAGGCCGAGGCGCGCGACCTGGCGAACGTGCTGAAGTACGGCGCCCTGCCGGTCTCGTTCGACATCTCCTCGGTCGAGACCGTGTCGCCGCAGCTCGGTGGCGACCAGCTGACCGCGGGCATCTGGGCCGGCATCATCGGCCTCATCCTGGTCGTCCTGTTCTGCTTCCTGTACTACCGGGGGCTCGGGATCGTCGTGGTGGCGTCGCTGGGGATCGCGGGCATCCTGGTGTACCAGCTCGTCTGTCTGCTCGGCCATGCGATCGGGTTCACCCTGACCCTGGCCGGCATCGCCGGTCTGATCGTGGCGGTCGGTATCACCGCGGACTCGTTCATCATCTACTTCGAACGACTCCGCGACGAGGTGCGTGAGGGCCGCAGCCTGCGCTCCTCGGTGGAGACCGGGTGGGCCCGGGCCAAGCACACGATCATCGCGGCCGACTCGATCTCGCTGCTCGCCGCGGCGGTGCTCTACGTCCTGGCGATCGGCAGTGTGAAGGGCTTCGCGTTCACGCTCGGCCTGACCACGCTGCTCGACCTGCTGATCGTGTTCATGTTCACCAAGCCGCTGGTCACGCTGCTGGCCCGGACCGACTTCTTCGGTCACGGCCACAAGCTGTCCGGTCTGGATCCCGAACATCTCGGTGTCGAGCGGCTGCCGGGCCAGACGAAACCGTCGGCCCGGCCTGCCAAGCCGTCGTCGAGGCCCAAGCCGGTTGGAGGGGAGGTCTGATGTCGAAGCTCGGACAGCTGGGTGCCAAGCTGCACCGCGGTGAGGTCTCGTACGACTTCATCGGTCATCGCAAGCTCTGGTTCGGCATCTCCCTGGCCCTGATCGTCGTGTCGCTGGTCGGCCTGTTCGCCCGCGGCCTGGCGCTCGGCATCGAGTTCAAGGGCGGCGTCGAGTACCAGGCGAACGTCAAGGTCACCGGTAGCACCGTCGACGACTTCACGAACGTGGTGCGGGCGACCAATGCCAAGGATCTCGGCGACCCGGTCGTGACCACCATCGGCTCCGACAAGGTGCGGGTGCAGACCAAGCCGCTGGCGCAGGACGACATCGCGAAGGTCCGGGCCGCAATCGCCAAGCAGGCCGGGATCCCGATCGAGCAGGTGACCTCACAGCAGATCGGCGCGTCCTGGGGCAAGCAGATCGCGGACAAGGCGATCTGGGCGCTGGTTGTGTTCCTCGGCCTGGTGTTCCTGGTGATCTGGGCCTACTTCCGAGAACCCAAGGCCTCGGCGGCCGCGATCATCGCGCTGATCCACGACGTGACCATCACGGTCGGCGTCTATGCGCTGGTCGGCTTCGACGTCACACCGGCGACGGTGATCGGCGTACTGACGATCCTCGGTTACTCCCTGTACGACACCGTCGTCGTGTTCGACAAGATCCGGGAGAACACCCGGGGCATCACCGGGAACAACCGCTACACCTATTCCGAGGCGACCAACCTGGCCGTCAACCAGACCGTCGTACGGTCGATCAACACCACGGTGACCGCGTTGCTGCCGATCGCCTCGATCCTGGTCGTCGGCACCGTGGTGCTGGGGACCGGGCCGCTCAAGGACCTGTCGCTGGCGCTGTTCGTGGGTGTCGCGGTCGGTGCGTACTCGTCGATCTTCATCGCGCCGGCGCTGCTCGCGACCTTCAAGGAACGCGAGCCGGGCATGCAGGCGCTGAACCGCCGGGTCATGGCCAGGCGGGCCCAGGCGGCGAGCGCGGCTGCTCCGGTCGCGGTGGCGACCGCTGGTGCTGGTGCGGCCGCCGCGCGGTCCGTCCAGCAGGACACGCCGCGCAAGAAGGACCGGCCGGCAGGTACGGCGCCGACGCCGGCGGCACGCCCGATGAAGGCGACAGCGGCCGGCCGGCCGCAGCCGACGCGCAAGCCGCGGTCGAAGCGCGGTAAGTGATGCGGTCGCTCGAGCAGGTCCTGTCCGACGGCATCCGCGACATCCCGGACTACCCGCAGGCGGGGGTGGTGTTCAAGGACATCACCCCGCTGCTGGCCGACCACAGCGGGTTCGCCCAGGTGGTCGAGGCGCTGGCCGCCTCCGGGAAGGACGACGACGGGAACCCGGTGGTCGACAAGGTGGTCGGGATCGAGGCGCGCGGGTTCATCCTGGCCGCCCCGGTCGCGCTCGCCCTCGGCGCCGGGTTCGTGCCGGTGCGGAAGAAGGGCAAGTTGCCGGCTGCGACGTACGAGGAGTCGTACGCGCTGGAGTACGGCGAGGCGACCATCGAGGTGCACCAGGACGCGTTCGCGCCGGGGGAGCGGGTGCTCGTGATCGACGACGTCCTCGCCACCGGCGGCACGGTCGAGGCGTGTCTGCGGCTGATCCGACGCTGCGGCGCGGAGGTGCTGGGGACGACGGTTCTGCTCGAACTTTCCTTCCTGCCGGGCCGCAAACGCCTCGCCGACGAGCAGTTGACCGCCCTCGTCACGGTGTGAGTCAGTTGTCCTACCCGGCGTGTTGTCCACAGGGTGTTTCTGCCTCGCTGGCCGTCGCCCCCTAGACTGGTGGTCTGTCGGCGGAGGGACACAACGTGGGCGAAGACCCGGCGATGACATCGGCGGTGCCGAATGTGGTACCGCAGGAGCCCCCGCGCGCGCCCACACCCGTGCGCCCGGCGCCCGTGTCGCCGCCTGCCGCCCAACCGCCCCGGATCGCACCCGCCCGCGTTCGCGCCCGGCTCGCCCGCCTCGGCGGCACCAGGCACCCGAACCGCGCGCCGATGCTCGAGCCGCTGTTCCGGGTCGTCCGTGCGACCCACCCGAAGGCCGACCTCGGCATGATCGAGCGTGCCTACCGGACCGCGGAGAAGTACCACACCGGCCAGCTCCGCAAGAGCGGCGACGCGTACATCACGCACCCGCTCGCGGTCGCCACCATCCTGGCCGAGCTCGGTATGACGGCGCCGACCCTGTGCGCCGCGCTCCTGCACGACACCGTCGAGGACACGCCGTACACGGTCGCGGACCTGACTCGAGACTTCGGCGAAGAGATCGCCATGCTGGTCGACGGCGTCACCAAGCTCGACAAGGTCAAGTACGGCGAGTCCGCGCAGGCCGAGACCATCCGCAAGATGGTCGTCGCGATGGCCAAGGACATCCGGGTGCTGGTGATCAAGCTCGCCGACCGGCTGCACAACATGCGCACGCTCGGCTTCCTGCGGCAGGAGAAGCAGGAGCGGATCGCCCGCGAGACCCTCGAGATCTACGCTCCGCTGGCTCACCGGCTGGGCATGAACACGATCAAGTGGGAGCTCGAGGACCTGTCCTTCTCGACCCTGCACCCGAAGGTGTACGACGAGATCGTCCGGCTGGTCGCCGAGCGCGCGCCGTCCCGGGACGAATACCTCGCCTCGGTCATCGACCAGGTGCACGAGGACCTGCGCGGAGCCAAGGTGAAGGCGACCGTCACCGGCCGGCCGAAGCACTACTACTCGATCTACCAGAAGATGATCGTCCGCGGTCGCGAGTTCGGCGACATCTACGACCTGGTCGGCATCCGCGTGCTGGTCGAGTCGGTCCGGGACTGCTACGCCGCGCTCGGGATACTGCACGCGCGGTGGAACCCGGTGCCCGGCCGGTTCAAGGACTACATCGCGATGCCGAAGTTCAACATGTACCAGTCGCTGCACACCACCGTGATCGGGCCGCAGGGCAAGCCGGTGGAGCTGCAGATCCGGTCGTTCTCGATGCACCGCCGGGCGGAGTACGGCATCGCCGCGCACTGGAAGTACAAAGAGGACCCGACGACCGCCGCGCCGGACGTGGCCGGTGCGCCGACCACCGAGATCGGCGGGCCGAACGAGATGCCCTGGGTGCGGCAGCTCGTCGACTGGCAGCGGGAGACCTCCGACCCGTCGGAGTTCCTCGACTCACTGCGGTTCGAGATCAACAACTCCGAGGTCTACGTCTTCACCCCGCGCGGTGACGTGATGTCGCTGCCGACGGGGTCGTCGCCGGTCGACTTCGCGTACGCGATCCACACCGAGGTCGGGCACCGCTGCATCGGCGCCCGGGTGAACGGCCGGCTCGTGCCGCTCGAGAGCACCCTCGAGAACGGTGACGTCGTCGAGGTCTTCACCTCCAAGGCGCAGGGCGCCGGTCCGTCGCGCGACTGGCTGACGTTCGTCAAGAGCCCCCGCGCACGGAACAAGATCAAGCACTGGTTCTCCAAGGAGCGCCGCGACGAGGCGATCGAGCACGGCAAGGACGCGATCGCCAAGCAGCTCCGCAAGGAGGGCCTGCCGCTGCAGCGTCTGCTCTCGCACGAGACGCTCACCGCGGTGGCCAACTCGCTGCGCTACCCGGACGTCACCGGTCTGTACGCCGCGGTCGGCGAGAGCCACGTCAGCGCACAGGCCGTCGTACGGCGTCTGATCGAGACGTACGGCGGTGAGGAGGGCGCGGCCGAGGATCTGTCCGAGGGCGTGCGGCTGCCGGCCAGTCGTGAGCGCCGGAAGCGGACGGCTCGCGGCGACGCCGGTGTCATCGTCAAGGGCGCGACGGACGTGCTGTCGAAGCTGGCCCGGTGTTGTACGCCGGTACCGGGCGACGAGATCATCGGCTGGATCACGCGGGGCGCCGGGGTTTCGGTGCACCGGGCGGACTGCGCCAACGTCGAGAACCTGCAGACCCAGCCGGAGCGCATCGTCGAGGTCGAGTGGGCCCCGACCGCTCAGTCGGTCTTCCTGGTCGCGATCCAGGTCGAGGCACTGGACCGGGCCCGCCTGCTCTCGGACATCACCCGGGTGCTGTCCGACTACCACGTGAACATCCTGTCCGCGGCCCTCACCACCACCCGCGACCGTATCGCCAAGTCCCGCTTCACCTTCGAAATGGGCGACCCCACCCACCTCGGCCATGTCCTGAAGGCCGTCCGCTCCGTCGAAGGCGTCTTCGACGTCTACCGCGTCACGCAATAATCCGGTCGACACCACCTCCGGTGCTCGGCAAGCTGGTCCGATGCCCTTTCCTGATGAGATCCACGCGTCGATTTCAGTTGTCGACTATCAGCCGGGGTGGCCGGACGAGTTCGAGCTGATCGCCGGGAAGCTGGCTGCGGCGCTGGGGCATCGGGCGGTGGCAGTGGATCATGTCGGATCCACCTCGGTGCCCGGTCTGCCGGCCAAGGACTGCATCGACGTGCAGGTGCGGACTGCCGACCTGGACGGCGATGGGCTGGTCGAAACGATGGAAGGGCTGGGCTTCCGGTTGAGGACGGAGCCGTGGAACGTCCTCGAGGTCTCCAGCGGTACGGAGAGCCGCAAGCGGGTCTTCGCACTACCTGCGGGCCGACGAGGCGGCGCGGGTCGGGTGGGGAGCGTTCAAGCAGCGGCTGGCGGTCAGCGTGACCGACTGGGCGGACTACGGGCAGATCAAGGCACCGGCGACGCAGGTGCTGATCGCGGGCGCCGAGCGGTGGGCGCGGGAGACCGGCTGGTCGCCCAGCTGACCTGGTTGCGTTTGAGGGCCGGGGGAGACTGCGAGTATGAGCTCGTCAGGTCGGCTTGGACGTCGCGGACTGTTGGTAGCGGGTGCTGGGTTGGTCGCCGGGTGTAGTGGATCTTCGGCTGATAGTGGGCCGAGCAGTTCGGTCGCCTCGAGTCCGGCGGGGACGCCGAGTGCACCGGGTACGTCGGGCACGTCGACGGTGCCGAGTCCGTCGAGAGCGCCTAGTGCGCCGGCCTCTACCCCCACGGTCGCGCTGCCTTCGGTGCGGGCGTGGACACCTGGATCCGGGGAGATCCAGCCTGAGGCCAAGGCGGTGGCGGTGGCGGCTGTGGTGAAGTTGCTGCGGCCGGCTGGGACGCGGTCGGTGGTCGAGGTGATCGACGCTCAGTACGGCGGGATCCTGAGTGACTCGGCGAGCGTGCTGGTGCCGTGCCGGGTGTACACGATCAGCGGTGGGCGTGTCGTCAGTGGCGGTACGACGGTCGACGTACGGCTGAGCAAGTCGCGGGGGAGCTGGCGGGTGACGGCGACGCATCCGGCCCAGCCTGGAGCGGCGGCCGCGCGGTTGTCGGCGGCGGCGCGGCAGGTGCTGGCGAGTGATCGGATCTCGTTGCCGCCGGCATCCGCGGCCGACATCCGGTCCGGGCAGGTGCATGACAGCGTGCTCACCACGATGCTGCAGCTCGCCACGACGTACCGGATCGGGATCAGTGTGATCCGCTCCGGTCATCCACTGGATGTCTTCGGCACCAACCGGCCGAGCGATCACCCGCGCGGGCGGGCGTTCGACACCTGGCAGATCGACGGTCACCCGGTCGTTGCCCCGAGCACCTCACGGTCGCTGATCACGTCGTACATGCGGGCGGCGGAGTCGCTCGGCTCGTACAACGTCGGCGGCCCGTACCAGCTGTCCGGTGCGGCGTTCTTCTCCGACCAGACCCACCACGACCACGTGCACGCCGGCTTCCAGACCTGAGCGTCAGTCCCACTCCCACGCGATGCCGACCGTGCCCGGATCGGTGGACGGCTCCACGACGTGCGCCCGGCCATCGGGAGTGAGCATCAGGTCGCGCCGTACGAGGTCGGCCCCACTGGTGTGGCGACGGCGGAACTCGTGCACCCGGACCGGCAGAGCCGCCCGGTCGAACTGCACCTCGAGCACGTAATGGGCCCCGCCCCACTCGTTGAACCGCTGATAGTCCATCGCCGGCAGGCCGGTCCGGTCCTCGATCTCGTAGTGCACGACCGCGGTGTCGCCGACCGCGAGCATGCGGTCGAGCAGGAGTTCGCCGAGCATCGCGCCAGTGTCAGGATGGCGTGCGATCCGGCCGGTCCGGCAGCCGCTCACCGCGCGCAAGGCGATTTGGTCGACGTTGCAGCCCGGCTCGCCTTGGGCAGCGATGATCAGGCGATCCACCGGTTGTACGGCGACGACGCTCTGGGTCACCCGTTTGAGGTGGCCGCTCCGGTCGGGGCCGAGGTGGAGCTCCTCGAGCACGGTCACGTTGCGGAGGCGACCGTGGGCGTCGCGACGGAGCCGATCGAGCAGTTCGGTGAGAGCGACGGCGTAGTCGACGACGGCGTACGGGTGCGCGGAGCAGGCCGGCTCGCTGCGGGCGGGCGGGATGCGGACCGTCAGCCAGCCGGTGGGGAGCTGCAAGAGCTCCTCGAGCGCGGTGATGACGGCCAGCGAGTCGTCGCGCGGGATGCGCCGGCCACTCTGCCACGTGCTGAGCGTGGCGACCCCGACCTGCAGGCCGCGGTCGGCGAGGTGGGTGCGGATCCGGTTCAGGGCGAGGCCGCGGCGCGCGATCGCCTGCCGCAGCGCCTCGGCGAACGACGTCTCAGGAGTCACAGCCGGCACCGACGATTCGATCATGGTGGCGCTCCTAGGGAATGGCGGTCCGCGGCTCAGTGTAAACATTCACAGCACAGTCCGGCACCGGCTTGTCACCCGCTGTTCACGGCGGTTTCGCGTTCACAGCGGACGGTGGCGCCGTACGGCGGTTCTTGCCGGAGCCTGGCCGGGTCCCGACGATGGACATCCACCACCCATCGAAGGAGGCTCCATGAGCAGGCTCCGCCCCCGCCGCTCCTGGTCATTGCTGCTGGCAACGATCCTCGGACTGGCCACGCTGGCACCGCTCGCGCCGCCGGCGTCGGCCGCGCCCGCCAGCTACTACCTGAACGTCACCGGGCAGTCCCAGCAGAAGTCGAACTGGTGCTGGGCGGCGAGCGGCAACAGCATCGCGGCGTTCTACGGACGCGCGTACTCGCAGAACCAGTTCTGCAACCTGGCCTTCGGCAACAGTCAGAACGCGACCTGCCCGAACAACCAGGCCACGCTGGCGAACGACCAGCAGGCGTTCCGCTCGATCGGGATCAGCGCCGGCAGCTACGTCTCGTCCACGCTCAGCTTCAGCACCCTCGTCACCGAGATCGCGGCCGGGCGCCCGGTGATGACGCGGATCGGCTGGACGTCGGGCGGCGGTCACATGATGGACATCATCGGGTACGACTCCTCCGACTCCACGATCGAGTTCTACAACCCCTGGCCGGACGACCCGCGTTACAACTACTCGACCTACAACTGGTACCGGTCGAACTCCCAGTTCACCTGGACCCACTCCCTGTACCGGATCGGAGCCTGACCATGCCCCGTCCCAAGAACATCCTGCTTCGCTCGGCCGCCGTACTGGCCGTCGGTCTCGGACTGCTGATGACGTTGGCCGGTGGTGCGAATGCGGCGACCCCGCAACCGGTCTCCGCCAGTGAGTTGTCCAAGGCAACCACTGCGGCCCAGTCACCGACCGCCCTCCGCCTGCTCGGCAAACTCGCCACCACAAGCTCCGCGAAGACTGCGGGCAAACTCACCGTCGCACCCGACACCCACGCGATCTACGCCCTCAATCCGGCCTTCGTCCGCGACGCCTCGGAGCCCGTGGCAACCTTCTGGTACGCCGCAACTAGCGCCACCCAAGGCGATCAGTCGCTGACCGTCTTCACCGCCCCCGACGCGGCGACCGGCACGTGGCAACCGGTGAATGTGGCCAGCGGCAACACCGAAGCCCGCATGAGCACCGCAGCCCGTGGCGCCCTGATCTTCACCGAACCCCAGATCGGCGCCTGGTACGCCCTCACCGGCACCCAGATCCGTCCCCTCAACCCCGCCGCCACCAAGTCCATCGGCACCGCCCCCATCACCGTCGCCGCCTACCAGGACCTCGTCTCCACCCGCTACTCCAACAAACTCCCCGGCACCCACTACTCCGACCAAGGCACCGCCGGCGGCTACGACACCACCGCCACCACACCCACGGACACCTACAACGACCTGATCCTCCCGCTCACAGCCGCCACCGCACTCCTCCTGGCCCTCGCCATCGGCGTCATCCACCACCGCCGCAGCAAGCCCACCACCGCGAGCTAACCCCTCGAACCCCCGTTCGCCGCGCCAGCCCCTCGGTCCGGCGAACGGGGTCGTCGGCTACCAGCGGCGGGGGAGCAGGGGATGTTGGCAGAGGAAGGCACCGACCGCGAGTTCCAGTGCGGGATAGGAACCCCACAGGTCAGGCCGCCGCACCGAGATCACGTGCCAGCCGAGCGCGTCCAGCTCGGTGCGGCGAGTTTCGTCGCGGTGTTGCTGTTTTGCAGTCGAATGCCACTGGTCGCTGTCGTATTCGAGCCCCAGGCGGCGGCCATCCACAGCGCGGTCGGGGTAGCCGAGGTCTAGGCGGTAGGTGCGGGACGGGCCGTCTACGCGGATCTGAAGGTCCGGGCGGCCGAAGCCGGCATCCAGTAGGCGCAACCGCAGCCAGGACTCGGCGGGGGAGGCCGCGCGGTGGTCAGCGTGGCGGAGGATCTGGTGAGCCTGGGTGTTGCCGTCCTCGGGGAAGTAGGCCGCTGAGGCGGTTCTGAGTTCTTCGAGGGTGACCACGCGGGAGTGGAGCAGCGCGTCGACTGCCGACAGTGCGAACGGGCGCTCGAGGTGCGTCGCGAGTTCGATAGCTGTCGCGGCCGGGGACGTGACCTTCAGGCCGCGGAGCTCGACGGTTTGCCGGGGTTGGAAGGTCCACTGCGGACGCAGGGTCGGGTCGGGGCTGAGAGCAGTCGTATCGATCCCGTGGAGCCATGCAGCAGCCCGACCACACACCACGGCCTCTGGCGGGACAACCAGGCGCAGCGCGTCGGCCCGAAGGTCGGGTGAGTCGAGTACGCGGATGTCGACGTACACGCCCCGGATGATTTGGCGGATCTCACCGCGGGCCAGCAGCCAGTGGAGTTTGCGGCCGACCTGGTGGGCACGGAAGGGGATTCCACAGAAGTAGTACGGGAGTTCGGCAGGAAGCATCCCAGCAGGATGATCGATATCCGCCTAAGGCTGCTGGGGGTTATCCACAGGGTTAGCTGAAGTCGGTGAGGGCGTTTTGGGCTTGGGTGAGCCATTCGCGGCGGGCGGCGATGGCTTCGCGGGCCTCGGTGGCCTTACGGGCGTTGCCTTGGGACTCGGCCTTGGCGGCCTGCTTCTCCAGGTCGGCGATGAGGGACTGGAGTTGCTTGACCGTGGCCTCGGCGCGGGCGCGGGCCTCGGGGTTGCTGCGGTTCCAGACCTCGTCCTCGGCGGCTTTCACGGCCTGCTCCACGGCGCGCAGGCGGGAGTCGATGGCGCGCATCGAGTCGCGCGGGACCTTGCCGATCTGGTCCCAGCGGTCCAGCAGCTCGCGGAGCTGCTCACGGGCGACCTTGGCGTCCTCGACCGGCAGGATGGCCTCGATCTCGACCAGGAGCGTCTCCTTGGCCTGGAGGTTCTCCACCTGCTCGGCGTTCTCCTCCGCCTGTACGGCGTCCCGCGCGCCGAAGAACGTGTCCTGGGCGGCCCGAAAGCGCGCCCACAGCTTGTCGTCCACCTCGCGTGGCGCCGGGCCGGCGGCCTTCCACTGCCGCATCAGGTCCCGGAAGCGGCCCGACGTCGGACCCCAGTCGGACGACGACGCGAGCGTCTCCGCCTCAGCCGCCAGCCGCTCCTTCACCACTGCGGCCTCCTCACGCTTGGAGGACAGCTCGGCGAAGTGCTGCTTACGGTGCCGGGTGTATGTCGTCCGCGCCGAGGAGAACCGGTGCCACAGCTCGTCGTCGCTGGACTTGTCGAGCCGGGGGAGTGCCTTCCACTCGTCGAGCAGTTCGCGCAGCCGGGTCACGCCGTGCCGCCAGTCGGTGCCGGCGGCGATGGTCTCAGCCTCGGTGGCGATCTTGGTCTTGGCGGAGCGTGCCTCCTCGACCTTCGCGGCCCGCTCGGCCTTGCGCTTCTCGCGCTGCTGGGCGACCAGCGGGGTGAGCGCCTCCAGCCGGGACCGCAGGCCGTCGAGGTCGCCGACCGCCTGCGCCTCGTCGATCGAGCTGGTCACCTTCTTCACCGCGGCTCGCGCGTCGTCCGGCGACACCGTGCCCGCCTGGACCCGCTGCTCCAGCAGCTCCACCTCGAACGCCAGCGCGTCGTACCGGCGGGTGTAGAAGGCGAGGGCCTCCTCGGGGTTCGCGTCCGGCCACTGGCCGACCGCCCGCTCACCGTCCTTGGTCCGTACGAAGACCGTTCCGTCCTCAGCTACCCGGCCCCAACTCTCTCCGGCCACAACTCGCCCCTTCCGGCGGTATGCACTGCGCTCGTGCCCATTCTGGTCAGTCCCCGGTCCATCCGCGCGAACAGGGTCCGCCTGGGCGCGTCGGGCGCTGTCCCGACGCTTATCCCTGAACAATCACAAACTCCCAGCCGTGACGCAACGGTGTTGCGTCACAATCCGGTTCGAACTCACCGCCCGCGCACCGGTAGCCTTGGGTGGTCCGGAACCGTTTCAGGAAGGTCTGTCGTGCTCATCGCCGGGTTCCCCGCGGGTTCGTGGGGTACGAACTGCTACGTCGTCGCCACCGGCCAGGGCGCGGAATGCATCGTCATCGACCCCGGTCAGGACGCGACCGCGGGCGTCGAAGAGGTCGTCCGGGAGAACAAGCTCAAACCCGTCGCCGTACTGCTCACCCACGGTCACATCGACCACATGTTTTCCGTACTCCCGGTCTGCGGGACGTACGACGCGACCGCCTGGATCCACCCGGACGACCGGCACCTGCTGTCGGACCCGATGGCCGGGCTCAGCCCGGAAACGGCGCGAATGCTGCTCGGGGGGAAGCACGAGTTCGCCGAGCCGGACGACGTCGCCGAGCTCACCGACGGCCGGAGCCTCGAGCTCGCCGGCCTGACCTTCACCGTCGACCACACCCCTGGCCACACCAGAGGGTCGGTCACGTTCACCACGCCGTACGACGGGCCGGAAGACGTGCCCGCGGTTCTTTTCTCCGGTGATGTGTTGTTCGCCGGGTCGATCGGCCGGACGGATCTGCCGGGGGGCGACCATCCGACGATGCTGCATACGTTGGCCACCAAGATCCTGCCGATGCGCGACGAGATCGTCGTCCTGCCGGGTCATGGTGGCCAGACCACGATCGGCCGGGAGAAGGCGACCAACCCCTACTTGCAGGACCTGGAGATTCAACCGATATGAGCAAGGCCAAATGATCAAACTCAGCCCGCTGAGTGGGTTCCCCGAGTTTTTGCCCGCAGACCGGATCGTCGAGCAGCGGTTCCTCGACGTGATCCGGGAGACCTTCGAACTGCACGGGTTCGCGTCGATCGAGACGCGAGCGGTGGAGCCGGTCGAGCGCTTGTCCAACCAGGGCGAGGACGCCGACAAGGAGATCTACGGCGTACGGCGCCTGGCCGCCGGAGCCGACGAGGACGCGGCGCTCGGGCTGCATTTCGACCTGACCGTGCCGTTCGCCCGCTACGTGCTGGAGCACAGCGGCAAGCTGGTCTTCCCGTTCCGCCGCTACCAGATCCAGAAGGTCTGGCGTGGTGAGCGCCCGCAGGAGGGCCGCTACCGCGAGTTCACCCAGGCCGACATCGACATCGTCGACAGCGGCGAGCTGCCGACGCACTACGAGGTCGAGCTCCCGCTGGTGATCGCGGACGCGTTGCGCAAGCTGCCGGTGCCGGAGTTCGTGATCAAGGTGAACAACCGCAAGATCCCCGAGGGGTTCTACCGCGGACTCGGCCTGGACGACGTGACCACGGTGCTGCGGATCGTCGACAAGATCGACAAGATCGGCCCGGAAAAGGTGGTCGAGCGCCTGATCGAGGCCGGCGCGACCGACAAGCAGGCTCGGCTTGCGGTGCAACTGGCCGACATCTCCAGCACGGACACGTCGTTCGCCGACCAGGTCCGCGCGCTCGGTGTCGAGCACCCCACGCTGGACGAGGGCCTCGAGCAGCTGAGCCAGGTGATGGCCGCGGCCGCCGAGCACGCGCCCGGTCTGCTGATGGCCGACCTGCGGATCGCCCGCGGCCTGGACTACTACACCGGCGCGGTCTACGAGATCTACCTGGTCGGCCAGGAGTCGTTCGGGTCGGTGGGTGGCGGTGGGCGGTACGACTCACTCGCCTCCGATGGCAAGACGACGTACCCGGGCGTCGGGATCTCGATCGGTGTGTCCCGGCTGGTGCACCGGCTGGTCAGCCAGGGGCTGCTCAAGGGCAGCCGCAGTACGCCGACCGCCGTGCTGGTCGCGTTGAACGCCGAGGAGGACCGGGCCGACGCGATGCGGACGGCCGCGCAGCTGCGGAGCCGGGGGATCCCGGTCGAGGTGGCGCCGGCGGCGGCGAAGTTCGGCAAGCAGATCCGGTTCGCGGACCGGCGTGGGATCCCGTTCGTGCTGTTCAGCACCGAGAACGGCCCTGAGATGAAGGACATCCGCAGCGGCGAGCAGGTGCCCGCCGACCCGGCCACCTGGACGCCTCCGGCGGCCGACGTACGACCTCAGATCGACACCCCTCAGGAGAACTCGTGATCCGTACCCATTCCGCAGGCTCGTTGCGCGCCGAGAACGCCGAGCAGACCGTGATCCTGGCGGGCTGGGTGGCGCGGCGGCGCGATCACGGCGGCGTGGCGTTCCTCGACCTGCGCGACTCCACCGGCACCGTCCAGGTCGTCATCCGCGACGAGGACGCCGCGCACGGCCTGCGCTCGGAGTACTGCCTGAAGGTCGTCGGCGTCGTCTCCCCGCGCCCCGAGGGCAACGCGAACCCGAACCTGCCGACCGGTGAGATCGAGGTCATCGCCGAAGAGGTCGAGGTGCTGAACGAGGCCGCCCCGCTGCCGTTCCCGGTCGAGGAGCACCACACGACCCCGGTGAACGAGGAGGTCCGGCTGAAGTACCGGTACCTCGACCTGCGCCGCCAGGGCCCCGGTTCGGCGCTCCGCCTGCGCAGCCAGGTGAACCGCGCGGCCCGGGAGGTGCTCGCGAACCACGACTTCGTCGAGATCGAGACGCCGACGCTGACCAAGTCGACGCCGGAAGGCGCGCGGGACTTCCTGGTCCCGGCCCGGCTGCAGCCCGGCTCGTGGTACGCGCTGCCGCAGTCGCCGCAGCTGTTCAAGCAGCTGCTGATGGTGGCCGGGATGGAGCGGTACTACCAGATCGCCCGCTGCTACCGCGACGAGGACTTCCGCGCCGACCGGCAGCCGGAGTTCACCCAGCTCGACATCGAGATGAGCTTCGTCGACCAGGACGACATCATCGCGCTGTCCGAGGAGATCCTGACCGCGCTGTGGAAGCTCGTCGGGTACGACGTGCAGACGCCGATCCCGCGGATGACGTACGCCGAGGCGATGGCGCGGTTCGGCAGCGACAAGCCGGATCTGCGGATGGGCCTCGAACTGGTGGAGTGCACGGAGTACTTCAAGAACACGCCGTTCCGGGTGTTCCAGGCGCCGTACGTCGGTGCCGTCGTGATGCCAGGTGGCGCCGACCAGCCGCGGAAGCAGCTGGACGCATGGCAGGACTGGGCCAAGCAGCGCGGTGCGCGTGGTCTGGCCTATGTCCTTGTCGGCCAGGACGGTGAGCTGGGCGGTCCGGTCGCGAAGAACCTGTCGGACGAAGAGCGCGCCGGAATCGCCGACCACGTCGGCGCGAAGCCGGGGGACTGCATCTTCTTCGCTGCCGGTCCGGTGAAGTCGTCGCGGGCGCTTCTCGGTGCGGCCCGGCTGGAGATCGGCCGCCGCGGCGGGCTGATCGACGAGTCGGCCTGGTCGTTCGTGTGGGTCGTCGACGCGCCGCTGTTCGAGCCGGCCGACGAGGCGACCGCCGCCGGTGACGTCGCGGTGGGGTCCGGCGCGTGGACCGCCGTACACCATGCCTTCACCTCGCCGAAGCCGGATTCGCTGGAGACGTTCGACACCGATCCGGGTTCGGCCCTGGCGTACGCGTACGACATCGTCTGCAACGGCAACGAGATCGGTGGCGGGTCGATCCGTATCCACCGCGAGGACGTGCAGAAGCGGGTCTTCAAGGTGATGGGTCTGACCGACGAGGAGGCGACCGAGAAGTTCGGGTTCCTGCTCGACGCGTTCAAGTTCGGCGCGCCGCCGCACGGCGGGATCGCGTTCGGCTGGGACCGGATCACCGCACTGCTGGCCGGCACCGAGTCGATCCGCGACGTGATCGCCTTCCCGAAGTCCGGCGGCGGGTTGGACCCGCTGACCGGCGCGCCGGCGCCGATCACGCCGGAGCAGCGCAAGGAGGCCGGCGTCGACGCCAAGCCCGAGAAGAAGGACGACGCCAAGCAGTAGCGCTCATGACGGTTGGGCCGGTTGCGCTCGTACCCAGGTCTTGTCGGGCGTGAGGGGAGCTCCAAGCTTTCGGCACCCGCCGAAAGTCCGTTCTGGGCCTAGGCTCGGAGGGTGGCGATCGTCGTACCGGTGGGGCTGCTGGGGCATCTGCGGCGTGCGCGGGATGTTGCTGATCGCAACTATGCGGAGCCGCTCGACCTGGCCGGGCTGGCGGCGGCTGCTGGGGTGTCGAAGTACCACTTCCTGCGATGCTTCGCGGCCGAGTACGGCGAGACGCCGATGCAGTACGTCACCCGGCGGCGGATCGAGCGCGCGACTGATCTGTTGCGGGCGACGAACCTGACCGTGACCGAGGTGTGTGGGCTGGTCGGGTACAGCAGTCTGGGGTCGTTCTCGCAGCGCTTCACCGAGCTCGTCGGGATGACGCCGACCGAGTACCAGCGGACGCAGACCGGCGCGCGGATCCCGGGTTGCTTCGTGTTCATGCTCGGGCTGAACTCCGCAATTCCGGAGAAGCAACCAGGGGTGGCTGCCGCCTACCGTCGTACTCACGACGACCAAGAGGAGGAGCCGTGATCACCAACGTCAGCCTGGTGACCGTCTATGTGAACGACATCGACGAGGCGAAGGCGTTCTACACCGACAAGCTCGGGTTCGTGCTGGGGGAGGACATCACCCTCAGCGAGGACTTCCGCTGGTGCACGGTGCACCAGGCCGACCATCCCGAGCTGGAACTGGCGCTGATGCTGCCCGGCCCGCCTCTCGACGAGGAGTCGGCCGGCTGGATCCAGCGGATCATGGCGAAAGGCTCGATGCACGGTGTCGGCCTCGCCACCGACGACTGCCACAAGACGTTCGCCGACCTGGTCGCCAAGGGGGTCGAGTACATCCAGGAGCCGGCCGATCGCCCGTACGGCGTGGAGGCGGTACTGCGCGACAACTCGGGCAACTGGCTGGTCCTGGTCGAACAGAAGCCCTACACCGCGGAAGACTTCGCCTGAACCCGGCCGGCTGAATTCCCCCGGGGCCGCCGATCCGGCATGGTGAGCGGATGGACATTTCGGTGGATCCGGTGGGGATCACGCCGCCGTACGAACAGGTGCGTGCGCAGATCGAGGCGTTGATCCGGGCCGGCGAGCTGGCGCGGGGGACACGGCTGCCGACAGTTCGCCAACTGTCGCTGGATCTGGGGCTGGCGGTGAACACGGTCGCGCGGGCCTACAAGGAGCTCGAGGCCGACCGGCTGGTCGAGACGCGCGGGCGCAACGGCACGTTTGTACTGGCGTCCCGCAGCCAGGTCGACGACGAGGAGACCCGCGCGGCGGCAACCGCCCTAGCCCGAGCCGCCCGCCAGGCCGGCCTCAGCCTGGCCGAGACCACCGAGATCCTGAAGCGGGCCTGGTAGAGAACTACTGGGTCTGGCGGCGGAGTTGGGCCAGGATCACCGGGTCGAGCTTGCCGGGGACCAGGCGCTCTTCGAAGTTCTCCGTGCCGGCCCAGGTGTCGATTGCCTCGGCGAGGCTGGTGGCGGCGGGGTAGCCGAGGGACTCCAGTCTGGCGGCTACCTCGGTGGCCAGTTCTCCTTCAAGTGGCAGCAAGGTCGCTGGGTCGGGCTTGCCGAAGTACAGGTCGTGGAGGTCGAGCAGGCGGCCGAGTTCGTCGATGGGTGCGCGGTGATCGTCGGCGCGTAGGTCGATGGCGCTGTCGAGCACCCCGCCGTACGCCGCCCCTTCGCGCCACACGCGCAGCGCCGCACTCTGGCGGCCACGGCGGTCTCCACCGGCGTGGTCACCGGCTGCTAGCGCCGCCAGCAGCCGTCGCTCGAACGTCTCACCGACAGACGCCTTCCAGGCGTCCGCCATGGCAGCCACCACATGCGGACCGGCCAGGATGTTGCCCTGGATCGCAAACCCGTCACCGGCCTGGCCGCCCGCCCAGTCCAGGCATGATCCGCCCGTGAAGGTCGCGCCCTGCCCCTGGGCGTCGACGGTGCCAACCTGCCGGTGCTCGCGATCGTCGTCGGCGTTCGTCAGTTTCGCCACCACTTGATCAGCCGGAAGACCGTCGGCCAGCAGATCGAGGCCGCTTGGTCCGTACGAAAGGTTCGCCGCGGCCTGGGTAGCGACAGCGCCGGCACCGGCCCGTCCCCAGGGCACCACCGCGCCCACCGCCAGAAACTTCGATGCGACCGCGATACCCCACGAGCCGGAAGCCGGATCAAACGCCACGATCGAGAAGGTCATCGCACTCTCCAGTCAGTTGGACCGAACACATATTGCCTGGCACCAGTCGCCTGCCGGCTCGTAGTCTGCGGTGCCGCCGCCTGGTGTGCACAGGTGGGAGGAAGGAAGCCGACATGACTCTGTCCGGAAACGATTCCAAATTGCCTTGGCCGACGTTGTAGTGAGCTATGTACACAGCGTCGCGACGTTGCTAATCTCCCGGCTGATTTGACATCGATGTCAACCTCAGGGAGTGGTCACGATGGTCTCGAGACGTGCGTTCCTGGCGGGCAGTGGCGCGGTGACGGCGGGTGGGTTCGGGTTGCTTCCGGGCCTCACCGCCAGCGCGAACGCCGCCGATCTCACGACCGGAAGCGGCTCCCGGCTCCTGCCGGTGTTCAACCGCCCGAAACACCTGGACTACGGCGACGTCAGCAAGCTCAGCGGTGGCGATCAGACCCTGCTGACAACGTTGCAAGGCGTCGTCAATCGCACTCAGCCCGAGCTGTACTTCCTCTACGACACGGGCACCATGAGTACGCCGGACGCCAAGTGGCTGGCCGACATGCACTTGCCCACCAAGCTGTACGCGAACCCGCTGGACCTGGTCGCCAAGTACCGCAGCCGGATCCGCGGTGCGATCGTGCACGACCCCGACGTACCCGACTCGCTCAACGTCGCGACCACCTTGGCCGGCTTGGAGAACGCGGTCGTCGCCGACGCCGATCAGGCCAAGGCGCACGGGCTGCGGATCGTGAAGGACCTGCGCGGGATGTTCGACGCCGACCGCGTGAAGACCTATCGGTGGCAGCTCGACAACCTGTTCCCGCGGGTCACCCACCAACTGCTCGCCGGCCTCCCGCCGACCATGGTCGTCAACGTCGAGAACGTGGTCTGGCAGGAGATCGCGCGCGAGACCCGGCAGATCCGGGACTCGTCGAACCGCGGCACCTACGACCTGGACGTCTCAGCCAAGCTCGGCAAGGAGGCCGTGTATGTCCGGTTCGCCGACTCGTTCGGCGACGACGGCTGGGGTGCCTCGGTGCTCTCGGTATCGATCAAGGCGAACGGCACCGAGATCGCCCACTTCGCCCCGAACACGCCCGAGGAGGCGCCCTACCTGTTCGACGGCTCGCACTCGTCGATCGGTGGTGAGGGCAACCGGTTCGCCGACGGCGGCAACTACTGGATCTACCGCATCGCGCCGCCCGCGGGTACGACGTCGCTGGTCGTGACCGTGGAGATGTGGAACCAGTACCTGATCGCGGCCACCGACACCGCACCGACCCGGATCGAGCCGTTCCCGTACTTCCGCGACTACGTGGTGGCCACCAAAGCCCTGGTGAGCTGGCTACCGCCGGGCGGCGAGACCGGGGACCTGCTCATCGAGCACTACGCCAAGTACCCGCCGCTGGCGCCGTACATGGGCTGGTTCGCCAACGACGTCTCCGGTGAGTGGGACGGCGTCGACCTCGCCTCGAAGGGTGGTTCGCCGGTGATCGCGGCCGACTTCTACATGAACGGGACCGTCCACGCCGGGTTCACGGCGCCGATCTCGGACAAGGTCCGGCCGGTACGGCGGATCACCAAGCCGAAGAACAAGGTCTACGTGACGCTGACCTTCGGCGAGGGCGACAACATCCAGTACTGCCAGCGCCGGATGCGCGACATCTGGGACGACCCGAAACGCGGCGAGGCGCTGGCCAACTGGACGATCAGCCCGCTGCTTGCGGAGACCGGGCCGGGGCTGTTCAGCTACTTCCAGCGGACCGCGACGGCCAATGACCTGCTGGTCTGTGGTCCTTCCGGTGGGGGCTACACCTATCCCGGCTCCTGGCCTGCCGACCAGTTGACGTCGTACCTGAAGATGTCCGGCGACTTCATGCGCCGCACCGGGATGGATCAGGTCTACGCGTACAACAACCGCCAGAACGGCCAGTGGGTGCCGTTCCCGGAGGAGATCGCCAAGGGGTACGCCGACCACACCCCGGTGAAGGGGATCATCCAGTCGTGGGACGGCGACCCACTGCTGGTCCGGCGCGGCGGACTGCCGGTCATCGGGATCTGGGGCGCACCCGGCAAGGCTGCCGAGTACAAGGCCGCGCTCGATGCGAAGATCGCGAACTGGGACGGTGCGGGCCCGCTCTTCATCGCGGGCGGGATCGGTGCCTGGTCGTGGACACCGTCCGACATGGCCGAACTCGCGCCGATGCTCGGTGATCCCTACGAGCTGGTGCTGGCGAACACTTTCTTCGACCTACTCAATCGCGTGCTGTAGAAGGCGAAAGCGGTCGCCCGGTGGGGGAACCGGGCGACCGCGAGGTGGGGGCTTACCAGTGGTGCGCGACGTCGATCACGAGGCGCGTCTCGAAGCCCGGCCCGGCGAGCGTGAAGACACGGAACGGGAGCCGGGCGCGGACGCCGAGGCCGATCGTCGTCTGGCCCTCGAAGCTGCCGGCGGACGCGACCTGGCGGAACGTGCTGTAGCCGGCGACGTTCGTCAGCTCCTTCGGGTTCTTCGGCCGGTACGTCGTCGTGCCGGCCGAGCTGTACGACGGGGCGCGAACGACGATCTGCAGTTTCGCGCCACCCCGGAGCGGGACCAGGAAGCCGGCGCCGTCGGTGTAGACGTTCTTGACGTAGCGAACGTCGTACCCAGCGGCTGGGCCGTCCACGGTGACGACGAGCCGGTCGAAGCAGGCGTGCCGGCCGGTGCGGACGCTGGTGACCGGTGCCGGCGTCATCCGGCTGTTTGCCTCGGGCAACGATCCCCAGCCGCTCGGGCAGGAGGCGGCGGCGACCGTGGTGGTCGAGGCGGTACGGGGTGCGGTGGATGATCCGGTGAAGGCCGGCGCGGCGAACGCGGCGGCCGGGACTGCCATCACCGCGAGTGCGGCGAGGATCGTCTTGGGTGTGATGTGGTGGATGTTCATGATGGTGTTCCCCCTTGTATGGACAACTACTTGGACGACACCAGTTGCCAACTGGTTTACTTTCGAGCCTGGTGATTTCTGGTAGTCGATCGGGCACGATGTGCGGATGACGCCTGACGAGTTGCTCGAGGTGTTCCACCGCCGGATCCGGCTGCCGGACGCCGATGCCATCCCCGGCTGGAAGCAGGAGCACGACGGCCTGGTTCATCGCTCGTACGACGACGGGCCCGACGGCGCCGGGTTCGTCGAGACGCCGCGCGGTCTGGGCGACGACCCGGACGCGGTGATCGCGGACCAGGTGGCGTTCTTCCGTGACCGTGGCCTGCCGTTCGAGTGGAAGACGTACGCGTACGACGAACCCCCCGACCTCGGTGAGCGCCTGGTCCGGGCCGGGTTCAGCCGGGAGGAGCCGGAGACGCTCATCCTCGGCGAGGTGGACCGGATCCTGGAGCGGCCGTCGGCCTTGCCGTCGAAGGTGCGGTTGCGGGAGGTCGACGGACCGCAGGACTACCACCGGATCGGCGTACTCACCGACACGTTGTGGCACGACGGGCTGGATCGGATCGTGGAGCGGCTGGCGGCCGAGGCGCGGATGTTCCCCGACCGGTTGTCGGTGTTCCTGGTCGAAGACGCGCTGAAGGGGGCGGACGGGCCGGCGGTGTCGGCCGCGTGGGTCCGGTTCCACCCCGGGACCGGGTTCGCCAGCCTGTGGGGTGGCGGGACGTTGCCGGAGTGGCGGCGGCAGGGGTTGTACAGCGCGCTGCTGGTGCACCGGGCCCGGCTGGCGAAGGAGCGTGGATACGAGTTCCTCCGTGTGGACGCGTCCGAGGACTCCCGCCCCATCCTGCAGAAGCTGGGTCTGTACGGTGTCACGACCACCACGCCGTACGAGTGGACACCGTGACCTGACGCGCGGAACGACAGTCCGACGCTGTACGTTTCCGGATCATGGCCCTGAAAATCGCGTCCCGCTTCCGCCGGCTGCTGCAGCGCCCCGGCTCGATCGATCTCGGCCCGTACGAGCGGCTCACCCAGCTGGTCGGCGAGGCGGAGGAATCGGTCCTGCCCCTGACCGACGAGGAGCTCACCGAGGCGGTCGCGGAGCTGCGCACCACCGGCGGGCTGCACGAGGACGAGCAGATCGAGTTCCTCGCGCTGGCGCGGGAGGCGGCCCAGCGGACGATCGGCGAGCGGGCGTTCGACGGCCAGGTCGTCGGCGCGCTGGCGATGCTGCAGGGCCGCGTGGTCGAGATGGCCACCGGTGAGGGCAAGACGCTGGCCGGTGCGTTCGCCGCCGCCGGGTACGCCGTTGGTGGCCGCAAGGTCCACGTGCTCGCGGTGAACGATTACCTCGCGCGCCGCGACGCCGAGTGGATGGGCCCGGTGTACGAACTGCTCGGCGTGACGGTGTCGCACATCGGCCAGGCGTCCACGCCGGAGGAGCGGCGTACGGCGTACGAGGCGGATGTCTGCTACGCGCCGGTGAGCGAGATCGGGTTCGACGTACTGCGCGACCGGCTCGTCACCGATGTCGCCGATCGGGTCACGGTCGAGCCGGACGTGGCGCTGGTGGACGAGGCGGACTCGGTGCTGATCGACGAGGCACGGGTGCCGCTGGTGCTGGCCGGTGCGACCCGGACCGAGGAACTGGACGAGGACGTGGTCCAGCTGGTCCGGACGCTGCGCGCGGGCGTGGACTACGAGATCGACGGCGACGGCCGGACGGTCGCGCTGACCGACAGGGGCACGGACAAGGTCGAGGAGACGCTCGGCGGGATCAACCTGTACGAGGACGACAACCTCGACCGGCTGACCCAGATCAACGTCGCGCTGCACGCCGAGGTGCTGCTGCGCAAGGACGTCGACTACCTGGTCCGCGACGGCAAGGTCAGCCTGATCAACAACAACCGCGGCCGGATCGCCAAGCTGCAGCGCTGGCCCGACGGTCTGCAGGCCGCCGTCGAGGCGAAGGAGGCCGTGCCGGTCAGCGACTCCGGTGAGGTGCTGGACAGCATCACCGTGCAGGCGCTGGTCAAGGGCTACAAGACTCTGTGCGGCATGACCGGTACGGCGGTCGTCGTCGGGGAGTCGCTGCAGGAGTTCTACGAGGTCGACGTCGCCGTCGTACCGCCGAACAAGCCGAACATCCGCAAGGACGACCCGGACCGCCTGTATCTGACCGCCAAGCAGAAGAACGTGGCCTTGGTTGAGCACATCGCCGAGGTGCACGAGACCGGGCGGCCGATCCTGATCGGCACGCACAGCGTGGAGGAGTCCGAGCAACTCAGCGACCGGCTCGAGGCGGCCGAGGTCCCGCACGTGGTACTGAACGCGAAGAACGACGCCGAGGAGGCGGCGATCATCGCCGAGGCCGGTGTGCCGGGGACGGTGACCGTGTCGACGCAGATGGCCGGTCGCGGTACGGACATCCGGCTGGGCGGCAAGGACGAGTCGCACGACAAGGACAAGGCCATCGAGCTCGGCGGCCTCTACGTGATCGGGACCGGTCTGCACGCCTCGCGCCGGCTGGACGACCAGCTGCGTGGGCGCGCCGGGCGGCAGGGCGACCCAGGTGGGACGCTGTTCTTCGCCAGCCTCGCCGACGAGCTCGTGACGCGGTACTCCGTCTCGTCCGGTCTGCGGCCGCATCCGGACGAGAGTGGCCGGCTGACGGACCGGAAGTCTGTCGGGATGCTCGAGGGTGCACAGCGGGTCGCCGACGGCGCGAATGCCGAGCTGCACCGGACGACGTGGCAGTACCACCGGCTGACCGGTCAGCAGCGGGCCATCCTGCTCGACACCCGGGAGAAGGTGCTGGTCGACGACCTCGCGGCCGAGGAACTGGCCGAGCGGGCCAAGGAGCGGTACGACGAACTGGTCGACGAGGTCGGCGAGGACGTGGTGAAGGACGCGGCCCGGAGGATCGTGCTGAGTCACCTCGACCGGCGCTGGACGGACCACCTGGCGTACCTGGCGGATCTCCGCGAGGGGATTCACCTGCGGTCGCTGGCCGGCGGCATCGTGCATCTGAAGCCGATCGACGAGTTCAACAAGTCGGCGATCGCGTCGTTCGACACGCTGATCGCGGACGCGTGGACAGACGCTGTCGAGACCTTCCAGGACGCCGAGATCACCGCGGACGGTCTGGACGAGGAGGCCAGTGGCATCCCGCGTCCGACCGCGACCTGGACCTACCTGGTCAACGACAACCCGTTCGGCACCGAGGCGGACCGGATCCTGGGTCGCCTCCGCAACGCGATCAAACCGGAGTCGGTGGCGGAGTCGGAGGAGATCCTCCCCGAGGAGTTCGACGAGGACGACCTCCCCGAGGAGCTCCGCGACGCGGACGACGAGGACGAGCTTCCTGAGGAGCTCCGTGACGCGGACGACGACGCGGACGAGCTGCCCGAAGAGCTGCGTGACGCGGACGAGGACGAAGAGAAGCCGGACCAGAAGGCGTAGACCTTCGACTTTGGTCTGATCGGCCGCAGCCGTCCGCCCGATGCCGGGCACCGGCCCGGCGGGCGAGTCTCGGGTCATGTCCCGCACCCGCGACCGCGTCCGGTTTCTTGTCTTCGACATAGCCACACCGCTCGCGCTCTACTACGGCCTCCGAGCCGCCGGCGCGAGCAACGTGTCCGCTCTGCTGGCCGGCACCGTGCCCGGCCTGATCAGTGCGGGGATCTCGATCGCGCGTCGCCGCCGTACCGATCTCCTGGGCGTGGCGGTGATCGTCAGCATGCTGGGGAGCGCGGTGGTGGCGGTCCTGGGTGGGGATGCCCGGCTCCTGCTCGTTCGCAACGCCTGGATCAGCCTCCCGTTCGCCGGGATCACGCTGTGGTCCCTCCGGCATCCGCAACCGCTCTGCTACACGTTCACCCGCGCGATCTTCTCTCGGCGGGCGGCCGTGATGGACCGGCTGTGGGACGAGGATCCACGGTTCCGGCGGGCCTGGCGGAGGATCACGGTGCTCTGGGGCATCACGTCCGTCCTCGACGCCGTGATCCGGGTCGTCGTCGCGTACACGCTGCCGATTCCCGTCGTACCTGCGATGGAGCCGGTGATCACGGTGGTCACGATCATCGCGCTGCAGATCCCCACCCAGGTGCTGCTCCGCCGCAGCGGCACCTGGCACCTGGTCTTGCCCCGCGTTCGGCGGCACGGCGAGCAGGCGCGCAGCTGTAGCGCCGGAGTGATGGATGCCCGCGCTGTCGGTGCCGGCGGATAGGCTCGGGACGTGAGTGATGGGTTGTTCGACCTTCCGGGAGCGCCGGCGCCGGCCAGGGGCGGCGGGAGTCTGGCGGACGTGGACCATACGGCGGCTCCGTTGGCCGTCCGGATGCGCCCGCGCAGTCTTGACGAGCTGGTCGGGCAGCAGCACCTGCTCGCACCCGGGTCGCCGTTGCGGCGGCTGGTGGAGGGTGACCAGCCGATGTCGCTGCTGCTCTGGGGCCCGCCGGGGACGGGGAAGACGACGATCGCGGCGGTCGTGTCGCATCAGACCAACCGGAAGTTCGTGGAGTTGTCGGCTGTCACGGCCGGGGTGAAGGACGTCAGGCAGGTGATCGACGGCGCCCGCCGGGATCTGTCCCGCGGGACCGGGACGGTCGAGACCGTGTTGTTCATCGACGAGGTGCATCGGTTCACGAAGGCTCAGCAGGACGCGCTCCTTCCCGGCGTGGAGAACCGCTGGGTGACGCTCGTCGCGGCGACCACCGAGAACCCGTTCTTTTCGGTCATCTCGCCGCTGCTCTCGCGGAGTCTCCTGCTCACCCTGGAATCTCTGACCGACGACGACATCTCGACGCTCCTCGACCGGGCGTTGACCGACGAGCGCGGATTGAACGGAGAATTCGAGCTCGCCGAGGACTCGCGGGCGCATCTGCTGCGGATGGCCGGGGGCGATGCGCGGCGCGCGCTGACCTATCTGGAGGCCGCCGCCGGGGGAGCACGGGCGAAAGGCGCCAAGGTCATCGACTTGAAGACATTGGAGACCGCGGTCGACCGGGCCGCGGTGCGGTATGACCGGGCCGGAGATCAGCACTACGACGTCACGTCGGCGATGATCAAGTCGATCCGGGGCTCGGACGTGGACGCGGCGATGCACTACCTGGCGCGGATGATCGAGGCCGGCGAGGATCCACGGTTCATCGCCCGCCGGCTGGTGATCTCCGCCAGCGAGGACATCGGCATGGGGGATCCGACCGCGCTCGGTGTCGCGGTGGCCGCGGCCGAGGCAGTCCAGTTGATCGGCATGCCCGAGGCGCGGATCAACCTCGCCCAGGCCGTCGTCGCGCTGGCCCTGGCGCCGAAGTCCAACGCCGTGATCATGGCCGTGGACGCCGCCATCGCGGACGTGAAGGCCGGCAAGGTCGGCCCGGTCCCACCCCACCTGCGCGACGCCCATTACGCCGGAGCCAAGAAGATCGGCCACGGCTCGTCGTACCAGTACTCCCACGACGACCCGCGCGGCATCGTCCCGCAGCAGTACGCCCCCGACGTCGTCGACCGCACCGACTACTACAAGCCCACCCGCCGCGGCGGCGAAGCGGCGTATGCCGACCGCGTCGCCAACATCCGCAAGATCCTCAGGGACCGCGAGTGAGCCGGACCAGCGACCACGTCGACACGATGGAGCTGGCCTGGGCACCGGATGGCACCGTTCAGGCACTCGCGGTGAGCTTCGATTGAAGCGTTCGAGTAGGTAGGCTGCCTCTCGGCCTGGGGGTGAAGGGTTAGCACGTGTTGCAGTTCCACCTCGGACGACATATCCGCAGTTCCGGTCCGCGACACAGCCGCCGGCGGCTACCGGCCCTGAAGTTGGGCGCACTCGCCGCGGTCGTGGTCGCACTGGCCGGCATATTGTTCTTCGTTCCGTTCGGGTCACATGACTCGGCAACTATCCAGGCACCACCGAGCACGACCTTGTTCAGCCCGCAGGTCGAGCGGACCTCGGGTACGATGCGGTCGGGCAAGCGGCCGGGTCTCCCGGTAGGGAAGCCGTTGCTGCCGGTCACCACCCCCTGGTTCCCGTCGACGCGGCCGACGCCGACCCCCAGCGCGCCGGCCCCACCGTGGTCAGGCCCGCTCTCGGGGCCGAGCCGGTCCAGCACTCCGGTCCGGCCGACCACCCTGGCGAAAACCACCCCGTCGAAACCCACCTCGACGACTCCGGCCCCAACGAAACCGGCCACATCGACGCCCAGCCCAACGACGCCCAGCCCAACGAGGCCCAGCCCTACGGCGCCGAGCTCAACGACACCCAGTCCGACGACACCGAGCCCAACGTCGCCGAGTCCGACGACACCTAGCTCGACGACACCTAGCTCGACCACCCCCACAGCGGTGGTGTACAAGGACTGCGCCGAGGTCCGGGCAGCCGGCAAGGCGCCCCTGCACCGCGGTGATCCGGGCTACTCGGTAGCGCTCGACCACAACGGCGACGGTGTCGCCTGCGAGAACGGCAGCTCCTGACCGTCGCCGCGGGGTGACGTGCTGTCGCGGTTTGGTGAGCGACTGTGATGTGAGGGATGGTGTCCTGGAGCGGAGTGCGGTAGTGGCGCGCGATAAGGTCGGGCGGTCCACGAGGTCGCAACGGAAGGTGGATCGTTTCCATGAGCGTCGGTGAAGTCGCGGGGTTGATAGCCGCCTGCGCGCTGCTCATCCTGGTGGGCCTGCTGGCCTATCCGATCCTGAAGCTGGGCAAGGTCTTCGACGAGACCCGGATCTTGGTGAAAGGCGTCTCCGACGAGACCATCCCGCTGCTCGGCGAGGTGACCACCACCGTGACCACCACGAACGCTCAGCTGGCCAAGGTGGACACCATCACCGACAACGCGACCACGGTGACCACCAACGCGGCCGCGCTGATGTCGCTGTTCTCGGCCACCGCCGGCGGTCCGCTGGTGAAGGCGGCCGCCTTCAGCTACGGCGTCCGTCGCGCGCTCGGTGACCAGCAGCGCAAGGACGTCAGCCGACGGGTGAAGGAAGAGATGAAGGCCGAGCGGAAGGCGCAGAAACGGTGAAGCGGATCTTCTGGCTGATCATCGGGATCGTCGTCGGCGTGTACGCCGTCACCCGGCTGAAGAAGCGTGTTCAGGTGCTCACCCCGGAGAGCATGCAGGAGTCCGCGGCCAAGCTCGCCGCCGCGGTCCGGCACTTCGGCGACCAGGTCCGTGAGGGCATGGACGAGCGGGAGACCGAACTGCGCGACTCCCTCGGCATCGACACCAACAGCGTCATGCCTCCGGCCCCACCCACAAACCACCCGGACACGCGTGAGGACTACCGGTAACACCCATGGAAACCAGTGAGATCAGGCGGCGGTTCCTGCAGTACTTCGAGGACCGGGGCCACACCGTGGTGCCGAGCGCGCCGCTCCCGTCGCCGGACCCGAACCTGCTGTTCAACGTCGCCGGCATGGCCCAGTTCGTGCCCTACTTCGTCGGCCAGCAGACGCCGCCGTACGCGCGGGCGACCAGCGTGCAGAAGTGTGTCCGGACCCTCGACATCGACGAGGTCGGCAAGACCACCCGGCACGGCACGTTCTTCCAGATGAACGGCAACTTCTCCTTCGGCGACTACTTCAAGGAGAAGGCGATCGAGTACGCCTGGGACCTGGTCACCCGGTCCCAGCGCGACGGCGGCTACGGCTTCGACGAGTCGATGCTCTACGCGTCGGTGTACTACGACGACGACGAGGCGATCGAGCTGTGGAAGCGGATCGCCGGCCTGCCCGACGACCGGATCGTCCGGCTCGGCATGAAGGACAACTTCTGGTCGATGGGCATCCCCGGACCGTGCGGCCCGTGCTCGGAGATCCTGATCGACCGCGGCCCGGAGTTCGGCGCCGACCGGGACTGGGAGGCGGGCGACCGCTACCTCGAGTTCTGGAACCTGGTCTTCATGCAGAACATCCGCGGTGAGGGTGGCGGCAAGGACGGCTACGAGATCCTCGGCGAGCTGCCGAAGAAGAACATCGACACCGGACTCGGCCTCGAGCGCGTCGCGTACCTGCTGCAGGGCGTCGACAACATGTACGAGATCGACGAGATCTACCCGGTGATCGAGCGCGCGTCGGACCTGAGCGGCCGCAAGTACGGCGTCGAGCACGTGGACGACGTGCGGTTCCGGGTGGTCGCCGACCACGTCCGCAGCGCACTGATGCTGATCGGCGACGGCGTCACCCCGGGCAACGAGCAGGGCGGCTACGTGCTGCGGCGGCTGCTCCGCCGCGCGATCCGGTCGATGCGCCTGCTCGGCTACGAGGACCCGAGCCTGGTCGAGCTGCTGCCGGTCAGCCTGGAGCAGATGAAGAAGTCGTACCCCGAGCTGGAGGCCGACTTCGGTCGGATCAGCCAGGTCGCGTACGCCGAGGAGGAGGCGTTCCGCCGGACTCTGACGGCCGGGACGAGCATCTTCGACGTCGCCGTCCGCGAGACCAAGTCCGGCGGTGCCCACCAGCTCGAGGGCGCGAAGGCGTTCCAGCTGCACGACACGTACGGCTTCCCGATCGACCTGACCATCGAGATGGCCGCCGAGCAGGGGCTGCAGGTCGACACCGAGGGCTTCAAGGCCCTGATGAAGGAGCAGCGCGAGCGGGCCAAGGCGGACGCCCGGGCGAAGAAGGCCGGTCACGCGGACACCTCGGGATACCGGGAGCTGCGCGAGAAGGGCGTCACCGAGTTCACCGGCTACCAGGAGCTCGCGACCGACTCGCAGGTCCGTGGCCTGCTGAAGGAAGGCGTGGTCGCGCCGGCCGCCGAGCAGGGTGAGACCGTCGAGGTCGTGCTGGAGAAGACCCCGTTCTACGCCGAGTCCGGTGGCCAGATCGCCGACGAGGGCCTGATCGTTGCCGACGGCGTCAAGCTGAAGGTGCTCGACGTCCAGCGCCCGGTCAAGGGCCTGATCGTGCACAAGGTCGAGGTGCTCGAGGGTGTCGTCCAGCCGGGCCAGGACGTGCACGCCGAGGTCAACCACGAGTGGCGGGTCTCGGCCTGTCAGGCGCACTCCGGCACGCACGTCGTCCACGCCGCGCTGCGCCAGGTGCTCGGCCCGAACGCGCTGCAGAGCGGTTCCTACAACAAGCCCGGCTATCTGCGGCTCGACTTCGCCTGGTCGTCGGCGCTGGATCAGGCGACCCGGTCCGAGATCGAAGAGGTCGCGAACCTCGCCGTCCGGAAGGACCTGCCGGTGTCGGCGCAGTACATGACGTTGCCGGAGGCCCGGGACTGGGGTGCGCTGGCGCTGTTCGGCGAGACGTACGACGAGCAGGTCCGCGTGGTCGAGATCGGTGGCCCGTGGTCCCGCGAGCTCTGCGGTGGCACGCACGTCAAGCACTCGTCGCAGGTCGGCGCGCTGACCGTCACCGGCGAGTCGTCGGTCGGAGCGGGCGTCCGCCGGATCGAGGCGTTCGTCGGCCTGGAGGCGCTGCACTACCTCGGCCGCGAGCGGGCGCTGGTCCGGCTGCTCAGCGAGAACCTGAAGACCCGGCCGGAGGAGCTGCCCGCGAAGGTCGCCGACCTGAGTGAGCGGCTGCGCGCCGCCGAGAAGGAGCTCGAGCGGATGCGGGCCTCGCAGGTCCTCGCGGCCGCGGCCGAGCTGGCGAGCAACCCGCGAGACGTCTTCGGCGTCCAGTACGTCGGTCACCGCGCCCCCGACGGCGTGAACGGCGGGGACCTGCGCAAGCTGGCCCTCGACGTGCGCGGCCGGATGCCGAGCGACAAGCCGGCCGTGGTCGCTGTACTCAGCGTGAACGACGGCAAGCCCGGTGTGGTGGTCGCGCTCAACGACACCGCGCGCGAGTGGCGGCTGAAGGCCGGCGACCTGGTCCGGGTCGCGGCCGAGAAGCTGGGCGGTCGCGGCGGCGGCAAGGACGACGTGGCCCAGGGTGGTGGCACCGATCCCGGTGGCTCCGACGAGGCACTGGCTGCGGTGGAACACACCGTCGGCCAACTCGTCACTGGCTGATGAGAACGGGCGTGCGCCTCGCGCTGGATATCGGGGACGCCCGGATCGGCGTCGCCAGCAGCGATCCGCACGGAATCCTGGCCACGCCGGTGGAGACAGTCCGCCGAGGGCCCGGCGATCTGGATAGGATCGCTGCACTCGTCGCCGAACTGGAGGCGTTCGAGATCGTGGTCGGGCTGCCCCGCTCCCTGTCCGGGGGCGAGGGGCCGGCCGCGGTGAAGATCCGGGAGACGGCGGAGCTGGTGCGGACAAAGGTGCAGGAGGGCAAGGCGGACACGACGGTGCGGCTGGTGGACGAGCGGTTCACCACGGTCACCGCCGAGCGCATGCTGCGGGAACGGGGAAAGAAGGGTTCCAAGCGGCGCGCGGTGGTCGACCAGGCCGCCGCGGTCGTGATTCTGCAACACGCGCTCGACCTCGAGCGTGAGACCGGCAACCCACCCGGGAGGCCTCTGTGAACGGACCGTCGTTGGACGAAGACCTGAGCGAGAGCGACGACCTCGGCTCCGGGCTCGGGTTGCGCCCGGAGACCCGGGTCGAGCGCCGGGCGAACCGGCGCAAGGCTCGCGGCCGGCGCGCGTTCGGCTGCTTCGCCGGCCTGATCTCGCTGCTGGTGGTCGGCGCCCTCATCGCGGGCGCAGTGATCGGGTTCGGCAAGGGCAGGGACGCGATCGAGCAGATGTTCGCCGCGCCGGACTACTCCGGCACCGGCACCAAGGAAACGGTGGTCGTCGAGGTCGCCAAGGGTCAGGCCGCCGCCTCGATCGCGGACACCCTGGAGAAGAAGGGCGTCGTGAAGAGCGCCCGCGCGTTCGAGAAGGTGGCCAAGGCCGACTCGCGGTCGCTCCAGATCCAGGCCGGCACCTACACGCTGCACAAGGAGATGTCGGCCAAGGCCGCGCTCGACCTGATGCTGGACACCGCCAAGTCGATCCTGGTCACCCGGATCAGTTTCCGGTCCGGCCTGACCAAGGCCGAGGTCAGCGAGACCTTGCAGAAGTCGAAGCTGAAGCTGCCGCCCGGCGCCGCAGCGGGCGCGCTCGGGAAGCCCGCTTCGCTCGGGTTGCCGGCGTACGCGCACAACAACGCCGAGGGCTTCCTGTACCCGGGGACGTACGACGTGCCGAAGGGTGCGACGGCGTACACGATGCTGAAGCTGATGACGGCGCAGTACGCGAAGAACGCGAACGAGCTGAACCTGGTGAAGACCGCGCAGGGCAAGAAGCTGGATCCGTACCAGGCGGTGATCGTGGCCAGCATCATCGGCGCCGAGACGAACCGCCCGCAGGACTACGCCAAGGTCGCCCGGGTGATCTACAACCGGCTGCGGATCGGGATGAAGCTCCAGATGGACTCGACCATCCACTACGTGGTCGGCAAGGACGGCGGCGTGTTCACGACGCCCGAGCAGCGCGAGATGGACTCGCAGTACAACACCTACAAGAACAAGGGCCTCCCGCCGACGCCGATCAACTCGCCGACCAAGGAGACCCTGCGGGCGGCGATCAACCCGGCGCAGGGGCCGTGGCTCTACTTCACGCTGATCAACCTCGACACCGGTGAGACGGCGTTCGCCAGTACGCCGGAAGAGCACATGCAGAACGTGAAGAAGCTGCAGACCTGGTGCGCCGTCCACAAGGGCCGCTGCTGATGGTTCGCTGTGCCGTGCTCGGGTCGCCGATTGCGCACTCGTTGTCACCGGCGATGCACCGGGCCGCGTATGCCGCGCTCGGGCTGGACTGGCGGTACGACGCGTTCGAGGTCGAGGAGGACGAGCTCCGCGGGTTCGTGGCGACCCTCGGCGAGGACGTCCGCGGGTTGTCGCTGACCATGCCGTTGAAGCGAGTGGCGCTCGACCTGGTCGACACCGTCGATCCGGTCGCGGAGCTGATCGGCGCGGCGAACACGATGCTGTTCGAGCCGGACGGATCACGGTCCGCGCACAACACCGACGTACCCGGGCTGGTGAACGCGTTCGCCGAACACGGCATCACCGCGGCCGACACGGCCGTCGTGCTGGGTGGCGGCGCGACCGCCGCGTCCACGCTGGCGGCGTTGCGCGCGATGAAGGTCACCGAGGTGACTGTCGTCGTCCGGGATGTCGCAAAGGCCGAGCGGCTGCGGGACCTTGCGGCCGAGCTCGGGCTGCGGACCTCGGTCGCGGACTTCACCCAGGTCGAGCAGATCGGTGGGTTCGATCTGTGCGTTTCGACGCTGCCCGGCGGTGCCGTCGACCCCTGGGCCGAGCACTTCGCAGGCGTCGCGCCGGTGGTGTTCGACGTCGCCTACCACCCCTGGCCGACCCGGCTCGCGATCGCGGCCCACCGGATCGGTACCGAGCTGTTGAACGGTCTTGACCTGCTCGTGCATCAAGCTACGCTCCAAGTGGGGATGATGACCGGAAAGTCGCCCGCACCTCTGGCGGCCATGAGGTCAGCCGCTCGTGAGGAGCTCGGGGATCGTGAGTCAGCTTGACCGCCGTACTCTGCTGAAAGCCGGCACTGCCGTCGCCGTTGTCTCGTTGGCCGGTTGCTCGGACACGAACGATCCGGACGCGACGGTCGATCCGACGACGAGCAGCGCGAGTGCGTCCAGCACGCCGACGACGTCCGCGCCGTCCGCGACCCGAACGACGCCACCGTCGACGCCATCGTCGACGCCGACGGAGTCCATGACCCCATCCGCTCCGGCCGAGACCCCACCCAGTGTTTCCGCGGCAGTGCCGAACTGGAACAGCTTCGCCCGCTCGCTGAAGGGCCGGCTCTACCTGCCCGCGTCCTCCGGCTACGCGGCCTCACACCAGCTGTTCAACCCCCGCTGGGACTCGGTCCAGCCCGCCGCCGTGGTGAAGGCCGCGACCGCCGCCGATGTGCAGCGAGCGATTGAGTTCGCCCGCGCGAACAAGCTGGTGCTGGTGCCGAAGAGCGGCGGTCACTCGTACGTCGGCGCATCCACCATCAGCAAGGGCATGATGGTCGACGTCGGCGCGCTCGACTCGATGAGCTACTCGAACGGCGTCCTGACCGTCGGCGCAGGCGCCCGCCTGTACGACGTCCACGTGTTCCTCAACAAATACGGGCGTTCGCTGCCGACGGGCACCTGCCCGACCGTCGGTGTCGCCGGACTCGCGCTGGGTGGCGGCGAGGGCATCCACACCCGCGCCTTCGGACTGACCTGCGACCGGATCGTCTCGATGGGCGTGTACACCGCGGACGGCGCATCGCACAATGTCAGTGCGTCCGCGGACTCGGACCTCTTCTGGGCGCTGCGGGGGAGCGGCGGCGGGAACCTGGGCGTCGTCACCTCGTTCCGGTTCGCGACGATTCCGGCGGCGAACATCGGGTTCTTCCGCCTGACGTGGACCGAGGCGCAGGCGCCGGCTGTCGTCCGTGGCTGGCAGCGGTTCGCGCAGTCCGCGCCGATCACCTCGTGGGGCAACCTGCACATCGATGCCAACAGCAACGGAACGCTGTCGGTCCACGTGCTCGGCATCTCCACCACCGGCAACGCGTCGGCGGCGGCCGCCCAACTGCAGTCGTTCGTCGGGGTCAGGGCCGCCAGCAGTTCGATCACCGTCAAGACGTCGATGGAGGCGGTCGTGTACCTCGGCGGCGGCACGACCAGCCCGCGGACCGGGTTCCTGGCCGGTTCCGACGTACTCAAAGGCCCGATGGATGCGGCCACGATCACCGCGATGATCGGCGCCGTGAAGGCGGCGGCGCGAGCCAAGACACCGGCGTCGGCGATCATCGACCCGCTCGGCGGGCAGGCGGCCAAGCAGCCGACCGGCGGCTCGTCCTGGCCGTGGCGGACGGCGCTCGGCGTGATCCAGTGGTACGCCGGCACAGTCGCGCACCCGACCACCGCGCAGCTGAAACCCGCGCAGACCTTCATCACCAACGGGCACCGCGCGGTCGCGAAGTACTCGGCCGGCGGATATGTGAACTACCTCGAGGCCGGTCGCTCGGTCAGCACCTACTACGGCACGAGCCTGGCCCGGCTGCAGACGGTCAAGAAGAAGTACGACCCGGCGAACTTCTTCCACACGAGTTACACCCTTAGCTAGATAGTCTCCCGCCGTGAAACTTTGGCGGGTCGTCGCAGGAGTGCTGGTTGCCGGATTCGTCGCGGCTGGTGTGACGCCCGCCTGGGCGTGCGCGTGCGGCGGCTACCTACCGGATGCTCAATCGCACGCTCGTGCGTTCGGCGAGAACGCGCTGGTCCAGCACGACGCGGGGACCGAGAAGATCACGCTGTCGATGGCGATCAACGGCTCGTCGAAGAAGGCGGCCTGGATCATGCCGGTGCCCGCGGCGGCCAAGGTCGAGCTCGGTGACGACGACGTGTTCTACCGACTGAACCGGATGACGCGGCCGAAGACGGTGATCCGCAAGACCTACTGGCCGTTCCGGGACCTCGGGATCATGGGCAGTGGCGACCCCCTGGCCGCTGCGGCGCCGGGTGCCGGGGTCAGCGTGCGGCAGCAGATGGTGCTCGGGCCGTTCCAGGTCGCCCGGCTCGGCGGCTCGAGCGGATCCGCGGTGACGGACTGGCTCCGCACGAATGGGTACGTCGTACCGGCCACGCTGGCCGCCAACCTCACGCCGTACCTGACGGAGAAGTGGGAGATCGTCGCCGTGAAGCTCGCGCCACGGCAGGCCGGCGAGAGCCTGAGTGGGGCGACGCCGCCGTTGCGGCTGACGTTCGCGTCGGACCGGATCGTGTACCCGATGCGGTTGAGCAAGGGCGCGTCCACCGCGCAGACGGTAACCGTGTACGTCGCGGCCGCGCATCGCGTCGACGCCACCAAGCTGCCGGACGCGGACGTGAAGCCGGACCTGCTGTTCGCAGGCCGGGTCGAGGACGACGCACTGGCGAAGCCGGCCGACTATCTGACCGCGTTCACGGTCACCTATCGCGATCCGGGCCGGATCACCGACGACTTCACCTTCGCGCCGGCGGCGACCGACGACGGGTTCCAGCGGGTCGAGTACGTCACCGAGAACGACGGTCTGTGGAGCACGATCGGCGTGCTCCTCGGCGGCCTGCTGCTGCTCGGTGCCGGTGCGGCGGTGATCGCCAGGGTGCTCGTCCGGCGTTCATCCACAGGACGGGCGTAGCCGCGGGCCGAAATCGTCTAGGCTCCTGGATCGTGCCGGCAGACAACGCGTTGCTCGCCGCCGGGATCGGCGTGGTCTTCTGCGGCGTCTCGGCGTACGTGCTCGCGCCCGTGCTACTGCGGAGCATCCCCGAGCCGGTGCTGGAGGACGGCGAGACGAAGGTCCCGTACGCCGCGCTGGCCGGTCGGCGGGCGGCGTACTGGTGTGGCGGCCTGGCCGCGGTGTCCGGGGGACTGCTGGGGCTCATGCTCGGAATGTCGGCCGTCCTGCCGGCGTGGTTGTTGCTGGCGGTCGCCGGAGCGGTGCTCGGGTACATCGACGCGCGGACCCGGTTTCTGCCGTCGGTGATCATCTGGCCGACGTACGCCGTGGTCGGGCTCGCGCTGCTCGGTGCCGCGGTGGTGTCGGGGGATTGGGGCTCGCTGCGGCGGGCGGTGCTTGCGGGGGCGATCGGGTTCGCGGTGTTCTACGTACTCTGGTTCGCGTTTCCGCGCGGGGTCGGGTTCGGCGACGTCCGGCTGTCCGGGCTCCTCGGGCTCGCGCTCGGCTGGCTCGGCTGGGGTGAGTTCGCCAGCGGCCTGTACGGCGGATTCTTCCTCGGCGCGATCGTCGGGATCGTGCTGATCGTGGGCAAGGTGATGACCCGCAAACAGATCGTCCCCTTCGGCCCGTTCATGCTGGTCGGCGCCTTGGCCGGCGTGTTTCTGGGCGCACCGCTCGAGCGGTTGTACGTCGGATAGCCGGTGTAGTCACCAGCCCGGGTAGCGGTTGATCCAGGTGGTGTGTGGTCCGTAGTCGCCGTGCAGCCGCTTGGAGGCCTCGGTGAACTCCAAAGCGAAGTCGTCGGCCAGCTGGAGGATGACAGGGCGGCCCTCGACGGTGAAGACGAGCTCCGGCGGCAGAGCCGTCTCACCGTGGAGGGCGCCGAGGATGTTTCCGCAGATGGCGCCGGTGGAGTCGCTGTCGCCGGAGTGCGTCACCGCCAGTGCGAGGGCGTCCAGGAACTCCTCGGGCGCGGGGTAGGCGAGGGCAGCGTAGACAGCGATCGCCAGCGCCTCTTCCGCGACCCAGCCACCACCCAGTCGCTCGACTGTCACCGGTCCTCGCCCGGACCCGTTGGCTGCCAGGTGGCGCGCGAAGGAGAGCGTCGTACTGGTCTCCTCGTGGTTCGGGTGCTGCACGAGCAGGGCGGTGGCGGTGTCGAGGGCCGCATCGAGGGTGGCGCCGCCGCAGATCTCGTGGACGATCGCGGCCAAGGTGCCGGCGGCGAGCTTGCCGGTCGGGTGGCCGTGCGTGTAGCCCGCGGCGGTAGCGGCCGAGTCGAAGACCCAGTCGGTGGGGAACATGGCCGGCAGCAGTCCGAACGGCGCTACCCGCATCACACCGCCACAGCCCTTGGAGTCGTTGACGGCCTCCGCGCCGAACTGCGGGATCCGGGGCTCGCCCTTGCGTGCTTCCGTCAGCGCGTCGAGGCACGTCGTACCCGGTGCTCGCCGGGCGTACAGCCACTGCTCGGCCTGCAGCCAGCCGTCCCGCTCGCCAGTCGGCCCGGGCTGGGTCTGTGTGTCCAGCCAGCGGTCGTACGCGTGCTGCACCACCGCCACCGTGAATCCGAGGCCGCGATCGGTCCGGACGCCGGCCCGGATCAGCCCTTCGACGGTGAACAGCGTCATCTGGGTGTCGTCGGTGATCGTCCCCGGCGGCCACCCGGCCGGTCCGGAGACGAAGGTCCGGAGTCGATCCGGGTGCTCGGCCAGGATCGACCGGCCGTCCTGGAACTCGACGGGCCCACCCAGCGCGTCCCCGATCGCCCCGCCCAGCAGACTCCCGCGAACCCGCGCCCGCCACGTCTCTTCCGCCACCCGATTCATGCCAGAACCCTAGCGACGGTGATGCCGGCCGTGGTCCTCACCCTCCGCGACGGCCTGGCGCTGAGTTGATGAATTCTGTCCAGTCTGTCTAGACTGTTTCATGAGGTGATCGGTGATGACGGTGACGGCTGGACAGTGGCAGCTGCAAGAGGCGAAACAGCATTTCAGTGAGTTGATCCGCGCCGTTCAGACGGATGGTCCGCAGTTCGTGACGAGGCACGGACAGCAGGTCGCCGTGGTTCTGGACATCGTGGACTACCGGCGGATGACGGGAGTGGAACTGGTGGACTTCAAGGATTTCCTGGCCTCGGCTCCGGATCTGAGCATGCTCGAGATCGAGCGCTCGACCGCTCCGGTGCGGCAGGTCGAGTTCGAGTGAGCTTTCTGCTCGACACCAACGTGGTGTCGGAGTTCCGGAAGAAGTCTCCGGATGCCGGCGCCTCGGACTGGCTCGGGTCGGTCCGGTCGAGTCAGCTGTACCTGAGCGTTCTGGTCGTCGGAGAGATCAAGCAGGGCGTCGAGCGGCTCGCGGCGCGGGACCCGGACCAGGCGGCCGTGATCGAGGACTGGAGGCAGCGCCTCGTCCGTGGGTATGCGGACCGCATCGTCCCAGTGTCGCTGGAAGTCGCCGAAACCTGGGGCCGCCTGAACGCGACGGCCCCGTTGCCGCTGGTAGACGGGCTGATGGCCGCGACCGCGCTCGTCCACGACTGGACGTTCGTCACCCGGAACCACTCCGACGTCGAGCGGACCGGCGTACGACTCCTCAACCCGTTCTGGAACTGAGACCGCCGTCTGCGGGCTGGGACGGGCGTGAAAGAATCGCGGCATGCTGCGCTGGCTTACTGCCGGCGAGTCGCACGGACAAGCGCTCGTCGCCGTACTTGAAGGTCTTCCCGCCGGGGTTGAGGTCACCACTGATGACGTGGCCGATGCCCTGGCTCGTCGTCGGCTGGGGTACGGCCGCGGGGCTCGGATGAAGTTCGAGCGGGACGAGGTGACGTTCCTCGGCGGGTTCCGGCACGGACTCACGCTCGGGAGCCCGGTGGCGATCCAGGTCGGGAACACCGAGTGGCCGAAGTGGGAGCAGGTGATGAGTGCGGACCCGGTCGACCCGGCGACACTGGCGGACCTGGCCCGCAACGCGCCGCTGACCCGCCCGCGGCCCGGACACGCCGACCTGGCCGGCATGCAGAAGTACGGCTTCGACGAGGCCCGCCCGGTGCTGGAGCGCGCCAGCGCCCGCGAGACCGCGGCCCGGGTCGCCCTCGGTGAGGTCGCGGCCCGGTTCCTCCGGCAGGCGTACGGCGTGACGATCGTCAGCCACGTCGTCGAGCTCGGCACCGTCAAGGCGCCGTACGGCGTGATCCCGGCGTACGCCGATGTCGAGAAGCTGGACGCGGATCCGGTGCGCTGCCTGGACACCGACGCGAGCAAGGCGATGGTCGCCGAGATCGACGCCGCCCAGAAGGCCGGCGACACGCTCGGCGGCGTGGTCGAGGTGGTCGTGGACGGACTCCCGCCAGGCCTCGGCAGCTACGTGCACTGGGACCGCCGGCTCGACTCCAAGCTGGCCGGTGCGCTGATGGGCATCCAGGCGATCAAGGGCGTCGAGCTCGGCGACGGGTTCGAGCTCGCCCGTACGCCGGGGTCGCAGGCACACGACGAGATCGTCGCCGAGGACGGCACCATCCGCCGGGCCAGCGGCCGCTCGGGTGGCACCGAGGGCGGTATGAGCACCGGCGAGACGCTCCGGGTCCGGGCCGCGATGAAGCCGATCGCGACCGTCCCGCGCGCGCTCCGCACGATCGACACCGCGACCGGCGAGGCGGCGTCCGCGCATCACCAGCGCTCCGACGTCTGCGCCGTACCGGCCGCGGGCATCGTGGCCGAGGCGATGGTCGCGCTGGTGCTGGCCGACGTCGCGCTGGAGAAGTTCGGCGGCGACTCGGTGGCCGAGTCCGCGCGCAACCACAAGGCGTACCTGGCGAGCCTGCCGACCACCATCACGCCGCGGGAGTGGGCCGAGCAGTGAGTCCTCTCGTCGTTCTCGTCGGGCCGCCCGGATCGGGCAAGTCGACCGTCGCCGCACTGCTGTCCGAGCGGCTGCACGCCCGGCACCGCGACACCGACACCGATGTCGAAACCGCCGCGGGCAAGCCGATCTCGGACATCTTCGTCGACTCGGGTGAAGCGCGCTTCCGCGCGCTGGAGCGAGCTGCGATCGTGGCCGCGCTCGCCGATTCCGGCGAAGTGTTGTCGCTGGGAGGTGGTGCGATCCTCGACCCGGACACTCGTGCGGACCTGGCCGGCCAGACCGTGGTCTTCCTCGACGTCAGCCTCGGCGAGGCGGCGAAGCGCGTCGGTCTCGGCGTCGCGCGGCCGTTGCTGCTGGGCAACGTCCGGACCCAGCTGCGCAACCTGATGGAAGCCCGCCGCCCGCTGTACGCCGAGGTCGCCAAGCTGACGGTGGTCACCGACGAGAAGACACCAGAGCAGATCACCGACGAGATCCTCGGTGAGCTCGGAGCCCGCGGATGAGTGGCGAACCCACCCGGATCAGGGTCGCCGCGGCCGCGCCGTACGACGTTGTCATCGGCAACAACCTGCTCGGTGAACTGCCGGGCCTGCTGGGCGACGGCGTGCAGCGGGTCGCCGTCGTCCACCCGCGCGCGCTGCGGACCAGCGGCGATGCGATCCGCGACGACCTGACCGCCTCCGGGTACACCGCGCACGCGATCGAGATCCCGGACGCCGAGGACGCGAAGACCGCCGAGGTGCTGGCCTACTGCTGGTCGGTGCTCGGGCAGGCCGGCTTCACCCGCTCCGACGCGATCGTGAGCATCGGCGGCGGGACGACGACCGACCTGGCCGGCTTCGTCGCCGCGACCTGGCTGCGCGGGGTGAAGGTCGTGCACATCCCGACGACGCTGCTCGGGATGGTCGACGCCGCCGTCGGCGGGAAGACCGGGATCAACACCGCCGAGGGCAAGAACCTGGTCGGCGCGTTCTGGGAGCCGGCCGGCGTGCTGTGCGACCTCGCCGCGCTGGAGACGCTGCCTCGCAACGACTATGTCAGCGGTCTCGCCGAAGTGGTGAAGTGCGGGTTCATCGCGGACCCGGTGATCCTCGACCTGGTCGAGAAGGATCCGGCCGGCGCGACAAGTCCGTCGTACGACGCGACCGAGGAACTGATCGCCCGGTCCATTCAGGTGAAGGCCGACACGGTCGGCGCGGATCTGCGTGAGCGGACCACCACCGCCGGGGGACGGATCGGCCGCGAGGCGCTGAACTACGGGCACACGCTCGGCCACGCGATCGAGCGGGTCGAGCGGTACAAGTGGCGACACGGTGCCGCGATCAGCATCGGCATGATCTTCGTCGCCGAGCTGGCCCGCGCGGCCGGCCGGCTCGACGACGCGACCGCCGACCGCCATCGCGCCGTACTCGAATCCCTCGGCCTCCCGGTCAGCTACCGGGCCGACGCCTGGCCGCAACTGCAGGACGCGATGAAGCTCGACAAGAAGACCCGGGCCGACCGGCTCCGCTTCGTCATCCTCGACGCCCTGGCCAAGCCGACGATCCTCGAGGCTCCGGACCCGAGCCTGCTGGTCGCGGCGTACGCCGAGATCAGCTGAACCCGTGACCGGAAACGGTCACGTGCTGGACCAGGCCTTGTACATCGGTGCTGACCCCTCGAGGATATTTGGAAAGGGCTTTCCGACCTGAAGGGGCTGCATGTCTGACAGCAAGCACCGGATCGCAATCGTCGGCACCGGCGGCATCGCCAACTCCCACGCCAAGGCGATCACGTCGCTGCCCGAGCGCGCCGAGCTCGTCGCCGCGGTCGACGTCGACCTCGACCGGGCGAAGGAGTTCGCGACCAAGTGGGACGTCCCCGCGGTGTACCCGAGCCTGACCGAGCTCCTCGCGGCCGGCGGCGTCGACCTCGTCCACCTGTGTACGCCGCCCAGCTCCCACGTACCGTTGGCCGCCGAGTGCCTGGCGGCGGATGTCGACGTCCTGGTGGAGAAGCCGCCGACGCTGTCGCTCGACGAGCTCGACGCGTTGCTCGAGGCGGAGAGCGCGTCGTCCGCTCAGGTCGCCTGCATCTTCCAGCATCGGTTCGGGTCCGGGACGGTGCGGTTGCGCGAGCTCGTGGCCGACGGCGTTCTCGGCCGGCCATTGGTTGCCTTGTGCAACACCACCTGGTATCGCGACGACGCGTACTTCGCGGTGCCGTGGCGGGGGACCTTCGAGGTCGAGGGCGGCGGCCCGACGATGGGGCACGGGATCCATCAGTACGACCTGCTGCTGTCGATCCTCGGCCCGTGGGAGAAGGTGACCGCGCTCGCGGCCCGGCAGGCGCGGCCGACGCAGACCGAGGACGTGTCGATGGCAATGGTCACCTTCGAGAACGGAGCCGTCGCCTCGGTCGTCAACTCCCTCGTGTCACCGCGGCAGACGTCGCAGCTCCGCTTCGACTACGAGAACGCGACGGTCGAGCTGGAACATCTCTACGGCTACAAGAACCCCGATTGGACGATCACCGCGGCTCCTGGCCAGGAGTCGGTGACCGATGCGTGGTGTACCGATCTCCCCGACGTTGCGAGCGGGCACGCTGCCCAACTGGCCGCGGTTCTCGATGCCCTGACTACGGGTGCGCCGGCGCCGGTCACCCTCGCCGAAGCTCGCAACACGGTCGAGTTGGCTGCTGCCATCTACGCGTCCGCCTTCACCGACAAGCCGGTCCGTCGCGGTGAGCTGACCCGAGGGACGAGCTACGCCGAGCGCATGGGCGGCCCGGGCGCGCCCTGGTAAGTCAGTTCGCTCGGCAGGTCGCGGGTGTGCAGGACGTCAAGCCGGGAGACGGCTCGGGTCAGCACAACGTAGAGGCGGTTCAGGCCGCGGGGCTCGGCGCTGACGATCTCGGCCGGTTCAACGGCGATCACGTGGTCGTACTCGAGGCCCTTGGCCAGACTTGTCGGTACGACGGCCACCCGGCCGTCGCCGTCCGGTGGGACGGATTCGATTCCGGCCGCCTTGAGCGCATCGACCAGGGTCGCCCTGTGGTGGTCCGCGGTGATCACGCCGATCGAGCCGTCGTACTCGAGTGCTGCTTGGACTGCGGTCACGCAGGCCGACGGGAGATCGTCGACCCGCGTGATCGTCAGTTGCCCGTCGGAGCGGAACGAGGTGGTCGGCGGCACTGAGACGCCGAGCGGCTTCAGCAGCCGGTTGGCGATCTCCACCACGGCTGCCGGCACGCGGTAGCCGGTGGTGAGCGCGACCACCTCGGCCGACGGCTTCCCGAGGTGCGTCAGCTGCGTCTCCCAGTCACCGGCCGCCCAGGACGTCGTACCTTGAGCCAGGTCGCCGAGCACGGTGATCGAGCCGTGCTCGCTGCGACGGGCGATCGCGCGGCACTGCATGGGGGAGAGGTCCTGCGCTTCGTCGACGATCACGTGGCCGTAGGTCTGCCCGCGTTCGAGGAGGGCGCTCACCTCGTCGAGCATGACAGCGTCCGCCGCGGTCCAGCGTGCGCTCTTCGCCTTCCGCGGCCGAGGCCAGGTGATGGCCTTCTGCTCTTCCGTGGTGAGGATGCTGTCCGCGGCGGCCGCCAGCTGATCGGGGTGGCTGAGGAGCTCGGCCAGGATCTCGTCGGCCTTGACGTTCGGCCACACGGCTTCGACCGCCGGCTTCGCGGCTCGTGCCATCGCCCGGAGCCAGACGGCGTTGCAGTTCTGACCGCGCGCCTCCGCCTGACGCTGCAGTGCGGCGACGATCCGAGCGGTCACTCGCTCGCGACCGATCAGGTACGCCGTGGCATCCGCTCGCGCCTCGACCACCATCTCGTCGAACTCGTGCTGATTGACCCGCCACTTGTACGACGCGTCAGTCACGACCACTGCCTGGTCCGGCCGCCCGATCCGCCCGTACACCGCGTTCCGCAGTACGTCGGCCATCCGCGGATCGTGCTTGATCGCGGCCACCTCCGGCTCGTCGATGCTCCGGATCGTGCCGCCCAGCAACTCCTCGACGGTTGTCTGCTCGACGTCCACCTCGCCGAGCGTCGGCAGCACGGCCGAGATGTAGTGCAGGAAGGCACGGTTGGGGCCGAGCACGAGTACGCCGTTCCGCCGCAGCCGCGACCGGTGTGCGTAGAGGAGGTAGGCGGCCCGGTGCAGTCCGACCGCTGTCTTCCCCGTGCCGGGTGCGCCTTGGATGCAGACGGACACCTCCAACTCGGTCCGCACCAGCGCGTCCTGCTCCGGCTGAATCGTGGCCACGATGTCGCGCATCGGACCGACCCGGGCTCGCTCGATCTCCCGCCGTACGAGATCGCTCGAACCGGACGGCGCGCCCGACGTGAGGTGCTCGTCCTCGAAGCTGGTCAGCGTGTTGCCCGACCAGCCGAAGCGGCGACGGGTCTCAACCCCTTGCGGCTCGACGGCGGAGGCTTGGTAGAAGGCGGTCGACACCGGGGCTCGCCAGTCGATCACCATCGGCGGGCGCCCGATCGCATCCGAGATGTGCCGCCGGCCGAGGTAGTACGTCTGGCGACGGTGCTCGCTGGCGCCGGGCTGCGCCCCGTACCGGATCAGCCCGAAGAACGGCGGGTTGTCGCCTTCCTCGCCCAGGTCGCGGGCGAGGGTCTTGAGGTAGTAGCCGAGTCGCTCAGCCGTGTACCGATCGCCCCAGGTGTCCTCGCCGACGACCACGTTCTCCCGCGCGCCCGCCACCATCCGCCGCAACGCCTCCAAGCACAGCTCGGCGTACTCGCGCTCCCCGCCCAGTTCCCGCATCACACTCCCGAAAAGTTAACCCGGTCAATCTTCTGACTAGGTTAACATGACGTCGTGACCGGACTCCGCGCCCGCAAGAAGCAGCAGACCCACGACGCCCTCTCCGAGGCGGCGATCACGCTCTTCCTCGAGCGCGGTTTCGACGAGGTCTCGGTCACCGACATCGCCGCGGCCGCGAATGTCTCCAAACCCACCCTGTTCAAGTACTTCCCGACCAAGCAGGATCTCGTCCTGCACCGCATCGCCGACCACCAGCACGAAGCCGCCAGAGTGGTCGATGCCTCCGCGGCACCCCCGATCGAGGCCCTCCGCGACCACTTCCTCGCCGGCCTGGACCGCCGCGACCCGGTCACCGGCCTCAACGACCACGCAGCCGTGCTCGCCTACAACAACCTCGTCTTCACCACTCCGGCGCTGGAGACCCACCTCGCGCAGTTCGTCGCCGGCGACCAGCAGGCCCTGGCGGTTGCCCTGGGCAATGACCTCCGCGCCGAGATCACCGCGGCCTGCCTGATCTCGGTCCACCAGGTGCTCAGCCGCCGCAACTGGCAAGCCATGAGCTCCGGGACGGCGGCCTCCGTCTACTACCCGACGGCTCGCGCCGAGGCGGTCACCGCCTACAACTCCCTGGCCGCTGGGCTCTAGGCTGGGTCGGGTGACTGATGTGCGTAGGCGAGTACTGGTGCTGAACGGGCCCAACTTGGGACGGCTGGGGTCTCGGGAGCCGGAGAAGTACGGGTCGACGACGTTCGCCGAGTTGGTGGGGGAGTGCGAGAAGGCGGGTGCCGAGCTCGGGCTGGAGGTCGAGGTGCGGCAGACCGATGACGAGGCTGAGCTGGTCGGCTGGTTGCACGAGGCGGCCGACGGGCGGATCCCGGTGGTGCTGAACCCGGCCGCGTTCACCCACTACTCGTACGCACTCCGCGACGCCATCGCCCAGCGGACCGCTCCGCTGATCGAGATCCACCTCACCAACCCCGCCGCCCGCGAGGAGTTCCGGCACACCAGTGTCGTCGCGGGTGTGGCCACCGGCACCATCGCCGGCTTCGGCCTCGACTCCTACCGGCTCGCGCTTCGCGCCCTCACCACCCTCCCGGAGTAACCAAACTGCCCTTTCGGGCATCTAGGGGGTGTGGGCACACGTCGCGGACCCGTGGCCAAGAGACCGGGGGCAAGACGCCGGTGAGATGTGGATGGTTCACTCTAGGCGTGGGGTCCTGCTACCGGCCGTCACCGGTCTGAAGGCTGGCTGAAGGTTCGGCGGCACGATCGAATCGACGATTTGGGGGTTCGTGTGACCACGGGTTCGATCCGTTCCGTTCATCAACGCTCTGGGGGAGTGACAAGCATGATCACGCAACAAGGCATACCTGTCTGGGTGAAAGCGCTGGACCCGCTGTCGCAGTTCGGGCTGGTGCACGCGCTCAAGCAGCGGTCGGAGATCGCCCTGATCAGCGACGCCGACCTGGCGGCGCGGCAGCAGAGCCAGCCGGCCGACCAGCGCACCGCCCCGCCAGTGGTCGCGTTGGTCGCCGTCGACTCGCTGGACAGCGAAGCCGTCCAGGTCCTTCGGGCGGCAACGCAACGGGGGTGTGGCCGGACCGTGCTGATCGGCAGCACGATCGACGACGAGGCGCTGATGACCGCGGTCGAGCTGGGAGTGTCCGGCGTGCTCCGGCGTACCGAGGCGACGGCCGACCGCATCGTGCACCTTCTGCAGGCCGCCGCGGCGGGAGACGGCAGCCTGCCTCCGGATCTGCTGGGCAGGTTGCTCGGTCAGGTGTCGCGGATGCAGCGGCATGTGCTGGCACCGCGTGGGCTGTCCCACGCCGGGCTGTCCGACCGCGAGACGCAGGTGCTGCGGCTGGTGGCCGACGGCAAGGACACCCAGGAGATCGCCCGCGAGCTGTCCTACTCGGAGCGGACGGTGAAGAACGTCCTCCACGACGTGACCAGCCGCCTGCAACTGAAGAACCGCTCGCATGCCGTCGCCTACGCCCTCCGCGAAGGCCTCATCTGACCCAGCGCCACCCTGCCGGCCCTCGCTTCCCGCGAGGGCCGGCTTCTGTACTCCTGGAGGACTTCGGCGACCAGGCTGTCGATGGACAGCCGGCGGGCCGACTCAGCTGGCGGCGAGTGCAGCCGGCCGTGCAACGCGGTTGTTCTAGTGCGGCTTTGAGAGGTTGCCCCCAGAGATGGTGGGTTGCACAGCCAGATTGTCAGGCGGCAACCCACCAACTGAGGCGGCAACCCACCAACTGAGGTGGCAACCCACCACCTCAGGCGGCAACCCACCACCTCAGGGGGCGACAACCCGCGCCGTGCTGTCGCGGTGATCGTGAGGTGGGGAGGATTTTGCGCCCGGATCGGGCCGGATCGGGCCGGAATCCTCCCCGCCTGTTGCGGCGCAGTGTGGTGACCTGGGAGGTGGGCCAGTGCTGTCGTCGTGGCTGTTGGCGGCGCCACCAACCTCCGGCCGGGTTCAGCTAGTAGCGTGTCGCTACTTAGTTCTGGGGGTCTGGTTGGGAGGTTTGGGATCGGCAGATCTTCCT
>NZ_JBSXMZ010000060.1:0-177693 GCF_054073265.1 Kribbella sp. CWNU-51
CAGGCGCCGCCGCGCCGCGCCACACGTCATCAAACGCAAGATGCCCAAGTGGCACGTCAAACGCGCCCACCACCACGCCTGGCCACAGCCCCAGCAACCGCCCACCTACCAGATCAGAGCCCTTAACTGAACGGTATTGGGGCTAGCCAGGCCCCGCTTCTTCACCCCTCACGGGCATCCCGCCACCACCCCCGCCCGGACCTATGCCGGCTAGCTGTGACCGACACCCGGTGCCATGGCGACTACCCGTGCCGACTCGCAGATTGGCGCGATGTCGACCGCGTGTCCCTCGGGGTAGCGCAGAGGGTGTCGGCGTGTCGATACCGGGAGTGGCGCGGCGATGCAGCGTCATCTCTGATCCTCTGCCAGCTGGACGGCCGGCCTCGCGCCGAGAGCCGGGGGGAAGGCTCGATCGAGCAACGAAGTCGACCGCCGTTCTCAAGTGTGCAACGCGGCCGTCAGGAAGTCATTCGACGGTGCAGACCGCACGTGGCATCGCTTCGCGGTCGCCAGAACTGAGCTCAGGTGAGCTCCTGGAACAGCGTGATTTGCAGGTCGGCGGGGCCTGCGAGGCGCAAGTTGAGGTAGTGGTCCACGGTGTGCATGTCGGTGATGCCAGGACGGCGATGCCGGTTGCCTTGAGCTCAGCCCTGGTGGTCGCGACGTCGGCGACCTCGAAGGTGTCCCCGACACGGGGGCTCACCCGGCGCCCGACATCGACGATGTCGATCAAGGTGACCTGCTCAGGGGCTGTCTACCGCCGAGAACGGGACGGGCTCGTGCTCGAATCTGCTCCGTCACTGCTCCGTGGAACGCTGCCAGACGACGGTCAGTGTCGCGACTTGGTGAGCACGGAGCGACGGGTTCGAGGGCAGCTCGATGAGCTGCCCTCGAACCCGCCGGATCACAGTGTCGGCTCGAGTTTGAAGTCGGATTTGTGCTTGGTGAGCCAGTCTTCGAGGGACTGGAGGGCCGGGTTGAGGTCGCGGACCTTGGTGAGGTTGCGGTCGCCGGTGAAGCGGGCGGAGTCCTCGGCGTAGAACTGGAACATGTTGGCGATTTCTACTGCCAAGGGGAATTGCAGGGCGCGGAACTCGTCCCAGGTCAGGGGCTGATAGGTGATGTCCTCGCCCAGGGTGTCCTTGAGCGCCGCGGTCAGGGCTGCGGCGTACTGATCGCCGGTCAGGTGGTCGCCGGCGATGCTGACCGTCTGGCCGATCAGTTCGGGGCCGCGGCGGAACACGCCGAGGGCGGTGCGGCCGATGTCTTCCGAGGCGATTCCGCTCAGGGGCTGGTCGGCCATCGGCATGTTGAGGATCAGTTTGCCGTCGGCGTTGCGGACCGGCTCCATCCCGCTGATCAGCGAGTCGAAGTAGAACGTCGTACGGAGGAAGGTCGTCGGTACGCCGTACTTCGTGAAGAGCGCGTCCGCCTCGCCCTTCGCGTCGAAGTGGGGGACCTTGTAGCGGCCGGTGTCCAGGCTCGGTACGTCGTCCCGGCCGGCGAAGAACGGCCGGGTGTCCTCGAGTGTCGACCAGATCAGGTGCGTGACGCCGGCGTCACGCGCGGCCTGCGCGGCGGTCTCGGCCTGGGCGAGCTCCATCTCGGCGCGAGACCGGGCCGCCTCCTGCTCGGGAGTCCGCTCGGCCCAGTAGTTCGTCACCACGAAAGCGCCGTACGCGCCGTCGAATGCGGCCCGCACGCTCGCCTCGTCGTCCAGATCGGCCGCGACCACCTCGGCGCCGGCGGCCGCGAGTTCCTTCGCCTGGGCGGAGTCCGGGTTCCGGGTCAGCGCCCGTACGGCGAACTCGTGCGAGGGATCGTCGAGGATCGCCCGGGCCAGTCCGCCACCCTGCGCTCCGGTGGCTCCGACGACGGCGATCAGCTTCTTCTCACTCATATCCAGCAACTCCAGAGATTGGGTTGATGTGTCAACTCCACCGATCGTAGCTCGTCTGGTTGATGTGTCAACCCGACCAGGTAGGATGGGGTTGTGGGCAAGGAACCGTGGCTCGACGACGACGAGCAGAAGGCGTGGCGCAGCTATCTGCTCATGCACAAAACGCTGGAGACGCACCTCGAGCGCCATCTCCAGCGCGAGTTCGGCCTGTCCAAGTCGGACTTCGAGATCCTGGTCAACCTGTCCGAGTCCGAGACCGGCCGGATGCGGGCCTTCGAGCTGGGTCAGCTGACCCAGTGGGAGAAGAGCCGGATGTCGCACCACCTCAGCCGGATGGAGAAGCGCGGCCTGATCAGCAAGGAGTCCTGCGACTCGCGGTACCCGGAGATCGCCATCACCGAGGCGGGGAGGGCCGCGATCAAGGCGTGCGCACCGGCCCACGCGGCTCGGGTCCGGGAGTTCTTCGTCGACGTCTTCGGCCCGGACCGCCTGGCGGTGCTCGGTGAGGTGTCGGACGACATCGTCGAGGCGATCGGCAAGCACTGCCACACCGACTGCCCGCCGGCGGTCAGCGGTCTCGACGCATCCTGAGGAGAGCTCTCAGAGAGCTTTCAGCAGGACTTGATGGTCGCTTGACGTTCTCTTGGAGTGCGGCTGAGGAGCCTCCGGCGAGGCTGAGGCCATGGTCACCACAGACGCGTTCGACGAATCCCACGCCGCCCGGGCGGGCGCTCCGGTAGCTGCGCGGTCCGCACGCGCCCGGTGGTTGCGCCGGGCCGGCGCCGCCGCGATCGCGACGGCCGTCCTCGGCATCGGCGGCACCGGCCTCTCGGTCGCCATCGTGTCCGCGCGGCAGTCCGGCTCCGGCGGCACCGGTACGACGGCGACCTCCACCGGCTCCGACGACTCGGGCTCGAGCAGCTCCGGCTCCGGTTCGAGCAGCAACTCCGGCTCCGGTTCGAGCTCCGACGACTCCAACAGCTCGGGCAGCGGGCTCGGCTCGGCGAGCTCCGGCTCCACGTCGCAGGGTGGGAGCAACGGATCATGACCGCGTCCCGGACCTGGTCGGCCTGGAGCTGCACGGTCCGCCTGACGGTTGACGACCCCGCCGTCCTCGGTGCCGTGTGCGGTGAGCTGAAGGCCCTGATGGATTGCGTCGACAAGGCGGCCAGCCGGTTCCGCCCGGACTCCGAGCTGTCGATTGTCAACAATCGGGCCGGGGCCCTCGTGCCGGTCTCGCGGCTGCTCGTCGACCTCGTCGACGTGAGCCTGGTCGCTGCCTCGATGAGCGGCGGCGCGGTCGACCCGACCGTCGGCTCGGCGGTGATCGCCGCCGGCTACGACGACGACATCGAGGCGGTACGGCGGAGATTCCCGCAGCCGGCCGGTGACGCGAAGCCGGTCCCGGGCTGGCAGAGCGTCCAGCTCAACCGCAAGCTCGCCCTGCTCGGCGTACCGAAGGACTCCGCGCTCGACCTCGGCGCCACCGCCAAGGCCTGGACCGCCGACCGGGCAGCCCTGGTACTCAGCAAGCGCTACGGCTGTGCAGTCCTCGTCGAGATCGGTGGTGACCTGCGGGCCGCGGGCAAGCCGGCCGAGCCTTGGGTCATCACCGTCGCCGAACGCGCCGGAGACCCCGGAGTCCTCGTCAGCCTCGCGCACGGCGGCCTGACCACGTCGACCCGGACAGCACGCCGCTGGCAGACCCCGACCGGCTACGGGCACCACGTCATCGACCCGCGCACCGGACGCCCCGCGGACGGCCCTTGGCGAACCGCATCCGTCTGGGCTCCGACTGCCGTACGCGCGAATACCTTCAGTACGGCGCTTGTCGCCACTGGCGACGCGGCCGTCGGGCGACTGACGCTGGCGGGTCACCCGGCCCGGCTGGTCGCCGACGACGGTGACGTCACCGAGCTGTCGGGCTGGCCGGCTGCGAGCAGGGCCGCCTGATGACGCTGTGGTACCTGGCCCGCGCGGCCGGAATCGTCGCCATGATCATGTTCACGCTGTCGGCCGCCCTCGGCATGGTCATGTCCGGCAGTCGCCGGCCGGAGCGTCGGTTCTGGCTGCAGTACGTGCACCGCTCGGCTGCGGCCACCGGACTGGTCCTGCTGACCACTCACGTCATAGCCGTGATCACCGACAGCTTCGTCGCTATCAGTCCGACGGTCCTGATCTGGCCGTTCGGTTCCGGCTATCGGCCGTTCGCGATGGTGGTCGGCGTGCTCGCCCTGTACGGGATCGTGCTCACATCCGTCGTCGGGGCCGCACGAGGTCGCTTGGCTCGGTCAGCGTCCTTCACCAAGCACTGGCGGACGATCCACATCGCCGCGTCGGTCGGCTGGCTGCTGTCCATCGGGCACGCACTCCTGGCCGGAACTGACCGCGGTACGCCGTGGATGCTCGCCATCACCATCGGCTGCCTGACCGCGGTCGGTGCAGCCGCTGCCTACCGCGTCCGCGCCACCACGTCTCCGAACCTTGCCCGTGCCTGGAGGGCCCAATGACGATGACCATGCAGGACACGAGAGTCATCGGTCAGGCCCGAGTGCTGGCCGGACTCGACCAGGGCCGACTGGACCGGCAGCGTCACCTCTGGATCCACGGAGTCCAGCCGGAGCTGACTCGCGAGGACTACACCAGGCTGTCCGAAGCAGTCGGACTCAGAGGACGCGGTGGCGCGGCCTTCCCGGTCGCCCTGAAGCTCGCGGACCTGCCGGCCAAGGGCGTCGAGGCTGTCGTCGTCAACGGCTCGGAGAGCGAGCCGGTCAGCCGCAAGGACCGCCTGCTCCTCACCCTTGCGCCACACCTCGTCCTGGACGGCGCCACCAGCCTGGCTCACGCACTCGGCGCGCCTCACGTGCTGATCGCCGTGCACGACGCGGCCGCGGCCATGTCCGTCCGTGCGGCACTGATGGAGCGTGATGACGGTCTGGCGATCGAGGTGACTGACACACCCGGTCGCTTCGTCGCGGGCGAGGCTCGTGCGGTGCTGAGTGCGCTGGAAGGCGGTCCCGCCGTACCGCCTGGTCGGAGGGTGCTGCCGACGCGCAAGGGCTACCACCGGCGCCCGACCTTCTTGTCGAACGTGGAGACGTTCGCGCAGCTCGCCGTACTGGCGCGCCTCGGGGCCAGAGGGTTCAGTGACACCGGACTGATCAGCGAGCCGGGCACGCAGCTGCTGACGATCGACGGGGCTGTGCAATGGCCTGGTGTGATCGAGACCCCGACCGGTGTGCCATTGGACACAGTGCTCCAGTTCGCCGGCGCGGTACCCGGGCCGGTGCTGCTCGGCGGCTACCACGGCAGCTGGCTGCCGCGGACCGATGGGCTGACACTGCAGAGACCGGAAGTGTCCGCGGGCATCATCCTGGCGCTCGGCGTGGACACTTGCCCGATCGGTGAGGTGCATCGGGTCGCTCAGTGGCTCGCAAGTCAGTCGGCGGGGCAGTGCGGTCCGTGTGTGTTCGGACTGGCGTCGCTGGTCGACGACTTCGACAGGCTGGTCAAGGGCGATCCGGCCGGTTGGCACGACGCCCAGCGGCACCTGGGGCTGATCCCGGGCCGGGGTGCTTGTGCGCACCCGGACGGCTCAGCGCGATTCCTCGGATCGGCACTCGAAGTCTTCGGTGAAGACGTGCGGCTGCACCTCGCCGGTGGCGGTTGCGGAAGGCCGGTCCGGGGAGTCCTTCCGGTCCCGGGAGGTGCGTCGTGAACAAGCTGGAGATCGACTGGACGCGCTGCGACGGGCACGGCCTCTGCGCCACCTTGCTGCCGGACGACATCGTTCTCGACGAGTGGGGATTCCCGGTCCTGAGAGGCCGCGAGATCACCGCCGGTGAACTGCCGGACGCACGCCGCGCAGTGCTGGCCTGTCCCGCCCTGGCACTGCGACTCAACGGACCGGTCAAGCGTCCGTGACAGGCTCGTCCCAACATCACACCAGTGACAAAGGTGGACTAGTCTCTGAGTGACCGCACAACGTCGTGCGGTCCGGCGACGAGCCGCGCCGAGGTCACGTGTGGAGACGGTGGGGAATGCAGAGCAAGCTGGACGTCCAGAAGGCGGATGTGCTCGCCAAGGCGGTGGCCGCGGGGACACATGGGCATGACAAGTCGGTGGACCCGGCGAAGCTGAAAACCTTCCTGGAGCGGTACTACCGGCACGTCGCCGCCGAGGACGTGGCCGAGCGGCAGCCGAACGACTGTCTGGGCGCGGCACGGCATCACTACAAGACCGCGATGTCCCGCCCGCAGGGTACGGCGAAGGTGCACGTCTTCACGCCGACCCTCGAGGAGTACGGCTGGTCGGCGAACGGCCGGACCGTGGTCGAGATCGTCATCGACGACATGCCGTTCCTGGTCGACAGCGCCGCGATGGCGATCACCGAGCACGGCCTCGAGATGTTGTTGCTGATCCACCCCCAGTTCGTGGTCCGCCGGGATATCGCCGGCACCCTGCACGAGGTCCTCGACGACACCGAGGCGGCGGACGGGCACGACCTGGTCCGGGAGAGCTGGATGCACCTGGAGATCGAGCGGATCGCGGACGCCGCCGAGCACCGCGCCCTCGAGCAGGAGCTGCAGAAGGTGCTGCACGACGTGCGCGAGGCGGTCGAGGACTGGCCGAAGATGCACGAGAAGGCGGTCTCCATCGCCGAGTCGCTGAACGCGGCCGACCTGCCGGTCGGCGAGAACGAGGTGGAGGAGGCGCGCGAGCTGCTCGAGTGGCTGGCCGACGAACACTTCACCTTCCTCGGCTACCGCGAGTACGACTTCACCATGGAGGGTGACCAGGGCATCCTGCGCGGCCGGCCCGGGACCGGGCTCGGCATCCTCCGGCCGGACCCCAAGCCGGGGTCGGGCAAGCTCCCGCCCGAGGCGAGCGCGCGGGCGCAGGAGCGGAAGCTGCTGATCCTGACCAAGGCCAACTCGCGGTCCACCGTGCACCGGTCGACGTACCTGGACTATGTCGGCATCAAGCAGTTCGACGCGAACGGCGAGCCGGTCCGGGAGTGCCGTTTCATCGGTCTGCTCTCGTCGACGGCGTACACCGAGAGCGTGATGCAGGTGCCGGTGCTGCGGCGCAAGGCGCTGGAGCTGTTCCGGATGACCGGGTTCGACCCCAACAGCCACAGCGGCAAGGGTCTGCTCGACGTCCTCGAGACCTACCCGCGCGACGAGCTGCTGCAGGCGCCGGTGGAGGACCTGCTGCCGATCGTGCAGTCCGTGCTGCACCTGCAGGAGCGGCGTGCGGTCAAGCTGTTCGTCCGGCGGGACGTCTACAACCGGTACCTGTCCTGCCTGGTGTACCTGCCGCGCGACCGCTATACCACCGCGGTCCGGCTGAAGATGCAGCAGATCCTGAAGGACGCCATCGGCGCGGAGAGCGTCACCTACGCCGCCTACGTGACCGAGTCCGTGCTCGCTCGCGTGCACTTCGTCGTCCGGATGAAGCAGGGAGAGACGGTCGGTGAGTACGACGCCGACCTGCTCGAGCAGAAGGTGATCGAAGCGACCCGCGCCTGGGCGGACGACTTCACCGCGGCTCTGCACGCGCAGGGTGGCGACGGTGCGGTCACCCAGCTGGCCCGGCGGTACGCCAACGCGTTCCCGGAGGCCTACAAGGAGGACTTCGACGCCCGCGTCGCGGTCAACGACGTCAACGTGCTGCAGAGCCTCCCGGCCGAGAACGGTCTGGCCATGTCGCTCTACAGCCCGATCGACGAGGAGTGGGAGGGCGAACGCCGCTTCAAGGTCTTCCGGACCGGTACGGCGCTCTCCCTGTCGCAGGTGCTGCCGCATCTGACCCACATGGGTGTCGAGGTGATCGACGAGCGCCCGTACGAGATCCGCTGCGACGACGGCACCGCGGCGTACATCTACGACTTCGGACTCAAGGCACCGGAGGACACCGAGGAGCGTGAGGAGCTGCGCAAGCTCTTCTCTGACACGTTCAAGGCGGTCTGGGACGGCCGGGCCGAGTCGGACGCGCTGAACGCGCTGGTACTGCGTGGCAGCCTCAGCTGGCGCCAGGTGTCGATCCTCCGCGCCTACCGCAAGTACATCCGGCAGGGCGGCACACCGTTCAGCCAGAGCTACATCGAGAACGCGTTCCTGACCCACGTGGACATCGCGAGTCTCCTGGTCCAGCTGTTCGAGGCCAGCTTCGACCCGGCGCGCGGTGCTGTCGACGACCCGGACCGGACGAGCCGGGTGGCCCAATTGGAGAAGGAGATCCTGGCCGCGCTGGACACGGTGAAGAGCCTGGACGAGGACAGGATCCTGCGCTCCCACCTGACCGTGATGAAGGCGACGCTGCGGACCAACTACTACCAGCCCGGCCCGGACGGCCGGCCGCGGTCCTACATCTCACTGAAGCTGGAGCCGAAGGCGATCCCGGACCTGCCGCAGCCGCGGCCGGCGTACGAGATCTTCGTGTACTCACCGCAGGTCGAAGGTGTGCACCTGCGCTTCGGCGCCGTCGCACGCGGCGGGCTGCGCTGGTCGGACCGGCGGGAGGACTTCCGGACCGAGGTGCTCGGCCTGGTGAAGGCGCAGATGGTGAAGAACTCGGTGATCGTGCCGGTCGGTGCGAAGGGCGGGTTCTACGCCAAGCAGCTGCCCGACCCGGCCGTCGACCGGGACGCCTGGCTGGCCGAGGGCATCGCGTCGTACAAGACGTTCATCTCCGGGCTGCTCGACATCACCGACAACATCGTTGCCGGGGACATCGTTCCGCCGAAGGACGTGGTCCGGTACGACGGCGACGACGCCTACCTGGTGGTTGCCGCCGACAAGGGCACGGCGACGTTCTCCGACATCGCGAACGGGGTCGCGAAGGAGTACGGCTTCTGGCTGGGTGACGCGTTCGCCTCCGGCGGCTCGGTCGGGTACGACCACAAGGCGATGGGCATCACCGCCCGTGGCGCGTGGGAGTCGGTCAAGCGGCACTTCCGCGAGCTGGGCCACGACTGCCAGACCGAGGACTTCACCGTCGTCGGCGTCGGCGACATGTCCGGTGACGTGTTCGGCAACGGGATGCTGCTGTCCGAGCACATCCGGCTGGTCGCGGCGTTCGACCACCGGCACATCTTCCTCGACCCCGACCCGGTGGCGGCCACGTCGTTCGCCGAGCGGCGGCGGCTGTTCGACCTGCCGCGGTCGTCGTGGGCCGACTACGACGCGTCGCTGATCTCCGCCGGTGGTGGGGTCTTCCCGCGGACCGACAAGGCGATCCCGATCTCGGCCGAGGTTCGCGACGTCCTCGGTCTCGACGGCAGCCCGGCGACGCTGACGCCGGCCGAGTTGATGAACGCGATCCTGAAGGCGCCGGTCGACCTGTTCTGGAACGGCGGCATCGGCACCTACGTCAAGTCGACCGCCGAGTCGAACGCCGACGTCGGCGACAAGGCCAACGACACGATCCGGATCAACGGCGCCGAGCTGCGCGCCCGCGCGGTCGGTGAGGGCGGCAACCTGGGCTTCACCCAGCTCGGCCGGATCGAGTACGCCGCCGGTGGCGGCCGGATCAACACCGACTTCATCGACAACGTGGCCGGCGTGGACACCTCCGACCACGAGGTGAACATCAAGATCCTGCTGGACAAGGTGGTCGCCGACGGCGACCTGACGGAGAAGCAGCGCAACGACATCATCGCGTCGATGACCGACGAGGTCGGCGCGCTGGTGCTGAAGAGCAACTACCGGCAGAACATCGCGCTGGCCAACGCGACCGCGCAGGCGCCGGCCCTGCTGCACGTCCATCAGGACTGGGTACGGCGGCTGGAGCGGCAAGGACTGCTGGACCGGCAACTCGAGTTCCTGCCGAGCGTGGCCGAGTTCAAGAAGCGCAAGGCGGAGGGGCGCGGGCTCACCTCGCCGGAGTTGTCCGTGCTGATCGCGTACACCAAGATCGTGATGGCGGCGGAGTTGCTCAAGACGTCGCTGCCGGACGACGAGTTCCTGGCGCACAAGCTGGCCAGCTACTTCCCGAAGGCGATCCAGGAGCGGTTCGGCGAGCAGATCCAGGGCCACCAGCTGCGGCGCGAGATCATCACCACCCAGGTGGTGAACGAGTTCGTGAACACCTCCGGCATCACGGCGTTCCACCGGCTCTCGCTGGAGACCGGCGGGTCGGTCGAGGACGTCGTGCGCTGCAATCTGGCCGCGTCGCGGATCTTCTCGCAGCCCGAGCTGCTGTCCCGCAACGCCGAGCTGGACCACATCGTCGACGCGGCGGTCCAGACGCACATGCGGCTGGAGACCCGGACGCTGGTCGAGCGCGCGACCCGCTGGCTGGTCAGCAACCGGCGCCCACCGCTCGACATCGACGACCTGATCGAGTTCTTCGGTCCCGGTATCGCCAAGCTCACCGCGGCGCTGCCCGAGCTGCTGCGCGGCCGCGAGCTGGCGCTGTTCGAGCAGCGCCGGGAAGCCCTGGTGCAGAAGGGGGTTTCGCCCGATTTCGCGACCAGGATCGCGGTGCTGCCACCGGCGTACGCAGGGCTGGGTGTGGTCGAGACCGCGTCGCGCGACGACATCGACATCCTCGAGGTCGCCAAGGTGCACTTCGCGCTCGGCGAGCGGCTCCAGTTGGGCCGCTTCCTGGAACGCATCATCGGCCTGCCGCGCACCGACCGGTGGCAGACGATGGCGCGCGCCGCGCTGCGCGACGACCTGCACGCGGTGCATGCCCGGCTGACCCGTCAGGTGCTGGCCACGACCGACGCCTCGGCCGAGCCCGAGGACCGGGTCATCACCTGGCAGGACCAGAACGCGATCGCCCTCTCGAGGGCCGCGTCGATGCTCGAGGAGATCGTCGACACCGACGGCCCGGAGCTGGCCCAACTGTCCGTCGGCCTCCGCCTGGTCCGGACCCTGATCGCGAATCAGGCCTGACCGTCGCCGCGCCGACCTCGTCGCCCGGCTTGCGACAATGCGGGTGTGCGAAGACTCGTGGACCTGGTTGGCGCGGCTGAGTATCCAGGGCGCGGTCTCGCCTTGGGCCGGGATCGGGACGGTGCCGGGTTCGCCGCGTACTGGCTGACCGGGCGCAGTCCGGCGTCGAAGCGACGGAAACTGGTCGTGTCCGCGGACGAGATCGTCGTACAGGACGTCTCGGGCGGATCCAGCGACGACCTGCGGCACTACACCGCCGCCGTCCGTGGCGACGGCTGGATCGTCGTCGGCAACGGGACACAGGTCAGCGAGCTGGCGGAGGCGCGCGCGGCCGGACGCGACCTGCAGTTGGCCCTGCGCGACCAAGCCTACGAGCCGGATCCGCCGATCCAGACTCCGCGAATCTTCGCGACCGCGTCGACCGACGGGACCGGCATCACGATCGGTTCGGCCCGCTCCCTGCCCGGCGCGGAGGGCCTGGTGCAGCATCCGTCGCTGTACATCCCCGAGTTGCCACCTGCCACGGCCGTCACCATCAGCACGTACGCCGGAACCGCCGCCGGCGTGATCGCCTCCGGCATCCCGGAAGTCGTGTCCACCGACGCCGCCTGGACGTCGGTCGCCGATCTCGTCTGGGGCCGGCTCGACCCGGGTCTGCGCGTCGCCCTCTTCGTAGTGCCGCTCGACGCGCCGAGCTTCGCGGACGCGATCCAGCGCTAACCGGTGCCGCCGGTCAAGGCCGGACTCGCGCCACCCAGCACCTGGCACAGGACCGAGCAGGCGACGACGCGCCGTGCGCCGCTTGACCATCGTGGCGTGCTGGGGTTGACCGAGACGTAGCCATATTGGTGCACTGGCCAAAGGTGTTGCCGACGGCAACAGTCAAGGAGCCGTAGGTTCTAGCGGCAACGTGATAGCTCGTGTCACTCCAGCGTTGTCCACAAGTCCGCATCGTTGTGGATAACCTTGGTCGCTGGAATCCCTTGAAAACAAGGGCCTCCGGGTTTGAAACTGTCGGTGGCGCCGCCTACAGTTTGTGTATGGAGATTCTCGGACAGCGACCGGTGTGGTCGATGAGCGGCAGCGACATGCTGTCGACCCTCGACGCCACCTACGCCGAGATTGCCCGTTTGGAAACCTCCGCCCTGCACCTCATCGCCGGCCTCGAGACCACCGGCCACGCCCAGGAACTCGGCGCCGGCACCACCGCCCGGCTGCTGACCTTCCGCTACCGCATCGACGCCACCAAGGCCCGCCGTGACATCCACCTGGCCACCAGCCTCGACAAGTACCCGGCCGTCGCCGCCGCCCTCCCCAACCCCGACCACCCCGCCGCCGCAGCCACCGACCACGACACCAGCACGCACAGCACGGACGACGCGGACGACCACGGTGCAGGCGAAAACGGTGCAGGCGAGGACCGTGCGGGTGCGGATGATGCGGGTGTGGATGGTGCGGGCGAGGGTGGTGCGGGCGAGGGTGGTGCGGGCGAGGGTGGTGCGGGCGAGGGTGGTGCGGGCGAGGGTGGTGCGGGGGTGGGGGTGTTGTTGCATCCGGCGCAGGCCGAGGCGATCGTGTCCGCCCTGGACAAGGTCCCGACCACCGTCGCGGCCGACGACCTACGGGTCGCCGAACAGCAACTGGTCGAACTCGGCCGCACCCACGGCCCGCTCGACCTGCGCCGGGCCGGCCGGCTCGTCCGCGACCGCCTCGACACCGACGGCCCCGAACCCGCCGAACAAAAGGCCTACGATCGTGAGTCGCTCACCCTGAAGAATGCCGACAACGGCGTCGCGTTCACCGGGTACCTGGCCAACGAGAACGCCGAACTGTTCCGCACCCTCATCCACACCCACGCCAAGCCCCACAAAACCATCGACGGCGCCCTCGACCCCCGCCCCCGCACCAAACGCCAAGCCGACGCCCTCACCACCCTCCTCACCACCCCAGGCGCCACTACCACGGCCGCCACCACAGGCGCCGCCACGGCCGCCACCCTAAGGAGTCACGCGTCCGCAGGCACCGCCGCCACCGCGCCCGCAGAGACCGCCACCACTACGGACAGCACACCGGCGGGGACCGCCACCACCACGGAGAACGCGGGCAGCGCGGGCAGCGATGCGGCCCACAAGAACAGCGGCGGGTCAGTTCCCGGGCACGGCTCGAAGCCGCACATCACCGTCACCATCGACTTCAATGACCTCAAGGCCGCCACCGCCGACAAACTCGGCCACCTGATCTACGGTGGCGGCCTGTCCGCGGCCACCATTCGGCGACTCGCGTGCGACGCCCACATCCTGCCCATCGTGCTCGGCTCGGACTCCCAGCCGTTGGATGTCGGCACCACCGTGCGGCTCGCGACCGGCCCGATCCGCAAAGCCCTGATCGCCCGCGACAGGGGTTGTGTCTGCTGCGGCGCCCCACCCCTGTACTGCGACGCCCACCACGTGAAGTCGTGGATCGACGGAGGGGAAACCAAGATCACCAATCTCGTGCTCTTGTGCAAACGGTGTCACCGTGACCTGCACGCGGGCCACTGGACCATCCAGATCGCCAACGGCGTCGTCGATGTCGCCCGCCCGGCTTGGGCCACCCCCGGCCCCGTCCCCCGCGACAGATACCGGTCACCAACCACCGCACCCAACACCACCAAACCGACACCCCGCTCATCCCCGCGCGGAGCAGCCGACGCGACCACACTCGGCGTGACCACACCCGGCGCACCCGCCCGCGCCTGGCCACGCGACACCGACCCACCCTGGATCACCGCCGAGGACGCCGCACGCCTCAACCCCTGGGGCGACACCCCCGACGAACGACCCGTGCGCGCCCGGCCGCGCTCATCCGCCACCGACTTCGATCCGTGGGGCGAAGGCTCCGGCGACAAGACTCGCGGCGTACCCACCGCGCCAGGCGAGAACGAGCCAGCCGAGAACGAGCCGGCCGACAAACGGCTGGTGAGTACAGGCAATGTCTGGGGCGATGCCGTGGGTCCGATCCCGAACGCTGATCGCGGCAGCAAGCCGCGCACAGATACCCGTGGCGCCTTCGACCCGTGGGGTGATCTTGAGTCCGACTCCGCCACTGGCCCACGGCGTGCCGACGACGGTCCGAGACTCGACCGCCGCACTGCAGATCTATCAGGCGGGGATGGGCCGGAGTCTGCCGACGGCGTCGTTCTTGGTGACGACGGTCCGAAGCTCGACCGCCACACCCCCGACCCATGGGGCGACTCCACGGAGCTTCGTGACGCTGCCACCACCGCGGCGTAAGCCCGAGGAGCAAGGGTTCTGCTGGGTCACCCGGCCCTCAACCCCCTGCGCCGGCGGCCCGGCTGATAGCCAACGGCTCGTCACAAGCAGGTGGGCCTGGATCCGGCCGGTGCTTGCCACGCTGATCGGAGGACCTCAGGCACTGCCCACTCGCGTGAACCCAGGTCGTGCATTGGTCAGCCTGTACGGCGATGACGTGTCCCCAGACCTGGTGGCTGGGCACGTCAGGAGACACCACCGCAGCGGCGAGGGGAGAAACGACGCTCTGCCTGACCTGGTGCCGGCGCCCGCTCGGCGGTGCGGGACACCTGTCTAGGCCACTGTTGACAATGACCTCGGATCTCGGAGAGGTTTGATCCCGAACCCGCCCTCGGACCCGAGCACGAACTGGCGCAGGCGACGTCACCGACCCCTCGCACCCGACGCCGTGGTGAGTGATGGCAACCAGTGGTGGCGACGTGACGCCAAGCACTCTGGGGGAGTGAGGCATGGTTTCGTCTCGTCCGAAACCATCACTGCAGGTGTCGTAGCACTCGCTGTACTGATCGGTGGACTCCACGTCCCACCGGCCGCGACGGCTGATCCGAAGAAGCCGAAGGCGGTGTCGGCCGAGGATTCGGTCGTCACCGTTGCGAGCAGATCGGTTCCGCAACAACTCGATCCGTCCACCGCCGGCATCGATCGTCCGCAGCGACGACAACCAAGGCCGTCTGGCCGGCCGCCGGCACCAAAACAGTCGATCTCACCGGCTCCAGCAGCTCTCGCAGCCTCACCGGCCCTAGCAGCTCTCGCAGCGCTGGAGCCGTTTCCTTGCAACCGGTCGCCGGTGGTCCCGAGCAGGTGACTGTGGCGACCTACGACCACCAGGTTGCAGAGAAGCCGGTCACGGTGTCGCACTGAAGCTGACCCGGGCCGCCGGCAGCCGCGGGCCGCGCCGGTCGGCGTCACTGTCGACGTGGCCGGGTTCGGCACCGCGTACGGCGGCGACTTCGAGTCGCGGCTGCGTCTGATCGCCAAGCCCGCTTGCGCTCTCACCACTCCGGCCTCGGCCGCGTGCGCCGCGAGTACGCCGGTTCCGAGCAAGGTCGACCTGGTCGACCAGAAGCTCTCTGGCACCCTGCCGGCTGCCCGGCCGGTGTACGTCGTCGCCGCCGCCCCGAACGGCGAAGCCGGCTCGTACACGGCGACCAAGCTGGCCTCGTCGAGCAAGTGGTCCGTGGGCTTGCAGTCGGGTGATTTCAACTGGAGCTATCCGATCCCGAAGGTCGCGGCGATCTCCGGCAAGGCTCCGGACCTCGACCTCTCCTGCTCGTCGCGATCCGTCGATGGCATGACCGCCTCGGAGAACGCCCAGCCCTCGTTGGCGGGCCCCGGCTGGAACCTGGACACGCCGTACCTCGAGCGCCGGTGCAACGGCTGCTCCGACGACCGCGGCGACACCGGCGACCTGCTGGGCCGGCGACCAGCTGATGCCGTCCTCGAAGGCACCTCGTCCGCCCTCGAAGGCACCTCGTCCGAGCTCGTCAAGGACAAGGCCGCCGCCGGTGACGTCTGGCGAGCCAAGCAGGACCCAGGCTGGCGGGTCGAGCGTAAGAGGAACGCGGACAACGGTGACGACGATGGCGAGTACTGGGTCGTCCAGACGCCGCAGGGCATGACGTTCACCTTCGGCCGCGGCAAGCAGGCGACCACGGGTACGGCGACCAACTCGGTCTTCACCGTGCCGGTCTTCGGCGACGACGAGGGCGAGCCGTGCCACAAGGGCAGTGTTCAGGACTCCTGGTGCACCCAGGCGTGGCGCTGGAACCTCGACGGCGTGGTCGATGCCCTCGGCAACAGTACGACGTACTTCTACGACGTCGAGAAGACCGCCCGCAACCGGCGAGTCCGGCAAGTCGACCGAGTACATCCGCGGCGGTCAAGTCCGCGACATCGTCTACTCGCAACGCTCCGGCGACGAGGGTGCGACGGCACCCGCGCGACTCCACTTCAGTACGGACCTGCGCTGCATCGAGGCCGCCTCGCCGGGGACCAAAAGTGGCAACTGGATCGGTGATCACCAGCCGGTCTCCCGCACGGTTCCGCCGGGTACTCCGGAGGCGTTGTATCCGCACTGTCAGGCCTGCAGCAACGCGATGGGGTTGTGGATCATCAACCTGATCCGGCAGGGCAAACTGTGAATCTCGACAACGATCAGGAGGAGTTCCCGGTGCTGACAGCCGCGTGGGAGGCCGAGTTCCCGTACGGCGTGCTGCTCATCACCGACGCGGAGTCGACGGAGCAGGTCCCGTCCTGGGACTCGCCTGAGGAGCCGGTCGCCGCCAGTGGGCTGGTCGTCCGCATCCGGCACGCGGACGAGGGCGAGGTGACCGTGCGCGTCGTCGACTCGCCAGGCGACGCCGCCGGCGGCCAGATCTTCGCTGGTGAGCTCGAGGTGAAGAGCGGCGTACTGAAGATCTCGGACGCGCTGTCGGCTGCCCACCGAGGTCCAGGTCACACCTGGTCCGGTGCTGGTGCAGATCTACGCCGACTCGACCGTGGAAGCGTCCAGTCTGTCTGTAGTGCTGACCTGAGTGATACCCCGGTCAGCGTTCGGAGACGATGACGTCTACTGAGTATTGGTCGGCTCGGTAGCAGTGGTTGCCGTATTCGACCGGGGAGCCGTCGGCGGCGTAGGCGGAGCGGGTCATGGTGACGAGGGGCTCGGCCTTGGACATGTGCAGGGTGCGGCGCTCGTCGGCGGTGGCGTTGCGGGCGCCGATCCGCTGGCGGGCGACCGTGGGGCGGATCCCGCGGGCCCGGAGTACGGCGTACAGGCCGGTGCTGGTGAGTTCCTCGAGGCTCAGGTCCTTGAGTGCCGGAGGCAACCAGTTGCGCATGATCGCGAGCGGGAGGTCGTCGGCGTACCGGAGCCGGACGATCGACACCAGCGGCGTCCCGGGCGCGAGCTCGAGCACGGCGGCCGCGCGGTCGTCCTGGGCCTCGCAGTCGAGCGAGAGCACCTCGGTCCGCGGCGTCCGGCCCTCGCGTTCCAGGTCGTCGTACAGGCTGGTCAGCTCGGCCTTGCGGTGCACCATCTGGTTCGCGACCGTGGTGCCGATGCCGCGGCGGCGGATCAGCAGGCCCTGGTTGACCAGCTCGGCGATCGCCCGCCGCACCGTCGGCCGGGACAGGCCGAGGCGGTCCGACATGGCGATCTCGTTCTCGAACGCGTCGCCCGGGTGGAGTGAGCCACCGGTGATGGCAGCCGTCAGTTGCTCGGCCAGTTGGTGATAGAGCGGCACCGGACTGGTCCGATCGATGCTGACCGGAAGGGCAACCATGGCGGGGATGTTACATGAGGAAGGTATGTATGTCTCGACGTGAAAATGTGTTAACAAACTATTGACACCTCTTCCGTCGGCCGGGAAAGTTGCGGGCAACGAGCACAGGGCCGTGGCGCGGCAGCATGAACAGAGAGGTCGACAGATGCGGATCGGGTTGGTCGGGGTGGGACGGATCGGGGCGTTCCATGCCGCGACGCTGAAGGCGTTGCCGGCGGTGGATCAGTTGGTGGTTGCGGACGCCGATGCGGGCCGCGCCGAGCTGGTCGCCAAGGACCAGGGTGTCGCGTTCGCGCCGGATGTCGAGGCGTTGCTGGCGAGCGGGCTGGACGGTTTCGTGATCGCGGCCGCGACGGCCGCGCACGCGGACCTGATCGCCGCCGGAGTCGCGGCCGGCCTGCCGACGTTCTGCGAGAAGCCGGTCGCCATCGACCTCGCCGAGACCCTGCGGGTGGTCGAGCTGGTCGAGGGTTCCGACGTACCGGTGCACATCGGCTTCCAGCGCCGCTTCGACTCCGGGTACCAGGCGGCCGCCGCCCAGGTGCGGTCCGGAGAACTCGGATTCATCCACCACATCCGGGCGAACACGAACGACGCGTTCCCGCCGGCGAAGGAGTACATCGCGACCAGTGGCGGCTTCTTCCGCGACTGCACCGTGCACGACTTCGACATCATCCGGTACGTCACCGGCCGCGAGGTCGTCAGCGTCTTCGCCACCGGCGCGAACCGCGGTGAGTCCTTCTTCAGCGACTACGGCGATGTCGACGCGGCCGCCGCCCTGCTCACCCTCGACGACAACACCTTCGTCGCCGTGAGCGGGACGCGGTACAACGCCGCCGGCCACGACGTCCGGATGGAGATCCTCGGCAGCCTCGGCTCGGTCGCGGTCGGTCTGGACGAGCACACCGCGTTGCGCTCGGCCGAGGCCGGTGTCACCTTCCCCGGCGGAGTGTCGCACGCGACGTTCATGGATCGGTTCCGCCCGGCGTACGTCGCCGAGCTGACCGCCTTCACCGAGGTCGTGGCCGGCACCCGCGAGGTGCCGTGCACGGTCCGCGACGCCTACCAGGCGTTCCGCACCGCGGACGCCTGCGAACTCTCCCGCCGCGAGAACCGCGTCGTCACCCTCGACGAGATCGCATGAGCCACGACCGCTCGAAACCCGCATCGACAACAGAGGAGATCGGCCGATGACTGACCTTGCTCTCCGGATCGCCGGAGCCCCGATCTCCTGGGGCGTCTGCGAGGTCCCGGGGTGGGGCTGGCAGTACGACCCGGGGACGGTACTGACCCAGATGCGTGAGGTCGGTATCGCGGCGACCGAGTTCGGACCGGACGGGTTCCTGCCCAATGATCCGGCCGAGAAGGCGAAGACCCTGGCCGACCTGGGCCTGCGAGCCGTCGGCGGCTTCGTCCCGGTCGTCCTGCACGACCCGGCGCACGATCCGTCCGACGAGGTGGCCAAGGCCCTCGAAGGTTTCGTCGCATCCGGCGCGACCACCCTGGTCCTCGCCGCCGCGACCGGCCAGAAGGGGTACGACGATCGCCCGGTGCTGAACGAGGCCGGCTGGAACACCTTGCTGGCCAACCTGGACGAGCTGTCCGCGCTGGCCGCGGACCGTGGCGTGCTGGCCACGATCCACCCCCACGTCGGCACCATGGTCGAGAACGCCGACGACGTCGATCGCGTCCTGCGCGGTTCGTCGATCGGACTCACTCTCGACACCGGGCATCTCCTGATCGGCGGCGTCGACCCGGTCGAGCTGACGCTACGGAACACGGCGCGGATCAAGCACACCCACCTCAAGGACGTCGACGCCCAGTGGGCCGCGAAGGTCCAGGCCGGCGAGGTGAGCTACACCGACGCCGTCCGCCAGGGCATGTACCGCCCGCTCGGCGCGGGTGACATCGACCTCGCCACGATCGTGACCACGCTGGAGAACGCCGGGTACGACGGCTGGTACGTGCTCGAGCAGGACACGATCCTGGCCGGCCCGCCGGCCGATGAGGGACCGGTGGCCGACGTCCGGGGCAGCATCGAGCACCTGCAGGCGATCGCGGGTGGGGTCTGATGGCGCACGACGTACTCACGATCGGGCGGATCGGGGTCGACCTGTACCCGTTGCAGGTCGGTACGCACCTGGAGGACGTGACGTCGTTCGGGAAGTTCCTCGGCGGCAGCGCGACGAACGTGGCGGTCGCCGCGGCACGGCACGGGCGCAGGTCGGCGGTGATCAGCCGGACCGGCAACGATCCCTTCGGGACCTTCATCCACCGGACCCTCGGCGAGCTCGGCGTGGACGATCAGTTCGTCGCCCCGGTCGACGGGTTGCCGACGCCGATCACGTTCTGCGAGATCTTCCCACCGGACAACTTTCCCTTGTATTTCTATCGATTCCCGAAGGCGCCGGACCTCGTCATCAACCCGTCCGAGCTCGACCTCGACGCGATCCGGGACGCCCGGATCTACTGGTCGACCGTGACCGGGCTGTCGGCGGAGCCGTCCCGGTCGGCGCACTTCGCCGCCTGGGAGGCGCGCGGACGCAGGCCGATCACGGTGCTCGACCTGGACTACCGGCCGATGTTCTGGGCCGATCCGGGCGAGGCGCACGAGCAGGTCAGCCGCGCGCTCGACCACTGCACCGTTGCCGTCGGCAACCGTGAGGAGTGCGAGGTCGCGGTCGGCGAGACCGATCCGGACAAGGCCGCCCAGGCGCTGCTGGACCGCGGGCTCGACCTGGCCGTCGTCAAGCAGGGTCCGCGCGGCACCCTCGCCCGGACCCGGGACGAGCGGGTCGAGGTACCGCCGTTCCCGGTCGAGGTCGTGAACGGTCTCGGTGCCGGTGACGGGTTCGGCGGCGCGCTCTGCCACGGGTTGCTGTCCGGCTGGCCGCTGGAGAAGATCATCCGCTTCGCCAACACCGCCGGCGCCATCGTCGCCTCCCGCCTCGAGTGCTCCACCGCCATGCCCACCACCGCCGAAGTCCTCTCCTCCATGGGTGATGAAGCATGATCTCTGACCCGAATCCCGACGCCCGCCGGCCGGCACCTGGTGCGTATTCCGCCTCTCCCGACGGCCTGACGACCGTCATCGCGGACCTCGACCTGCCCACCGAGCAACCGGTACCGCAGGCCGGGTATCCGGCCGCGCAAGGATTCGGCAGCCGGCTCGCGGAGCTGACCGAGATCCGCGTCCGCCATCCGGAGCGCGTCGCCGAAGCCTGGCAGCAGCGCCGGACCCGCGCGCTGGTCGGCGACGACGGCCGGCTGCTGATCGTGGCGGCCGATCACCCGGCGCGGGGCGCGCTCGGCGTCCGCGGTGACCGGATGGCGATGGCCAGCCGGCCCGACCTGATCGACCGGCTGCTGACCGCCTTGCACCGGCCCGGTGTCGACGGTGTCCTCGCGACCCCCGACGTACTCGAGGATCTGTTGCTGCTCGGCGCGCTCGAAGGCAAGGTCGTCATCGGGTCGATGAACCGCGGCGGCCTGCAGGGCGCGTCCTTCGAACTCGACGACCGCTTCACCGCCTACCGCTCCGCGGCGGAGATCGCCGCCCGCCGGCTCGACGGCGGCAAGATGCTGACCAGGATCGACCTGGCCGACCCGGGCACGGTGGCCACGCTGGATCACAGCGCCGCCGCGGTCACGGGGCTGGCCGACCACAAGCTGATGGCGATGGTGGAGCCGTTCTGGTCCACCCGCACCGACGACGGGCGCGTGACGAATCTGCTCGACCCGGACTCGGTGATCAAGTCGATCCAGATCGCCTCCGGTCTCGGCGCGACCAGCGCGTACACCTGGCTCAAGCTGCCGGTCGTCGACGACCTCGAGCGGGTGATGGAGGCGACGACCCTGCCGACGCTGCTGCTCGGTGGCGACCCGACCGGCGCGCCGGAGGCAACGTACGCGGCCTGGGGAAAGGCGCTGATCCTGCCCTCGGTCCGTGGCCTCGTCGTCGGCCGGGCGCTGCTGTTCCCGCCCGACGGTGACGTGGCGGCCGCGGTCGACCAGGCCGCGGCCCTCGTCCACGGAGGTGCCGCATGACCGAGCGTAGCGAGGGAATCAATAAACGCAGCCCGACTTGTGCCTCATGGGCGCCCGGAGCGAAGCGAGGACGTCCATGAGTCGGTGGTTCCGGCCGCGGGGTTCCACGGCGCGCGACGGCTTCGAGTTGATGGTCCGGCCCGGTGAGCGGGACTGGCACCACACCGGGCTCTCGATCCGCACGTTGCTTCCCGGTCAGTCGGTGGAGATCGACACCGGCGACTGCGAATACCTCGTCCTCCCGTTGAGTGGCTCGGCCGAGGTGATCGTCGACGGCGAGACCGTGCCGCTCGGCGGGCGCGCCGACGTCTTCGCCGGCCCGACCGACCTCGCCTACGTGCCCCGCGGTACGACGTTCGCGGTCGTCAGCGCCGGTGGCGCCCGGGTCGCCTTCCCGAACGCGAAGGCAGCCCGCGACTACCCGTTCCGCCGGCTCGGTGTCGAGCAGGTGGAGACGGAGCTGCGCGGTGCCGGCGTCGCCTCCCGGCAGGTCCGGAACTTCGGTACGCCGGGTGTCCTCGAGGCGGACTCGATCATCGCCTGCGAGGTGCTCACCCCGGCCGGCAACTGGTCGTCGTACCCACCGCACAAGCACGACGAGCACAAGCCTGGCCACGAGAGCGAGCTCGAGGAGATCTACTACTTCGAGCTGCAGCTGTCGGACGACGTACCGGAAGGTGTCAAGGGCAACGATCCGATCGGCTACCAGCGGGTCTACGGCACCGAGGACCGGCCGATCGACGTGCTGGCCGAGGTCCGCAGCGGCGATCTGGTGCTGGTCCCGCACGGCTGGCACGGCCCGGCGATGGCGCCGCCCGGTTACGACATGTACTACCTGAATGTGATGGCCGGGCCTGGCACTGAACGCCAGTGGCTGATCACCGACGACCCGCAGCACGCGTGGGTCCGCGAGCTGTGGAACACCCAGCAGGTCGACCCCAGACTTCCCCTTGGAGAGCAGCGATGACGACAGGGCTGTCCCGGACCGTGCGGCTGACCGTCGCCCAGGCACTGGTGCGCTTCCTGAGCGTGCAGTACTCCGAGCGCGATGGCCAGCGGCAGAAGCTCTTCGCCGGATGCTTCGGCATCTTCGGGCACGGCAACGTCGCCGGTGTCGGCCAGGCGCTCCTGCAGTCCGAGCTGGCCGACCCCGAGGCGCTGCCCTACATACTGGCCCGCAACGAGCAAGCGATGGTGCACACCGCGGCGGCGTACGCGCGGACCACGAACCGGCTGCGGACCTACGCCTGTACGGCGAGCATCGGACCCGGCTCGACGAACATGCTGACCGGTGCCGCGCTCGCGACGGTCAACCGGCTGCCGGTCCTGCTCCTGCCGTCGGACACGTTCGCCACCCGGGTCGCGACCCCGGTGCTGCAGGAGCTGGAGAACGTCGGCGCCGGCGACATCAGCGTGAACGACGCGTTCCGCCCGGTGTCGCGGTACTTCGACCGCGTCAGCCGGCCCGAGCAGCTGCCGTCCGCGCTGCTGAACGCGATGCGTGTGCTCACCGACCCGGTCGAGACCGGCGCGGTCACCCTGGCGCTACCGCAGGACGTGCAGGCGGAGGCGTACGACTGGCCGGAGGAGCTGTTCGCCGAGCGCGAGTGGCATGTGGCGCGACCATTGCCTGAGGCAAGCATCCTCGACCAGGCGGCCACGCTGATCCGCAACTCCCGGCGTCCGTTGATCGTCGCCGGTGGCGGCGTGGCGTACGCCGAGGCGAACGACCTACTGCGGACGCTCGCGGAGGCGACCGGGATCCCGGTCGGGGAATCCCAAGCAGGCAAGGGATCGCTGCGCTACGACCACCCGCAATCGGTCGGAGCGATCGGCTCGACCGGGACGACTGCGGCGAACGAACTCGCCGAGTCGGCCGACCTCGTGATCGGTATCGGCACCCGCTACGCCGACTTCACGACCGCATCCAGGACCGCGTTCCAGAACCCCGACGTACGGTTCGTGAACATCAACGTGGCCAGGTTCGACGGCGGCAAGCACGCCGGTCTGCCGGTGGTGGCCGACGCCCGCGAGGCGCTGACCGCGCTCACGACCGCGCTCGACGGGTGGTCGGTCGACGACGACTACCGGGCGGAGACCGCGCGGCTGGCGAGCGAGTGGGACGCGATCGTGGAGCAGGCGTACAACCCGCCGGCCGAGGTGACCGGCAAGCTGGCCGCCGGTCTGCTCACCCAGGGCGAGGTGCTGGGCTCGGTGAACGAGTTGTCCGATCCACGCGACGTCGTCGTCTGTGCGGCCGGCTCGATGCCGGGCGACCTGCACAAGCTCTGGCGGACCCGCGACGGCAAGGGCTACCACGTCGAGTACGGCTACTCCTGCATGGGCTACGAGATCGCCGGCGGGATCGGCGTACGACTCGGCGCCCCGGACCGGGACGTATTCGTGATGGTCGGCGACGGCTCCTACCTGATGATGTCGACCGAGTTGGTCACCGCGGTGCAGGAGAACGTCAAGGTGATCGTCGTCCTGGTCCAGAACCACGGGTTCGCCTCGATCGGCGCGCTGTCGGAGTCGCTCGGCTCCCAGCGGTTCGGTACGTCGTACCGCTACCGCACCGGGGACGGCCGGCTGGACGGCGACCACCTGCCGGTCGACCTGGCCGCGAACGCCCGCAGTCTCGGCGTCGAGGTGATCGAGGTCGAGAGCCGGGCCGAGTTGGAGAAGGCGATCGGGATCGCGAAGGCCGCGGCCGGGCCGGTGCTGATCCACGTCCGGACCGATCCGTTGATCGGTGCCCCGGACAGCGAGTCGTGGTGGGACGTCCCGGTCAGCGAGGTGTCGACGCTCGAGTCGACGATTGCCGCGCGGACGGCCTACGAGGAGTTCAAGGCCGGCCAGCGCACCTACGTGGCACCGGTGACGTACACACGGGAGACGGAGGACTGATCGGTGGCGGACAGACTCACTTTTCGGGGACACGCGAATCCACGGGCCGGAGGCTCTTCGGCTCTGCAGGTAGGAGAAGTCGTGGAAGAAGGGGAAGAGAGATGTTCGGATCTGGCAGGCGGCGGCTGCTGACCGCCGCGGTCGTTGTGAGTCTGGTGGTCACAGCGGCCGCATGTAGCAGCAGCGGGGGGAAGAAGGCGGAGGAGGCGGCCGCCGGCGGCGCGGCGGCCGGTCAGGCCGACACGCCGAAGATGACGGTCGCGATGATCACCCACGGCGCGCCCGGTGACACCTTCTGGGACATCATCCAGAAGGGTGCCAAGGCCGCAGCCGCGAAGGACAACGTCGATCTGAAGTACTCGTCGGATCCGTCCTCGGGCAACCAGGCGAACCTGATCCAGAGCGCCATCGACAGCAAGGTCGACGGCATCGCGGTCACGCTTCCCGATCCACCGGCGCTGATCCCGGCGGTGAAGAAGGCCATCGCCGCGGGTATCCCGGTGGTCGCACTGAACGCGGGCATCGGCTCGTTCGAGCAGTCGGGTGCGCTGTCGTACTTCGGTTCGGACGAGACCGTGGCCGGAGAGGCCGGCGGTCAGCGAGCCACCGAGGGTGGCTACAAGCACCTGCTGTGCGTGATCCAGTTCCAGGGTCAGGTTCAGCTCGAGGATCGCTGCAACGGTGTGAAGAACACCTTCAAGGGGCAGTGGACCAAGATCTACGTCAACGGTTCGGACCGGCCGTCGGAGCAGTCCACGATCGCCGCGAAGCTGAAGCAGGACCCGAGCATCGACTTCATCATCACCCTGGGCGCGTCGGACGCGCTGGCGGCGATGAACGCGGTGAAGGACTCGGGCAGCACGGCCAAGGTCGGCACCTTCGACTTCAACCCGCAGATCCCGGCGAAGATCCAGTCGGGTGAGCTGCAGTTCGCGATCGACCAGCAGCCCTATCTCCAGGGTTACGAGGCGGTTGACTCGCTGTGGCTGTACAAGAACAACGGCAACATCATCGGCGGTGGCAAGCCGACGCTGACCGGGCCGTTCCTCGTCGACAAGCAGAACGTCGACTTCGTGGGCAAGTTCGCTGCCGGCGGGACCCGGTAGTCCGATCGGGCCACCGCGTGCGGTGGCCCAGTCGGAACTGAGACTAGGAGGTCTCCATGAGCCAGACACTGGCTGCCACTCCGGCACCACCGGCGCAGGACGAGCGCGTGGGCCGCAGGTCCGCCGTCTCCAGGCTGCTGGCCCGTCCCGAGCTCGGGGCGCTCGTCGGCGCGATCGTCATCTATGCGGTCTTCTTCATCGTGGCCCCGCCGTTCCGGGACGCCACGTCGCTGTCCACCGTTCTCTACTCGAGCTCCGTGTACGGCATCCCGGCGATCGCCGTCGCGGTCCTCATGATCGGCGGTGAGTTCGACCTGTCGGCGGGTGTCGCCGTCACCAGTTCGGCCCTCGTCGCCTCGATGTTCAGTTACCAGTTCACCGCGAACATGTGGCTCGGGGTCGTGGTGTCCCTGGTGGTCGCGCTCGGGATCGGCTTCGTGAACGGCTATCTCGTCGTCAGGACGGGGATTCCGAGCTTCCTGGTGACGCTGGGCACGTTCTTCATGCTGCGCGGCCTCAACCTGGCGCTGACCAAGCAGGTCACCGGGAACGTCGCGACCAACGACGTGTCGGACATCGACGGGTTCGGCTCGGCCCACAACGTGTTCTCGTCCCAGTTCACCGTCGGCAGCGCGACGATCAAGATCACCCTGCTGTGGTGGCTCCTCTTCATCGTCTTGGCGACGTGGCTCCTGCTCCGTACGAAGATCGGCAACTGGATCTTCGCCGTCGGCGGTTCGGCCCCGAGCTCCCGGGCGGTCGGCGTGCCGGTCAACCGGGTGAAGATCGGGATGTTCATGGGCGTCAGCTTCCTGGGCTGGTTCATCGGCATGCACACGCTGTTCGCCTTCAACACGGTGCAGTCGGGCCTCGGGGTGGGCAACGAGTTCATCTACATCGTCGCCGCCGTGGTCGGTGGCTGCCTGCTCACCGGTGGGTACGGTTCCGCGATCGGCGCCGCGATCGGCGCCTTCATCTACGGCATGGCCGAGCTCGGCATCGTCTACGCCGGCTGGAACCCCGACTGGAAGTACTTCTTCCTGGGCGTGCTGCTGCTGGGCGCCATCCTGCTCAACACCTACATCCGTCGACGTGCGGAGGCATCACGATGACTGTCACCACGGAAGCTCCCGCCAAGGCGCCGCTGGTTCGGCTCAGCGCCTGTGACAAGAACTACGGCAACATCATCGCCCTGGGTGGTATCTCGCTCGAAGTGGACGCCGGTGAAGTGACCTGCGTGCTCGGGGACAACGGGGCCGGCAAGTCCACGCTGATCAAGATCATCGCCGGCCTGCATCAGCCGACCCACGGCTCCTACGAGGTCGAAGGGGAGGAGGTCACCTTCGGGTCGCCCCGGGAGGCGCTCGAGCGGGGGATCGCGACGGTGTACCAGGACCTGGCCGTCGTACCGCTGATGCCGGTCTGGCGGAACTTCTTCCTCGGCAACGAGATCAGCAAGGGCGTCGGCCCGCTCCGCCGGCTGGACATCGACCTGATGCGGAAGACGACCAAGAAGGAGTTGCTCGACATGGGCATCGACCTTCGCGACGTCGACCAGCCGATCGGGCAGCTGTCCGGTGGCGAGCGGCAGTGTGTCGCCATCTCCCGGGCGGTGTACTTCGGGGCGAAGGTGCTGATCCTGGACGAGCCGACCGCCGCTCTCGGGGTGAAGCAGTCCGGAGTGGTGCTGAAGTACATCGTCCAGGCCCGGGACCGCGGTCTCGGCGTCATCTTCATCACCCACAACCCGCACCACGCCTACCCGGTCGGCGACCGGTTCCTGCTGCTCAAGCGCGGCAAGACGCTCGGGTACTACAAGAAGGACGAGATCACCCGGGACGAACTCACCGCGCTGATGGCCGGCGGGGCCGAGCTCGAGGAGCTGCACCACGAGCTCGAGCAGGGCGGCGGTGCGGTCGCCGAGGCGGCGCAGGTGCTCTCGGAGGAAGTGCAGGAACTCGGTATCACCGAACGGCCCACCGGTTCCTGACCTGGCGGTTCCGCCGCCTGGACGGGGCGGCGGCGGAACCGCCCGGAGACCCACCCACCTGGAAGGACCCCACTTGATGAGCACTAGTCCAAGCAGCGGCCCTCGCCTGGCGCTGGGCAGCTGTCCCGACTCCTGGGGCGTCTGGTTCGCCGACGACCCGCTGCAGACCCCGTGGCAGCGCTTCCTCGACGAGCTGTCGGGCGTCGGCTACCGCTGGGTCGAGCTTGGACCGTACGGCTACCTGCCGACCGACCCCGCCCGGCTGACCGACGAGCTCGACCAGCGTGGGCTGAGGGTGTCCGGGCAAGCCGTCGGCGCACCCTTGCAGGACGCCGGGCAATGGCAATCCACCCTCGACGAGGCCCGCAAGGTCGCGGAACTCGTAACCGCGGTCGGCGGGCGCTTCCTGGTGATCCTCCCCGCGGCGTACCGGGACGAGCGGACCGGCGCGACGAAGGCGGTGCGCGAGCTCGACGCCGACGCCTGGAACACGTTGATCCGGCAGAACAACGAGCTCGGCCGCATCATCGGCGAGGAGTACGGCCTCACGGTGGCGCTCCACCCGCATGCGGACTCCCACGTGGAGACGCAACCGCAAGTGGAGCGATTCCTGCAGGACACCGACCCGCGCTACGTCTCCCTGTGCCTCGACACCGGGCACTTCGCCTACCGGCACGGCGACAACGTCGCGATCATCGAGAAGTACCCGGAGCGGCTGGGGTTCCTGCACATCAAGGGCGTCGATCCGGAGGTTCTGAAGGTGGTCGACGCGGAGGACCTGCCGTTCGGGGAGGCCGTCAAGCGCGGCGTGATGGCGGAACCGCCGAACGCCGAACCGAAGATCGAACCGATCGCCGCGGCGCTGCGGGCGCTCGACCGGGACGAGGTCTTCGTCATCGTCGAGCAGGACCTGTATCCGTGCGACTTCGACGTACCGGAGCCGATCGCCCGGCGGACGTACGACTACCTGCGCAGTGTGGGAATCGGAGGTGACCAGTCATGACGGTCCGGGTCGGAGTCATCGGCGTCGGCATGATCGGGCAGGACCACATCCGGAGGCTGACACAGGTGCTGTCCGGTGCTCAGGTGGTCGCCGTGACGGACGTGGACCCGGCGCGGGCCCAGTCGATCGCCGACGGACTGACCGGCTGCACGGTGCACGCGACCGGGCAGGAGCTCATCGGTGACGACGCGGTCGACGCCGTAGTGGTGACGTCGTGGGGACCGACGCACGAGGAGTTCGTGCTGGCGGCCATCGAGGCGGGCAAGCCGGTGTTCTGCGAGAAGCCGCTGGCCACCACGCAGGAGGCCTGCCGCCGGATCGTCGACGCCGAGGTCGCGAGTGGCAAGCGGCTCGTGATGGTGGGCTTCATGCGCCGGTACGACGCGCCGTACCAGGCGGTGAAGGCGGCCGTCGACGACGGTTCGATCGGCGCACCGCTGCTGATGCACTGTGCACACCGCAACCCGTCGGTGCCGCCGTACGGCTTCACAACCGAGATGATCATCACCGACTCCGCCATCCACGAGATCGACCTGGTGCGGTGGATGTTCGGCGAGGAGATCGTGGCGACCACGGTGCTCAAGCCGCGGCGCAACAGCAACGCGGGGGACGACCTGCAGGATCCGCTGATCATCCTGCTCGAGATGGCCAGCGGGGTGCTGGTGGACGTCGAGGTGTCGCTCAACATCCGCTACGGGTACGACATCCGTGGTGAGGTCGTCGGCGAGATCGGTACGGCGGCACTGGCCGAGGCTGCCGGCGCAGTGGTCAAGAGCGACGGCCGGTACGCCGGCCGCGTGCCGGCGTCCTGGCAGGAGCGGTTCGTCCGGGCGTACGACGTCGAGCTGCAGGACTGGATCGACGCGGTGGCCTCCGGCGGGTTCACCGGCCCGAGCGCGTGGGACGGCCATCTCGCGGCGGTGGTGTCGGACACCTGCCTGGAGTCACTGCGGACCGGTCAGCGAGTCGAAGTCGTCTCGCACGAACGCCCCGACTTCTACGCGAAGGGCTGACCCATGAAACTTGCCCTCGATCCGTACATGTTCCGCAGTACGCCCTTGCTCGAGCTGCCGCGCCTGGTCGCCGAGCTCGGCTACGAGTGGATCGAGCTGTCACCCCGGGATGACTTCATCCCGTTCTTCAACCACCCACGGGTGAACGACGAGACCGTGGCCGCCTTCAAGAAGGAGCTGGCCGCGGCCGGAGTTGGCGTGTCCTCGGTGCTGCCGCTGTTCAGGTGGTCCGGCCCTGACGAGGACGACCGGCAGGCGGCTGTGCGGTACTGGAAACGTGCCATCGAGATCACGGCCGTGCTCGGCGTCGACACGATGAACTCCGAGTTCAACGGCCGGCCGGAGCAGGCGGCCCGCAGCGAGGCGCAGTTCTGGCGCTCGCTGGAGGAACTCCTGCCGGTCTTCGAGCGGGAGGGGATCAAGCTCGCGCTGGAGCCGCACCCGGACGACTTCGAGGAGGACGGGAAGGCGGCGGTCGACCTGATCCGGGGGATCAACAGTCCGCTGGTGACCTTCCTGTACTGCGCTCCGCACACCTTCCACATGGGTAACGACGCGCAGGGGATCATCGACTACGCCGGCGACCTGCTCACCAACATCCACGTCGCGGACTCGTTCGACCACACCGGCTCGTCCGGACTCCGCTACATCGTCAACCCGCCCGGATCGACGGTCCGGGTGCACCAGCACCTGGACATCGGCCAGGGCGAGGTCGACTTCGACGAACTGTTCGCGTGCCTGGCCGCGGCCGGGTTCAATGGCACCATCACGACCTGTGTCTTCGCCTGGGAGGAACGGGCTCGCGAGTCGAGCACGTTCATGCGGGAGAAGATCACGGAGCTACTGACCAAACAAGGGATCCAGACGTGAGTACTCAGCGAATCACCCACCTGATCGGCGGGAGCCCGTGGACCGGGGTCTCGGAGCGCACCAGCAAGGTCTACAACCCGGCGACCGGTGAGGTCACCGGCGAGCTCGACCTGGCCTCGGCCGCGACCGTCGACGAGGTCGTCAAGGTCGCCCACGAGGCGGCCCGCACGTGGGCGCAGACCTCGCTGACCCGGCGGACCCAGGTGCTGTTCGCGTTCCGCGAGCTGGTGAACCAGCACAAGGAGCGGATCGCCGCGCTGATCACCGCCGAGCACGGCAAGGTGCTGTCCGACGCCGTCGGCGAGGTCACCCGCGGCCTGGAGGTGATCGAGTTCGCGTGTGGCATCCCGCATCTGCTCAAGGGCGGGTTCAGCGAGGGCGTGTCGACGAAGGTGGACGTGTACTCGATCCGCCAGCCGCTCGGCGTCAGCGCGATCATCTCGCCGTTCAACTTCCCGGCCATGGTGCCGATGTGGTTCGTCCCGATCGCGGTTGCCTGTGGCAACAGTGTGGTGATCAAGCCGTCCGAGAAGGACCCGTCGGCGGCGAACGCGATGGCCGAGCTCTGGAAGGAGGCCGGTCTGCCGGACGGCGTGGTCAACGTCGTCCACGGTGACAAGGAGGCCGTCGACCGGCTGCTCGAGCACCCCGACATCAAGTCGGTCTCGTTCGTCGGCTCGACCCCGATCGCGAAGTATGTCTACGAGAACGGCACGAAGAACGGGAAGCGCGTGCAGGCGCTCGGTGGCGCGAAGAACCACATGATCGTGCTGCCCGACGCGGATCTGGACCTGGCCGCGGACGCCGCGGTGAACGCCGGCTTCGGTTCGGCCGGTGAGCGGTGCATGGCGATCTCCGCGCTGGTCGCGGTCGAGCCGATCGCCGACGAGCTGGTCGGCAAGATCAAGGAGCGGATGGCGAAGCTCAAGACCGGCGACGGGACCCGCGGCTGCGACATGGGCCCGCTGGTCACCGGCCCGCACCGGGACAAGGTCGCCGGGTACGTCGCCGCCGGTGTGGAGGAAGGCGCGGAGCTGGTCGTGGACGGCCGGGACGGTGAGTTCGACGGTGTGGCCGATGGGTTCTGGCTCGGGCCGACGCTGTTCGACAAGGTGACGCCGGAGATGTCGATCTACACCGACGAGATCTTCGGGCCGGTGCTGTCGGTCCTCCGGGAGCCGTCGTACGACGCCGCCCTCGACCTGGTGAACTCGAACCCGTACGGCAACGGCACGGCGATCTTCACCAACGACGGCGGCGCCGCCCGCCGGTTCCAGAACGAGGTCGAGGTCGGCATGGTCGGCATCAACGTCCCGATTCCCGTCCCGATGGCCTACTACTCCTTCGGCGGCTGGAAGAACTCGCTGTTCGGCGACACCCACGCCCACGGCATGGAAGGTGTCCACTTCTTCACCCGCGGCAAGGTCGTCACGTCCCGCTGGCTCGACCCGAGCCACGGCGGCATCAACCTGGGCTTCCCCACCCACGACTGAGCGTCAGGGGCGCTCCGCCTGGTCGCGTGCGGCTGCCGTGCTGCCGCGGACGACCAGGTGGGGCGTGAGGACGAACTCCTCGGCGGTGGTCCGGCCGTTCTCGAGGCGGTCGGCCGCCGCTTCGACGGCGTGCTTGGCCAGTTGCGTGGCGTCTTGATCGATCGAGGTCAGGTCGATGTGGGCGAGCCGCGCCAGCGTGCTGTTGTCGTACCCGACGAGCGACACGTCCTCCGGGATGCGTACGCCGGCACGAGTGAAGGTGTCCTGCAGGCCGACCGCGCACATGTCGTTGGACGCGACGATCCCGGTCGGTAGTCGGCCGTCGTCGAGCAACACCCGACCGACCTGTGCGCCGGCGAGCTCGTCGTGTCCGCCCGGGATGATCCGCAGCGAGTCGGCCAGATCGTGCTCGCGCATGGCGGTCCGGTAGCCGCGCCGGCGCAGAGCCGCGATCGGTCCTTTGCCGCCGTCGACGAAGGCGATCTCGCGGTGACCGAGGCCCACCAGATGCGCGACGGCTTGCGCCACGCCGAGGTCGTCCGCGGCCCGGACCACATCGATGCCGGTGCCGGTGTGCTTACCGATGGCCACGACCGGCAGACCGTGGCGGGGGATCGATCCGGACGGGCCGAGCAGGATCAGGGCCTCGCAGCGGAAGTCCAGCAGGGTCTCGATCGCGCGCCGCTCGTCCCGCTCGGCGGTCACGGCGCTGAGAACCAGCTCGTAGCCGCGGCCCGCGCTGGCCCGATGCAGATCCTCGACCAACTCGGCATGGAACGGACTCCGGATGTCGAGCATGACTCCCAACAGCCGGGTACGACGGCGCGCCAGCAGACTCGCGGTCCGGTCGGGCCGATAGCCGAGCCGGTCGGCGGCCTCCCGCACCCGGCGGCGGGTTTCCTCGCTGGGGCCTGGCCGATCGCTGAGCGCGAGCGAGACCGACGACGGTGACATGCCGATCGCGGCCGCTACATCCTCCAGCCGTGGGCGCCGGGTCGCGCCGGCCGAACGTCGATCGCGAGTGGTCACGGAATCTCCCGGTGGCGAGCCCTTGACAACAGTTTGTCAGGACAAGCATGGTAGCAGAGTCTTAAAGCGCTTGAAATTCAACAGGCGCAGGGAATCCGGATCTGTGCAGGTGAGGAGCAGGCATGTCATCTTCGTCCATCGGCGTGGCGGTGATCGGTGCGGGGATGGCCGGCCGCGCGCACCTGGCCGGCTATCGGGCCGCGACCGCGATCCACGGCGCCGGGCTGCCCGAGGTGCGGTTCGTCGCCGTCGGTGATGTCAACGCCGGCGTCGCGAAGGAGTCCGCCGACCGGTTCGGGTACCAGCGGGCCGAGACCAGGTGGCAGGCCATCGCCGAGGCGCCTGACGTCGACGTGGTCAGCGTGGTGGTCGCCAACACGTTGCACCGCGAGATCGTCGAGGGTCTGCTTGCCGCCGGCAAGCATGTGCTCTGTGAGAAGCCGCTGGCGCCGAGCGTCGAGGACGCGGCTGCGATGGTGTCCGCCGCACGCGCCTCGGGCCGACAGACCGCGACCGGCTTCACCTTCCGGCGTTCGCCGGCGATCAACGCCGTTCGTGCGCAGCTCGAGTCCGGGGCGATCGGCCGGCTGCTGCACCTCGACGGGCACTACTGGTGCGACTACGGCTGTGACCCGATGGCTCCGATGAGCTGGCGGTACAAGGGTGGCCCCGGTTCCGGTGCGCTCGCTGACATCGGCGCTCACTTGGCCGACGTGGCCGAGTTCCTCGGCGGGCCGATCGAGTCGGTCGGCGGGGCGGTGCTGGCGACGTACATCACCGAGCGGCACCTTCCGGTCGGTGCGGTCGTGGGGCACGCCCTGGCGGCGGTCAGCGACGAGACGGAGCCGGTCGAGAACGAGGACCTGGTCAGCTTCACCGCGCGGTTCGCGTCCGGAGCCACCGCGACGTTGTCGGCGTCCCGGACCTCGTTCGGTCACCCGAACGGGCTCGGTTTCGAGGCCTTCGCCGAGAAGGGTTCGGCCACGTTCGAGCTCGCCCGGGCGTCGGAGTTCGGCTTCGTCGACGGCACGGCACCACTCGCGACCCAGGGGTACCGCCAGGTGCTCGTCGGCCCGGAACACCCCTACATCACCGGTGGCCTGCCGATGGACTTCCCCGGGGTCGGCCACGGACAGAACGACCTGTTCGCCTTCCAGGCCAGGGCATTCCTCGGCCAGGTGGCCGGCGTCGAGGGACTCCCGCCCTGCCCGACCTTCGAGGACGGACTGCGCAACCTGCGGCTGCTGGGCGCCGTTGTCACCTCGGCCCAGACCGGCGGCGCGGCCGTCACCATCGACTGATCCGGAAGGACCATCACCATGAAGCTCGGTGCCTACACGGCCTGCCTGCACGACCTGCCCATCGGTGACGCGTTGACGACGCTGCGCGGACTCGGCCTCGACAGCGCGGAGATCAATTCGGGCGGTTTCCTGCCCGCGCCGCATCTGCCGATCGACGAGATCCGCGGCAGCAAGGACGCCCGCGACGAGTACCTCGCCCAGTTCGACGCCGCCGGCGTCGCGCTCACAGCTCTGAACTGCAACGGCAACCCGCTGCACCCCGACCCGGACGTACGGCGCAAGCACGGCCAGGACGTGGTCGACGCCATCGAGCTCGCCGCCCTGCTCGGCGTCAAGCGGGTCGTCACCATGTCCGGCCTGCCCGAGGCGCACGCCGGTGGTACGGCGCCATCCTGGACGGTCCTGCCCTGGGACAGCGTGTACCTCGACGCCCGCGACTACCAGTGGAACGAGGTGGCGATCCCGTACTGGAAGGACATCCAGGCCCGGGCTGCCGACGCCGACGTGAAGGTGTGCATCGAGATGCATCCGCACAACCTGGTCTACAACCCGGCCACCATGGTGCGGCTCGCCGAGGAGATCGACGCCACCCACGTCGGGGCCGAGATGGACCCGAGTCACTTGTTCTGGCAGGGGATCGATCCGGTCGGCGCCCTGGACAGTCTCGGCGGCCTGGTCTACAACGCGGCCGCGAAGGACACCCGGATCAACGCAGCAGCCAAGGTCAACGGCGTACTGGACGACCGCTTCGGGCGGGTGCTTCCGACGGACCCTGGCGCCATCGGGCTGGGTGGTAAGGACACGCTCAGCCGCTGGCCGGAGAATTCCTCCTGGGACTTCGTCGCCGTCGGCCGTGGTCACGATGTCGCGTTCTGGACGGACTTTCTCGCCGCGATCAAGCGCATCGACCCGGACATGGCCGTCAACATCGAGCACGAGGACCAGGAGCTGGGCCAGCTGGAAGGCCTCGAGTACGCCGCCAAGACCCTCCTGACCGCGGCCGCCGGCTGACAGATCCACGACTGAAAGCGGCGGTTTGGGTGTAGCGTCGAAGACGACCCCCGGGGCATGAGGAGTACCGCGGCGTACGACGGCCGTCGGCCTGTGCGATGTCAGCGATCTTCAAGCTCCGGGAGTGCGTCATGTCGAAGAACAAAGGCGGACGTGAAGTCCGCAAGCCCAAGCAACCCAAACAGCCGAAACCCAACCCGAGCGACAGCTCGATCATCCCGCCGACCAAGCAGGGCCGGAAGTAGGCGCGGGCGCCGTTGACCGCCGGAGGAAGGTTGGGTAGCGTCACGCAGGCGTGCTGAGGGCGCGCCGAGACTCGCCGGAAGGCTGGAAGCCACCTCGCGATCGATCAGCCGAGTGCGGTGGGTGACGCTCTCTTGTGGCCCGTGCGAGTCCGGGCGCGAGAGGACGCGTGATGAGACTGCTGCCGGATCGGCCGAGTATCGAGTACCTGCGCAAACAGGCCAAGGACCTTCTTGGCGTACTGCGCGAATCCGAGCCAGGAGCGTCGCTCGCCGATGCGCAGCGCGCCCTGGCCGCTGAGTACGGCGAACGGGACTGGCCTGCGCTGAAGGCCGAGGTCGAGCGACGGCTCGCGGACACGCCCGCCGCGCCGGACGGGCTGGCGGAGGCGCTGGCCGGCGCCTTCGGCCTGGGCGAGGTCACCGCCGCGGCCACGCCGGTTTCGTTCACGCCGATGGGGCGGTGCTGGGGAATCACGACCGACCGAGGTCGGTGGCTCGCGGTCACGGTCTTCGACTGGATCACGGCGGCGCAGGCCGAGCTCGGTGCTCGGCTGCGGGACGCCGCGGTCGCGGCCGGCGTGGTGGCACCAGTCGCCGTACGGAGTCCGCAAGGTCAGCTGATCGAGCGAGTTCGCGGCGAGAGCTGGCGCGTTCACAAGTGGATCGACGTCGGCCCGTCGCCGGTGTTGCCGATCTCGACCGCGCTGGCGCGCCGGGCCGGTACGACGCTCGGGACGCTGCACGCGTTGGCCGTTCCCAGCGATTCGCCCATCAATCCGTACGTGATCTCACGCCGCCCGGAAGCCGATTGGTACCAGTTGCGCGATCGAGCTCGTGCAGCCGGCAAACCGTGGGCCGAGCAGCTCGACGCGGCTCTTCCGGTCTTGCTTGATCTCCACGGGATCGAGACGGATCTCGGCTCTGACCGGCTTATCCTCTGCAACCAGAACTTCATCCCGTCGCACGTCCGGCAGGGCCGTGACGGCGAACTCATCGTGATGGAGTGGGACTTCGCAGGGTCACTCACTGCCGAGCTGGAAATCGGCATCGCGCTGACGCACTGGACGATGCGGCCGTCGACCAACCCGAAGGCGGTCGCGGCGTTCCGCGAGGGCTATCTCGACGTCGCGGAGTGGCCGAAGCTCACCCTGGAGTCTTTCGGCATCGCCTTGACCGCCTGGCTCAACTGGGCCTACAACGCGATCTGCGAAGCCATCACCCCCGACGACGCCGAGCGTGCGGTGTTCGCCGAGCGAGAGGCCGTCGGCGTCCTCGACTACCCGATGACACGTGCGGGCCTCGAGCAACTACTCGACGTCTGACCGGGCCGCGGACAGGACGTGGGGACCTCGGACAGGACGTGAGATGTCCGAGGTCCCGAGTAGGTGTCCGAGGTCAGGTGGAGAGTACGGCGGCCAACGCGGACGCGGCCGGTTCCGTGAGGTGGCCGTGCAGGAGCTCGATCCGGTGCACAAGTCGCGGGGTGGTGAGCGGAACGGCCGCGATCCCGGGCAGGGCCGTCGAACTGTGCGCGTCGGCGGGGGTTTGGGTGGCTGAGTGGGGGAGGACGGCGAGGCCGTGGCCGGTGGTGATGAGGGTCAGGAGGGTTTGGAGGTCGGTGCCGGCGTAGGTGAGGGCTGGGCGGAGGGCGTCGGAACCGGTCGCGGTTCGCAGGGTGGGCAGCGGAGCGGCGAGGTCGGGGGCGTCGATCCAGCGGGCGTCGATCAAGTCGTTGAGGCTGATGCCGCGGCGGCGGGCCAGTGGGTGGTCCGCGGCAAGCGCCACGACCAGTTGCTGGTGGGCCACGGCAGTGGTGCGTAGCGATCCGGCGTCAGACAGCCGCAAGGGATCGCTCGGCGCGGCGACGCCGTCGACCAGGCCCAGGGCGAAGTCTCCGGCGGCTACTCCTCGGGCTACGGCTTCGCGGCCGCAGACCGTCAGGGTGACCTCGGTGCCTGGGCGGGAGCGTCGTACCTCGCGGAGGGCGATCGCCAGGCGGCCGTCGGCTGCGGCCAAGGGGGAGGCCGCGATGGTCAGAGTGCCCGGTGGGTCGGCGATGGTACGGCGGACGTCGGCCCGGGCGGCGTCGAGGCGGAGGAGGATGGGCGCGGCGTGTTCGAGGAGGCGCTCGCCGGCTGGGGTCGGAACCACGGGACGGCGCCGGAGGAGCGGCGTACCGAGGTCGTGTTCGAGGGCGGCGATGTGTTGGGAGACGGCGGACTGGGTGTAGCCGAGGCGGTCCGCGGCCGCGGAGAACGAACCGCACTCGGCGACAGCGACGAACGTCCGCAGCAGGTGGGGATCCACGCCGATCAGTATCGCTTATGCGGACTGCAGAGATCATCGTTGGCGCTGATGCCGGCTCGACGCCCAGGATGGACGGCATGAACGCTTACTCAGGACGCATCGCCCTGGTCGGAGACCGCTCACCGCACGTCCGTTCGCATGGGCGGGTGCCCGGTCTGCTGGATCGGCTGAAGGATCGCGACAACCTGGACCTCGACGTGTACTGGGTCCCGACCGAGGAGGTCGACGAGGACCTGAAGGGGTTCGACGGGATCTGGCTGGTTCCGGGGAGCCCGTATCGAGACGAGGCCGGAGCGATCGCCGCGGTCCGGATCGCTCGGGAGAACGGGATCCCGTTCCTCGGCACTTGTGCAGGGTTCCAGCACGCGATGCTCGAATTCGCTCGCAACGTGTGCGGGCGGCCGGATGCGCAGAACGCCGAGAGCAGTCCGGAAGCGGAGGACCTGCTCATCGTCCCGCTGGCCTGCTCACTCGTCGGTCACGAGGATGCGGTCCAGGTGACACCGGGGACTCGGGCCGCGGAGTTGCTGGGGGTGGAGCGGTCGCTGGAGCGGTACCACTGCTCCTACGGCCTCGACAGCAGCCGGATGGACGTGCTGCGCGAGCACGGCATGGTCTTCAGCGGGTACGACGCCGCCGGCGACCCCCGCATCGCGGAGCTACCCGACCACCCGTTCTACCTGGCCACCCTCTTCCAGCCCGAACTGGCCGGCGACGGCACCCGCCCGCATCCCCTCATCCAGGCCTTCGCCCGCGCAGCCGGAGGAAAGTGACCGTGACTGGCGGACGGCGCTAGATCTGCGAGGTGGGGCGGGGTTGGAGGCCGGCGGCTTGGTAGCAGGTGTCTATGAGTTGCATGGTGGCCAGCGCGTCGTTGGCGTCGGTGAGGAGCGGGGCGCCGTTGCGGACTGCCGCGGTGAAGGCCTCTAGCTGGTAGGTGTAGGAAGTGCGAGTGCCCAGGTGTTCGACCCAGGTGTCCTCCTTGGTTGTGACGATGACCCGGTCGTCGTTGTGGGGGAGGACGAAGAACGGGGCGAAGGCCTCGCCGCGGGTTCCGACGACCTTCAGGCTGAACTCGACGTTCTCGGCGGCCATGCTCGTGCGGACTGCGCCGGTTGCGCCGCTGGGGAACTCGAAGTCGGCGTTGAGCCACTCGTCGACGCCGGGCAGCCGCTTGCGTTCGCCGGCGCGGGCGTTGGTCAGCTTCGGGGCACCACCGGCGTACGGCGCCAGCATCCGCTGGGCGTGGATGGCGTAGCAGCCGACGTCCATGACGGCGCCGCCGGCGAGCGGGAGTGACCAGCGCGGGTCCTGGTCCGGCGGCGGAGGCATCACCATGGTTGCCTCGACGTGCTGCAGGTCGCCGAGCTCGCCCTTGGCCACGAGCTCCTGCAGGCGGCGCATCACCGGGTGGTAGGCGTAGTGGAAGGCTTCCATGAAGACCACGCCGCGCTCGTGGGCGGCGTCGCGGACCTGGGCGGCTTCCGCGGCGTTGCTGGCCGACGGCTTCTCGGTCAGCACATGCTTGCCCGCGGCAATCGCCCGCAGGTTCCACGGGCCGTGCAAGCCGTTGGCGAGCGGGTTGTAGACGACCTCCACGTCCGGGTCGTCCAGGACGTCCTGGTACGACGCGTGCACCCGTTCGACCTGGTGTTCCGCCGCGAACGCCTCGGCCCGGCCGGAGTCCCGGGCCGCCACCGCGACCAGCCGGGCGCCGGTCGACCGGGCCGGCGCGACGATCGCCCGGTCCGCGATCCGGGCGGCCCCGAGAATCCCGATACGCAGCGGTTCCATGCCTTCTCCCTCGATGGTCGGCCGTACGGGCGGCGTACGGCGTGGTCGTCCGAGTGGCGCGCCGGTAAGCGTAGCCCGAGGCCCCGACGGCGAACGTGCCATCCTGCCTGACGAGCACCCGGCGCCGACAGCACCTGCCCGTGATCCGGACCGGGTTCACCCAACGTTCATGCTCAGTGGGTCTCGCGGCGGATGCTGTGGTCGGCGAGGGCGCCGGTCAACCGGTCCGCGGTCCAGCTCTCCGCGACCGCCTGGCGGAGGAGGCCGGCCTGCGACTGGGGTGCCAGGCCGTTGATGGGCTGGTCGCGGTCGAGATTGGTCGGGAAGGCGTAGCCCTCGGCCGTGGCGGCGATGACGTTCTCCACGGCTACGGGATCGGTCAGCCGGAGCAGGGTGGGATAGACGGCGTCGATCATCCGGGCCCGGTCGATGCTCTCCATCGCGCGCCCGAAGGCGGATGAGACCTGGAGGAGGTTGGCCATCCGCTTGATGTCGGCGGAGTGGTTGCTGCCGGCCGCATGGAACAGCGCCGGATTGAAGAACACCGCGTCGCCCTTCTCCAACGGCAACTGCACGTGGTTCTCCACGAAATACGAGGCGAATGACGGCTGCCGGTACGCCAGGTACCCCAGCTCGTACTTCTGTGAATGCGGCAGATACAGCGTCGGCCCCGACTCGACCGGCATGTCGCAGTGCGCCACTGCCCCCTGCAGCGTCAACGCCGGCGACAACCGATGCACATGCGCCGGGTACTGCGCTGCCACCTCATCGGACTGGAACCCGAGATGGTAGTCCCGATGCACCGTCTGCCCCTCGCCGCCCGGGTTCACCACGTTCACCTGCGACGTCACCTGGTACGCCGGCCCCAGCCAAGCCGACGCGACCAGCGCGAGCAGGTCGTTGGCGTAGTACGCCGCGAACACGTCCGGTGCCGCGATCGCCAGCTTCTCGAGCGCGTTCCAGACCCGGTCGTTCGCACCCGGCTTGGCGAAGTGGTCACCGGCCGCGGTCCCGGACTCGTGCTGCCGGGCGATCAGGCGGTTGAACCCGGCCGTCGCCGCGTCGACCGCATCGTTGCCGAAGGCCCCTTTCAGGACGACGATCCCAGGCCCGTCGGCGAACGCCCGGACGAACTCGGCCTGCACGGCCCGCGGGTCCTCGCGCCGGATCCGCACCGCGTCGTACAGCGGCACCTGCTGTTCGATCCGCTCGGCGTACGGGTAGTCCGCGGGGTCGGTCTGCTGCTTGAGCACCGTCAACAGGTCTTCCAGTTGAACGTCGGACGGTTTCAACCACATGGCTGGCTCCTCTCGGGGTGATTGTTCTAGCCTGGGGTCTTCTTGACGGGTTCGGAATCCCCTGAATCCACCAAAAACCCGTCATTCGGACCGGAGCGCGACGATGGGACGCGAGCATCGGGTCCGCGACATCGCGGTCCAGGCCGGTCTGAGCGAGACGACCGTCGATCGGGTGCTGAACGGCCGGGCCGGCGTCAGCGCCCGCGCGCGCCGCCAGGTCGACCAGGCCGTGCACGACCTCGACCGGCAAGCCGCCCAGATCCGGCTCGGTGGTCGCACGCTGGTGATCGACCTGGTCATGCAGGCCCCGACCCGGTTCTCCGGATCGGTCCGTGCCGCCCTGGAAGCGGCGCTGCCCGGTCTGCGCCCGGCGGTGCTGCGGGCCCGATTCGACCTGAGTGAAACCGCCTCCGCCGCGGACGTCGTCGCGACCCTGGACAAGCTGCGGAAACGCGGTTCGCAGGGCGTGATCCTCAAGGCGCCGGACGAGCCCGAGGTCGTCGAAGCCGTCGATCGCCTCGTCGCCGCCGGCATCCCGGTCGTCACCCTGGTCACCGATCTGCCCAGCAGTCAGCGCCTCGCGTACGTCGGCATCGACAACCGGTCCGCCGGTGCGACAGCGGCGTACTTCCTCACGCAATGGCTGGGCGCGGAGCCCGGCACTGTGCTCGTCACGCTGAGCCGTGGGTCGTTCCGTGGTGAAGAGGAACGCGAGATGGGCTTCCGCTCCACCCTGCGCCGGCTGGCACCGGGCCGCGCGGTGGTGGAACTCGCCGAGACCGATGGCCTCGACACCACCATCCACGGACAGGCCCTGGCCGCGCTCACCGCCGATCCGGCGATCAACGCGGTCTACTCCATCGGCGGCGGCAACCGCGCCATCGTCCAGGCGTTCGCAGACCTGGGCCGTGAGTACCGCTGCTTCGTCGCCCACGACCTCGACGCCGACAACCTCTCACTCCTCCGAGCGGGTGCGCTCTCCGTGGTCCTGCACCACGATCTCCCGACCGACCTTCACCACGCCTGCCAGCACCTCCTGCAGGCCCACCACCTGCTCCCCGCAGTCCGTACGCCGCCCAGCAACCTCCAGCCGATTACGCCGTACAACCTGCCCGGATGATCTGGTCTAGCGCGACCTGGTGGTCGCCCGCACGACCAGGTCCGGGTCGGTGATGACCTCTTGTGGCGGGCCGTCCTCGCAGATGGCGAGGCCGAGTCCGGCCGCCGCGAGTCGATCGGCGTTCTGGGCGATGGTCGTCAGCTGGATGTGATCCAGGCGCGACGGCGTCGAGTCGTCGTACCCGATGATCGAAACGTCCCGGCCCCGCAGGGCGTGCAGGAGGCCGATGCCGCAGGCATCGTTGAAGGCGGCAACGGCCGTGACCCCGGACGGCAGCTCGCGGGCGGCTGTCGCACCGGCCGACTCGGTCGGGCCGCCGGGGATGACGAGTGGTTCGAGCCCGGCGCGGCGCATCGCCCGGGTGTAGCCGGTCCGACGTTCGGCCGCGCCGGGAGCACGGGCACCGTCGACATGGGCGATTCGGGTGTGGCCGAGTGACAACAGGTGCTCCACGGCCAGGCGAGATCCGGCCGCGTCGTCAGTGCGTACGACGTGAACGCCGGCGGCCCGTACTTTGCGGGCGATCACGACCGCCGGCTGAGCTTCGGCAAGTGCGGCCAGCGCGGACGGCGGCGCGGTGGGAGCAAGCAGCACGAGCGATTCACAGCGGTAGTCCAGCAAGGACTGGATCGCGACCGCCTCCCGACGGGAACCGGTGACCGCGCTCAACGTGAGGTCGTAGCCGAGCGCCTCGGCCGCCGGGTAGAGCGCCTCGACCAGGTCGCCGTGGAAGGGCTGGCGAACGTCGAAGGCCACGCCGATCAGCCGCGTGCGCTGCCGCCCGAGCAGTCGGGCCCGGTGGTCGGGGCGGTACCCGAGCTCGTCGCCGGCCGCGAACACCCGGGCCCGGGTCTCGTCGCTCGCCCCCGGCACGTCGCGGTAGACGATCGAGACCAGGGCGCGGGACACGCCGGCGCGGGCCGCGACGTCCTCCATCGTCGGTCGGTGATTCATCTCGCCGATTCTCCCAGGGTCTTGACCGGGACCATCAAAGCATTGTTCCCTAGCGATGACTAGAGCGCTCTAGTCCCTGCTCGCGAAGGGGTTGCCGATGCGCACAGACCACGGCCTGCCGGTCGTACGGCTCGGGCTGATCGGAGCCGGCCGGATCGGCACCATGCATGCCGGCAACATCGCGCGGGACGTGCCCGGCGCCGAGTTGGCCGCGGTCGCCGACGCCAGACCGGAGGCGGCGCAGCAGCTCGCGGCGCGGTACGGCACCGAGGCCCAGGACGTGGACAGCCTGCTGAAGGACGTCGACGGCGTGGTGATCACCTCGATCGCCGCCGCTCACCTGGACCTGATCCAACGCGCAGCCGCGGCCGGGAAGCCGGTCTGGTGTGAGAAGCCGGCCTCGCTGACGCTCGAGGAGATCGACCAGGCGATCGCCGCGACCGATGCCGCCGGCGTCCCCTTGCAGGTCGGCTTCAACCGACGGTTCGCCAAGGACTTTGCCGCGGCCCACCAGGCTGTCGTGGACGGCTTGATCGGTACGCCGCAGCTGATGCGCTCGATCACCCGGGACCCCGGCGGACCGGCTGGTCTGCGGGCCGGCATCCCGCCGTGGACGATCTTTCGAGAGACCCTGATCCACGACTTCGACACACTGCTCTGGCTCAACCCCGGGGCCCGGCCGGTCGAGGTCTTCACGAAGGCGGATGCGCTGGTGGCCCCGCAGTACAAGGAGGACGGGCTGCTCGACACCGCGGTCGTGGTGATCACCTTCGACAACGGCGCGATCGCGACCGCGGAGGCGAACTTCTCCGCGCTCTACGGCTACGACGTCCGCGGCGAGGTGTTCGGGAGCAAGGGCATGGTGATGGCCGGGGGCCTGCCGAGCAGTCCGCTGGTGCTTTACGGCGCGAGCGGCCTGCAGCAGCAGACATTCCGCAGTGACGAGGAAATGTTCCACGACGCCTACGTGCGGGAGCTCGCGGAGTTCGCCGGCGTCGTGCGCGGCGACGGCGTACCGCCGGTCACCGGCCACGACGCACGCAACGCGTTGCGGGTCGCGCTGGCCGCGATGGCGTCCTACCAGGAGAACCGTGCGGTGCGCATCGAGGAGCTCCGATGAGGCTGGCTGTCTGTGCTGAGTTGATGTTCGTCGACCTGCCCTTCGCCGAACGGGTGGAGCGGATCGACGCCGCCGGTTTCGACGTCGAGATCTGGACCTGGATGTCCAAGGACATCGCCGCGCTGAAGAAGACGGGAGCGGTGTTCTCGTCGATGACCGGGTACATCGGTGGCTCGCTGACCCACGATCAGGATCGGCTGCTGGTGACCGCCGAGCAGTCCGTCCATGTCGCCCTGGAGCTCGGCTGCCCGCGCCTCAACCTGCACGGCACCGAGCTCAGGCTCGATGGGTTGCCGGTGACACCGACGTACGAGGTCACCGGCGCGATGTGGCTGACGGCCGCGCGCACGCTGGAGCGGCTGGCGAAGCTCGGGGAGCGGTACGGCGTGATGTTCGTGCTGGAGAACCTCAACACCGAGGTCAACCATCCCGGCGTGCCGTTCGGGAAGGCGGCCGACACGCTCGCGCTGGTCGAGGCGGTCGGGCATCCGCACCTGCGACTGATGCTCGATCTGTACCAGGCGCAGATCGGCGAGGGGAACCTGATCGAGCTGATCCGCAAGGCGTTCCCGTACCTCGGTGAGATCCAGGTGGCCGACGTACCGACCCGCTGTGAGCCGGGGACCGGGGAGATCAACTACCCCATGATCGCCGCAGCCCTGCGGGAGCTCGGCTATGACGGCACGGTCGGGCTGGAAGCGTTCGCGTCGGCCGACACCGATCTCGCGCTGCGCCGTTTCCGGGACGCGTTCACAAAGGAAGCCATCTGATCAAATCCGGGTGGTGGGTCGACGGAATCGGGCCGAGGCTTCAGGATGTGCGCATGAGTACCGTCCAGGTCCGGGTCGATCGGAACAGCCGAACGCCGTTGCACGTGCAGTTGGCGCTGCAACTCGAGGCGGCGATCCAGGGCGGTGAACTGCCGGTCGGATCCCGGCTGAGCAACGAGGTGGACCTGGCGGAGGCGTACGGGCTGAGCCGGCCGACGGTCCGGCAGGCGATCGCCCGCCTGGTCGACCAGGGTCTGCTCGTGCGCAAACGCGGCGTCGGCACCCAGGTAGTGGGGAACTCCGGCCAAGTACGGCGCTCTCTTGAGCTCACTAGCCTGTACGACGACCTGGCGGCAGCGCACCGGAAGCCGGAGACCGACGTACTGCGCTTCGGTGTCGCTCCGGCCACTGCGGAGGTCGCTGCGGCGCTGCAGTGTGAGGAGGGCGACCGAGTGCTCCGGCTGGAGCGGCTGCGGCGGGCGGACGGCGAGCCGCTCGCGCTGATGCGGAACTGGCTGCCGCCTGACCTCCTGGAGACGGACCCGGCCACGCTGGCCGAGCGGGGTCTCTACCAATTGCTGCGGGCCGAAGGGGTGCGGCTGAAGGTGGCGCACCAGACCATCTCCGCCATCCCCGCCTCACTCGAGCAGGCCCGGCTCCTGTCCGAGGAGCCCGGCGCACCACTCCTGGCGACCACCCGGATCACGTACGACGACCACGGCCAGCCGGTCGAGTACGGCTCCCACCTCTACCGCGCCAGCCGCTACTCCTTCGAACACACGCTCGTCCACCGCTGAGGCGGGATTGCAACAAGCTGCAATCTTCTGGACCTCGTCGTGACGCGATGGATACGGTCAGTGAGCCCCTCGCGTGTCACGGTTGTCCACAGGGCGCCGGATGCGAGTGGCGCGGGGTGCCCCACCGTTGAAAGGATGGTCGCGCATGGTGACCGCGTGGTCGCCAGACGGGACACACACGGGGAGACCGATGACAGCCGACAGACTCGCCGCGCGCCGGTCGGGCTGGGACGGCGCGGTCGAGCTGATCGACGCCCAGGTGCGCGATGTGGTGCGCCGGGAGGGCATCGATCCGCTCCGTGATCCGGGTGCGGTGAACGCGATCGTCGCCACCGTCGTCCGCGAGTACGACGAGCGCAGCCTGACCGGTGTGGTGCCGCCGATCGGTGACCTGGAGGCGGTCAGCCGGGAGGTGCACGACCGGGTCGCGGGCTTCGGCCCGTTGCAGCGGTTCCTGGACGACCCGACCGTCGAAGAGATCTGGATCAACGAGCCGAGCCGGGTGTTCATCGCCCGCGAGGGCCGGCACGAGCTGACCACGACCGTGCTGACCGAGGAGGAGGTCAGCGATCTGGTCGAGCGGATGCTCAAGACCACCGGCCGGCGGATCGACGTGTCCCAGCCGTTCACGGACGCCCGGCTGCCGGACGGGAGCCGCGTGCACATCGTGCTCGGCGGCATCACCCAGCGGTATGCGGCGATCAACATCCGCAAGTTCACCGTCCGCGCCACCCGGCTGAGCGATCTGGTCGCGCTCGGCTCGCTGACACCGCACGCGGGTGCGGTGCTGGAGGCCGCGGTCGCGGTCGGTCTCAACGTCCTCGTCTCCGGCGGCACGCAGGCCGGTAAGACCACGATGCTGAACGCCTTGGCCGGCTCGATCCCTGGCAGCGAGCGGGTGATCAGCTGCGAGGAGGTCTTCGAGATCAAGCTGCCGATCCCCGACTGGGTGTCGATGCAGACCCGGCAGGCAGGTCTGGAGGGCACCGGCGAGGTGCGGCTGCGCGACCTGGTCAAGGAGTCGCTGCGGATGCGGCCGTCGCGGCTGATCGTCGGCGAGGTGCGCGGGGAGGAGTGCCTGGATCTGCTCCTGGCGCTGAACAGCGGCCTCCCCGGCATGTGCACGATCCATGCGAACTCGGCGCGCGAGGCGCTGACGAAGATGTGCACGCTGCCGTTGCTCGCGGGAGAGAACATCGGATCCCGGTTCGTGCTGCCGACGGTGGCCGGCTGCGTGGATCTCGTCATACACCTCGGGATCGGGGCGGACGGGCAGCGGCGGGTGCGGGAGATCGTGGGTGTCAGCGGGCGGATCGAGGAGCAGGCGATCGAGACCGAGACGCTGTTCGGCACGGTCGACGGGCATCTCCGCCGGGCCGAAGGGCATCTGCCGCATCCCGAGCGGTTCCTGCAGGCCGGGTACAACCTGGCCGGGCTGCTGACCGAGTTGCCGCGAGGTGTCGGCTGATGGGGCTCCTGCTGGGGTTGTTCTTCGGGATCGGCTTGCTGCTGATCATCGCGACGTTCGTAACGCCGAGGGATCCCCAGCCGGCCACGGACGGGCGGTTGATCGGCCGGAGCCGGGAGTTGCTCGCGAGCGCGGGGATCGAAGGCGTGACGCCGGCCGCGTTCATCGGCGCGTGTGTGATCACTGGACTGGTCGGGTTCCTGCTGATGCTCGTGGTGTCGAGAGCCTGGCCGGTCGGTGTGGTGTTCGGGCTGATGGCCGGCGGGATGCCGATCGCTTTGGTGCGGAGCCGGGCGCGGAAGCGGCTGGCCGAGTTCCGTGAGCTGTGGCCGGATGTCGTGGACAACATCGCGTCGGCGGTGCGGGCCGGACTGTCGCTGTCCGAGGCGTTGGCTCAGGTGGGTGAGCGGGGGCCGTTGCCGTTGCGCGAACCGTTCCGGCGGTTCGGAGCGGACTACGCGTCGACGGGCCGGTTCGCGGAGTCGCTGGACCGGTTGAAGGCACGGCTCGCGGACCCGGTCGGCGATCGCGTGGTCGAGGCGTTGCGGATCGCGCGCGAGGTGGGCGGTGGGGATCTCGGGCGGTTGCTTCGGTCGCTGTCGTCGTTCCTGCGCGACGATGCCCGGACCAGGTCCGAGCTCGAATCGCGACAGTCGTGGTCGGTCAACGGCGCCCGCGTCGCGGTGGCCGCGCCCTGGCTGGTGCTGGCGTTGCTGTCCTTCCAGGGCGATGTGATCCAGCGCTACAACTCCGCGATGGGTGCGTTGATCATCGGTGCGGGCGCGGTCGTGTGTGTGGTCGCGTATCGGTTGATGCTGCGGATCGGCCGCCTGCCCGAGCCCGAGCGGGTGTTGCGATGAGTCCGTTGCTGATGGGCGGCCTCGTCGGAGCGCTGTTCGGCGCCGGCCTGCTGATCGTCGTACGGCGGTTGCCGTTCTTGCGGAGGCCGACGGCCGACGAGCGGATCTCGCCGTACCTGCGTGATCTCGGTGGGCCCGAGGTGTTCGTGGGGGTGGTGAACTCGGGTTCGCCGTTCCACGCGATCCTGCGGTTGTTCGGGCCATCGCTGCGATCGGGTGCGCAGCGGCTGGAGCGCCTGCTCGGCGGGGCGAACTCGATCCGCCGACGGTTGGCGCGGGCCGGGGTGGAGCGGACGGTCGAGGAATTCCGGATCGAGCAGTTGCTGTGGGGGACCGTCGCGTTCGGCGGCGCGCTGGTCGTCTCGGTCGTCGCGCTGTCGCTCGGCACCGGCAACCCGATCGGGATGCTGGCGTTCTGCACTCTGCTCGGTGTCCTCGGAGTGCTTGCCCGAGACACCTATCTCACCTCGCAGGTACGGCGTCGCGAGCGCCGGCTGCTCGTCGAGCTGCCGACCGTGGCCGAGTTGCTCGCGTTGTCGGTGGCCGCCGGTGAGGGTCCGGCCGGGGCCCTCGACCGGGTCGCGCGATCGTGCCGGGGTGAGCTGGCCGACGAACTGAAACGTGTCCTGGCCGAGACCAGGGCGGGGGAGACGCTGGTCCGCGCGCTGGACGCGTTGGCGGATCGCACCGGTCTGCTGGCGCTCTCGCGGTTCGCGGACGGGCTGGCGGTGGCGCTCGAACGCGGCACCCCGCTGGCCGACGTCCTGCGGGCGCAGGCCGGTGACATTCGTGAGGCGGGGCGGCGCGAGCTGATCGAGTCCGGCGCACGCCGCGAGGTAGCCATGATGGTCCCGGTGATCTTTCTGGTCCTGCCGGTGACCATCGCGTTCGCCTTCTATCCAGGCGCTGTCGGAATCCGGCTGATCGCCGGATGAACTGAGGAGAACTCATGTCCCTACTCCTGACCAGACTGTTCCTGGCGGTGCTGCCGAAGCCACGTGAGGCCCGCAGGGAACGCGGCGATGTCCCCGGCTGGGTGCTCATCACGGTGATGACGGCCGGTCTGGTCGTCGCGATCTGGCAGCTCGCCGGCACGCAGTTGCAGCGAATGCTCCAAGACGCGTTGGACTCCGTCGGCAACAAGTGATGCGTTCCGCCCACCTCCGCTCGGCCGCGGGCCGGTCTGCGCCGCGGTCACGCGACGAGCGCGGGTCGGCGGTGGTGGATTTCGTGCTGGTCTCGATGCTCGTAGTCCCTTTGTTCTTAGGGATCCTGCAGGTCGGGTTGTACCTGTACGTGCGCAACACGGCGACGGCCGCGGCATCGGAGGGCGCGCACTATGCGGCCGTACTCAACCGGGTGCCCGCCGACGGTGAATCGCGGACGCGGGATCTGGTCGGCGGCGTGGTGCGGGACCAGTTGATCGACTCGGTGTCCGCCGAGGAGACCGACGTCGACGGGCAGCCGGGAGTGCTGGTCGTGGTCAAGGCGCACATGCCACCGCTCGGTCTGTGGGGTCCCGGGATCGACTTCAGCGTCGAAGGGCACGCCGTGAAGGAGACCGGCGAATGAGCACCTGGTGGATCTTCGGCCGACGTGACGAGCGCGGTAGCGCGGTGGTGGAGTTCTCCTGGCTGGCGATCCTGCTGATGGTTCCGTTGGTGTACGTGATGCTGGCGGTCTTCGACGTACAGCGCGCCTCGTACGGCGCGACCGCGGCAACCCGGGCGGCCGGGCGGGCGTTCATCATCGTGCCGGCGGGGTTGTCGGAGGACGACGCTCGCGGGCGGGCGTTCGACGCGGCGCGCCTGGCGATGAAGGACCAGGGAATGGAGCTGAGCCCTGACCAGCTCCGGATCACCTGCGACCCCGCCTGCCTCGAGTCCGGCTCGACCGTGACGGTCACCCTCGACACCGAAGTACGCCTGCCACTGATCCCGGACGCCCTCGGCGGTGAACCTCCGGCGATCCACATCAGCGCCTCGCACACCGAGCCGTACGGCGACTACCGCGAAGCCAAGGGCGACGGATGAGGCGCCGGGACGAACAGGGTCAGATGACCGTGCTGATCATCGGGTTCACCGCGATCATCCTCCTGATGATCGTGGTGGTCACCGATATCTCGAAGGTGTTCCTGGTCCGCCGGGACCTGGACGCGACCGCGGACGGGGCGGTGCTGGCGGCGGCCAACGGGCTGGCGGCGATCTACGCGCAGCCGGCCGCGGACGGGAACGCCGGGCTCGACCCGGACGAGGCGCGCCGGCTGACCGCCGAGTATCTGGATCAAGTTGCCGCGAGCAACAGATTCGACGGCCTGGACTGGTCGGCGGACGTCGCCGGTACGACGGTGACCGTGCGGCTCACGTCGTCCGTCGACCTCCCGTTCGAGCCGCCCGGCTGGCCCGGCTCCTCCGGCATCGCCTCGGAAGCCGCCGCCGTCGTGCCGATCCGATGAGCCCGCGGATCATGCCGTGGGTTTGCTCGGTCAGGCGAAGAGCCCTGGGTTGTCGTTCAGCCACGTGGTGAAGGTGCGGGCCGGGTGGCCGGTCAGTCGTTCGACGCCGGGCTCGATCGGCTGCGGCCTGCCGACCTGGGAAGCCCAATAGGCGAGCAACGTCTCGCGCTGGCCGGGGTCGCGCAGCTGCAGCTCGGCCCGGGCCTCGTCGGGGGTGAGCTCGACAGCCTCGATCGGCACCCCGGTGACCTGGGTGATCAGCTCGATCTGGTGCCGCCGGGTCATGGACTCCGGGCCGGTGAGCGGGTAGCCGCGGCCGTCGTGGCCGTTGCCCGGTCCGTCGAGCAGGACGCAGAGCGCGGCGTCGGCGATGTCCTGCTCGTGGATCGGCGCCTCTTCGGCGTCCAGGTACGGCAGCCGGATCTGCCCGGTCGCGCGGACCTGGTGTGACCAGAACGTCGCGTTGCTCATGAACGCGCCGGGCTGCAGCCGGGTGGTCGCGTAGGACCCGCCGGCGATGACGCGTTCGGTCCTTGCATGCGGGTCCTCGGGACCGCCCAGCGAGGACAGCGACGAGAGCATCACCACCTGCTTCACACCGGCGGCGTCGGCGGCCGCGACGAAGGCCGGCGCCGAGGACGGATCGGAGTACAGGAACACCTGGCTGATGCCGTGCAGCGCGGGACCGGGGTCGGCTGGGTCATAGCTGACCGCGGCAGCTCCCAGGGTCGAGGGTTCGCGGGAGGCGACGCGGACGTCGTGACCGGCGGCGGCGAGGCCGGTGGCGACGGCGCGGGCGATCTTGCCGCGGCCGCCGGTGACAAGAATTGTCATTGGATGTGCTCCAAAGATGTAGTGACTACAAGATTGGATGAAGTAAAGCAGATGCTCTACCCTCGGTGCAATGGAGGAGAGCGGGCGCCGGGAGCGGAAGAAGCGACAGACCCGGCAGGTCATCTCGGACGTCGCGACGACGCTGTTCCTGGAGCGCGGCTTCGATGCGGTGACCGTGGCGGAGGTGGCGCGCGCGGCGGATGTCGCCGTACAGACGGTGTTCAATCACTTCCCGACCAAGGAGGACCTGTTCTTCGACGAGCAGGGCTGGTGGCGCGGTCCGGCGCGGGCGATCCGGGAGGCACCGGCCGACGCGGATCCGGTGGATGTGCTGGAGGCGAGCTATCTGGCCGGGATCCGGGACCGGCTGGAGGTCGGGCATCTGGCGACCTGGAAGCAGTTCGTTCGCACGATCGAGGACAGCCCGGCCTTGCTGGCCCGTCGTCGCCTGAACGCGGCGGAACTCGAGACCTTGCTGACCGCCGCCCTCGACGAGCGGCGCCCCGAGCATCTGCGGAATCGGCTGATCGCCGCTCAGTTCGCGGGCGCGCTGAAGGTCCTGGAAGAAGAACTGCTGCGCCTACTGCCCGACAAGGCGTCCGCGGCCGACCTCGAAGACGTGCGGGTTGAGCTCGAGAAGGCGGTCGCCTATGTCTTCGGCGTCCTGCGGCATGGCCTCGGTTTACCGGTGACCACCGCCTAGCGGGTACGCTGCTTGGTTGTGGCTGGACTGGATTTTGACGCGGAGCTCAAGCAGCTCGACGCGACGCTGACCTCGATCGAGAAGGTGCTCGATCTCGATTCCCTGCGCAAGGAGATCGCCGAGCTCGGTGAGGCGGTCGCGGCACCCGACCTGTGGGACGACCAGGCGAACGCCCAGAAGGTGACGTCCCGGCTGTCCAGCCTGCAGTCCGATGTCGAGCGGGTGACCACGCTGCGCGGCCGCCTCGACGACCTCGGCGCACTGATCGAGCTCGGCCGCGAGGAGAACGACTCCGACAGCATGGCCGAGGCGGAGAAGGATCTCGGTCCGCTGAGCAAGGCGATCCAGTCCCTCGAGGTCCGCACGCTGCTGTCCGGTGAGTACGACGAGCGCGAGGCGCTGGTGACGATCCGGTCCGGCGCGGGCGGCGTGGATGCGGCCGACTTCGCCGAGATGCTGCAGCGGATGTACCTGCGCTGGGCCGAGCGGCACGGTTACCCGACCGAGGTCTACGACACGTCGTACGCCGAAGAGGCCGGGCTCAAGTCGACCACGTTCGGGGTCAAGGCGCCGTACGCGTACGGCACGCTGAGTGTGGAGTCGGGTACGCACCGGCTGGTCCGGATCTCGCCGTTCGACAACCAGGGTCGCCGGCAGACGTCGTTCGCGGCGGTCGAGGTGGTCCCGGTGCTGGAGCAGACCGACGAGATCGACGTACCCGAGGAAGAGCTGCGGATCGACGTGTACCGGTCGTCCGGTCCGGGTGGTCAGAGCGTCAACACGACCGACTCCGCGGTCCGGATCACCCACATCCCGACCGGCACCGTGGTCTCCTGCCAGAACGAGAAGTCCCAGCTGCAGAACAAGGCTTCCGCGATGGTGATCCTGAAGGCGAAGCTGCTGGCGCTGAAGAAGGCCGAGGAGCGGGCCCAGATCGACGCGCTGCGCGGTGACGTGCAGGGCTCGTGGGGCGACCAGATGCGGTCGTACGTGCTGCACCCGTACCAGATGGTGAAGGACCTGCGGACGCAGTACGAGTCCGGCAACACCTCCGGCGTCTTCGACGGCGAGATCGACGACTTCATCGAGGCCGGCATCCGCTGGCGCCGCACCGGCCAAACGGTTGCCGAGCACAACTGACCTCCGCGCGGATTGCAGTAGCTGCTTCGGGCTCTGCTGCGTCGCGCTGACGTTCAGCAGGTCCGCGGACTTCGCGATCGACAAGCCCGCGGGCGAGGCCTGCCCGAATCTGTCCACCGACTTCCGGTGCGGCATTCACAGCCAGCTGCGCTCCAAGGGCTTCCCGGGCTGCACGGTCTACGACTGCTTCGGCGCCGGTCAGGAGATCTCCCGGCGCGCCGGCACGAGCTGGCGGGAGCAGCCAGGGCAGGCGATGTTCGCGGCCCTGCCGATCCTGCGCCAGCTGCACGAGCTGCTGTGGTATCTCACGGAAGCCCTTGAATACAAGGCTTTCGACACCGAGGTGCGCGCGGCGATCGACCGGGTTGAAGGTGTGAGTCGTACGGCGGACCTGACCACTGTGGATGTGGACGCCGAGCGGGCCGCGGTCAACGAGTTGCTGCTGAAGACGAGTCAGCTCGTCCGTGGCAAGCAGACCAAGAAGAAGGACCGCCGCGGCGCCGACCTGATCGGCGCCCGTCTCCGTGGCGCCGACCTCGCGAAGGCCAACCTGCGCGGTGCGTACCTGATCGCCGCCGACCTGCGTGACGCGGACCTTCGCCAGGCGGACCTGATCGGCGCCGATCTTCGCGACGCCGACCTCCGCGGCGCCGACCTGACCGGCGCCCTCTTCCTCACGCAGTCCCAGGTCAACGCCGCCCGAGGTGACCGCACCACCAAGCTATCCCCGTCCCTCACCCGCCCTTCCCACTGGTGACCGACAATCCCTTACGGGCGCGAGCGCAGTTGGTGGGTGACTGGGGTCATGAGGAGGGAGATGGCGGTGATGGCGATTGCCACTGCGGCGAGTGCTCCGCCCTGGCCCCATGACGTGCCTGCCAGTGACAGGTACGCCGTACCGACCGTGGCCGCGCCGAGGGCGAGACAGGTCTGCTGGCTGGTGAGCAGGATGCCGCTGCCGAGGCCTGCCTGGGCCGCCGGGACCTGACCGAGCACGACGCCGATCAGCGGCACCATGACCAGGCCGGAGCCGAAGCCGGCGACCAGCATCGGTACGGCGAGCTTCCACGGGTTCACGTCCGGCCAGATGGTGAGGGCGACGAGTGCGAGCAGGGCGTAGCCGACGGCCTGGATGATCCACCCGCGCAGGATCAGGCCGGCGCCGTACCGCACCTGCAGACGCGGGCCGTAGATCGAGGTGATCAGGAACCCGACCGCCAGCGGCAGCAGGCTCAGACCGCCTTCCAGCGGGGACATGTGCGCCTCGCCCTGGGTGGCGAGCGCGAACACGAACATGAAGCCGCCGAAAGTGGTGAAGAACGCCACCGCCAGCAGGAGGCCGATCCGCATCGCGCGCAGCCGCAGGACGGTCGGCGGGATCAGTGGGGACTTGCCGGCCTGCTCCGAGCGGTGCTGGTGCAGGCCGAGCACCACCACGGCCGGAATCGTCGCGGCGAGGCAGAGCCACGTCCAGAGTGGCCAGTCGAGCGGTCGGCCCTCGGTGAGCGGCAGCAGCAGTAGCACCAGGGTCAGCGCGAGCAGTGCGGCGCCGACGAGGTCGACGCGCTGGGCCTTGTCGGCCTTGGTCTCTGGCAGCAGCCGGATCGCGGCTACGACGGCCAGGAGGCCGACCGGGACGTTGACGAGGAACACTGCCCGCCAGCCGAGGTCGAAGACATTGGCCTCGACCAGTACGCCGCCGAGGATCTGACCGAGTGCGGCCGCGGCACCGCCCGCGACACCGAACATGGCCATCGCGCGGGCGCGGTGTTCGCCGGTGAGGAGGCTGGAGATCGACGCGAGGACCTGCGGGGTCATGGCGGCGGCCGTGGCGCCCTGGACGACGCGGGCCGCGAGGAGTACGCCGATGGTCGGGGCGATGGCGCAGATCAGTGACATCACGGTGAAGCCGGTCAGGCCGATCAGGAACAGGCGCTTGCGGCCGAAACCGTCGCCGAGGCGACCGCCGACGACCAGCAGAGTCGCGTTGGCGATGCCGTAACTGCCGACGACGAGCTGCAGCTCGCCGGAGGACGCGCTCAGGTCCGAGCCGATGGCCGGCAGGGCGACGTTGATGATGAAGAAGGAGAGCATCGGCAGGAAGGCGCCGAAGAGCAAGGTGGTCAAGGCCACCGGCCCCAGCGGCGACGCGGCGGCACGCGGCCGGGCGGCGACCGGGGTGGTGGCGGCTTGGAGCTGGTCTGTCATGCCTCCACCCTGCGCCCGCCGGCAGCCGGGTACTAAGAGCCTGTTTATCCTGGTATTGCCACCACCTGGAACCAGGATGCTCTTGCCCGCATGATGGTGCCATGACCACTGTTCCAGCCGCCACCGACAGTTCTGTTCGCGTCATGCGGGGGGTGTCTGCGGGCCCTGCTGTGGACAAGGGGGAGCAGCGGCGGGAGCTCGGGGTGTTTCTGCGGAGCCGGCGGGAGCGGATTCAGCCGGACGAGGTCGGGTTTACGCCGGGTGGGCGGCGGCGGACGCCGGGGTTGCGGCGGGAAGAGGTGGCACTGCTCGCGGGGGTGGGCGTCACTTGGTACACGTGGTTGGAGCAGGGGCGGGACATCAACGTGTCGGCACAGGTGCTGGAGGCGGTGGCCAACACGTTGCGGCTCGACCGGCAGGAGCGCAATCACCTGTTCACCTTGGCGGGGCTCCAGCTCGGTCCGGCGCGGGGTGAGTGCGCGGTGCTGCCAGCGTCGCTCCAGAAGACGCTCGACGCGGTCTCGCCCTACCCGGCGCTGGTCCTGAACGCGCGCTACGACATCCTCGCGTTCAACGAGGCGTACTGCCGCGTGGTGCTGGACCTGCGCGAGATCCCGGTCGAGGAACGCAACATGCTCTGGGTGACGTTCGTGGCGAGCGAGTGGCGGTGCAGCTTCGTGGAGTCCGAGTCGATGAAGCTGCACATGGTCGCGGGGTTCCGGGCGGCGATGGCCGACCACGTGGGCGAGCCGGCCTGGCAGGACCTGGTCGCGCGGCTGCTCGCGGGGTCGAAGCTGTTCGCGGAGCTGTGGGAGCGGTACGAGGTTGCTGCCCCGAGCACCCGGATCAAGGTGCTGGAGAATGCGAAGGCCGGCGTACTGCGGATCGAGCCGGTCAACCTCTGGCTGTCGCAGCTCGGCCAGATCCGGGCGACGGTCTACACCCCCGCCGACGAGGCCACAGAAGCAAAGCTCCAAGCCCTCGCCGGCGCCACCTGAGCGGGCCGGAGTGGTTCCGATCAGGCGGTGTCGCGGTCCGGCCAGGCTGCCTTGAGGGTCTGGAGGGTGACGGCGATCGCCGGGCGGCGGGCGGTGGTCGTGCGCCAGACGGCGTACAGGCGGCGGCTCGGGGCGGGCTGGAGCGGTACGACGACCACACCGTCGGGGATCGGGCCGCGGCCGAGCCGGGGAAGCAGGCCGATACCGATGCCGCGGGCAAGCATGGCCAGCTGGGTCTGGTACTCCGCGACCGAGTAGGCGACGTTCGGCTCGACGCCGGCGCGACGCATCGTCCGGACCAGCCATTCGTGGCAGATCGACCCGGCCGGCTGGCAGATCCACCGCTCGCCGACCAGGTCCTCCGCGCGGACGAACTCCTTGCCTGCCAGGCGATGCGTCGTGGGGATCAGCACGTCAGCGGGATCCGATCCGAGCTTCACGCGCGACAAGCCCTCCGGCAGACCGAGCGGCGCGTTGTGCCAGTCGTGGACGACTGCGACGTGGATCTCGCCACGGTTGACCGCGGCAACGGCCTCGAACGGATCGGTCTCGACGACGCGGACGTCGAGTCCCGGATTGTCGTCGATCAACCGTGCCAGGGCCGGCGGCAACAATCCCCGGGCGGCGGTCGGGAACGCGGCGATGCTGAGCGTGCCGATCGCCTGGCCGCGCTGCTCTTCCAGGGTCAGCTCGGCATCCTCGACCAGCTCGAGGATGCGCGATGCCGTCGCTGCCAGCTCCCGCGCCGCATCGGTCAGGACGATCCCGCGTCCCTGGCGCTCGACCAGCGTCGTGCGCGTCTCCCGCTCCAGTTTGGCCAGCTGCTGCGACACCGCCGACGGTGTGTACCCGAGCACCTCGGCCGCGCGATTGACCGAGCCGTACTGGGCGACGGCGTGCAGAGCGCGGAGCCTGCCGAGATCGATCATGTAGCACTCCTACATCGAAGGCGATAGCAATCAGTGCTGGTCCTTAAGTGTAGTCCCGCCCAGACTGGATCGCATGAAGCCTCGTGACCTGCTGCTCGCGCTCGCCGTCGTTGTCGTCTGGGGTGTCAATTTCGTCGTCATCGAGGTCGGGCTGGAAGACTTCCCGCCGCTGCTGTTCTCCGCGCTGCGGTTCTTCTTCGCCGCCGTCCCGGCGATCTTCCTGCTCGGCAAGCCACGGGTGGCCTGGCGGTACGTGATCGGCGTCGGCCTCGCGCTCGGGGTGGCGAAGTTCGGGCTGCTCTTCATCGCGATGAAGAACGGCGTCCCGGCCGGCTTGGCGTCGCTGGTGCTGCAGTGCCAGGTGATCTTCACGGTCCTGTTCGCGATCGTCGTACTGCGCGAACGCCCGCGTCTGGCGCAGATGGCCGGCATCCTGATCGCCTGCTTCGGAATGGTCCTGATCATGCTCGACCACGGGCTGTCCGCCCCGCTGGGTGCACTCGCGCTGGTGATCGCGGCCGGCGCGTTCTGGGGAGTCTCCAACACGATCACCCGCTATGCGAAGCCGCAGGACACGTTGCGCTTCATGATCTGGGTCAGCGCGGTAGCCGTCGTACCGCTGCTGCTGTTGTCCCTCCTCACCGAGGGCGCGCAGGCGGACCTGGACGCGCTGCACCGGATCAGGCTCACCGGCGTCGGTGCGATCGCTTATGTCGCCTTCGCTGCCACCCTGTTCGGCTTCGGCGTTTGGGGCTATCTGCTGCGCCAGTACGACGCCAGCACCGTGGCGCCGTTCTCCCTCTTGGTGCCGATCGTCGGGATGGCGGCTGCCTGGCTGCTGCGCGGCGAGGCAGTCGGCCTGCAGCAGGGGATCGCGGCGGTCCTGGTGATCGGTGGGATGGCGTGCACGGTGATCCGGCGCCGGACCCCGCGCGCGGCGGAGTCCGGCGAGCGGGTCGTGGTGGAGTCAGCTGTCTGATCCGACGGGCAGCCGCATCGGCGGCATCTGCCAGCCGCGGGCCAGCGAGGACTCGTACGCCGGCGCACCACCGGCGAAGTACTCGGTGAACTTCATGATCAGCGGATCCCAGCGGAGCGGGTCGATGTAGCGGTCGTTGCTCATCAACAGGTCCTCGCGGACGTGCACGCGCTCGACCTTCATCTCCAGAGCACACAGGTGAGAGTCGGGTCCGCCGATGTCGTGGATGTTCACGATCCGGCCCTCGAGGTTGATCGGGCTCTCCTGGACCGCGTCGACATCGACCAGGTCACCCGGTTCGCGAGTCAGCCCGGCCGCCGCGAACTTGTCCGGCTCGAAGCGGTAGCCGCGGGCGCGCTTGGCGTCGGACATCTGCTCCGACCCGGTGAGCAACGCGATCCGGTCGAGGGCGGCGACCATGTCCGGATCGACCAGGTTGAGGACCACCTCGGGCCGCTCGGTGAGGTTCTTGACGGCCTGGGCGCTGGTGCCCATGCCCAGCATCGCGGTGTAGCCGAGCCACCAGGCCGACGACATCGGGCTGAGGTTCGTGCTGCCGTCGGGGTTGCGGGAGCTGATCAGCACGACCGGCGTGCCGAAATACAGGACCTTGGGTTCAACGGTTCGCTTCACGCTGATGGAACGTTGGTGCGCCAGGATGTGTGAGTGGACGCTCACGAAGTCAGCCGGCTGACCGCACGCTGGATCGAGAACCTCCCCGGCGAGGGCAGCACCGTCGTCTCCGGCCTCGGAGTCCAGCCACTCCTCGCGCTCCTCGCCGAGCTCGCCGACGACCCCGCGCGCACCGAGCTCGCCGAAGCCGCCGGTGGACGGTACGGCGGTCTCCTGCAGACGCCCGAACTCCGGATGGCCCTGGGCCTGTGGACGCGACCGCAGATCGAGTTGCAGCCGGGTGTGGATCGATTCCTGCCGCCGGAGGTCCGGGGCACGTTGACCGATCAGGCTGCGCTGGACGCGTGGGTGGTCGAGCACACCGACGGTCTGGTACGGCGGATGCCGATCGAGCTCAACCCGGATGTGCTCCTGGTGCTGGCGTCCGCGTTGGCCTTGAGGACCAAGTGGGCGTTGCCGTTTGTCGAGTACCCGCGCGGAGAGCGTCGCTGGTTGAGCCGGACCGACTATGACCTCGACACGGTTCGCGTGTTCGAGAGTCCGGCCGGTCTGCTCACCGTCGTGACGGTCGTCGGCACCGGGGAGTTCGACGTACGCCTGGTGGCGGGTGAGGCCGGTCGGGGCGCCGTACTCGCGGCTGCGCTCGAGCTGACCGGGGACGGGGTGAGTGGGTCGGAGTTGCTGGCTCGGGAAAGGTCCGCGCCGGCTCTGGAGGTGATCGAGTCGATGTCGCCGGTGCCGAGCGTGATCCTGTCGCTGCCGTACTTCGAGGTCGACGCGGAGCACGATCTGCTCGAGCATCCCGAGGTGTTCGGTCTGCGAGCGGCGATGGACAACAGCCAAGGACATTTCCCTGGGCTGAGTCCGCAGCCCCTCGCCGTCGACCAGGCCAAGCAGGCCGTCATGGCACGCTTCTCCGCCACCGGCTTCGAGGCAGCCGCCGTCACCGCAATGGCCATGGCCGCCGGATCCGCCCCAACCCCAGGCGCCAAGGCCCTGCTCATCTCCTTGGAGGGACCGTTCGGCTTCATCGCGGTCCATCGGCCGACCGGCGTCCCCGTGGTCGCCGGGTGGATCGCCGGTGCATGACGACAGGTGGCAGGGTGGAGGGTATGGATGCCGACGTCGTGCGCGCAGTCAACGACCTCACCACCCGCTGGGCTCGCGAGCTCCCAGAGGGCAACACCCTCGTGTCCGGGCTCGGGCTGTGGCCGTTGCTCGCGATCCTGGCAACGGCCGCCGACGAACCAGGCCGCGCCGAGCTCGCCGCAGCCGCCGGTCTACCCGCCGATCAGGGTTCCGCGCAGGCGCTGGGGTTGATGCAGGCGATCGACGGGTCGGCCGATCTGCATGCGGCGCTGGCCGTGTGGGTGAGCGAGCACCTCAAGCTCGCCGAGTCCTTCGACAGCGTGCTGCCGGCTCCGCTGGTCGGCATGCTCACCGGGAAGTCCGCGGTCGACAAGCCGAAGCTGGACGCCTGGGCCGCGGAGCACACCAACGACCTGATCCGCGAGATGCCGCTCGAGATCACCCCCGACGTCATGCTCGTCCTCGCGTCGGCCCTGTCGCTGCGCACCACCTGGGTCCGCCCGTTCACCGAGCAGATCAAGCGTGTGTACGACGGTCCGTGGTCCGGCGGCTCGTGGCATTGGCTGGAGCGCGTCGACAACGACCTCGACGCTGTACGGCGCTACGACGACGACCTGACCGTGATCACGGTGCGCGGCGACGCGGATGTCGACGTACTGCTCGGAGTCGGCCCGGGTGGGCAGGCCGACGTACTCGCGGGTCTGCTCGGGGCCGCGGCTCGCCCGGCTGACGGCGTACCGGGAAGTCAGCTGATCGACCAGGGTCAGCCCGGCACGCAGCTCGCGCCTGGGGTGAAGGTCGGGCAGACCACGGCGCTGCGGCAGGATCTGAAGCTGACGTTGCCCGCGTTCAACGTCGAGGCGGAGCACGATCTGCTGGCGTTGCGTGAGCTGTTCGGGCTGAGCGCGGTCACCACGGATCCGGGCGAGCACGGTCACTTCAGTGCGATCAGTCCGACGCCGCTCGCGGTTGGGCAGGCCAAGCAGAAGGTGCTCGCGCGGTTCTATGCGACCGGGTTCGAGGCCGCGGCGGTCACGTCGATGGCGCTGATGCGGACCTCGATGCCGACGCGGCAGGCGCGCCGGCTCGAGGTCGCGCTGGACCAGCCGTTCGCGTTCGCCGCCGTACTGCGGGAGTCACGCCTGCCGATCGTGGCCGGCTGGGTCGCGACACCTACTGTGCCGGGAGACTGAACAGCCGGTTGAGCAGCGCGGACGCCTCGTCGACGCCCACGCGGTCGCCGGTGAGGAGCAGGTCGAACAGCAGGCCGCGTGAGGCTGCCAGACCGAGCCGCGCGTACGCCGGAGCCTCGTCGGGCGGGATTCCCGCTCGGACACACAAATCGATGAGCGGTGGCAGCCAGACGCTGATCAGGTCGCCTTTGAGTGCCTCGGTGTGCGGGAGATCCTGCATCGCGTGGGCGCTCAGTTCGAAGAACAGCGGGCCGTAGATCAACGCCGCCTCGGTGACGCGGCGCCAGAACTCGTCGGCCTGCTCCGCGATCGGCCGGTCGGTCCGGCTGAGCGTGGCAAGCAGGTCGCGTTGTTGCTGCTCGACGGTGCGGACCACCTCGGCGAGCAGTCCCTCCCGGGACCCGAAGTGGTAGATCAGCATCCGGTGGCTGGTGCCGATCGAGCCGGCGATGCTCCGCAGGCTGGCGTCTCCGATGCCGTTCTTCGCAAAATGCTCAACGGCATCGGAGAGCAGCGATTCACGACTCACTGATCTGCTTCAGCTTCTCCGTCTCGGTGGCGATGTACCGCTTGGTGAGACCGGCGTACAGCCTGCCGAACAGCCAACCGAGCGGGCCTTCCTGGATGATCGTCGCCGTCGCCACCGTGCCTTCCGGCGTACTGGTGACCCGGTGAACGCCGGTGGTCTTGATGCCGGGGGCCTTGGAGACCCACTCGAAGTACTCGCCCTCTTTGAGTTCCGTCACCTCCCAGATCGCGACCGGAAGCTTCGGCTGGCGGATGCGGGTCTTGGCGCCGATGTGGATCCGGCCGGCGTCGAGCCGCTCGACCGAATCGACCGTCGGGGTCCAGTCGGGCCATCGCTCGACGTCGCTGAACACTTCCCACACCCGCTCGGGTGGGGCCTGAATCGTACTGGAATGATCGAAGCGCATGTACCAAATGGTACATCAGGTCTTCGTCAGGGTTCCATAGGCACTCGTGGCACTTCCGCCGCTGCCAGGTAGGGTCTGGGGCCATGGCTGACCAGAACGTCCCGCAGAACGTGCAGAACGAGCAGGATCCGGGCGCGAACACGCAGATGTTCCGCGCCTTCGTCAACGAGGGCCAGACCGAGGCCACCACCGAACCCAAGCTGAACGGCCGCGTCCTGGCCGTCGTCGGTGCCGCTGTGGTCCTGATCGCCGTCATTGCCGCGATCGCCGTTTTCTGAACTTGACCAAAGTTCAGGTCGCGGTCGTCAGAGTCTTCACCGACTCCGACGGCCGGTTCGGCAACCCCCTCGGCATCGTCGACGGCGCCCTCGTCCCGCCCGCCGACCGGCAGCGGGTCGCCGCCGCGCTGGGCTTCAGTGAGACCGTGTACGTCGACGACGCGGCAACCGGCGCGATCCGGATCTTCTCCGGCACCACCGAAATGCCCTTCGCCGGCCACCCCACCGTCGGCGTCGCCTGGTGGCTCCAATCCCAGGGCCACTCCGTCGGCACCCTCCGCGTCCCCGCAGGCGACATCCCCGTCACGCGAGACGGCGACCTGATCTCAGTCCGCGCCAACAGCAGTTGGGGCAGCGACTGGGACTGGCACCAACTGCCGACCCCCGAGGACGTCCTCGCCGCCGCCCCCACGTCCTACTCGGCCGGCCACACCTTCATCTGGTCCTGGCAAGACGAACCCAACGGCATCATCCGGGCCCGGGCCTTCGCCCCCGCCATGGGTGTCGAAGAAGACGAAGCCACCGGCTCCGCCGTCACCCAGCTGACGGCCCACCTGGCCCGCAACCTCCTAGTCGTCCAAGGCGCCGGCTCCCACCTCCACACCACCTACGATCCCCCCACCCACGCCACCGTAGGCGGCCACGTCCACCCCACCGAGCCGCGCACCATCACGATCTGACCGCCCGGAATCCGGCATCCGTTGACGGGTGTGGGGGAGCGGATGAAGGATGGGTGCTCGGCTAGTTGGGGAGGTTCTGGTGGCTGAGGTTGTCAGGGCGGCGCTGGTGCAGACGTCGTGGACCGGGGACAAAGAGTCCATGATCAAGGCGCATGAGGAGTACGCGCGGCAGGCGGCGGCCGCCGGAGCGCGGGTGATCTGTTTCCAGGAACTGTTCTACGGGCCGTATTTCTGCCAGCTCCAGGACACCGAGTACTACGAGTACGCCGAGTCTGTGCCGGGACCGACGACCGAGCGGTTCGCCGCGCTGGCCAAGGAACTCGGGATGGTGATGGTGCTCCCGGTGTACGAGCAGGAGCAGCCGGGCGTGCTGTACAACACCGCCGCCGTCATCGATGCCGATGGCAAGTATCTGGGCAAGTACCGGAAGAACCACATCCCGCAGGTGAAGGGGTTCTGGGAGAAGTTCTACTTCCGCCCGGGGAACCTCGGCTATCCGATCTTCGACACCGCGGTCGGCCGGATCGGCGTCTACATCTGCTACGACCGGCACTTCCCCGAGGGCTGGCGGGCGCTCGGCCTGGCTGGTGCGAAGATCGTGTTCAACCCGTCCGCGACCAGCCGTGGGCTCTCGGCGTACCTCTGGAAGCTGGAGCAGCCCGCGAGTGCGGTGGCCAACGAGTACTTCATCGGCGCGATCAACCGGGTCGGGATCGAGGCCGACTTCGGTGACAACGACTTCTACGGTACGTCGTACTTCGTCGACCCGGAGGGGAAGTTCGTCGGCGACGTCGGCCACGACCACGATCCGGAACTGATCATCCGCGACCTGGACCTCGGCCTGCTGGACACGGTCCGCGACCGCTGGCAGTTCTACCGCGACCGCCGCCCGGACGCCTACGGAGACCTGACGAAGCCGTAACCGCACAACACCGTCTCAAAGAGGAGCGGATATGTCGTTGCTGGTCAAGGGTGGAACTGTCATCGGACCGACCGGGACGAGGGTCGCGGATGTACTGGTCGAGGGCGAGAAGATCGTCGCCGTACTGGACCCGTCGTTCACCCCGGCGGTCACCGCGGACGAGGTGATCGATGCCACCGGCAAGTACGTGATCCCGGGCGGGATCGACGCGCACACGCACATGGAACTGCCGTTCGGCGGCACCGCGGCGAGTGACACCTTCGACACCGGGACCCGGGCGGCCGCCTGGGGCGGTACGACGACCATCATCGACTTCGCCGTCCAGAGGACCGGTGAAGTGGTGCAGGACGGACTCGCCGCCTGGCACACCAAGGCCGAAGGCAACTGTCACATCGACTACGCGTTCCACATGATCCTCGGCGGCGTCGACACCGACGCGCTGAAGGCGATGGACCAACTGGTCGCCGACGAGGGCATCACCAGCTTCAAGCTGTTCATGGCCTACCCGGGCGTTTTCTACTCCGACGACGGCCAGATCCTGCGGGCGATGCAGACCGCGCGGGAGAACGGCGCGATGATCATGATGCACGCGGAGAACGGCATCGCCATCGACGTCCTGGTGCAGCAGGCGCTGGCTCGCGGTGAGACCGACCCGATCTACCACGGCATCACGCGTCCGCCGGCGCTGGAGACCGAGGCGACCAGCCGGGCGATCGCGCTGGCGGAGGTCGCCCAGGACTGCCCGCTCTACATCGTCCACCTGTCGGCGAGCGGAGCCCTGGAGGCCGTCGCCCAGGCGCGTGACAACGGCCGGAACGTGTTCGCCGAGACCTGCCCGCAGTACCTCTATCTGACCTTGGAGGACCAGCTCGGCGCGCCCGGGTTCGAAGGGGCGAAGTGGGTCTGCTCGACCCCGCTGCGCAGCAAGTACGAGTCGCACGCGAAGGATCTGTGGAAGGGCCTCAGGAGCAACGATCTGGCGATCGTGTCGACCGATCACTGCCCGTTCTGCATGAAGGACCAGAAGGAGCTGGGCATCGGCGACTTCTCCAAGATCCCGAACGGGATCGGCGGCGTCGAGCACCGCGTCGACCTCATCTACCAAGGCGTCGTGGACGGCAAGCTCTCGCTGGAGCGCTGGGTCGAGACGATCTCGACGACGCCGGCCCGGATGTTCGGGCTGTACCCGCAGAAGGGGATCGTCCAGCCCGGCTCGGACGCCGACCTGGTCGTCTACGACCCGGACGGTACGACGCGGATCGGTGTCGAGACGCATCACATGAACATGGACTACTCGGCGTACGAAGGGGTCGAGATCCAGGGCCGGGTGGGCACCGTGATCTCGCGCGGCGAGGTGATCGTGGCTGACGGCAACTACCATGGCCGCAAGGGCCGGGGGAAGTTCCTGAAGCGTGGCCTGTCGTCGTACTTGATGTAAGGGGACAACCGTGGACTTCGGAGTGGTGTTCCAGTGCGATCCGCCCGCGTCCACGGTCGTAGACCTGGCGCGGAAGGCCGAGGACGCCGGGTTCGGCTACGTCTGGACGTTCGACTCGCACCTGCTCTGGCAGGAGCCGTTCGTCATCTACAGCCAGATCCTGGCCACGACGCAACGGGTGATCGTCGGCCCGATGGTGACGAACCCGGGCACCCGGGACTGGACCGTGATCGCGTCCCAGTTCGCCACCCTGAACGAGATGTTCGGCAACCGGACGATCTGCGGCATCGGCCGCGGCGACTCCGCGCTGCGGACGCTCGGCGCCAAACCCGGCACGATCGACGAGCTGAAGCAGTGCGTCGAGATCGTCCGCTCGCTGGCCCGCGGCGAAACGGTCGAGTACCGCGGTCAGCAGCTCAAGTTCGCCTGGGTCGACGATGGTGCGCTGGACGTCTGGGTCGCAGCGTACGGACCGAAGGCGCTGGCCGCGACCGGCGAGGTCGGCGACGGCTACATCCTGCAGTTGGCCGACCCTGACATCGCCGAGTGGATGATCACCGCCGTACGGCGCTCTGCCGAGCAGGCCGGCCGGGATCCGGCCGCGATCAAGTTCTGCGTCGCGGCACCGGCGTACGTCGGGGGCGACCTGGACCATCAGCGCGAGCAGACCCGCTGGTTCGGCGGGATGGTCGGCAACCACGTGGCCGACATCGTCTCCAGATACGGCACTTCCGGCGCGGTGCCTAAGGCGCTGACGGACTACATCGAGGGGCGCAAGGGCTACGACTACAAGGAACACGGGCGCGCGGGCAACACCCACACCGCCTTCGTCCCGGATGAGGTCGTCGACCGGTTCTGCATCCTCGGCCCGGTCGAGAATCACCTGGCCCGGCTGGAGGAGCTGAAGGCGCTCGGCGTCGATCAGTTCGCGGTGTACCTGCAGCACGACGCGAAGGAAGAGACGTTGGCCGCCTACGGCAAGGACATCATCCCGGCGTTCTGAGCTGGAGCTGCTCGGCTGCGTGTGCCAACCGCAGTCCGGTCTGCGTCGCACCGTACGACGTCGTGGGCGGGTAGCCCGTGGTCACGGTCCGGGTGACCAGTTCGGCGGACTCGAGGTCCTTCAACGCCAGCGTCAGCGCGCGGTTCGAGGTGCCGGGCAGGGCGTTGCGCAGCTCGGAGAAGCGGCGCTCGCCGGCCGTGAGCAGCACGAGGATCGGCAGGGACCACTTCTTCAGGCCGACCTCGCTTGCGCCGAGCTCGTGCAGCAGGTCCGTCAGCGCGGCGGCAGGCTCGGCGAGTTGCGCGCCGACCTCGGTCAGCAGGTACTCCGGTCGCAGTGGGTGACCGTGTCCGGGGTTGCGCCGGATGAGGCCGGCCTCGGTCAGGAAGGCGAGCGTCCGGCTGAGGGACTCGCGGCCGACGCCGAGGTTGTGGGTCAGGTTCACGAAGCGCCCGCCGTAGCCGCGGTGCAGTTCGGCGAGCACCGGGACGGCCCAGCGGAGGTGGACCAGGGTCGCCAGCGTTGACACGAAAGTAAGCTTAGTATAAAAACAGGACCATGAGTGGGATCGAGTACGACGGGCGCGCGGTCTGCGCGCTCGAGGTCGCCGACCTGGAGCAGTCGCTCCGGTGGTACGAGCAGGCGCTGGGATTCGAGGTCGTCCACCGGCTGGAGTCCTGGGGCTGGGCCGAGCTGAGTACGCCGCTACCCGGGATCTCGATCGGGATCGGCCAGACCGAGAAGCCGAAGACCGAGGGCGGGGTCGTCGTCACGTTCGGGGTCCACGACATCGACAAGGCTCGCGCACACCTCGAGTCGCTCGGCACACGCTTCGACGGGGAGACCCGGCAGATCGCGGACGAGGTACGCCTCGCCACGTTCTACGACCCGGACGGCAACACGTTCATGCTCGCCCAGCGGCTCGTCGAGGTAGCACGCCCAACGGCCAGAGAGTCATGAGCCCCCGCCCGTCCGACGGCCACGGAGTCATGAGCCCTCGCCCGCCCGACGGCCACGGAGTCATGAGCCCCGGCCGCCCCGACGGCCTGGGGATCATGAGATCCCGGGCGCTCGCCGGGGAGTCGTGAGCACGCCGCCGCGGCCGGGGATGGAGAGCCTGACACTCGTCCTGCTGCGCCGCCCGGCCGAGCCGCCGGTCCTGCCCGACAACGAGCAAGACCGGATCCAGGAAGCCCACCTCGCCTTCCTCGACAGACTCCGCAAGGAAGGCGTGATGGGCGCGGCGGGCCCGTTCCGCGACCACGCCGACGAAACCCTCCGCGGCCTGTGCGTCTACCGAACCGGCATCGAAGAAGCCCGCCGCCACGCCTCCGACGACCCAGCCGTCCAGGCAGGCCTCCTCGAGGCCGACCCAATCACCTGGTGGTTCCGCGCAGGCGAGATCCACCTGCGTTGACCACTCGATCTCTCAGTGACGGCGAAGCCATCATGCTGGTGGCAGGCGACAAGTCGGGTCGGTGGGAGAGTTGGTACCGGACGGCTGTTCCGCTGGCGGACGAGAGGTTCGCGGAGCACCTGATCGCGCTGAAGGAGGAGGGCTGAGGATGAGCGACTACGCCGACTGGAAAGACGTCAAGGCCAGGGCACGCGCCGCCGATCCGCGCACTGCCGCCGAGCGCGCCGCGGGCAAGGATGTGGCCCGTGAGCGTCGGGAGTCCTACATTCGTGGGCATCAGCTCGCCGAGATGCGCAAGGCGGCGGGGGTTACCCAGGCAGGTCTCGCGGAGTTGCTGCACGTCTCGCAGGCGCGCATCTCGAAGATCGAGAACGGTGAGATCTCGGGGATCGAGGTCATTCGTGCGTACGTCACCGCCCTCGGTGGCACTGTGGACCTGGTCGCAACCCTCGGCGACAGGACCTGGAAGGTCGCCTGACGCCGCCGTTGAGCCCGTCGGCAAGCTTGTCCGCCAAGGCTGAAGGTTCTACGGGTTGGGGGTCCAGCGGTAGGCCCCTGGGAGTAGGTCGGTGGCTAGGACTGAGCCGACGCCGTCGGGGGTTGGCAGGATGACTCGGATGGCTGGGTGGTAGTCGACGAGGATCTGGCGGTCGCGGCCGCACGGGCCGACCACGCCGCGGCCTTCGTTGCCTACGGCTACGATTGTGGTGAGTTCGCGGGCTCCTTCGGCGCGGGCGCGGCCGAGGGCGACCAGTTCGGCACAGGGGCCGCCGGTGAAGTGGTAGAGGTTGATCCCGCGTACATCCGGCCGTCCACACCGCGTACGGCGGCGCCCATCGTGTAGACGCCGTCCGGTCCGTCGGTGTTCGCGTCCACGGTCCGGCGGGCCAGTTCGATCAGCTCGCGGTCCTCGTCGGTCAAGGGATGCACAGTGATCATCCCTTTAGCCTGTCACGCGCAGCACCCCGACCGGTTGACGGGACCTGGTGCCGGCGCTGACGAGCCCGCGACCTCGGACAGGTAGTCGGGACCTCGGCCACGGCACAGCCTGTCCGAGGTCACCAGATGGTGTCCGAGGTCGCCCGGGTCGGTACCCCCGGCGACCGGCAAGACGAGCGCGTCCTGTCACCGCACCTGCCCGCCGGTGCGGGCCGCTCGGGTGCGGACGGTGGCTGGGGCAGCTGGACAGGAGGTGTCCGCCCTGGCCCCGGACAAGCCGGCAGGGGCCAGGCCTGAGTGCCTCGCCCAACCAGTACCCCTGGACCGACACTTCCTGTCGAGCTGCACACCAGCCGACCTCGCTCACTTCGCCAACACATCCAGCAGGCGTGCTCGCCGGCCTGATCACCCGCTTCGACCGGGCCGTCCAGGCAGGTCTCCTCGAGGCCGAACCAATCACGTGGTGGTTCCGCACCGGCGAAATCCACCTGGCCTGACCGGAGCCGAGCGGCGGCTGCCGGGCAACGGGGTCTACGGGTTGGGGGTCCAGCGGTAGGCCCCCGGTAGTAGGTCGGTGGCGAGGACTGAGCCGGCGCCGTCGGGGGTTGGCAGGATGACGCGGATGGCTGGGTGGTAGTCGACGAGGATCTGGCGGTCGCGGCCGCAGGGGCCGATCACGCCGCGGCCTTCGTTGCCTACGGCCACGATCGTGGTGAGTTCGCGGGCGCCTTCGGCGCGGGCGCGGCCGAGGGCGACCAGTTCGGCACAGGGGCCGCCGGTGAAGTGGTAGAGGTTGATCCCGGCGTACATCCGGCCGTCGACACCGCGTACGGCGGCGCCCATCGTGTAGACGCCGTCCGGTCCGTCGGTGTTCGCGTCCACGGTCCGGCGGGCCAGTTCGATCAGCTCGCGGTCGTAGTCGGTCAAGGGCTGGATGTCCATCAGTTGTTGATCCGTTTCAGCTCGGCGTCAACTACGGTCTTGACTGTCTTGATCTCGGTGGCCGGGTCGGCGCCGCTGCGGATGATCCGGTTCAGCGCGTCGGAGTACGCCGTACTGGACTTCGGCGACCAGAGGATCGGCGTCTGCGCGTGGCCGTTCTCGTTGACGAACCTGACCGCGTCGGCGGCCGGGCCGGACTTCAGCTTGTCCGCCTTCGCGGCCAGGCTCTTGCGGGCCGGGATGTGGAAGCCGTACGACTGCGCGAAGTCGAGCTGGTCGTCTGTCTGGTCGACCCACAGCCACTTGACGAACTTCTTCGCCGCGTCGACGTTCTTCGACTTGGCGTTCACACACGAACCGTAGGCGCCGACCGGGACACTCGGCTTGCCGGTGGTCGCGTTCAGCTTCGGCCACGGGAGTACGCCGAAGTCGTCGGGGAACGCCTTCTGGATGGCCGACAGGGTCCATAGGCCGGTGAACTGCATCGCCGTCAGGCCCTGCGTGAACGCCGACGGGTCGGACCAGTCGGTCGGTGCCCCGAGCAACAGAGTCTTCGAGGTGAACAGCTCGCGCAGCTTGCGCAGCGACTCGATCGCGGCCGGGTCGTCGAAGCCGAACTGGTTGTCCTCCGTCAGGTAGTCCAACCCGGCCGACCACAGCGCCGGTCCGCCGAGGACGCCGACGCCGCCGTCGTTGCCGACGAACAGGCCCTTCACCTTGTCAGTGGTCAGCTTGTGAGCGGCCGCGAGCAGGTCGTCGACGGTCTCGGGCGGCTGCACGGCGGCCGCGCCGAGCAGGCTCTTGCGGTAGACGAGCAGCTGCATGTCGGTGACCTGCGGGACCGCGTACAGCTTGCCCTGGTAGGTCATCCGGTCGATCAGCGACGGCGTGAAGTCGGACTTGGCGTCACCGAGCAGATCGGTCAGCTCGACCACCTGGTTGGCCTTGATCATGTCGATGGTCGGCCCGTTGACGGACTCGAACACGTCCGGACCCTGGTCGGTGAGCAGCGCGGTCGACATCTTCTTGTCGTAGTCGCCCGGCGACCACTGCACGGTCACGGTCGCGTCCAGGTACGCCTTCGCGTACCTCTCGACCGCCTGCTGCGTCCCGGCTTCGCCGTACTGGTGATACCACTGCGCCAACGCCGGCTTGTCTCCCGACGCCGCGTCCGACCGCCCGGTGTTGGATCCACACCCAGCCACCGCCATCGCCGCGATCCCGCCACCCACCGCCAGCAACCGCCGCCTGCTAACCCCAGCCATCCGCCGTATCTCCATCCCGCGCAGTCCCACAGCCCGCGCACCACCCCAGACCCTACGAACTGCGGGGGGTCGTCGGATCACGTATGCTGGTCGGCATGTTCTGCTTCTGTGACTAGGGATCGCTCCTGCGCGTGGTTTGCGCGGTCGAGGCCGAATTCGTGGTGCGGCGTCCGGTTGGGGCGTCGTCGATCTCCAGGAGTGTTCTCTTGTCCGGCACAGTTCGTGCCGGGAGCTACCGTGATGTGCTGTTGTTGCCGTTGGCGCTGCGCACGTTCGTGCCGGCGCTGCTCGGCCGGTTGTCGTACGGTCTGCTCCCGCTGTCGTTGCTTTTCACCGTCCAGCAGTCCACCAACTCTTTCGCCACGGCGGGTGCCGCGGTCGCGATCTTCGGGCTCGCGTCGCTGTCGATGCCTTACAAGGCGCGGCTCGTCGACCGCTTCAGTCAGCGCCGGGTGCTCCCGCCCCTCGCTGTCGGCTGTTCCGCCGCCCTTGTTGTCATTGCGAGTACGACGAGCAACCTCGTACTCGTGGCTGCGGCAGGACTGCTCGCACCTCCGCTGGGACCGTCAATGCGGTCCAATTGGCGACTGCTCACCGACGGATCGGCCCTCAAAGAACGGGCCAATGCGTTGGATGCGGTCAGCGAGGAATGCCTCTTCCTCGGCGGTCCGTTGCTCGCCGGTGCGCTGATCAGCGTGGCGTCCGCGCCCGCCGCGCTCGGCTGCTCCGCGGGCCTGATGGTCGTCGGCACCCTCGCCATGGTGACCAGTCCGGTCACGCGACACGCAACAGTGGCACCGGCGACCCGCCATCCGCTGGGACCACTGGTGATCCCGGGCCTGCGACGGATTCTGGTCGTCATCATGGTCACGGCGTCCGGGGTCAGTCTCGCCTACCTCTGTGTGGCCGGAGTCGCTCAGCGCGCGGGCCATCCCGGCGCGGCGGGGTACGTCGAGGCCGCGATCGGGCTCGGCAGTGTCACCGGTGGGCTGCTGTGGGCTCGTCGCAGCCACACCCGCTCGTGGTCGACTCACCTCGGCGGGCTGATCGCCGTACTGGCTGTCGGTCTGCTCGCGGCCTCGTTCGCGACCAATCTGCTCGTGCTCGGAGTTGTGATGGGTGCGGCCGGTGTCGCCGTGGCGCCGCTCTTCGTGGTGTCCTACCTGGCTGCGGACAACGTCACTCCGCCGCACCAGCGCACCGAGGCGAGCACGTGGATCAACACCGCCAACAACCTCGGCTCGTCGGCGGGTTCCGCGCTGGCCGGGCTGCTGATCCAGCGGACCACGCCGTCGCACGGGTTCCTGGCGGGCGGCGTACTGCTTGCTGTCGTCGCCGCGATCGTCTGGGTGTCAGGCGTCCGACAGGCGGGCGATGGTGGCTGAGGCTCGGCGGACGATCGGGACAGGGCCTTCGGGAAGGACGTCGCCGATGAAGGTGTAGTGCCGAAGGATGTCGGGATCGACGCCGCCGGGCCGGTGCCGGCTGTGGTCGCGGACCCAGTCGATGATGTCGCCCCAGCCGGGGGCCGCGAGCGAGCCACCGAAGTGCTGGACGGACAGTCCCGCGCAGAGATTGCCGAAGGCGAGTCGGTGCGCGAGCGGCCAGCCGCGGAGCGTCCCGAGGACGAGCGATGCGAGGAAGACGTCGCCGGCGCCGGTCGGGTCGTAGGAGCGGACCGGCAGCGCCGGCACCTGCTCCTCTTCGCCGGTCGCGGAGTCGATCGCGAGTACGCCGTCCGCGCCGTTGGTGACGACCGCCAGCGGGACACGCTCGGCCAGCTTGTGCAGCGCGGCCTTCGGCGTGTCGGTGCGGGTGTAGGCCATCGCTTCGGTCGCGTTCGGCGTGAAGGCGTGAAAGCCCTCGAGTACGTCGAGCACCGCGGGCGACCACTCGTCGGTCGGGTCCCAGCCGACGTCGCCGAACAGCAGGGTGCCGGACTGCATCGCCTCGATGGTCCAGTCGGGCAGTTCGTCGGCGACCGGGACGATCGCCGAGCGGGTCTTCAGGCCGGGGCCGACCAGTTTGCTCGGATCGCCGGGGGCCTCGTGGGCGTGGGTGACCATGGCCCGGTCCCGGTCGATCGACATCGACACCGTCACCGGGGAGTGCCAGTGGCCGATCCGGCGGGAGTGGGACAGATCCACCCCCTCCTGGTCGGCCAGGGTCCGCCAGCAGAAGTCGGCGTACACATCGTCGCCGAAGACCGCGGCCAGGCCGCTCTTCAGGCCGAGCCGCGCGGCCGCGATGGCGAAGTTCGCGACGCCGCCGGGGCACGAGCCCATCCCCTCGGCGAAGATCTCGGTGCCGGTGGTCGGGGCGGACTCCAGACCGGTCATCACGATGTCGAGGAACACGGTCCCCTGCACGAACACGTCGTAGGCGTCGGACTTGTTCATCACGATGACACTGCTCCTTGTCATGCTGGCGGTTCTGTCGGTGGCCGGTGGGATGCTCCTTCGTAGCATCATCGACCGGTCAGCACCACGGAATTGGGAGAACATTGATGAGTGCCGGGGCGTGTCCGTGATTCCGACCTGGATCGGGGTGGTGGGTGTCATCATGGCCGCCCTCAGTCCGTTGCTCGTCCTCGCTGGCGTCGCGCTGGGTTCGTACATGGTCCGCAAGTCGGATCGCGAGCTGAACACCTGGCGACATCGCGAGGAGACCATGCGAATGGTCCGGTGGGCGGTCGAGCAGATCCTCGAGGGTACGGACGCGGGCACGGATGCGGGCGTGGTCACGCTGCGTTCGCTCATGCGCTCCGAGCTGCTACAGCCCGAGGACTACGAACTGGTCGCCGCGCTGACCGGCTCCGTCGCGATCGACCGGGTCGGCGCGGCCGCGTACGCTGATATTGCGGACGCGGACATCGAGGTCGTCGAGGGAGACGGTGAGCATGGCTGAGAAGAGGACCGTGAGGGTCTCCCGCCAGGCCGTCGAGCTGGCCCGGTTGCACGTCGAGGCGGCCCGCCGAGCCGGCCGCAAACCCGAGCCGGGCGTGGCCCGCATCGCCGACGCCCGCCCGGACAACGGCACGGCTCCCAGCCCGGCCTGATCCGAGGCGTCGTACGTCGTTCGTCGTGCACCGTCTATCGGACGCGCGCGTACGGACCGGCCCGTCAGGTCGGCGGCACGCCGTGGAGCACCTACACTGATCGACGGCCGCTCCGGTGGCGTACGGTGCACAACGTGGTTACCGTCGCGTCGCTCCCTGTTCCCGACCACGGCCGGATGATCCCGTGATCCGCTTCGAGAATGTGTCCAAGACGTACGAGGGCCAGTCCAAGGCCGCTCTGCTGAACGTCAACGTCGAGATCGAGAAGGGCGAGTTCGTCTTCCTGGTCGGCACCTCCGGGTCCGGCAAGTCGACGTTCCTTCGCCTGGTCCTGCGTGAGCACCGGACGACCAAGGGTCACATCATGGTCGCCGGCAAGGATCTGAACCGGCTGGCCAGCTGGCGGATCCCGCAGATGCGGCGGCAGATCGGAACCGTGTTCCAGGACTTCCGGCTGCTGCCGAACAAGACCGTCGCGGAGAACGTGGCGTTCGCGCTGCAGGTGATCGGCAAGCCCCGCTCGCACATCCGCAAGACGGTGCCCGAGGTGCTCGAGCTGGTCGGCCTGGACGGCAAGGAGGACCGGATGCCGGACGAGCTGTCCGGCGGCGAGCAGCAGCGGGTGGCGATCGCCCGCGCGTTCGTGAACCGGCCGATGATCCTGATCGCCGACGAGCCGACCGGAAACCTCGACCCGGGGACGTCGGTCGGCATCATGAAGTTGCTGGACCGGATCAACCGGACCGGAACGACCGTCGTGATGGCCACTCACGACGTGTCGATCGTCGACCAGATGCGCAAGCGCGTGATCGAGCTGGAGAACGGTCATGTCGTCCGCGACGAGTCGCGCGGCGTCTACGGCTACCAGCACTGAGACGGCTGCCTGTCACCGGGCTGACACAGGGACTGACTGAAGAATGCGTCTGAACTACATCCTCTCCGACCTCGGCATCGGGCTGAAGCGGAACCTCTCGATGACGATCGCGGTCGTCGTCACCATCTGGGTCTCGCTGTCGCTGTTCGGCAGCGCGCTGCTCGCCCGCGAGCAGGTCGACCTGATGAAGGGGAACTGGTACGACAAGATCCAGATCTCGGTCTTCTTGTGCACCAAGGACTCCGGCGGCCGCGGCTGTACCGGCGCCGAGGTGACGCAGGAGCAGAAGAACCGGATCCAGCAGGTGATCTCGGCGAACCCGGACACCGCGCCCGACGGGGTGTTCTCGGAGTCGAAGAAGGAAGCGTTCGACTCGTTCAAGAAGCTGTACAAGGACTCGCCGATCGTCAGCACGGTCACCGAGGACCAGATGCAGGAGTCCTTCCGGGTCAAACTGCGCGATCCACAGCGCTATCAGAACCTGGTCAGCGCGGTCGCCGGCCTGCCCGGCGTCGACACGGTCCAGGACCTGCGCCAGTACCTCGATCCGTTGTTCAAGGCACTCAACGGCTTGCAAGTCGGCGCCCTGGTCGCCGCGGCGTTGCTGCTGGTCGCCGCGCTGATGCAGATCTCGAACACGATCCGATTGGCGGCGTACGCGCGGAGACGGGAGATCGGCATCATGCGCCTGGTGGGCGCGTCGAACTTCTATATCCAGCTACCGTTCCTGCTCGAGGCGGTGCTGGCAGCCCTGATCGGCGCGGTCCTTGCCTGCGGCACGTTGTGGGTCGGCGTCTACTTCGTGGTGATGCAGCGGGCCCAGGAGACCTTCCGCGTCTGGCAGTGGGTCGGCGCGAGCGAAACCTTCCGGGCCACGCTGATCATGGTCGTGGTCGGCCTGATCCTGGCCGTGGTCCCGACATTCCTGACAACGCGGAAATACCTCAAAGTCTGACCCGGGTGACTTATCGTGCAGTATCAGGAGTCACAACAGTAACTCCTGTACCGCACGACAACTTCATCCAGAGCAAGGGGTCGACCTGTGGTCCCGCACTTCCCCGGTGCGAACCCGCGTCCGCGGGGGAGCATCAAGCGAGACGACAGCACCGGCACCTCCGCACCGCTGTACCCGCGATCACGCACCGGACCGCGGGGCCGGCCGACGGTGGTCGCCGCTTGCTGCCTTGTCCTGTCCCTGTCCGCCGGAGTCCTGGCGGCGGTCCCGTCTGCTCAGGCGGACCCGCCCGATCCAGCCGCCAAGAAGAAGCAACTCGACTCGCAGATCACCCAGCAGAAGGCTGATCTCGCCGAGGCGTCCGACCAGCTCGGCAAGTCCGTTGCCGCCTACAACCAGGCGGAGGTGAAGTACCAGGCCGTCCAGGTCCGGTACGCCGCCGCCCAGGGCAAGCTGGCCGCCGCGAAGGCCGCCGATGTGGTTGCCGCGAGCAAGCTCGCGAGCGCCGAAGAAGCCTTGCGTACGGCGATCTCCGATGTCGCGGCAGGTGAGCAGCTGATCACGGAGAAGCGGAAGGTGGCCGGCCGGGCGGTGCGATCGGCGTACCAGCAGCAGAACAGCCTGGTCGGGCTGTCGATCGCGCTGCGTGGCGCGGCGCCGGCCGACATCGCCACCGGGATGCAGGTGCAGCGGAACGTGTTCGGCATCCAGGGCAACGCGATCACCAACCTGAACAACGCGCAGGCGCAGCTCGCGAGCAAGCGCGCCAAGGTGGCAGTGGCCGAGCAGGCCGCCGCGGCCGCACGGGCCGAGGCGGCCCAGACGGTCCAGCAGGTCACCGTGCTGACCCAGCAGGTCGCGGCCGACAAGGCCGAGGCCGCCGCGGTCGCTCAGGTCAAGCTGGTCGCCTTCAAGGCCGCCGAGAAGGAGAAGAACTCCGAACTGGCGCAGTACAACTCGCTGCTGCGCGAGCGGACCCGGGTCCAGCAGATCCTGATCGCCCGGGCTCGCGCCGAGAAGGCGGCTGCCGCCCGCCGCAAGGCGGCCCGGGAGAAGGCCGAGCGGGAGCGGGCGCGCAAGGAGCACCGGGCGCCGCGCAACGTACCCGACGAGCCGTCCGACAACGGTGGGCGGCTGAGCAAGCCGATCGACACCTACATCACGTCGCCGTTCGGAATGCGTTTCCACCCGATCCTGCACTACTGGAAGCTGCACGACGGCACCGACTTCGGCGCCGGCTGCGGTACGCCGATCCGCGCGGCCGCCAGCGGGGTCGTCACGGACAAGTACTACAACGGTGGTTACGGGAACCGGCTGTTCGTCTCGCACGGAGTGATCGACGGCTCCTCCATCACCACCGTCTACAACCACCTGTCGAAGTACAGGGCCCACGTCGGCGAGCGCGTCTCCCGGGGCGAGATCATCGGGTACGTCGGCACCACGGGCTACTCCACCGGCTGCCACCTGCATTTCATGGTCTACCAGGACGGCAACGTGGTTAATCCGATGAAGTGGCTCTGAGCAGGGTGAGATACTGGTCGGATGGTGAAACAGACCGGCCAGCAGAAGCCGATCGCGCAGAACCGGAAGGCGCGACACGACTACCACATCGAGGACGTGGTGGAGGCCGGCCTGGTGCTGACGGGAACCGAGGTCAAGTCCCTGCGGCAGGGCCGGGCCTCCCTCGTCGACGCGTTCGCCGCGGTCCGGGGGAACGAGCTCTGGCTCCAGGGGATGCACATTCCCGAGTACAAGCACGGGACGTGGACCAACCACGAGCCGCGCCGGGCCCGCAAGCTGCTGCTGCACAAGGACGAGGTGCAGAAGCTGATCAAGGCCGTCGAGCAGCAGGGGGTTTCGCTGATCCCGCTCTCGCTGTACTTCAAGGACGGCTACGCGAAGGTCGAACTCGCCACCGGGCGCGGCAAGAAGGACTACGACAAGCGGCACGCCCTGGCCGAGCGCCAGGCCGACCGTGAGGCCCGGCGCGCCCTGTCGGAGCGGACCCGCGGCCACTGATCCGGTCGCGTTGCCGCTGACCGGCGTACCCGAGGGCTGCCTGGGGTCCGGTCAGGGGTGCCTGGGGGCTGAACCCGATGGGGTGAGCGGCGTCCGGCGCGCAGAGTGGAGGCATGAGCACTTCAGACCTGCTGGTGACGCCGGCCCAACGGGACCGCGCAGTCGAGATCCTGAAAGAGATGTACGCCGACGGCCGGCTGGACCACTTCGAGTTCGACACCCGGCTCGAGTTGGCGCTGAAGGCCCGCACCCGAGCCGAGCTGAACAGCACGTTCGACGGACTTGTGTCCCGGCCGGTCCCGACGTACGCACCCGCCGCCTTCACCCGGCCGGCGCAGCTCCAGCGGTACGACTCGAGCGGCCGCGGGATGGGGACGCTGGCGCACTGGCTCGGGTACCCGACGTTCTTCGTCGGGCCGGCGATCGTGGTCGCGACGACGGGTCAGAAGAACCCGGCGGTGCGTAAGCATGCGGTCGAGGCGTTGAACTTCCAGCTGAGCGCGTTCGGAGCGTTCGCGCTGCTGGGCATCGCGACCGGGGTGACCCACGGGTTCCTGGGATTCCTCTTCCCGCTGCTCGGCATCCTGTGGTTCGTCCTCACGGGGATCGGCGGGCTCGCCACCGCGGTCGGCACGAACTTCCGCTACCCGTTCACGCTGCGGCTGATCAAGTAGCTCGTCTCTTACGCTAGGCGGCATGGCTGTTCCTGTCGCGGCGCGCTGGGAGGTCGCCGGGTTCCTGGGATTGACCGGGGCCACGGGGCTGATCGATGCGGTGAGCTATCTGTCGCTCGGGCACACCTTCGTGGCGAACATGACGGGGAACGTCGTGTTCCTGGGGTTCGCGGTGGTGCCGGCGTCAGGGTTTCGCTTCGGGCCGCCGGTGGCGGCGGTGCTTGGTTTCGTGCTCGGGTCACTTGGTGGCGGGCGGGCGGCTCGAGTGCTGGATGGGCGACCCCGGCGGTGGCTGGGGACTGCTTTCGGGGCGCAGGCGGTGGTGCTGTGGGTGTGCGCGCTGCTGGTGGATGTCGGCGTACTGCGGGAGACGGGCGGGACGTCGTACGTGCTGATCGTGGCGCTGGCGGGCTGTTTCGGGTTGCAGAACGCGACGGTGCGGCATGTGGCGCCGCGGGATCTGACCACGACCGTGCTGACGTTGACCCTGACAGGGCTGGCGGCGGACAGCGCGCTGGGCACCGGTCGCTCGGCCAAGCCGCACCGTCGGCTGGGCTCCATCGCGGCCATGCTCGTGGGTGCGGCGATCGGGGCGTTGCTGCTCCAGAAGACCGTCTCTGGTGTCATCGCTCTGGCCGGCGCTGTGGTGGCCGCCGCGGCGCTCATCTTCCTGTTTGCGCCCGCCCCGGCCCCGGATCCGGCCGCCTGAGCGCTGCCGCCGGGAATGTGAGGTGCGGGCGGTCTGTTGGACTTGGTAGTGTGGATCTTCCACACCCTTCGGGGCTGGTGGGAGTTTGACAACTCAACAGGGGGTGAACGGTTTCGACTTTGGACGTTAGTTCCAAGGGAAGCGGGCCGAGGATCCAGGGTTATCTCGTTAACGATCTCTGGAAACCAATAAGTGCCAATAACACGCGCACTAACTTCGCTCTCGCCGCCTGACGGCCTGAGGTAAACGAAGGGTCAGCCCGGGGATGCTTCCGACCCGGTTCCTGGCCTCAGCTAGGAAGCTTGCTGTGCTAGCCCGGTCACGGGGTTAGTACGGGACATTTACAGTGACTGAGCCTGTCAGCGACGTGTCTGTGAGAGCGCTGGGGCCGAGAAAATCGCCTAACAGACTGCGCCCGGAGAAGTCTTGGAGCAACGCTGAAGGACGCGGGTTCGATTCCCGCCACCTCCACCCCTTGAGAAGTGCCTGGTCAGAGCAACAGCGACCAGGCACTTCGTCGTTCCGCGACCAGTGACGCCGCCGGCGGGCGGATGCTCACATCCCCCCTCGGGCGGGTTCACTCAGGGGAGCTCGATCGAGGCTGCGGGGCGCACGCTTGCACGGCGGCCTCGATGGTGCCATGGATGTGCTCGGCGCCGATCACACCGGTCAGGCCCGTCTGGTCGAACTGCTCGCGGAGTTCGTCGGTTGCGTGCGCGACCTCGAACGTGATGTTGCGGCTGTGCAGTCCGGCCCGGACCTCGCTGATCGCCCCGACCGCGCTGGCGTCGATCCCGCTGATCATGGTGGCGTCCAGGATCAGGTGGCCGACGGGCTTGGGTGCGCCATCGACGGCAGCCCACACCCGGCGTTTGAAGAAGTGGGCGTTGGCGAAGAAGAGCCGTTCCTGGATCCGGTAGACGACCACTCCGGGGGTGATACCCGCGTCGGGGTGGGTGCCGACGTCGGCGTACCGCTGGTCGGCTTCCGAGTAGCCCAGCACGGCGTCGCTCGGGATGGCGGTGCGGCGGATCACGTCGATTATGGACAGCCCCATGGCGACCACGATCGCCGGCAGCACGCCGATCGCGACCACGACCACAGAGGTGATCGCAGCGATGCCAACCTCGGTGCGGCTGCTCCTGGCCAGTTCTCGCCACTGGGCCGGGTCGATGAGTTTCAGCGATGCGTAGACGATCACCGCGCCGAGGACCGCGGAGGGCAGGTAGCGAATGGGGGCGGTGAGGAACAGGAGGATCAGCAGGATGGTGCCGAAGGCGAAGAGGCCACTGACCTGACTGGTGGCCTTCATCGAGTCGTTGACGGCCGTGCGGGATCCGCTGGTGCCGACCGGCATGCCGTGCGTGAAGCCGGCCGCGACGTCCGCCGCGCTGAAGGAGAGCAGCTCCTGGTCTGCGTCGATGGTCTCGCCGTGTCGAGCTGCGAAGGATCGAGCGGTCAGGATCGAGTCCGAGAAGCTCACCAGGAAGATCGCCGCGGCCGGCAGGGCCAGGGAGAGCCACTCCGAGCCGGTGATGTGCGGCCGGTCGAACGACGGCAATCCGGCCGGGATCGAGCCGGTGACGGAGACACCGTGCGCCTCCAGGTCGAACAGCCAGGACACCACGATGCCGAGCACGACCACGACCAGGGCTCCGGGCCAGCGCGGAAGGAAACGGCCGAGCAGGATCAGGACGACAAAGGCGCCGCCCGCCACGGCCAGCGTCGCCAGATTCGCATGGCCGATGTGTGCGACGTTGTCGATCGCCGCCCGGATGGCACCGCTGTACGTGCTGGACAGGCCCGTCAGCTTCTCCAATTGACCGAGGATCATCAGCACCGCCACGCCGGTGATGTAGCCGACCAGCACCGACTGCGAGAAGTAGTCCGCGATCCAGCCCAGGCGCAGGAGCCGAGCGATGAGGAAGATGGCGCCGACGGCGATGGCCAGGGCGGCTGCCAACGTGGCGTACTGCGCCGAGCCCGCGGCGGCGAGCGGCGCGAGGGCACTGGCGACCAGCAGTGCCACGGCACCTTCGGGACCGATCACGACGCGTAGGCCCGACCCGAGCAGCGCGTAGGCCAGCACGGGCAGCAGCAGGGTATACAGGCCGGCGGTGACGGGAAGCCCGGCGAGCTCGGAGTATGCCATCGACGCGGGGAGGGCGAGGGCGGCGACCGTCAGCCCCGCCAGCGCATCGACCCGGAGCTTGTCCCGTGAGTAGCTCTTCAGCGAGTCGACCAACGGGACGTAGCGGCGCGTCCACGGTGGCTTGGTCGACGAGGCGAACGGGGAACGGCCCTCGTAGGCACTCTGGTAGGGGACGAGGACGACTTTCGCAGGCTCACCGCTCGAGCCCTCTGCATCGACCATCGGCATCCCGCTTCCTCAACGGACCGGTCGCGTCCTGCCATCAGGCTCACAGCCGGCCGGTAACCCCGTCATCACCCCTACCGGCTGACTTCACCTGGGCGATTTCGGCGACCAGCCCCACCGAAGTGCGTTCCGCGAGCGCCCGATTCCTCGTGACTTTCCGTCGCGCACGTACGAACGCACAGCCATCCGGGCCCAGATTGGCAATGAATATGTCCGTTATGGGCAGATATTCCGCTGCGGGTGGGTTATGCCAGAGAGGTGACAGGGGTGTGACAGTGGGGGCGGGGATGGTGGGGAAACGGACGAGGGAGGCTTGGGGTGCGGAGACGTGAGTGGCGGCGGGGCGTGGAGGTGGCTGGGGATGGGGCGGCGATCGGGGTTCTGAGCTTGGGGGCTGGCCCTGGGATTGTCGTGGTTCCGGGGAACAATCGGCGGGCTCATCATTACGAGGGCCTGGCTCGAGGGCTCGCTGGGGCCCACGAGGTGCACGTGGTTGAGCGGCGTGGCCGTGGGGTGAGTGGGGCGCAAGGGGCGTCGTACGGCGTGGAGACCGAGGTCGACGATGTCCTGGCGGTGATGGAGCGGACCGGTGCGCGAATGGTGTTCGGGCACAGCTATGGCGGGTTGGTGGCGTTGCATGTGGGACGGCGGCGGCCCCTGGACGCGCTGGTTGCGTACGAGCCGGCGGTGAGTATCGAGGGGTCGTTCGACGCGAGTTGGCTGAGCACGTTCACGCAGCAACTCGATGGGGGACATCCGACCGCGGCGATGGCGACGTTCCTCAAGGGCACGGATCTGCTGCCGTACAAGGCGACCTCGTTGCTCCGGGCAATCGCATTCCTGATGCTGCACGGGTCCGGCGGGCGTGAGACGCGGGACCTGATGCCGACGACACCGGCCGAGATCGGGGAGATCGTGCGCCTCGACTCCGATGGCAGCAGGTACGCCGGGATCGCGTCGCGGACTCTTCTCCTCGGTGGTGAGAAGTCGCCCGCGTACCTGACCGGCATCCTCCCGCGCCTCGCCGCGATCATCCCGAGCGCCGAGTACGCCGTATTGCCCGGTCTCGACCACAACGCGCCCGACGAGAACGCCCCGGATGACGTGGCGCAGCAGATTCGCCGTCTGATCGTCCGTGCGGAGCGGCCGCACGTGGAGCACGGGGCACCGATGGCCGTCCGGCAGGCGCGGATCCATCGGGATTGACGATGGATGAGGCGGGGTGGACATTCTGTGTGAGCACCCCCGCCTGGCGGACCACTGAGCTCAGCGGTAGGGGCGGAAGGTACGGCGCAGGTCGTCCGTCCACTCGCCGGGGAGCTCCCACGGGATGAAGTGACCGCCCTGCGGATGCGCGGTGAGGTTGACGTGGTTGTACCAAGCCGCGCGATCACTGTTGAGGAAGTTCAGGATGCGTTCCTCCGGCGTGTTGACGCCGGGTGGGTTCTCGTAGCCGACGAAGGTGATGCCGGTGGGGGCCTCGATCGCCGGCGTGCGGTCGTGCGACGGCGTCCAGGGGTAGCGGTTGTTGTTGGCGTAGGTGCGGATCGAGGTGTCGATCGCGTTGCCCGCCCAGTAGATCGTCGCGTGGGTGAGCAGGTCGTCGTCGCTGAACGCCTTGTCGCCCTCGGACCAGCTGAGCCAGCGCTCGAGGATCCACGCGAGCATGCCGGCCGGTGAGTCGGCGAGGCCGAACCCGAGGGTGCTCGGATCGAGCACGTGAGTCGCGAGGTGGGCGGCGAAGCGGCGCTCGAATTCGACAATCCGATTGTGGACAATCGGCGGCAGGTCGGGTGGGATCGGGTTGCCGCCGCTCAGATCCCAGCCGCGATCGCCGTTGAAGAACGTCAGCTTCAGCCCCGAACCGATGTGGATCCCGTAGAGCTCATCGGCGTACTTGTGCCCGAGTTGGCCGGTCACCAGCGCGCCGACATCGCACCCGCCGGCGGCGTACCGCTCGAAGCCGAGCACTCCGGTCATCAGCTCGTGCCAGACGTCGGCGATTTTCCAGAAGTTCATGTCCGGCTGGTTCGTCAGCGGCGTGGAGAACCCGAACCCGGGCAGCGACGGCACGATCACGTCGAACGCGTCGGCCGGATCACCGCCGTACGACGCCGGGTCCGCGAGCGGATCGATCACCTTCGACCAGTGCCAGAACGTCCACGGCCAGCCGTGACTCAGGATCAGCGGGATCGGCCGCGGCCCGACGCCGGCCTTGCGCATCAAGTGCACGGGTACGCCGCCGACGTCGACGCGGTAATGCTCGTACGCGTTGATCGCCCGCTCCGCCGCCCGCCAGTCGAACCCGTCGGCCCAGTACTCGACCAGGGCCTGCAGCTGGGTACGACGTACGCCGTAGAAGCCGTCGTCGTTCCCGACGTCGAGCGGCCACTTGGTCGCGGTGAGCCGGCGGCGCAGATCGTCGAGGACCTCGTCGGGGACATGGATCGGGGTGGGCTCCAGGGGAAAGCCGGTCATGGTTGCTCCTCAGCGGCGATCTCGGTCAGCCGGGTCAGTACGTGGACGGACCCCGCGAGTACGGCGCGCTCCTCGGGGGTGAGCTGGTCGACGAGGCGGGTGAGCTTCGCGACCCGGTTCGCATGGCGGGAGCGGACGATCTGCCGGCCCGATCGAGTCAGCGACAGCAGCATCGCCCGTCCGTCGCTCGGATCGGGGCGGCGTCGCAGCAGTCCGTCCTGCACCAGCTTCGCGACCAGGCTGGTCAGGGCGGGCTGCTTGAGCTGCTCGGTCGCCAGCAGATCGGTCAGTCGGAGCGGGCCTTTGCGCGACAGCGTGTGCAGCACCGACAACGTGGAGAAGTTGAACTTCCGCACCGACGGCAACCGGATGAAGATCGTGTTGAAGTCCTCGATCACCGTGGTCAACCGGTCAACATCCAACCCGTCCGCCATGCCCTGAACTATATCAATCTTCGATATAAGCCAGCAGGGCGGTCCCGGTTGCCGTGGCGGAGGCGGCCGACCGGCCGGCGTTCAGGCGTCGACGGGGTGCCATTCGGGGTGACCGTCGTGGGTTTCGACGTGGCCGAAGGGGACGTCGGCGAAATGGATGCCGAAGCCGAGGGTGTCCGGCTGCGAGAGTTCCTTGATCAGGCGGTGGCGGTGTGCGGTGGAGAGGGCGCGGTCGTGGTCGGGCGCGGCCCACCATTCCGGATGGGCGATCTGGATCGGCGAGTGCAGCGCGTCGCCGAACGCGATCAGGCGCCGGCCGGCCGCCTCGACGACGTACGCCGCGTGGCCGATCGTGTGACCACCGGTCACCTGGACGCGGACGCCGGGGAAGATTTCGTTGCCGTCGGCCACAGTTCGCACCCGGGGGCGCAGTACGTCGAGGATCTCGCGGCTCGTGCCACTGGCCTCGGCCAGTTCGGGATTCGACCACTCGGGCTCCGTCAGCAGGTAGTCGGCATGGGCGAACGCCGGTTCGTCGCTGCCCGGTGCCGGGTGCCAGGCCCAGCCGAGGTGGTCGATATGCAGATGGGTGAAGGCGACCGCCTCGATCTCCTCCGGCATGCGGCCCAGCGCGGCGAGATTGTCCAGCAGTGCGCCGCCGCGAATCACGCCGATCGGGTTGCCGGGTGTGGCCGGCCACGTATCCGGTCCGAAGCCGGCGTCGACGAGCAGCGCGCGTTCGCCGTACTCGATCAGCAGGCCGCCGAGGCTGCCGGCCAGGTGGCCCGTGTCGTCGACGTACTCGGGATGTCGGGCCCAGATCTCCTCGGTCGTCTCCGGGAACCAGCCGTGCGGGACGAGTTGGACGGCGCCGTCCGGCACGTAACTCACCCGGATCGGGCCGAGGTCGACGGAACGAAGGCGGGCCGGGCGGCGGAGACGTTCGTCGGGTGATGCGGTCATCGTGCGCCCTTCGTCGAAAGTGGATCGAACGCCGATGACGATAAAACATCTGACTTGAAAGATTCAAGCTGTAAATATTCTGGCTTGATGAATGGGGTAGGGTGCGGGCATGACGAGTCCGGAGGCCTCCGAGCGGCAGCTGTGTGGGCTGGTGAACGGACTGTCCCACCAGATCGGCGAGCATCTGCGGGCGCGCGCGGTGAAGCTCGGGCTGACCGCTCCGCAGGCGACCGCGCTGCGCGAGCTGACCGGCCCGATGACGATGGGCGAGCTGGCCGAGCGGATGAGTTGCGAGCCGTCGAACGCGACGTTCGTGGTCGACAAGCTGGAGAACCAGGGCCTGATCGAACGTCGCCCGCACCCGACCGACCGGCGGGCGCGCCACCTCGTGCTCACCACGAAGGGGAACGCGCTGCGCGCCGAGCTGCTCGAGCTCCTCGCTCAGGAATCACCGCTGGCGGGCCTGAGCGCGGCGGAACAGCACACGCTGCAGCAACTCCTGGACCGGGCGATCACCAAGCGCTGAGCTGTGTCACTTGGTCAGGACGATGCCGGAGACGGCGACGTCGGTGTCGCCGGACTTCAGGGTGAGGGCCGCCGCCGTGGTGGCGTCGGGGAGGTGACCGGTGAAGGTGATGGTGCCGTGTTCGGACCCGCCGGCGGGGATGCTGCCGGGCCACTGGCTGCGTGCGGCGTCGGCGCGCAGACCGTTGCCCTCGCCGCCGCTGAAGGTGGCGTTGCCTTTCAGAGGCAGCCTGACCGCCTGCTTGCCGGTGTTCTTGACCAGGAGGTCGACGCGGGTGAAGTGGCTCGTGTAGGTGACGTTCTGGACGGTGACAGTGAGACCGTCGACGGTCTTGGCGACGGGTTTGATCAGGCGGGCCTCGCCGGACTCGTTGCCGGTCAGGTAGCCCCCGACGTACTCCGCGCCCGCGGTGAGGGCGAATCCGCCGACACCGACGCCGACGAGTACGACGACGATCGCGACGACGATCGAGACGTCGAGCCGGCCGGCGGCGCGGCCCTTCGGTGCGGCGGCGTCGAGGAGGGCGATGATCATGGCCAGGACCAGGGCGATCGCCGGCGGGACGAACCAGCGCAGCGCGCCGCCTGGGCCGTCCGCGAGGAAGGTGACGATCAGGTTGATCACGAGGCCGAGGACGATCACCGCGCCGGCGATCAGCAGCACGCGCAGGAGACGGACCGTGCCGACCTCTTCGGAGCCGTCGTCGTCGGACCCGACGCGGTCGGTCGGCGGGAGGCGGTCGGCCTGGTGCGCTCGGCTGGTGTCGGGCCAGCTGGCCGACTCGTTCCAGCTCGGCTGTGCGGCCGGTGAGTTGCCCTGGTCCCATGGAGGGTTGGCGAGCTCGGAGTTGTCGGACGGGTAGGCGGCCCAGGGGGCGTCCTCGTCGGTGCCTTCGTACGACGGTTCGTCCGGGAAGAGCGGGAAGTTGCCGGGAGCATCCTCCCGGCGCGGGATGTCCGGCGGGGCGGGCGGCGGCGCTGCGTTGTCCAGCGACCCGGAGCCCGCAGACCCGAACGGACTCCCCTCAGCCTCGTCAGCCGCAAACGGACCCGACTCCGACGCATGATCCGCGGGGGTGAAGGGGCCGGCGTCCGACGCGTGATCCGCGGGGGTGAACCGGCCGGCCTCTGACTCGGGGTCGGTGGGGGTGAAGGGCCGCGCGTCCGGCTCGGGGTCGGCGGGGGTGAAATAGCCCGGCTCGGACACGGGGGCGAAGGGGCTCGGGCGGTTGGCGTCCGCGGGTGGGGTTTGGCGTGGTGAGGTGAGGTCCGCGGGGATGAAGGGGGACGGGTTCTCGGGGACCGGGGCGGCGGGTGGGGGCGGTGTGGCGGGGCTTGGAGTGCCGAAGTGCGCGGGAGGTGGGGCGGCAGCGGTGGGCGGCATTGCGGCAGGCGCGGAGGCCGCGGGGCCGGGAGCGGAGGCTGCAGGGCTCGGGGCGGGCTCCGCCGGGGCCTGGACCGGGGTTTCGTGGAACGTCAGGACTGAGCGGCCGATGTGGATCCGGTCGCCTTCGGTGAGGGGGGTGGGGGCGGCCAGGCGGCGGCCGTTGAGGCCGGTGCCGTTGCGGGACTCGTCGTACAGGGTCCAGGTCGTGCCGGTGCGGCCCAGGCGGGCGTGGATCCGGGAGATCTGGTCGTCGGCCTGCAACCGGATGTCGGCGTTCGAGGCACGCCCGATCGTGATCGTGTCGCTCTCGGCCGGCAGCGTCCAGCGCTGCGTGCCGAGTGACAGCGCGAATTCGGTTTCCACTCACACCCCAGCCCGGCAGCCAACCCGTCTGCGCGATTCTGCCTGCAGCATCGGCGATTGGTCCAGGCCGCCCCGTCCTCGACCTGCGTGATGTTCCCGACTTTGTCAGCTCAAAGGCCGATTTTCTCTGTAATCGCGCGATGACAACGCGGTCATTGTCCGAGTCGTGCCAGCGGCATCGGAGCGCCTTGCCCGGCGATCGGCGCGGGCATAGTGTCCGTCCGCGCGATCCATCGGCGGCCGATAGAAAGGCGAGGGCAACAAATCGGTGGATAGGCCGGAGGTCCCAGGCAGAGGTGGTGCAGCTGCCTGCAGTCCGGCGAGGCGCAACCCGCCCAGCACCATCTTCGCGAAGGGACCACATCCATGGTCTTGTTTCAGCGTTCCCGCACGCCTGCTGCCGTTCTCGCGGTCACCAGCCTCGCGGTAGCGGCGCTCGCCGGATTCGGAACCTCAGCGGCCGGTGCCGCGCCGAATGCGGCACCACCTCCCCGGCCCACGCAGGCACAGTCGAAGGCGTACGCCGCCGACGCTGCCGCCTCGCTGGTCGCGACCCGGCCGGCCGGTCTGCATGCCGGCAAGGACGACAAGTTCACCGCCAAAGCGGTGATCTCCGAGCCGTCCGGCCTGCAGTACGTCCCCTACGAGCGCTCGTACAAGGGACTCCCGGTCGTCGGTGGTGACTTTGTCGTCGTCACCGACGAAAAGGGTGCGGTGCAGGCCGCGTCCGTGGCCCAGACCACCGCCGTACCCGACCTGTCGACGTCCGCCAAGGTCACCGCCGCGGACGCCAAGGCGACCGCGACCAAGCAACTGAAGCGGGTCGACTCGTCGACCACGCCGACGCTGGCCGTGTACGCCCTCAACGGCACACCGAAGCTGGCGTGGCAGTCCCGTGTCACCGGCAGCAACGGCAAGGAGCCGTCGAGCCTGTCGGTGTACGTCGACGCGCAGAGCGGCAAGGTGCTCGGCACCCAGGAACACGTGATGGCCGGCAACGGTACGGCGGCGTACAGCGGACCGAGCCCGGTCCACCTGGACACCACGCTGTCGGGCAGCACGTACTCGATGAAGGACCCGAACACCACCAACCAGTCCTGCCAGGACGCGGCGAACAACACCACGTTCTCCGGCCCGGACGACAACTGGGGCAACGGCAACGCGACCAGCAAGGAAACCGGCTGCGTCGACGCGCTGTACACCGCCCAGACCGAGCGGCACATGCTGACCGACTGGCTCGGCCGTAACGGCTTCGACGGCAACGGCGGCGGCTGGCCGATCCGCGTCGGCCTGAACGACGAGAACGCGTACTACGACGGCACGCAGGTGCAGGTCGGTCACAACACAGCCGGCGGCTGGATCGGTTCGCTGGACGTCGTGGGTCACGAGCTGGGCCACGGCATCGACGACCACACGCCTGGTGGCATCTCGGGTTCCGGTACGCAGGAGTTCGTCGCCGACACCTTCGGCGCGGCCTCCGAGTGGTACAGCAACCAGGCCTCGGCCTACGACCCGCCGGACTTCCTGGTCGGCGAAGAGGTCAACCTGGTCGGCAGCGGCCCGATCCGCAACATGTACAACCCGTCGGCGGTCGGCGACCCGAACTGCTACTCGAGCTCGATCCCGGGCGCCGAGGTGCACGCCGCTGCCGGTCCGGGCGACCACTGGTTCGTCCTGCTGTCCCAGGGCAGCGGCGGCTCGCCGAACGTCCCGACCTGCAACAGCTCGACGGTCACCGGCCTGGGCATCCAGAAGGCGATCCGGATCATGTACAACGCGATGCTGATGAAGACCAGCAGCAGCTCGTACCTGAAGTACCGGACCTGGACCCTGACCGCGGCCAAGAACCTGTACCCGGGCAGCTGCACCGAGTTCAACACCGTGAAGGCGGCGTGGGACGCGGTCAGCGTTCCGGCGCAGTCGGCCGACCCGACCTGCAGCAGCACCGGCGGCGTCACGGTCAACAACCCGGGTAACAAGACCGGCACCGTCGGTACGGCGATCACGCCGTTCACGCTGACGGCGACCGGCGGCACCGCGCCGTACACCTGGTCGGCCACCGGCCTGCCGGGCGGCGTCACGATCGGTTCCTCCACCGGGACCGTGTCCGGCACCCCGACCGCCAGCGGCACCTTCAACGTCACCGCGACGGCGACCGCGAGTGCCGGTGGTTCGGGCAGCACGTCGTTCACCATCACCGTCGGTGGCACCGGCGGCTGCTCCGGCCAGAAGCTCGGCAACCCGGGCTTCGAGACCGGTACGGCGACGCCGTGGTCGGCGTCGACCGGAGTGATCGACAACACCACCTCCCAGCCCGCGCACAGCGGGACCTGGAAGGCGTGGCTGGACGGCTATGGCAGCACGCACACCGACACGCTGAGCCAGTCGGTGGCGATCCCGGCCGGGTGCAGCGCGACGCTGTCGTTCTACCTGCACATCGATTCCGCCGAGACCACCACCACGACGCAGTACGACAAGCTGACGGTGAAGGCCGGCTCGACCACGCTGGCGACGTACTCGAACCTGAACAAGGCGAGTGGCTACTCGCTGAAGTCGTTCAACGTGTCGTCGTTCGCCGGTCAGACGGTGTCGATCAGCTTCACCGGCACCGAGGACAGCTCCCTCCAGACCTCGTTCGTCATCGACGACACAGGCCTGAACCTGAGCTGATCCCAGCCTGACGACACCGGCCGCCGTACCCCAGCCAGGGGTACGGCGGCCGGTTCGTTCGGGGTCAGTTGAGGGTCATCCGGGGTTCGCCGTTGGTGAGGCCGGGGGCGGAGATGGTGCAGGTGCCGCCGCGGTTCTGGGTGTAGGTCTGGCGGACGCAGGAGCGGAGTGCGAGCTGGGCCCAGTAGTTGGGGTGGAGGGATTCCTGGATGTAGTAGTTGGAGCCGATCGTGGTGACGGTGCGGATCTGGTTGATCCACTCGGTCTTGTCGACGGCGGTCGGCTGGGTCCAGGAGCTCAGGCCGACTTCCTCGTACAGGCCGACCGTGTTCTCGCACAGGCGGCGGCCGTTGAAGGCGGACTGGAGTTCGAGCAGTCGCGTGTTGGTCAGGCCGGACTGGCCCATCGCGGCGCGGACCGTGGTGTTGATGGTGTTGAGAGCGGTGCTGTTCGCCCAGTCGGCGTCGGAGTTCCAGAAGCCGCAACCGCCGACGCTCTGCCGGGTGTAACCGCTCTGCCCGTACCGGAACCCGCTCGCGGCCGGGATCGGTGACGGGTAGGTCTGGACGAGCAGGGTCCACGCGTTGTCGCCGTACCCCGCGTTCCGCATGGCAGTGCGGACGTTCTGGAAGGCGGTCGCGATCCGCCCACGTACGGCGGTGACGTTGGCGGACGTGAAGTTGGCGACGACCGAGGAGTCGTCCTTGCAGTAGTCCGGGAACCACGACGGCGACGTCAGGAAGTCGGTCACGCACGACGTCACGATCGATGCGAAGTTGAAGTCGTTGCCGCCGATCGAGACGACCACCTGCGTGACGTTGTGGCCGGCCGCGAACTGCTGCAGCATCTTCGCCTGGCCGAGGTGCCCGGCGCCGTCGTCGTAGAAGTCGATGCCCGGCTTGAAGTCGTCACCGGTGCTGGTCGTGGTGCGGGCGCCGGAGCAGGCCAGGTCCAGTCCGCCGACCCCGCCGCCGATGTACGCCTCCGCCGACTGGCTGCGGTGGCACTTCGGGATCAGCTCGGCGGTATGGCTCGCGTTGTCGTGATAGGCATGCGCGCCGAGTGCGTCGGCCGGCGCCTCGGAGTTGTTCGAGCTCCCGGCCCACCGGCCGGCCTCGCCCGAGATGTAGGAGTCGCCGACGGTGACGACGTACGGCGTACCGGACCCGGGGCCGTCGGCCAGCGCGGGGGATGCGACCAGGCCGAGCCCGGTCATGGAGAGCACAAGGATCAGGGACACTCGACGACTTCTCGGAAGGACCACCGGAAGGCCTCTCTCGCCGGAGTTCGGTGATCGTCAGGACCCCCCACCCGATCACCGTCGGCAGAAATGTACTTCCGGGTAACCACTCACCGGTAGACCGAGAGTGCTGACACCTTTGCGCCCTGTCACCGCCGTGTCACCGTCGTGTCAGCACTCTCGTGCCAGGCTCAGCCGCCGAGGTCGAGCTTGTCGGGGTAGCGCGGCTCCCACCACGCGCGCCAGCGGGCGTCGAGCTCGGCGCCGTCGGTGTCTCCGTAGAGGCTGAGGACGGCCATCGTGGCGCCGTCGGGTTTCTGGTCACCGGGCGGGATGTGGCTGAGCACCAGCAGACCGTTGCCCCAGGCATCTACCGTCAGGCCGATCTGGTGCTCGGAGGTGTACCAGACCTCGCCCTTCACCTGCTCGCCCACCAGCACGAGTTCGTAGGAGCTGCCGGCGGGGCCGGGGGAGATGCCGAGCTCGGCCATCGGGGAGACGGGGCCGGTCCCGGAGTAGAACAGCGTATGGCGGGCTTCGCCGGGGTGGCGTTCGACGGCGAACCGCAGCTGGTTGAGGAAGGTCGTCCAGCCCTCGGTGACGTCGTCGTAGTATGCCTCCCACTTGGGATCGGCGCCGCGCGGAGCCCGGGTCAATGTGATCCGCGCGCCACCCTCGACCGGCTCGACCACGAACTCGTCGCCGTTGCCGAGGGTCAGGGTCGTGCCCTCCTCGACGGCGCGGGTGAAGTAGATGAGGTCGATCTCCTCGTCCAGGCCGCCCTCGGGGCCCTCGTACTCCCAGCCGTGCCAGTGCCGGATCTTCTGCTTGTCGCGCAGCGCGTCCCACACCGCCTCGACGGGCGCCGCCACGGTCACCACGATCTGTGGCCTGTCCTCGCTCATGAGTCTCCTTCGGTACGACGGGGTGCCGGGTGGCCGCCCGCGATCAGCCGATACGGGCGCCCGCCCTCGGCATCGAACTCGGCGACCGTCCGTCGCACCGCCTCGGTCAACGCGTCGGTGAAGGCGTGGACGTCGCCCGGCTCGGCGAACCGTACCTCGGTCTCGAGGGTGAACGTGAGCAGCCGCTTCCCCTCGGCATCGGCCGCGCTCTGCATCCGGGCCACGTCCCGAACGGTGCCGGAGGCAACGTCCACGAGGTGCTCGGCGGCGTACTGGTCCTGGATCTGGATGAACGCGCGACCCATCACAGCCGGGTCGACCACCAAGGTCGCGGCCGACGCGCGCAGGATCCGCTCGGTGAACCCGCGCCGCTGCCGCTCCTCGACGAGCTCGACCAGGCCGGCCTTCTCGAGCTCGCGCAGGTGGTAGTTCACCCGCTGGCGCGGCAGCTCCAGCACCGCCGCGAGCTGCGTGGCCGACGAGGGCTCCCGGAGCAGCTCGAGCAGCCGGCGCCGGATCGGCGACAACGCCAGGCGCACCTTCTCCGGCTCCTCGACAAGCATGCTCTCAATCTGCTCTTGACAGGAAAATCTGTCAAGAGCACAGGTGAGCAGGTGCTGGAGAGCGATTGTCCCGGGTCTGGGCGGATGGGCTCGACGGCCGTAAGGTACTTACTTAACTTCGTGAAGCATTGGGTTCGAGGCGTTGACATCTGGGGTCGCGGGGTAAATAGTTCCGTCCTGAAATCAATCAGAAAGCAGAGTGAATCAACAGTGTCGAACATCGAGGTGGTGCAGCTCCGGGCTGCCGGCGTCAGCCTGGTGCTGGACTGCTCTGGTCCGGCCCTTCCGTCCGTCCTGCACTGGGGTGCGGATCTGGGTGAGTTGACCGAGAAAGCTCTGCTGGAACTGAGGCGTGGCGCCGGCGCGGTGCAGGACGGCAACGGCCTCGACGACAACCAGCCGATCGCGATCGTGCCGGAATACGCCGCCGGCTGGTTCGGGCTGCCGGGTCTGAGCGGCCATCGCGACGGTCAGAACTTCTCCGCGAGCTTCCGGCTGACGAGCGTCGCGCGCTGGGACAGCACCGTGCTGGTCGACGCCGAAGATCCCGAGGCCGGTCTGACGATCCGCTTGATCATCGAGCTGACCGACAGCGGCCTCGTCCGGGCCAAGGCGGACCTCACCAACACCGGCGCGACGCCGTACACGGTCGATGGTCTGGTCCTCGCGCTGCCGGTCCCGACCGAGGCGACCGAACTGCTCGACCTGACCGGCCGCCACATCGGCGAGCGGCACCCGCAGCGGCACGAGTTCACGCAGGGCGCGCACATCCGCGACAACCGTCGTGGCCGCACCGGCGCCGACGCGACCCTGCTGCTGATCGCCGGCGCGCCCGGCTTCGACTTCGGCACCGGCGAGAGCTGGGCCGTGCACACCGCCTGGAGCGGCAACCACCGTTCGTACGCCGAGCGCGGCATGAGCGGGTACGCCGTGATCGGCGGCGGCGAACTGCTCCTCCCCGGCGAGGGGCGCGTGCAGCCGGAGGGCACCTACAGCACTCCGTGGATCTACGGTTCGTACGGCGTCGGCCTCGACCAGCTGTCCGCCCGTTTCCACGAGTACCTGCGGGCTCGGCCGAACCACCCGCGCACCGAGCGTCCCGTCGTACTGAACACCTGGGAAGCGGTCTACTTCGATCTCGACCTGGACAAGCTGAAGGCGCTCGCGGATGCGGCCGCCGAGGTCGGGGCCGAGCGCTTCGTGCTCGACGACGGCTGGTTCCGCGGCCGGCGCGACGACCACGCCGGGCTCGGCGACTGGTACGTCGACGAAGGCATCTGGCCGAAGGGCCTGCACCCGCTCGTGGATCATGTGAAGAGCCACGGCCTGCAGTTCGGGCTGTGGGTCGAGCCGGAGATGGTGAACCCGGACTCCGACCTGGCTCGCGAGCACCCGGACTGGATCCTTGCTGCCGGCCACCGGATGCCGCCGACCGCGCGGCACCAGCAGGGGCTGAACCTCGGCGTCCCGGCGGCGTACGACTACATCCTCGAGCGGCTCGACAGCCTCCTGACCGAGTACGACATCGCGTACCTGAAGTGGGACCACAACCGGGACTTCGTTGACGGCGGCAACCAGCTGACCGGTACGGCGGGTATCCACGAACAGACCCTGGCCGTGTACCGGCTGATCGACGAGCTGAAGCGCCGGCACCCCGGTCTGGAGATCGAGTCGTGCTCGTCCGGTGGCGCCCGGGTCGACCTCGGCATCCTCGAGCGCACCGACCGGATCTGGGGCAGCGACAGCAACGACGCGCTCGAGCGGCAGACGATCCAGCGCTACACCGAACTGCTGCTGCCGCCGGAGCTGATCGGCTGCCATGTCGGCCCGCCGCGGGCGCACACCACCGGCCGCACCCAGGCGCTGTCGTTCCGCGCGATCACCGCGCTGTTCGGCCACTTCGGCATCGAGTGGGACATCGCGTCCGCGTCGCCGCAGGAGCGCGAGGAGCTGGCCGGCTGGGTTGCCCTGCACAAGGAACTGCGGCCGCTGCTGCACACCGGCAAGGTCGTCCGCGCCGACCGCGGTCCAGAGGACTTCCTCCTGCACGGCGTGGTCGCGCCGGACGGCTCCCGCGCCGTGTACGCCGCCGTACAGCTGACGCAGTCGGTCACCTCGGCGGTCGGCCGGGTCCGGCTGCCCGGGCTCGACCCACGGCGAACCTACCGCGTCAGCAAGACCGCGACACCCGGACTCGAGTCGCGGACGGCACCCTGGTCTGCCAACGGTGGAAGTGTGGAACTGAACGGTGCCGCCCTGGCCTCGGTCGGGGTCCTGCTCCCGGCTCAGTGGCCCGAGAACGCGATCTTGCTGGATGTGACCGCGATCGACTAGCCCGGTCGATCGCCGACCAAGGAGGAGATCCCCGTGACCGTGACGACCAATGCACCGCCCCATCAGCAGAACCGTCGCGGGGATCCGGAGGCGCCGAGTCGGCGGCGAAGTCTGGGGGACCTGAAGGTCGCGATGATCTTCCTGGCCCCGGCGACCCTGGGCTTCGTCGTCTTCTACATCTGGCCGACCCTGCGCGGCGCCTACCTGAGCTTCACCGAGTACAGCCTGCTCTCCGCACCGCAGTTCAACGGGCTGGACAACTACCGCCGGATGGTCCAGGACAGCTTCTTCTGGAACGCCCTGGCGGTCACGGTCGAGTACGTCGTGATCAACATCGGCGTGCAGACGGTCCTGGCGGTCGTCATCGCGATGCTGATGTACCGGCTGACCAAGTCGATCACGATCCGGGCGGCGATCCTGCTGCCGTACCTGGTCGCGAACGTGGTCGTCGCGCTGGTCTGGTACTGGATGCTCGACTTCCAGGTCGGCATCGTGAACCAGGGCCTGCACTGGATCGGGATCGACCCGGTCGCGTTCTTCGGCGACTCGCACTGGGCGATCCCGACGGTCGCGGGCATCAACGTCTGGCGGCACATGGGCTACACGGCCCTGCTGGTGTTCGCCGGGCTGCAGACGATTCCGGCGTACGTCTACGAGGCGGCCGAGGTGGACGGATCGACCGAGTGGAAGACGTTCTGGCGGATCACGCTGCCGCTGCTGCGACCTGTTCTGGTGATGGTCCTGGTGGTCACCATGATCGGGTCGTTCCAGATCTTCGACACCGTCGCGGTGACCACACAAGGCGGTCCGATCAACGCGACCCGGGTGATCTACTACTACATCTACGAGCGGGCCTTCACCCGCTTCGACTTCGGGTACGCCTCCGCGATGGCGCTGATGCTGTTCGCGATCCTCGCGCTGGTCTCCTTGCTGCAGCTCCGCCTGCTGCGCGCGAAGGAGAGTGATCTGGCATGAGAAGGAAGGAACTCAACGTCGGTCGCACCGTCGCCTGGATCTTCCTGGTCGTGCTGCTGATCGTCACGCTGTTCCCGTTCTACTGGATGTTGCGTACGGCGCTGTCCGACAACACCCAGCTCCCCGGCCACCCGAGCTCGCTGCTGCCGGTGGAGTCCACCCTCGGCGCGTTCAAGCGGGTGCTCGGGCTGTCGACGATCGAGGAGGCGCAGGCGCAAGGCGGGTCCGGTGCGGCCGTCAACTTCTGGCTGTACCTGCGCAACTCGTTGGTCGTGGCAACGATTACGACGGTCTGCCAGGTGTTCTTCAGCGCGATGGCGGCGTACGCGTTCGCCCGGCTGCGCTGGCCGGGCCGGGACAAGGTGTTCGCGCTGTTCCTGGCCGCGCTGATGGTGCCGCCGATCTTCACCACGCTGCCGAACTTCGTGCTGATCAAGAACCTCGGACTGCTGAACAGCTTCGCCGGCATCATCCTGCCAGGGGCGTTCATGACGCCGTTCGCGATCTTCTTCCTGCGCCAGTTCTTCCTCGGCATCAACCGGGAACTGGAGGAGGCGGCGATGATCGACGGCGCCGGGCACCGGCGGATCTTCTTCGGGCTGATCATCCCGATGAGTGCGGCGCCGATCGCCACCTTGGGGATCCTGACGTACATCAACTCCTGGAACGACTACTTCTGGCCGCTGCTGGTGGGTCAGCAGGAGAACGTCCGGGTGCTGACCGTCGCGCTCGGGGTGTTCCGGTCGCAGACTCCGCAGGGTGGGCCGGACTGGGCCGGGCTGATGGCGGCGACGCTGATCGCGGCACTGCCGATGATCGTGCTGTTCCTCGCGTTCGCCAAGCGGATCACCAACTCCATCGGCTTCTCCGGGATCAAGTGAGGTATCCGATGAAACTCTCGAGAAGGACGTTGCTGAAGGCCGGGCTGGCCGGACTCGCCGGGTCGGCGGTTGCCGGGTGCAACAACGGAGCCGCCGCGCGTGGTCAGGGTGAGGTCATCTACTGGCTGTGGGACTCGGCCCAGCTGCCGATGTACACCGAGTGCGCGAAGGTGTTCCACGAGCAGAACCCGCAGTACAGCGTGAAGATCGAGCAGTACGGCTGGAACGACTACTGGTCGAAGCTGGTGACCGGGTTCATCTCCGACACCGCGCCGGATGTGTTCACCGGGCACTCGTCGAAGTATCCGCTGTTCGCCGACAAGGGCCAGGTGCTGCCGATCGATGACTATGTCGCCAAGGACAATGTTGACCTGAGCATCTACCAGAAGGGCCTGGCGGATCGCTGGATCGGGGCCGACGGCAAGCGGTACGGCCTGCCGAAGGACTGGGACACCGAGGTCTACTTCTACAACAGCGCGTTCACCGAGGCGGCTGGAATCAGCACCGAGCAGCTGAACTCGATGACCTGGAACCCGCAGGACGGCGGCACGCTCGAGCAGATCGTCCGCCGGCTGACGGTCGACTCCAAGGGCCGCCGCGGTGACCAGCCCGGGTTCGACAAGGACGACGTCAAGGTCTACGGACTCGGGTACGCCGATGCCGGCGGTGGCGACGGTCAGACCAGCTGGAGCTGGTACGCCGCGATCAACGGCTGGAAGTACTCCGAGGGCGAGCCCTGGGGGACGAAGTTCTTCTACGGCGACCCGAAGTTCACCGACACGATCGGGTGGTGGCGCGGACTCATCACCAAGGGGTACATGCCGACGTACGCGCAGGCGAAGTCCGGGGTGGACGTCACCACGAGCTTCGGTGCGGGGAAGTACGGGATGACCCCGAACGGCTCCTGGATGCTCGGGACCTACGGCGGGCTGAAGCAGGTGAAGACCAAGCTGGCCAGGCTGCCGATCGGCCCGATCGGGAAACGGATGTCGATGATGAACGGTCTCGCGGACACCATCTGGGCCGGTACGACCCGGCGGGAGGCGTCGTGGGCCTGGGTGAAGTTCCTCGGCTCGCAGACGGCGCAGGACATCGTCGCCAAGGCGGGTGTCGTGTTCCCGGCGGTGGCGGCGAGCATGCCGGCGGCGAAGGCGGCGTTCGCGAAGAACGGCTGGGACGTCACGCCGTTCCTGGAGCCGGTCGAGGCGGGGAACGTGTTCCCGTACCCGGCCAACCCGAACGCGGCGGACGTGACCGCGGTGATGACGCCGGCGATGGACGCGGTGATGTCGTTCGAGGCTGATCCGGGTTCCCTGAGCAAGGCCAACAACGATGTGAACAAGATCCTCTCGGCCAACGCCTGAGGGTTTACCCGGGTCCCGCCTACGCCCGGGGGAGTACGTCGTCCTGCGTCGTGCGGCGCAGTGTGCTCCTCCGGGGGTAGGTGAGGTGTCGCCGCCCGGGCGACGCGGTGAGGGTGGTTCGAACGACAACCTTGGTGCAATCGCAAGAACCACGAGCACCGAGGAGTGTCATGAGCGACGAGAGGCCGGGCGGACCGATCCGCATCGGCGACAGCGAACGCGAGGACGCGGTCAAGCGTCTGGGCGAGCACTACGAAGCCGGTCGCCTCAGCGCCGAGGAACACGCCGAGCGCGTCGGCCGTGCACTGGAAGCGAAGACCGACACCGATCTGGCCGCTTTGTTCAGCGACCTGCCAGGAACACAGCAGGCCGGCCAGCAGCAGGCCGGCCAGACAGGTCCGCGTCCGCCGTTCGGAGGGCAGCGGCCGGAGTGGGCGGCGGCTCGTGGGCGGATCGGCAAGCTGCCGGTCCCGTTGCTGATCGCGCTCGGCGTGGTCGGGGTGCTGGCGTCGATCGCGTGTGTGGTCGGAGCCGGGCATCCGCCGGCGCTGCCGATCGCGCTGATCGTGGCCGCGGTCGTCGTCATCCGCAAGCGGCGGATGGAGCGGCGGGCATGAGGGCCGTCTACCGGGTGCTCGGTCAGCTGATCGCGGTGGCGGTCGTGCTGCAGGTCGCGTCGATCGCGCTGAGCGGATTCACCATCGCCAAGGACGCCGACGACGGGACGTCGATCGGGGCGGACTACAGCAACTTCGGGCAGGCCTACCACAGCATCGCCGGGATGGTGATCGCCCTGCTCGCGCTGGTCTTCCTGATCGTGTCCTTCCTGACCGATGTTCCTCGCGGCCGGATGCTGGCCGGGATCGTGGTCGGCCTGGTCGTCGTCCAATTCCTCCTCGCCGTGGTCTCCTTCGGGGTGCCGGCGCTCGGAGTCCTGCACGGCATCAACGGTCTGGTGATCGCCGGTGTGGCGGGTGCTGCGGCGCGACGGGCCGTCGTACCGAAGCAGACTGTGGCCAGTGCCTGAGCCGAAACCGCGGCGCCGGTGGGGCCTGCTGGTCGCTCTGGGGATCACCCTGGCGGTACTCGTACCGCTGGGGTATCTCTGGGTGACCAGCCTCGTCCCGGGCTCGTACAACGCGGCCGAGATGGGGTACGCCGACTACGGTGGCGGGTCTTCGGATGGGCACGCGCACCACCACGGTGCGATGAGCGTCAAGGACCTGACCGGGCCTACGACCGGTACGCCGGATGTCGCGGTGACGCTGATCGCGCGGAAGCAGAAGTTCCAGCTGGCCAGCGGCGAGACGGTCGACGGCTACACGCTCAACGGGACGTCGCCGGGTCCGCTGATCCGGGCTCGCGTCGGCGAGTTGGTCCAGGTGACTCTGGTGAACGAGTCCGTTCCCGATGGTGCCACGCTGCACTGGCACGGGATCGACGTACCCAATGCCGAGGACGGGGTCGCCGGCGTGACGCAGGACGCCGTACCGGTGGGTGGGAAGTTCGTGTACCGCTTCAGGGCCGAGCAGGCCGGGACGTACTGGTACCACTCGCATCAGGTGTCGAGTGATGAGGTGAAGGGCGGGCTGTTCGGGGCGATCGTGATCGCACCGTCGGCGCCCGGTGAGGTCGTGGCCGCGATCCATACGTACAACGGGAAGCGGACGATCAACGGGCGGACGGGAAGTGGCCGCGTCGATCTCCCGGCGGGTACGACGGCGCGCGTGCGGGTGATCAACACCGACAACGCGATCCTGCGGGTCGGTCTGCTCGGGACGCCGTACAAGGTGGTCGCGGTGGACGGGCGGGACGTTCACGGGCCGAGTCCGGTGACCGCGGCGTACCCGTTGGCTGCTGGGGCTCGGGTGGATCTGGAGGCGGTCGTTCCGGCCGGCGGGATGCGGTTGGTGGCGGGTGCCGCGGCGACGTCGCTGGGGATCGGTCCTGGTGACGCTCCGACCGGCGAGTTGCCGGGGGAGACAGTTGATCTGCTGACCTACGGCACGCCGGCGCCGCTCGGGTTCGACCCGGCCGGCGCTGATCGGAACTTCGAGTACCGGATCGGGCGGCGGCCTGGGTTCCTCGACGGGAAGCCGGGGTTGTGGTGGACGATCAACGGGCACAAGTTTCCCGACGTACCGATGTTCATGGTTGCCGAGGGCGACATTGTCCGGATGACGATCGCCAACACCAGCGGCCAGGCGCATCCGATGCACCTGCACGGCCACCACGCCGTCGTCCTGTCCCGCAACGGCGTCCGCGCCACTGGCTCACCCTGGTGGATCGACACCCTCGAGGTGGGCAACAAGGAGACCTACGAGATCGCCTTCGTCGCCGACAACCCCGGCCTCTGGATGGACCACTGCCACAACCTGCCGCACGCCTCCCAAGGCCTGATCACCCACCTCATGTACGAAGGCATTACAACCCCCTACCGCGTCGGCGGCGAATCCCACAACGAACCTGAGTGAGGTCAGGAGGCTTGTTGCTCGATGTGCGTCTGCGTCAGGTGCATGGCGGCGATCCGCGTGCAGGCGGCGTCGATGGCGGCGCGTTGGGTGGTGTAGGAGCCGTACCAGAGCGGGTTGTCCGGCTGTGGGTCGAGTTCGTCGTCGATGTCGGCGTACCACTCGCCGGCGGTTCGGAAGATCCGCGCGTGCAGGTGGATGTCCGTGCCCAGTTCGTTCACCGCACCACTCCTGGAGTGAGACCGTGTACCTCTTCAGGATGTGACGCGAGTACGGCGGAACGCGCGAACGACACGCGGTTCAGGTCACCAGGACGGTGATCCGCTGGGCGGTGTTGTTGGCGAAGCCGCCGCGGTTCCAGTCGGCCTCGATGGGTTGCTCGCGGCCGCTGGCGTCGTACGCGCGAACCGTGAGCACGTGCTCGCCCGGCGTGGCCTCCCAGTCGTAGGCGAAGGCCCGCCACGCGAGCTCGTCGTTGCCGAGGGCATCCAACGTGGCCTCGTGCCAGTTCACGCCGGCGTCGGTGCTGACCTCGACCCGTTCGATCGGGGCCCAGCCGGACCAGGCCCGGCCGAACAGCGGAACGGTGCCAGCGGCAACGAACCGGTGCCGGCTCATGAAGTCCGGGAAGCCCGGCGGGACGAGCAGCGCCCGCGGCTCGATCCGCGTCACCGCCTCACCGGGATCATCCGCGTCCTTCCGGATCCGGTACGCGACCGCATTCTGGAACCCGTCGAACTCGTGGTCGATCAGCTCGATCGACCGCAGCCATTTGACGCTTGCCATCCCGTACCACCCCGGTACGACGAGGCGCAGCGGATAACCGTGTTGCGGCGGCAGCGGCTGCCCGTTCATCTCCCACGCCACGATCGCGCCCGAGTCGATCGCCTCGGTCAGCGACAGCCCGCGCTGGTAGTCCTGCTCGACCCCACGCTCCACACCGTGATCCGCGCCGGTGAACACGACGTCCACAGCATCCTCGCGAATCCCCGCCGCCCGGAACAGATCGGACACCGGCACGCCGGTCCACTCCGCCGTACCGACGGCTTCGGTCAACCAGGGCTGGCTGATCGGCCGCGGGTGCAGCGCGGCCCGACCGTTGCCTGCGCACTCCAAAGTCACCCGGACGGTACGGCGCCCCATCGCGCGCAGCTCCGTCAGCCCGAACGACAACGGCTCCTCGACGCACCCGTCCACCTCGAGTCGCCAAGTGCCCGCATTGGTTGCCGGGATGTCGTAATGCACCAGGACGTAGTGCAGTCCCGGCGGCGTCACGTCGTACCGCAGGCTCTCCAACGGCATCCCGTGGTTCCGCGCCGCCAGTTGCAACTCGTCCCCGGTGATGCCCTCACCGGTGTCCGCCAACCGCCCCCGCACACTGAACTGCTCGATCGACATCGCACATTCCTCCCCTTGGCATCAGCCTAGAGGTCCGGACCGGCTACAACCAACCGTTGTCGAGGGCGATGCGGGCGGCTTCGGCTCGGGTGCGGGCGCCGGTCTTGCCGATGGCGGCGGAGAGATGGTTGCGGACGGTGCCTTCGGAGAGGTGGAGCTCCTTGGCAATGTCGGCGACCGTGCCGCCTTCGCGGGCGGCCCGCAGTACGTCGGATTCGCGGCCGGTGAGCGGGCTCGTCCCCGCGACCAGGGTCTCGGCGGCGAGTGAGGGGTCGACCACGCGGAGCCCTTGGTGCACCCGCCGTACGGCGTCTGCCAGCTGGGTCGCCGGGGTGTCCTTCACGACGAAACCGGCCGCACCGGCCTCCATCGCGCGGCGCAGGTACCCGGGCCGGCCGAAGGTGGTCACCATCAGCACCCGAACCCCCGGTACGGCGGCCCGCAGCGCGGAGGCGGCCTCGATCCCGTCCAGTCCAGGCATCTCGACGTCGAGCAACGCGACGTCCGGCTTGGTCGCCCTCGCCGCCTCGATCACCTCGTCGCCGCGGCCGACCTCGGACACCACCTCCAGGTCGGGCTCGAGATCCAGCAACGCGGCCAGGGCTCCACGGACCAGCGCCTGGTCGTCGGCGATCAGCAGTCGAATGCTCACTGGCCCACCCTGACAGCTAGCCGGAAACCGCCACCCGGCGCCTGGCCGACCTGCAGACTCGCGCCCGCCTGGTCCGCCCGCTCGCGCAACCCCACGAGCCCGTGCCCGGACGCGCCGCCGCCGGGCGTCGGGCCCTTCCCGTCGTCCAGTACTTCGATCTGCGTGGCGTTGATGCGGATCGTGCAGCGCTTCGCGCCCGAGTGGCGGACGACGTTCGTCACGCCTTCGCGGACCACCCAGGCGAACAGTTCGCGGTTCTCCTCCGGCACCTCGTCCATCGTGGTCGGCAGATCCGGCTTGATCTCGGCCGCCTGCAGCGCGGCCCGCGCCGACACCAGCTCACCGGCCAGACTCAGCTCGCGGTAGCCCGCGACCGCGGCCCGGACATCGGCCAGTGCCGCCCGCGCCAGACTCTCCACATCGGCCACCTCGGCCGCGGCCCGCCCTGGGTTGGCCTCGATCAACTTGCCGGCCAGCTCAGCCTTCACCGTGATCACGGTGAGCGAGTGGCCGAGGATGTCGTGCAGATCCCGGGCGAACCGGTTCCGCTCCTCCTGGACGGCCAGCTTGGCCATGTCCTGCCGGGTGGCATTCAGTTCGATACTGCGCTGGATCGCGCGCCGCAGGCCGAACACCGCCAGCGCGCCGAGGAAGATCGCGAACCCGTAGCTGCCGTCGTCGCTCCAGCCCGGCACCAGCCGCATCGAGAGCTCGGCGCCACCGAGCAGGAGGGCGACGATGACCACGGCGATCCGGACGTCGAGCGTCATCATCGCGATCGCGGCGATGTAGACCAGGCAGGTGAGCGCCTTCTGACCGGCCGACGGCAGCATCAGGAAGCACAGGGCGAGCATCCCGGCCAGGTACGCCAGCCGCTGCCAGGTCGGCAGCCCACCGGCGAGGCCGACCCGGCGGAGCCAGCCGAAGAACGCGATGTACGAGAGCGCGAAGAGGAAGAGGACGATCAGCCCCATCACCCGGGTCGCACCGTGGTGCTGGAGGATCGCCTCGAACGGCTGGGACAGGTAGAACAACCAGATCCCGGCCGCCAGCCAACCCCACCGGTTGGGCCCGGGCCGATCGCGGCCCAGGCCGTCCAGCAGGGTTGGCGGAGTCTTCATGAACTTCACGGTAGTGCCCCTCGATGGGCTCCCGCGCTCAGGCCCGCGCGGTGTCGGCGCGGAACCGGCGGAGGCCGATGAAGCCGAGGACGACGGTCCAGCCGAGCACCACCAGCAGCGCGTGGGTGTCCAGGCCGCTCTGCGTCAGCGCGCTGCGTGAGGTCTGACTGGTCCAGTACGCCGGGGTCAGCTGGGCGATGTGCTTCATCGCCGACGGCATCTGGCTGACCGGCAACCACAGTCCGCCGAAGGCCGCGATCAGCATCGTGCTCAGTCCGGTGATCGGCTGCACGCTGTCCGGCTTGGCGACGTACCCGATGACCAGGCCGAGGGCGGCGAACGGCAGGGCGCCGAGCCAGGACACCAGCGCGACCGTGGCCCACTGGTTCATGCTCAGGTGCACGTGGCCGAAGGTCATGCCGGAGATGAAGACGACCAGCAGCGGCGGGATCGCCAGCAGCAGCGACAGGATCACCTTGGTGGCGACGTAGGCCTGCGGCTTCAGCGGGGTGAGCCGGAGCGTCCGGTTCCAGCCGCCGTCGCGCTCGGCCGCGATCACACCACCGCTGCTCATCGCCGCGGACATCGAGCCGAACATCGCCATACTCACCATCACGTAGGCGATCGCGGAGATGCCGGCCTCGTTGGCGTCCTTCGGGATCGTCGTACCGAAGATCACGAACAGCACCAGGGGCATCAGGATCGAGAAGATCAGCACCCGCCGGTTCCGCAGTGTGCGGCGGATGTCGAAGATCAGGTAGTCGCGGTTCATGCCAGGCTCTCCCGTTCTTGAAGGTCACTGCCTGCGCTGATCGCGAGGACCGCGTCCTCGAGGTCGGCGGAGGTGACTTCGATGTCGTGGGCTGACGTGTTGTCCAGCAGGTAGCGCAGGGTGTCGTCCGAGTTCGCGCACTGGAGCAGGACGACCTCGCCGCGGGTCTCGACGTTCCGTACGCCGGGGAGCGATGCAAGCGCCGCCAGGTCGGCTCCGGGAACGGTCGCGCGGATGGTCCGGCCGGACACGCTCGCCTTGATCTGCGCAGCGGTGCCGTCGGCAACGACTTTGCCGTTCCGCATCAGCACCACGCGGTCGGCGTACGCGTCGGCCTCTTCCAGGTAGTGGGTCGCGAACAGGACCGTGCGGCCGCGCGCGGTCTCGGCGTGCATCGACGCCCAGAAGTCGCGCCGGGACTCGACGTCCATGCCGGTGGTCGGCTCGTCCAGGACGATCAGGTCAGGCTGCGGGATGATCGCCATCGCGAACCGCACCCGCTGCTTCTGGCCGCCGGACAGGCCCTTGATCTTCCGGTCCGTCAGGTCCGCGATCCCGGCCCGCTCGAGCGCCTCGCTCACGGGCATCGGCTTCTTGTGCAGGCCGGCCACGAGGTTCATCAGTTCGCCGACCTTCGCGTCCTCGATGATCCCGCCGCTCTGCAACATCACCCCGATGGTGCCCTGCGCGATCGCGTCGACCGGCGTCCCGTCGTACACCTGGACGCTGCCCTGGTCCGGCTTGACCAGGCCGAGCAGCATCTCGATCGTGGTCGACTTGCCCGCGCCGTTCGGCCCCAGCAACGCCACCACTTCACCGGACCGGATGGTCAGATCCACCCCGGCAACCGCCTGCACCGTCCCATATTTCTTGGTCACACCCCGCAGGCTGACCGCAGTCGTTGTCGTCATGCCGAAAGCTTCCCGTCGTACGCCGGTCAGCCCCTGGATCGACCGTCACGACCCACCCATGACATCCGTCAGCCACCCCTCAGGGTCGCCTCTCAGGGGTCAGCCCAGGGAGGTGACACGGTAGGTGGGGAAGTCGCGCAAGGGGCGGATCGATGTGGCCAGTGGGAGGGTGCGGGTGAAGGCGAACAGGATTGCCAGTGCCCACATGGCGGTTCGGATTCCGAAGGTGGTCGCCAACGCTCCGGCGGTCGCCGCGCCGAGCGGGGCTGTGCCGAAGACGAGGAACCGAGAGGACGCTGTGACCCGGCCGAGCAGCTGAACGGGGACGTAGCTTCCGCGGAAGGTGGCGGTGATGATGTTCGAGACTGTGGAGCCGGTCAGCACCACGAGGGATCCGGCCGCGAACAGCGACAGCCGCCACCCGGAACCGGCTGCCGGAAGGAGCAGGATGAACGGCGCGATCGCGAGATTCGACACCAGGTAGGCGCGTGCGTTGCCGAAGCGGCGCACGATCCGGGAGGCGAGCACGGCGCCCAGGATGCCGCCGAGGCTGCTCGCACCCATCACCAGTCCCACGGTGCCCGGACTCGCGCCTTCGGTACGCACCAGGTAGACGACCCGCAGTGCGGTCAGCCCCATCATCGCGAAGTTGCCGATCGCCGCCATCACGGTCATCGCCACTAGGAAGCTCTCGCGCCGGATGAACCCGAAACCCTCGGCGATCTGACGGAACACGCCAGATCACCGACCCGGTTTCGCCGCTTCTCAGGCCGGGCCCGCAGGCCCGCCAAGCAGGCCGCCGAGACCAGGAACGTCAGCGCGTCGATGAGGATCCCGCAGACCGCGCCGGCAGCGTGGGCCAACAGCCCCCCGAGGCCTGGACCCGCGAGCTCGGCCGCCGACGCGCTGGTCTGCAGTTTGGAGTTGCCCTCGAGCAGGTCCTCGGGGGCCAGCAGATCGGGCAGAAAAGCGTTGTACGCAAGGTCGAAGAACACCTTGGCGATACCGGCGAGCAGCGCTGCCGCCAGCAGCATGCCCATGGTGAGTACTCCGGTCCAGGCCGCGGTCGGGACACCGGCCAGCACCACCGCCGACACGAGATCGGCGGCCAGCAAGACGCGTCGACTCGGCCACCGATCGACCCACGCCCCGGCCGGGAGCCCGATCACCAGAAACGGTGCCCAGTTCGCCGCTGTCAGCAGCGCCACCATGCTGGTGCCCGCGTGCAGGGTGGACACCGCCACTAGGGGCAGGGCCACCGTCGTGATCGCCGAGCCGAATCCGCTGGTCGACTCGCCGGCCCAGAACAAGCCGAAGTTCCGTGTCCGCAGCAGACCGCCAACCGGCGTACGTCGTGGTGCGGGCGCGCGCTTGCGCGAGGCAACCGTCTCGGCGTCCATCCAACCGCCTTTTCTCTCGCTCCAGCAACGTCGGCAACCACGTCGATTTGCCCGTCAAGTTTCTGCGACGATCATCGAAGTTGCGACTGCTTTTCGGGCTCTCCTGTCGTGTCCGCGCCCGACCAAGCCGGCCGGGCGGCCGCATCGCGGCGATCGGGAGGTTCCGGCGGTGGCTCGCGGACGTGGGAGCATGTCGTGCCGTCTCAGGGTCTGCGCCGTAGCGATGGGGCGGCATCGTGAAATCTATTGTCGGGTTGTCAGGGGTTTGCCTGTGGCTGTGGATGATGTGCGGGATGCGTATGGTCGGTGGGCGGAGGAGTACGCCGACCTGTTCGCCTCGACGGAGGCTATGCACCAACTGGACCGCAAGCTGGTGTCCCAGTGGGCCGGTGGGATCACGGGCCGCATCATCGACGCCGGGTGCGGGCCGGGGCAGTGGACTGACTTTCTGAGCCGGCAGGGCTGTGACGTCGAGGGTGTCGATCTTGTGCCGCGGTTCGTGGACATCGCCCGCTCGCGGTTTCCCGCCGTTCCCTATCGTGTCGGGGAGCTGACGAACCTCGGCGTACCCGATCGCTCGGTGGCGGGGATCCTGTCGTGGTACTCGATCATCCACACGTATCCGGACGACGTCCCCCGCATCCTCGACGAGTTCGCACGATGCCTGTGCGACGGTGGCAGTCTGTTGCTCGGGATGGTCGAAGGCGCCCAGGTCGAGCCGTTCGCGCACACTGTGACGACCGCCTACTTCTGGTCGGTCGAAGAGATGTCGCAGCGGCTGGCGGCATCGGGCTTTCAGGTCGAAGCGACGGAAACCCGCGCTGACGGGAAACGACCCCATGCCGCCATCGTCGCGCGGCGTCTACCTGTCGATCGATAACGAATCTTCGGCGGTCAGGTGGTGGCGGGGCCGAACCACCGGGGGAGATGGGTGACGAGGTCTTGCTGGTCTTCGCCGATCCACGCGACGTGGCCGTCGGGGCGTAGGAGGGCCGCTCTGGGGATGTCGAGTTCCTCAGTGGTGTCGACGATGTGGTCGACCCGGTCTGCCCAGCCTTCGACCGAGAGGCTGCCGGTTTGGTCGAGGAGCAGGCCTCGGCCGGCATGCATCTGGGCGTAGAGGTGGCCGCGTTTGAGTTGTACGTCGCGGAGACGGCGACCGAGAAGTTCGTCTCCCTTGCCGAAGTCGTAGCGGATCCCGATCGCGGCGATCCTCTCGACCAGGTAGCGGTGGACGTCTTCGAAGTCCATGAGCTGCGTCAACAGTCGCCGTACGGCCTGGGGACCTGGCTCGAGGGCCATCAGTTCCATCTGGGCGCGGGTGAGGTCCAGTACGTCGGCGGCGACCGGGTGCCGTTCGGTGTGATAGCTGTCCAGCAGGCCCTCGGGCGCCCAGCCGTTGACCTCGGCCGCCAGCTTCCAGCCGAGATTGAACGCGTCCTGGACGCCGAGATTGAGGCCTTGCCCGCCGGCCGGCGGGTGGATGTGGGCCGCGTCGCCGGCCAGCAGCACGCGGCCGGTCCGGTAGCGCTCGGCCAGCCGGGTGGCGTCGCCGAAGCGGGAGAGCCAGCGCGGTGAGTGCGCGCCGAAGTCCGTGCCGGCGGTCACTCGCAACTGCCGCTTGACCTCCTCGAAAGTCGGCGGGACCCGCGGGTCCTCGGCCAATCCCTCGGCGGGTACGACGACGCGGTAGAACCCGTCCTCGACGGGTGCGGTGCCGAACCGCAGTTGGGTCTTGCGGATCTCCTCGTTCGCTTCGGCCAGTGTCTCGGGCGACGCGGTCAACGCCATCTCTCCGAGGAGTGTCTCGACCGTGCTCGGCTCGCCGGGGAAGGCGACGCCGAGCAGCTTGCGCACCGTACTGCGGCCGCCGTCGCAGCCGACGAGGTAGCGCGAGCGCAGCTGCGTGCCGTCGGCCAGCTCGACGGTGACGCCGTCGTCGTCCTGGCTCAGCCCGACCAGTTCGCACCCGCGCCGGATCTCGGTGCCGACCTCGGCGGCGTGCTCGGCCAGCAGGCGGTCGGTCGTGGTCTGCGGGATGCCGAGGATGTACGCGTGCGCGGTGTCCAGCCGGTCCGGCGGCGGCTTGCGGATGCCGACGAACGCACCGACCGGGTACTGCTTCCCGAGGGCGAGGAACCGCTCCAGCAATCCGCGCTGGTCCATCACCTCGATGCTGCGCACGTGCAGTCCGGTCGAGCGCTCGACCTTGGTCGGCTCCACGTCCTTCTCCACCACAACCACGTGTACGCCGTGCAGCCGCAACTCACTCGCCAGCATCATGCCAGTCGGTCCACCACCGGCAATGATCACGTCAATCACGAAACCCCCAAGTTTCGACAGGTTGCACTTTCAGCCAGCTGCTCGCGCAGGCGCACGTCCTTCGCGCATCCCTGAATTCGCACGGCTTTCCGGCTTCGGCTGGAGATTCTCCAGCACAACCCCGGCCTTGCGGCAAGCCCCGGGGTGCGTTATAAGTTAGTAGTGGCAAGGAGTGTGAGCTCCTTGCCTTCCTTTTTGTCCGCCGCCGTGGCTGGACAAGCCCACTCCCGAAGCCTCACCATCAGCCGGGAAGTTGCCACGGTCAACCAATTCTCCGTCCACACTCCACCGACGAGCCCGCGTCCTGGGCTTCGCGTGAGCCCCAGGATCACGTGGTGCCTCGTGCAGGAAGTCGCCTAAGCCTGGATCCGTGCATGCCGACCGGTCCGGCGCCCCGCGACGGCGTCCGTGTCACGGGTTATCCGCTGCCGTTGTGGGTTCTCCGTTGGTGCACCAGGGGAGAACACAACGCGCGGGGATATCCGGCGCTCTGGTCGGTTGCGTGGCTGTTGCGCGGCGTCGATCGGATCGCCAGGCCATCACAACGCGGTCAGGACGAAGGTCTCCCACGGGCGATCGCGGCGTCTCGGTGATTGTGATGGCCTGGGAGTCCGCCATACCCCGCCCCGGTGGCGGTGGCGGTGGCAGTGGCGGGTTTGGCGATGCCGGTCCGGTGTGCGGACCTGCGCCACTCACCAAGCGGCGCGATGCCGGCGATGCCCCGCTTGGCCGCGAGCACTCGGCGGCCGACCGACCGGGTTAGTGAGTGCCCCACGTCCGCCCAAGGTCGAGACCCACGGGCCGGCCTCGTCCCAGTAGTCGCGGTCGCGAATGTCGGCCGTCGGGACCGAGCCCCAGGACTCCGGCCGGCCGGCCGGTCCAGCCTGGGGAGGATCCTCCCCCCCGATCCGGGGCGAGATCCTCCCCACCCCTGTCAACCCTGGCGGCGGCAGCCGACAGAACACGGCCGACGGCCCGGGACGCGAAGGACGCGAACGAACGTCGGTGCCACCCGCTCCGCCGCCGTCAGCGAGCGACCCGCGGAAACGACGGAAGAGCCGGATATCCCCCGAAGTTGCAGGGTGGGCTCAGGCAGGAGCGGGGATCCTGGGACGAGCGCCGCACCGGTCCACGGGTCCCCGCTAAGCTCTCGGGAGCTACAGCAAACGGAGGATTCAGTGCAGCCGGCCGACAATCTGGATCGGGCAGTCGACAGCGTGGTCGCCGCGCTCATCCCCGGGACTGGTCGGGACTGGCAGGCACCAGCCGGTTCGCTCGACTGGTCGTGCCGTTTCACCGCTGAACACGTCGCGCATTGCCAACTGGCCTACGCGATGCAGCTCGCCAGCCGCGCTCCCGCGCACTACGTGCGCTTCTTCTCGCACGCGATCGAGGACTCCACCAATCCCCAGGTTCTGGAACTCCTCGAGGCGAGCGGTCGCCTCGAGTCGGCCGTCGTACGCGCGGCGAAGCCGCCCGACCGCGGTTTCCATCCGTACGGGATGGCCGACGCCGAAGGGACCGCCGGCATGGGCTGCATCGAACTGCTCGTCCACGGCGGCGACATCGCGGCCGGTCTCGGTCTGCCGTTCGAGCCGCCGCAGGACGTCTGCGCGTGGGTCCTCGCCCGCATGTTCCCGGACCGGCAGGCCGAGCGCGCGTCACTCCACTCAGCAGACCTCGATCCCTGGGCCGCGCTCCAATGGGCAACCGGCCGGATCTCGCTCCCGGACTGCCTGACGTGGGCACCAAGTGGCGGTGGCACAGCGCACCACTCGCAGACCACTGGCCAACCTTCCGCTGTCAGTGCACAGATGCGAGGTGTGGGCGCAGGCGACGTACGTAGGGTTGGCGTTCTTCCGCGGTCGCTGGGTCGGCGAGGTGGGTGGTGTTGTAGAGGTTGTCGTCGGGGTACCGCGGGAAGACGTGGACGTGGTAGTGCCACGCGTCCTGGTAGCCGGCTGGTTCATTGTGTTGTCTGGTGGAGATGCCTTCGCAGCCGTAGGTGTGACGAATGGCGATGGCGATCTCTCGGACGGCGTCGTGAACGGCGTGACCATCGGGTGCCGGCAGGTCGTAGAGATTCTCATAGTGCGCGGTCGGTACCACTAGCACGTGTCCCCGGTTGTTCGGCCACCAGCGGGACGCAACGAAGGACAGGGTCCGGTCCGTCCGCAGGACGACGTCGTCCTGGCTGGTCAGGTGATCTTCGCCCCCGGACGCTAGTCGGCAGAACGGGCACTCGTAATCAGCCGGCTCGTGATTGAACATTCACGACTCCTCTGGGCGGTGGCCGACTGGGGCGCTTGTCTGCTGGTTCGGTCAGGTGTTGCGGAGGGTTTGGAGGCCTTGCCAGAGGAGGTTTTGGAGGGTGCGGGCAACCTTCTCGGGGGTGGGTGGGGTGGGGGTGCGGCTGCGCCAGATGGCTAGGCGTTCGGTGGCGCCGGAGATGCTTTGGGCAACGATCTCGATCTCCTCGTCGTCGGCGGTGCGGCCGGGTGGGAGGTTCATCCGGACCATCGTGGAGATGAGTTCGATGAAGGCGGCGCGGACCTCGTCGGTCGCGGCGGTCGCGGGGCCGGCCGCCGGGTTGGTGGAGAGCATGCCTTCGTCGATCAGGACCGACCAGGCCTGCGGGTGATCGTCGAGGAACTGGAACCAGGCGACGAATCCGGCGTACAGCGCGTCCTCGGGATCGCGGGCCGCCATCACCGCATCGGCGACGGTCTCCAGCAGCTGAGCCCGGAGTCGCGCCAGGCAGGCGAGGAACAGGCCGTCCTTCGAGCCGTAGTACTGGTAGATCAGCGGCTTCGACACCCCGACCTCGGCGGCGACGTCGTCCATCGACGTGCCCTGATACCCCCGCTCGCCGAAGATCCGCTCCGCCGCCTCGAGGATCTCCCGTTCCCGCGCGGCCCGGTTGCGCCGCCGCTTCACCGGTACGTCGGCCGCCGTCTGGTCCGTGGTCGGGGTCACTTGCGCAGTCTAACTGACTCCGAGTAACTTACTGGGAGTAAGTTGCTCGAGGCGGGCTCGACTGGAGGGCTGATGGAGAGCACGCAACACCGGATCGTGGTGGTCGGGACCGGGTTCGCCGGGATCGGGATGGCGGTCCGGCTCAAGCAGGCCGGGTACGACGACTTCGTCGTACTGGAGCGTGCGGACGACGTCGGCGGGACCTGGCGGGACAACACCTACCCGGGCTGCCGGTGTGACGTGCCGTCGCACCTGTACTCGTTCTCCTTCGCGCCCAACCCGGAGTGGTCGTCGACGTTCTCACCCCAGCCCGAGATCGAGGACTACCTGCGCAAGGTCACCGACCGGTTCGGCATCCGCCCGCACATCCGCTTCGGGCATGTGGTCGAGACCGCGCGATGGGAGGACGGTCGCTGGCGGATCCAGACGAGTCAAGGTGAGTTCGTCGCGGACGTGCTGCTGTCCGGGATGGGTCCGCTCGCGGAACCGTCGTACCCGAAGCTTCCTGGGGTCGAGTCGTTCGAGGGCGAGGTCTTCCACTCGGCGCAGTGGGACCACGAGCTGGACCTGAGTGGCCGGAAGGTCGCGGTGATCGGGACCGGTGCGTCGGCGATCCAGTTCGTGCCGGCGATCCAGCCCGAGGTCGAGGAACTGCGTCTGTTCCAGCGGACGCCGCCGTGGGTGATGCCGCGGCCGGACCGCAAGATCACCGAGGTGGAGAAGGCGGTGTTCCGTCGGTTCCCGCTGGCGCAGAAGGCTGTCCGGGCCGGGATCTACTGGGGTCGCGAGTCGATGGTGCTCGGGTTCGCGAAGCTGCCGGCGATCATGAAGCAGGCGCAGAAGGTGGCCGAGAGGCACCTCACCCATCAGGTCCGCGACCCGCTGCTGCGGGCGAAGCTGACCCCTGACTTCACCCTGGGTTGCAAGCGCGTGCTGATCTCCGACGACTACTACCCGGCGATCGTGCAGCCGAACGTCGAGGTCGTCACCGACGGGATCGCCGAGGTCACCCCGACCGGGATCATCACCGAGGACGGCGTGAAGCACGAGGTCGACACGATCATCTACGGCACCGGCTTCCGGGTCACCGACCTACCGGTGATGGACATGGTCCACGGCCGCGACGGTCTCTCACTGCGCGAAGCCTGGTCCGGCGGCATGGAGGCCCATCTCGGTACGGCGGTCTCCGGCTTCCCGAACTTCTTCCTGCTGATCGGCCCCAATACCGGCCTCGGCCACAGCTCCATGGTGTTCATGATCGAGTCCCAGATCGCCTACATCCTGGACGCTCTGAAGACGATGGATGCCCAGGAGCTGCGGGAGGTCGAGGTGCGGCCGGAGGTGCAGCGTGCCTTCGTCGACGGCGTCCGGTCGTCGATGCGCAACACGGTCTGGACCCGCGGCGGCTGCACCAGTTGGTACCTCGACGCGCAGGGCCGCAACACCACGCTCTGGCCGTCGTTCACCTTCCGGTTCCGGCAGTTGACCCGGCACTTCAATCCCGCGGAATATCAGACCCTCGCTATGTGACATCGACCGTGTTACATTCGATCGGTCAGATACCTGGCGGATCGGAGGGCGTTGCCGTGGTGGAGTTGTTGCTGCCGCTGCACGGGATCGGCGGTCGTGGCGATCTGCCGGTGCCGCTCTGGCTGGCGATCTACTCTGCCGGTGCGGCCGTCGCCGTCTCGTTCTTCGCCCTCGCCGCGTTCTGGTCGCGGCCGCGATTCGACGTCGCCGCCGGGCGTTCGCTGATTGTCATCACGGGGATTGTCGACAATCGCACGACTCGCTGGGTGCTGAAGCTGGCCGGTCTGGCAGTGCTGGTGATGCTGCTCGGCGCCGCATGGTTCGGCAGCAGTTCGCCGGCGCTGAACCCGGCGCCGACCTGGTTGTACGTGTGGATCTGGGTCGGCATCATCCCGCTCTCCCTGCTCTGCGGCCCGATCTGGCGGCTGGCCAACCCGTTGCGCACGATCGCGGGCCTGGCCCGGCGGTCGTCGTACCGGAAGTTGCCGGAGGGGATCGCGTATTGGCCGGCGGTCGTCGGGCTGGCCGGATTCCTCTGGCTCGAACTCGCGTACCCGGACGGCTCCGAGCCGCTCGTCGTCGCGGTCTTCGTGACCGGCTACGCACTGGTGAATGTTGCCGCAGGCATCGTTTATGGGCCGGCCTGGTTCAGGATCGGCGACAGCTTCGAGGTGTACGCCGAAGTGCTCGCGCGACTGAGTCCGTTCGGTCGAGGCGCCGACGGGCCGCTGGAACTGCGGAATCCGCTGGCCGGACTGGCTACGATGCCCCAGCAGCCGGGCATCGTCGGATTGCTGTGTTTGTTGCTCGGGTCAACGGCCTTCGACGGGATCTCGCGGTGGTCGGCCTGGACGCGCCTGACCGGCGACCTCGGTCGGACGCAGCACATCGTCGTACACACGGTCGGTCTGATGGTTGCGGTCGCGATCGTCGCGGGGTTGTTCGTGCTGGCGGCGCGGACGACGGGATCGGCGCGGGTCCGGTCGGGCGCTCTCGGGGTGGCCGGGTTGCCGGGGGCGTTCGTCCATTCGCTGGTGCCGATCGCGATCGGGTACGCGGTGGCGCATTACTTCTCGTTCGCGATGTTCCAGGGGCAGGAGGGCGTGCTGCTGGCGACAGACCCGTTCGGGCGTGGATGGGATCTGCTCGGCACGAGCGGGACGCGGATCGACTACGCGTTCCTCGGCACAGGGTTGATCGCGGGGGTCCAGATCGGCGCGATCGTGCTCGGACACGTACTTGGGGTCGTGTCCGCGCACGATCGCGCTGCGGAGCTCTTCCGGCGTCGGCAGTTGCGGCGGGCGCAGTACCCGATGCTGGCGGCGATGGTCGCGTTCACGGCCGGCGGGATCGCGCTGGTGACGACGTCATGATCGCGCTGCACATGGGTGGTGTCCCGGAGACGGCGATGGTGCTCGGGCCGATCCTGCTGATCGTCGCGTTCATCCGGATCGCTCGCCGCAACGAGGCGAGCCTCCCCGACGACGACCACGACGACTGGGACGCCGACCTCGGCGACCTGCCATCCGAGGACGAGCCCCGGCCGGCTGACGCCGTACCGAAGAACGGGTAGTGGTCGCCCGAGCCGGGGGAGTTGATGGCTCGCCCACGCCTGCCGGCCCCCGGCGGGAGGCACTACTACCCGTTCTTCGGGTACAGAGTGCTCACGCGGCGAGGGCGTGTTCGGCGTAGCCGCTGACTCGGGTGAGGTGGGTGGTGGTGGCGAGCCTGGCCAGTTGGGCGCAGCCGGCGGCGATTGCTTCCTGGAGGGTGGGCCACTGGTCGACGCACCAGTACGGGTCGTCGGGCTGGCGGTCGAGGTCGTCGTCGATGTCGGCGCACCAGCCGCCGGTGAACGCGTGGTGGACGTGCAGTCTGAGCTTCATGGTCGTGGGCTTCCGGGGGACAGGCGGACGGGATCAGAACGGCAGCGGGCGGCCGGACGGCGTACGGAGGTCGAGGTCCTTCGTCTGACGGCGGGTGGTCGTGGTCGTGGTGCGCGGCCGCCGGCGGATCTGAATCTGACGCATCGTCGTGCTCCTGCCTGCTGCGGGCGGTGGGACTGATCCGCCCTCGAGTTCCTGGTAAGAGAACAGTCCCAAGTAAGGCCCGTCCTGCACATGCGGATCTTTACCTATCTGAGTCCCTAGCTACCCCTGGTGATACGTCCAGGGGTCACTAGGGGACGAGACCGGGCCGGGTGGTTTCCGGCGTACGCAGGGCGGGCACTAGGTGATCGTGACTACGTTCATGGTGCTAGGAGGTTTGCTCATCGCCTTCCTGGTCGCCGTGATGCCGGCCTCGCCGTGCGACCCTGATCGCGGCCGCCGCCGTCCTCGTCGCAGGGCTCACCTCACTGGGGCTCCGCAACCGCCGCAGGACGCCGACCCGCGCGATCGGGTCTAGCCGGCTGAGGGAAGACCCTTGGGGTCCAGGCCGAGTTCCTCGTAGGCGACCTGTTCGATCTCGCGGGCCATGGCTTCGCGGAACGCGGCGACCAGCGCCTGGCCGGCCAGCGGGATGATGCCTTCCAGGGTGCGCTGGATCTCGGGCCAGCCGTCGGCGGGAAGGCCGGCGTCGGCGAAGTCGCGCCAGACGGTGCTGCGGAACAGTTCGACGTACGTCTTCGCGACCGCGTCGGCCTGGGCGAAGAGCTTGGGGAGCATCTCGAAGATCGCCTGCATCGGGACGCCGAGCTTGATCACCTCGAGGCCGGTGCGGAGCAGGTCCGGGTTCGAGATGCGGAGCCGGCCGTCGTCCTGGCGCTCGGCGATCCCGAGCTCGACGAGCTGATCGATCACCGCGGGATCGTGCGGTACGCCGGCCCGCTCCGCCAGCTGGAACTCGTCGAGCACCTCGGGCTCGGCCGGGGTCCACGGGTTCACCAGGGTCTCGAAAACGCCCAGCGCCAGCGCGCCGTCGGGCAGCTCGCTCATCATCCGCTCGACCGCGGCCAGTGTGTAGCCCTTGCCGAGCAGCTCGCGGACCAGCGTGAGCCGGGCCACATGGTCCTGGTCGTAGTACCCGGTCCGGCCGGCCAGGCGGGGCGGCGGAATCAGGCCGCGCCCGGCGTACGCGCGCACGTTCCGCACCGTCATGCCCACCTTGGCGGCGAGCTGGTCGACGGTGAGGTCCCCGTCCGGCTTCTGGTCCACCCTTGACAGTCTTCCAGACTCAACGTTACATAGCCGATGTAACATCAGCGATGAAGGATCTAAGGAGACCGTCATGGCGATCCCACTGGCGACCACCGGTACGGCGACGTTCGACCAGATCGCGATCGTCACCGGACTGGTCTCGTTGATGTACGTCGCACTCGCCGTCCTGCTGTGGCAGGAACGGACCGGGCGCGTCACGCTGGTAGGACGGCTTGCGGACACCATCGGGAGACTGGACGGAGTCCCCCGATGGGCCGCGCTGACGCCGTACCTGCACGCCGTGTCGCTGCTCGCCTGCGCGTTCGGGGTCTGGTGGGACATCGCGGTGCACATCGACCGCGGCCGTGACACCGGCCCGTTCGGGACGCCGGCGCACTATCCGATCTTCTTCGGCATCCTCGGCGTGATCATCTCCGGCGTCGTGCCGATCGCTCTGGCCGGCAAGCCGCTGCCGGCCCGCACGATCAAGCTGACCAAGGGCTGGCGGATCCCTTGCAGTGCGGCGCTCGTGACGGTGTGCGGGACGTTCGCACTGGTCGGTTTCCCGCTGGACGACGGGTGGCACCGCCTGTTCGGCGAGGACGTCACGCTGTGGGGCCCGACCCATTTGCTGATGATCGGCGGCGTGGTGTTCTCGATCTTCGCGCGACTGCTGGCGCTGGCCGAGGTGGAGCAGTTGATCGGCCTGAACAAGCGCCGCCTGTTCCAGGAGATCGTGTCGGTCGGCGCGTTGCTGATCGCGTGGGACCTGTTCAGCACCGAGTTCAACTACGGGGTGCCGCAGTTCCCGCTGATCCTGCAGCCGATCCTGATCGTGTTCGGCGCCGCGATGGGGTTCACCATCCTGCGGGCGCGGCGTGGTCCCGGTACGACGTTCGCCGCGCTGGCGGTGTATCTGGTGATCCGCGGCGGCATCGCCTGGGCCGTCGCTCAGCCGCTCGGTCAGATCGTCGGGCACTTCCCGCTGCTGATCGTCGAGGCGATCCTGGTAGAGGTGGTGGCGTTTCCCCTGGGCAACAAGAACCGCTTCCGCCTCGGGCTGGTCGCCGGCATCCTGATCGGCACGGTCGGCGTGGTCGCGGAGTACGCCTGGAGTCACGTCTGGATGCCGATCGCGTGGCCGTCGTCGATGCTCCCGTCGGCCCTCGGGTACGGCGTTGTCGTCGGAGCCGGCGCTGGTCTGGTCGGAGCCTGGCTCGCGACCCGGTACGCCGAGGTTGCGGGGGATGAACGCGCGGTCGGGATCCGGTACACCCGGCCGGCCGCGATCCGCCGTACGCACCAACTCGGGGCCGCCGGGCTGATCGCCGTACTGGCTGTGTTGTTCTTCTGCGTGCCGCGGTCGGCCGCGCCGGGGGTGTCCGGGACGGTGTCGTTGGAGCGGGTGGCCACGGGGGCCGAGCCGACGGCGTACGTCACGGTCGTGCTGCAGCCGGGTGACGCGGCCGATGATGCACGGTGGTTCTCGGCGATGGCCTGGCAGGGCGGCGGGATGATCCTGCACCCGATGGTGAAGGTTGCCGATGGCACCTACCGGTCGGCGGACCCGCTGCCGATGTACGGCAAGTGGAAGTCGATGATCCGGCTGCACCAGGGGCAGCGGGACCTGGTGGCGACGTGGGTGTACGCGCCGGCGGACGCGGCGATCGAGAAGCCTGCGGTGCAGGTGTCGAACGGGCAGCCGGTCGAGTTCATCAACGAGCAACAGGTGCTGCGGCGCGAGGAGCGGACCGACGTGCCACGATGGATGTGGAACGGCGGCTACGCCCTGCTGGGCGTGGTCGGGCTCCTCGAGCTCGCCGGGATCGCCTGGCTGGTCGGACGAGGAGCCCGTGGCGGGCGGTTGCGTGCGGCTCATCTGGCCGCCGACGAGTGGGAACGGGAGAGCGCGTGACGATCGAGTTGGAGCGGTCGGGCGTGACGACGCCGGACGGCGTACGGCTGAACGTCGAGACGACCGGACCTGTGGACGCGCCGGTGACGGTGCTGCTGGTGCACGGGTGGACGTGTTCGACGCGGTCGTGGCACAACCAGGTCGAGGACCTGCCACGGATCCTCGGGCCGGACGCCGTACGGGTCGTCAGCTACGACCACCGCGGTCATGGGCGGTCGGACGCGGCGCCGCCGGGCTCGATGCGGATCGAGCAGTTGGCCGACGACCTGGTGACGGTGCTCGACACCGTGGTCGGCGACGGCCCGGTCGTGTACGCCGGTCACTCGATGGGTGGCATGACCCTGATGGCCCTCGCCGACGCCCACCCCGACCTCTTCGGCTCCCGAATCCGGGCCGCCGCCCTGGTCAGCACATCGTCCGGTCACATCGCCGAGGGCGCCTTCGGCATCCCCAGACGTCTCGACCCCGCAACCGCGGTGGTCGCTCCCCGCGCGATGAACCTGGTCAGCGCCCGGATCGAACGCCGTGCACTCCGCGGAGCCGCCCAACGGGCCGCTCGCCGGGCCTTGGCATCGCGTGCGTTGGCGGCCCGGCTGCAGCGGCCCGCGCTGCAGCAGTTGGTGTTCGGCAAGAAGGTCGACCCGGCCGAGGTGGATCTGTTCCTGGCGGACCTGGCCGCGGTGCCGGGGCCGTCGTACGGCGGGTTCTTCGAGGCGATCCTGCAGCACGAGCGGTCGCACGCGTTGAAGGTGCTCGACCAGGTGCCGGTCGAGATCATGCACGGGACCCGCGATCGGCTCCTCCCGCCCCGGCACGCCAACCGGATGGCCGCGGAGCTCCCGACCGCACGCCTGTGGATGTACCCCGGCGCCGGTCACATGCTCATGCAGGAACGCCCCCGCGACGTAACCCACCGCCTGGCCTCCCTGGCGCGCAAGGCGTCAGCCTGAGAGTCGCGTCACGGCTGCTCGGCGCGTCCTCGCCTAGGGTGGCGGCGTGCAGAACCTCCTCTCCGATGTCGTTGTCGTCGACCTCACCAGAGCCCTGGCCGGGCCACACGCGGCGATGATGCTCGGCGACCTCGGCGCGCGGGTGATCAAGGTCGAGGTGCCCGAGCGCGGGGACGACAGCCGCGGCTGGGGACCGCCGTTCGTCGAAGGGGAGTCGACGTACTACCTGTCCGCGAACCGGAACAAGGAATCGGTGACCGCCGACCTCAAATCGGATCAGGGCAAGGAGTTCCTGACCAAGCTGGTCCGCAAGGCCGACGTGCTGATCGAGAACTTCCGGCCGGGCGTGCTCGATCGGCTCGGGTTCTCCACGGGGCAGCTGCACGAGCTCAACCCAGGCCTGGTGATCCTGTCGATCACCGGCTTCGGGCACGACGGTCCGGACGGCGGGCGGGCCGGGTACGACCAGATCGCGCAGGGCGAAGGCGGTCTGATGAGCATCACCGGCGCGGTCGAGCCGACGAAGGTCGGCGTTCCGATCGCGGACCTGCTCGCTGGCATGTACGGCGCCTATGGTGCGCTGGCGGCGTTGCACGAGCGATCGATCACCGGCAAGGGCCGCGTGGTGCGGACCAGCCTGCTCGCGTCGACGATCGGCGTGCACGCGTTCCACGGGACGAAGTGGACGGTGGCGCACGAGTTGCCCGAGCGGGTCGGCAATCACCATGCCCAGATCGCGCCGTACGGGATGTATCGCACCGCTGACGACAGCATCCAGGTCGCGGTCGGCAGCGAGGGGCAGTGGCGGACGTTCGCGCCGATCGTCGGGCTCGATCCGGAGGACGAGCGGTTCGCGGTCAACGCGCAGCGGGTGGCGCATCGCGACCAGTTGACGGCTGCGATCGAGGCGGCGTTCGCGGCCGAGTCGGCGGACGTGTGGCTGGAACGCCTTGCGGACAAGGGGATTCCGGCCGGCAAGGTCCGCGACTTCCAGCAGGTCTACGAATGGGAGCAGACACAGTCCCAGGGCCTGCTGATCGAGGTCGACCACCCGACCCTCGGCCGCATCCAGCTTCCCGGTCCGCCGCTGCGCTTCGACGACCAGCCGTACGCCGGCGCCCGCGAGACCAACCTCCCACCACCACGGCTCGGCGAGCACAACGAGTCGGTCAGAGCCTGGCTGGACTCAGAGTAGACGCGCGGACGACGAGCTCCGGGCGGATCAGCGTCTTGCGTGGGCGCTCTTGTGTGCTTGTGCGAAGCCGTTGGAGGAGGAGGTCGACGGCGGTGGTTCCTACCTCGGCAGCCGGGAGGCGGACTGTGGTGAGCGGGGTCTGCAGGTAGGCCGCGTACGGGTGGTCGCCATACCCGGTGACCGCAACGTCGCCCGGCACCTCCAACCCGGCCTCGGCCAGGACCCGGAGGAGGCCCAGGGCGAAGTAGTCGTTGCCGGTGACGATGGCATCTGGATGACCGTCGGTCAGGATCGACTGGGCGAAGCGATAGGCCTCCTCCGGCTGCCAGGGGAGGGCGAGAGAGTCGTAGCGCCTCGTCGGTACGGCGCGGATCGTGTTGTCGGCCACCGTCAAGCCGGCATCGGACATCGCCCGGCGGAAGCCGGTGACGCGGTCGGCGGTCGTCGTGATGGGCAGATCCTCTTCCAGCACGAGGAATCTCCGTGCGCCACCCGCGATCAGGTGACTGGTTGCGTCGTAGGATCCGCGCTCGTTGTCCACTCCGACCATGTCGCAGTCGAGCTCGGGCACATCGCGATTGACGAACACCAGCGGGATGCCGGCGTCGCGGACCCGGCGCCAGTGGTCCCACTCGGCCTGAACCGGTACGACCACGGCGCCGTCGACCGCAGACCGCAGCAACGCGTCGGTGGCGCGCTGCTCGTTCTCCGCACTCTCGTCGGTGACCAGCAGCAGCAACGAGTACCCCTGGGCGCGGACCCGGAGCTCGATGCTGCTGATCAATTGCGCGTAGAACGGGTTCGAGGGGTTGGTGATGACGAGGCCCAGCGTCATGGCCGAGCCGAGCACGAGCGACCGGGCCAGCGTGTTCGGGACGTACCCGATCCGGGCCGCTTCGGCCTGCACGGCCGCGCGCGTCCTCGCGCTGACGCTGTCCTTGTCGCCGAGCGCGCGCGACACGGTGTTCACCGACAGCCCGAGCGCCGCCGCGATGTCCCGCAACGTCGGTCGCCGCACCTCCGTCATCCAACCTCCCCTGTGGCAGCTTAGGCCTTCACGGCCAGGTGGATCCGCACCTGGACCGAGCCGTCGACCTTGGCGCGCAGCCGGAGCCAGTGGCCGAAGCCGGCGACCGGCCAGCTGATCAGCGTGCCCGGCTCGGCCACGTGCTCGCTGTCGTCGAGATCGCACCAGGTGATGCCGTCGGGAGAGACCTGGGTGACGTACGTCGCCGTACCGTCGCCGCCGACGTGCTGGACGAACCAGCGCGCCTCACCGGCCCAGGCGACCTCGTACGGCTCGGTGGCGAAGCGGGTTTCGAACGTGGTGTCGCGTTCCAGCACCGCCGTCATGGACTGTCGCATGGGCCTACCAATCAACCGAGATGAGGACGGAGTCGAGGAACAAGAAGTTGCGGACCGAGCTGTGGGTGCGGACCGAGAAGTAGAAGTTCAGCAGGTTCTCCAGCGTCTCGTAGCGCTCCTCGTACGGCGGAACCGGCACGTCGCGCATATCCATCACCCGGTCGTTGACCTGCAGCTCGATATTGCGCCGCTTCTCGGTGTCGACGAGCCAGCGCAGGTAGTGCCAGTTCACCTTGGTCGGGACCTCGTTGTAACAGAGCTCCTGCGGCTCGCCGAACGCCTGCCAGTCCTCGGGGTTCGGTGCGGTGAAGTCGGCGGCGTACTCCAGCTTCACCTTGCCCTCGAAGTGTTCACGCGGCGTCGGCTCGGGGACGACCGGAGCCATCCATTGCCGGGTGAAGTGATTGTCCATATCGGTGTTCTGGTATCGCGCGACGGTGTGGTAGCGCAGGCCGCCGTCGCCGCACAGGTCGGTCGCGACCGTGAACGCGCCGAACTGCGCCTCGGACGGATGGGTGTTGCCGTCCCACTGCACATCGCCGAAGTTGTCCAGCTCGGCGCCGCCGCCGAGGGTTGCCTCGGACTTGAACGCGAAGTACGTCTCCAGCTGGACGAGCCCGCGACCGCTCATGGTGAGCCGGCGGATCGCGACCGCGGTGTGGCCCTTGTACGGGCGGGTGGCGAGCTTGAGGGCGTACGTGCCGCTGAGGGCGCCGTGCGTACCGATGTCGAAGAAGTTGCAGGCCGACAGCTGTGGCGGCCGGAAGTCGCGCATGTGGTCGTCGACCGTGCTGAGGTCGCCCCGGCCGTTGTAGTTGCCGAGCAGCTCGCACCAGCCGTGCGTTCCGCTGTCGAACTCGTCGAAGGCCAGGATGCGGGGCAACGGCGAGAACTTGGACAGCCGGGGATCGGCGGCCAGCAGCGCGGCGCGTACGTCGGATGTCGTCACGCAAAGCCTCCCAGAAGGCGGGATCAGGTGGATGGTCAGTGAAGTTAACGTTCACGGGAACTGACCGTCAATCGGCTGTTCCGCCCACAGCAACGGTGGTCTATTGACACGTAAATAACACACTTCTACGGTGCATTAACGCTACCGTTAACGTTCACGGAATCGAGGCATCATGCAGTCGCTGAGCCGTGCCCTGACCGTGCTGGCCGAGCTGAACCGCGAGGACCGCGCGTACGGCGTGACCGAGCTGGCCGTCAGCGTCGGCCTGCACAAGAGCACCGTGCACCGCATCCTCGCGACGTTCTGTGAGCACGGCCTGGCCGACCGGGTCGACGACCACCGCTACACCGCGCTCGACGGGCTGGCCGCGGTGCGGCGAACGGCGCACCGTCGGGCCGGGCCGGAGCAGTCGCTGACCGCGCTCGGTGATCGGCTCGGCCGGTTGGTGGTCCTCGCGAAGCCACTGCCGAAGAGCGTCGGCACCGTGCTGCAAGTAGCCGCGGTGGCCGGCGGCGGCTCGATCCGACCGGGCCATGCGGTGTCTCTGCGCCAGAGTGCGCTCGGACGTGCGTACCTCGCGGCTCTGCCGGCGGATCAGGTCACCGGTACGCCGGACCTCCTGGACACGTTGCAGCGCGTTCGGGTCAGCGGTTTCGCGCACAACTCCCGGCCGGTCGCCTCGCTGCCGCGGATGGTCGCGGTACCGGTGCGGGACACCGACGGGCGGTGTGCCGGGGCGCTGGGGGCGGAGTTGGTCCAAGCCGGTTCGATCGAGGAGGTACGGCGCGTGGTGTCGGTACTGCGGAGCGGCGTCTGATGGCGGCGTACGTCGTCCGGCGGCTGGTGTTCTCGCTGTTCGTGCTGTGGGGTGCGGTGACGATCATCTTCGTCGTACTGCGGCTGGTCCCCGGCGACCCGGCGTACATCATGCTCGGGCCCGATGCGGACCAGGCGCAGGTCGAAGCGCTGCGCGCCCAGCTCGGACTCGACCACTCGCTGATCCAGCAATACGCGACATACCTGGTGAACGTCGTGCATCTCGACTTCGGGCAGTCGTTCCGGCTCAACGCGGACTCGATGAGCCTGGTGCTGCAACGGCTTCCGGCCACGATGCAGCTCGCGACGACCGCGTTGCTGCTGTCGCTGCTGATCGGGCTGCCGCTCGGGGTGATCGCTGCGCTGCGGGCGCACAGCTGGGTGGACCGGACGATCTCGGTGTTCTCGCTGATGGGACAGTCGACGCCGTCGTTCTGGCTGGGGATCGTGCTGATCCTGGTGTTCGCGCGCGGTCTGAAGGTGTTGCCGAGCGCGGGATCCGGGACGTGGTCGCATCTGGTGCTACCGACGATCACGCTCGCGTTACCGTTCCTGGCGATCCTGGTCCGGCTGACGCGCAGCGGCCTGCTCGAGGTCGTCCACGAAGGGTATGTGCAGACGGCCCGGGCGAAGGGACTCGGCGAGGAGGTCGTGATCCTCGTCCACGCGCTGCGGAACGCGTTGATCCCGATCGTGACCGTGGTCGGGCTGCAGTTCGGCGCGTTGCTCGGCGGGACGGTGATCGTCGAAACCGTGTTCGCCTGGCCCGGCGTCGGTCGGCTGCTGATCGACTCGATCGGGCGGCGCGACTATGGGGTCGTCCAGGCCTCGATCTTGCTGGTGGCAACGATCTTCGTCCTGATCAATCTGCTCGTGGATCTTCTCTACGGCTTCCTGGACCCGCGGGTCCGTCTGGCGGGTGACTGACCATGGCTGTCGAGCTGTCCGTCGCGGCCCCGGTGGCCGCGCCACGTCGTACCAGGGCCGGCTCGGTCCGGATCCGGTTCGGCCTGGCGGTGATCGGCGTGTACGTCGTCGCCGCGACGATCGGGCCGTGGCTGATCCGGTACAACCCGGTCGACACCCGGACGGCGGATCGGCTGAAGCCGCCGTTCAGCCGGCTGTCCGACGGGTCCTTCGCGATCTTCGGCACCGACCAGGTCGGCCAGGACCTGTTCGCCCAGATGTTGCAGGGGGCAAGGATCTCGATCGCGGTCGGGCTGGCGACGCTGCTCCTGGCCGGGACGATCGGGGTGACGATCGGGCTGGGCGCGGGCTACTTCGGTGGCTGGCTGGACGGCGTACTGATGCGGCTGGCCGACATCCAGCTGGCGTTCCCCTCGATCCTGCTGGCGATCTTCATCGCGGCGCTGCTCGGGCCGTCGGTGGTGAACGTGGTGATCGTGCTCGCGGTGTCGAACTGGGTGACGTTCGCCCGGGTCGCCCGCGGGCAGGCGTTGGCAACGCGGCGGCGGGAGTTCGTCGACGCGTCGCGGACGCTGGGTGCGGGGACCTGGCGCTTGATCACGCGGTGCGTGCTTCCGGCGTGTGTCGCGCCGGTGCTGGTGGTGGCGACGGTCGAGATCGGGCACGTGATCCTGGCCGAGGCGTCGTTGAGCTTCCTCGGCCTCGGTACGCCGGCCAGTACGCCGAGCTGGGGCGTGACGATCGCGAACGGGCGCAACTATCTCGCGGACGCGTGGTGGATCTCGACCATCCCGGGGATCGCGCTGGCCTTCCTGGTGGTGTCCCTCGGCGTCCTCGGCGACGCGCTGCGGGACCGCTACGACCCCCGGCTGAGGAGTCTGTGATGGGTTTGCTGAGTGTCCGCGACCTGCGGGTCGAGTTCGCCACGTCGGGTGGCGTGGTGACGGCCGTCGACGGAGCGTCGTTCGAGGTCGGTGCTGGCGAGACCGTCGCGCTGCTCGGCGAATCGGGCAGCGGCAAGAGTGTCACCGCACAGGCTGTGCTGGGGATCGTGCCCAAGCCCGCCGGCAGCATCACCGGTGGGTCGATCACGTACGACGGTCGCGACCTGCTCGCTCCTGGTACGGCGAAAGGCTTGCGTGGGCGCGAGATCGCGATGGTCTTCCAGGATCCGCTGAGCTCGCTGAACCCGGTGTTCCGGGTGGGTGCGCAGATCGGGGAGATGTTCCGGCGGCATCGCGGTGCGTCTCGGCGGGAGGCACGGGCGGCTGCTCTGGAGCTGATGAAGCGGGTCGGTATCCCGGCCGCGTCGAAGCGGCTGGACGACTATCCGCACCAGTTCTCCGGCGGGATGCGGCAGCGGGTGATGATCGCGATGGCGCTCGCGTTGTCGCCCCGGCTGCTGATCGCCGACGAACCGACCACCGCGCTGGACGTGACCGTCCAGGCCCAGATCATGGACCTCCTGACCCGGCTCCAGGCCGAGGACGGCATGTCGTTGCTTCTGATCACCCACGACCTCGGCGTCGTGGCCGGCGTCGCCGACCGCGTGGTCCTCATGTATGCCGGTCGCGTCGTGGAAACCGGCCCGATCCGCGAGGTCTACGAACACAGCGGCCATCCGTACACGTCCGGTCTGATGGGTTCGATCCCAGCCCTCGACGGCTCCCGCGACCGCCTGATCCCGATCCAGGGTTCGCCACCGGACCTCCTTTCCCTCCCCTCCGGCTGCTCCTTCCGTCCACGCTGCCGGCACGCCGACTCCCTCTGCGCCGAACAGCAGCCCACCCTGCTGGCCCTCCCCGGCCGCCCCGCCCACCACCAAGCCGCGTGCCACCACCCCGAAGGAGTCCTCGCCAATGCCCGCTGAGACTCCGCTGTTGTCGGTGCGGGACCTGCACACCACCTTCCCGCTGCGGTCCGCACTGCTTCGACGGACCGTCGGGCAGATCCAGGCTGTGGCGGGCATCTCCTTCGACATCCCCGCCGGCGGGACGCTCGGGCTGGTGGGGGAGTCGGGGTCGGGGAAGTCGACGGTGGCGCGGACGATCGCCGGGTTGGAGAAGGCTCGGTCGGGGAGCATCGTGTTCGACGGCGAGGAGCTGACCTCGTTGCCCAAGGCATCGATGCGCGGGGTCCGCCGGCAGTTGCAGATGATCTTCCAGGACCCGTACGCGTCGCTCAACCCGCGCGCGACGGTCGACCAGATCATCAGCGAGGCGTGGGAGATCCACCCCGACGTCGTGCCCCGCAACCGCTTCCACGTCGAGGTCCGCGAGTTGCTCGAGCGCGTCGGCCTCAACCCGGATCACGCGCAGCGATATCCACACCAGTTCTCCGGCGGTCAGCGGCAGCGGATCGGCATCGCCCGCGCACTGGCCCTCCGCCCGAAACTCGTGATCTGCGACGAGGCCGTCTCCGCGCTCGACGTATCCGTGCAGGCCCAGGTGCTCAACCTGCTGGCGGACCTCCGCCGGGAACTCGGCCTGGCGTACCTGTTCATCGCCCACGACCTGTCCGTCGTACGGCATATCTCCGATCGGATCGCGGTGATGTACCTCGGGCGAGTGGTCGAGAACGCGCCGCAGGACGACCTGTTCGACCGGCCGCTGCATCCGTACACCCAAGCGCTGCTGTCGGCCATCCCGGATCCGAAGCCGTGGGACAAGCCGGCCCGCGAGCAGATCATCATCGGCGGCGACGTCCCCTCGCCCGCGGACCCGCCATCGGGTTGTCGCTTCCGCACGCGCTGCTGGAAGGCCGAAGACATCTGCGCCCACGAAGACCCGGCGCTCGCTACGAGGCTCGACCTCCACCCCGCCGCGTGTCACTTCGCCACCGAACTCTCCGGAGCCGCCCGATGAGCCGCACTGAACTGGTCCTGCTTCGGCACGGCGAGTCCTTGTGGAATGCCGAAGACCGCTACCAAGGCCAGCAAGGCACCGGCCTCAGTCCACTCGGTCACCGGCAGGCGAAGCTGGCCGCCGAGTACCTTCGGGCGACCGGGCCGTTCGATCGGATCGTCGCGAGCGACCTGCAGCGGGTCGGCGAGACCCTGCAGCCATACGTCGACGGTGGTGCGTGCGCGGATGTTCGCGTCGACAGGCGCTGGCGGGAGATCGACGTCGGCACCTGGGGTGGGCGGACCTTCGCGGAGGTGTACGCCGAGGAGCCGGCAGTCGTGGAGGCCTTCGCGCGAGGCGAGGACGTCGCCCGCGGCGGTGGCGAGACCTTCGCGCAGTTGCGAGAACGCATCTGGGACGCAATCCGCGACATCGCCGGCTCCCGGGCCGATCGAGTTCTCGTGGTGACGCACGGCGGTCCGATCCGGGTCGCCGCCGCCTCCACCTTGCGGCTTCCGCCCGGTGGTGAGGTGTGGCTCGATCCACCGGTCAACTGCTCGCTCACAACGCTGAAGGCCGACGCCATGCTCGCGGTCACGACACTCACGGCGTACAACGTCCCGACCGCCGGAACGACCGAGGAGCAGCCGGCATGACCCTTGCCTTGAGCAACTTCAGTTTCGTGGTGATGACCTACAACCTGTGGGCCGACTTCCATCTCGACCAGCGCCAGGACGCGATCACCCAGCTGTTCGCGACCCGCCCGCCCGACCTCCTCGCCGTACAGGAGTTGCGGCCGGTCACCCGCAAGCTGCTCGACGAGGCGCTGCCGGGTCACGAGCGCGTGGACGGCGCGGCGGGGTGGGAGACGCAGAGCAATCTGTGGTGGCGACGGGAGCTCTTCACATACGTCGAGCACGGCGCGGAAGACGTCGGCATCCTCTCCCCGGACGCGCGCCTGTTCTGGGTCCGATTGCAGACAATCGACAACGTCGAGCTGATCTTCAGTACGGCGCACCTGACCTGGCCCGGGCATCCGGACGAGCGATCCGATCACGTCAACCGGCGGGTCGGTCAAGCACGCGAGATCGCCGAAGCTCTGGAGCGGCTGGCCGGGGACACCGCCTGCCTGTTCACCGTCGACATCAACGACATCGGTCCACCGCAGTGGGAACTCGGGAACGCCGGGTTCCTGGACAGCTTCACCGCGCTCGGCCGGCACGCACCGGTGACGCACCCGGTCGTGCCGACGGTTGCGACCGGTCCGATCGGGACCCGGTTGTCGCCGCTCGCCTCACCACCGAAGGCGATCGACTGGATCTTCGCCCGCGGGCCGCTCGCCGCGCGGACCAGTGAAGTCGTCGATTTCTTCCACGACGGCCGGGCTCCGTCCGACCACTACCCGGTCGTCGCCACCTACACCTTCACGCGGCCTCCCAGCGACACCGCCTCGTGACCCCTGCCCCGCAAAGGAGAACCCTGTGTTGAGGAAGCGAATCGTGGCGGCGGTCGCCGTCGCCGCACTGGCAGCGCTAAGCGCGTGTTCGCCGGCGAGTGAGCCGAGCAGTGATGGAGAGCAGAGCCTGCGTTACGCACCGGCGATGTTCCCGGTGTCGCTGGACACCTACAAGTACGCCGGTGAGGAGAGCGTGCAGACCACGATCCAGCAGATCATGGAGCCGCTGGTCCGGGTCGACGACGGCAAGATCGTCCCGGTCCTCGCGACCTCGTGGGAGAACCCGGATCCGAACACCTGGGTGTTCAAGCTCCGGTCCGGTGTGAAGTTCTCCGACGGTACGCCGTTCACCGCGAAGGACGTGGTGGCGTCGTACGAACGGCACAAGAAGCTCGACGGCCCGCTGGTACCGCTGTACTCGACGGTGACGTCGTTCGCGGCGACCGACGACCAGACCGTGACCGTGAAGACGAGCAAGCCGCTCGGCACGTTGCTGAGCTCGCTGACGCTGCTGTTCATCGGGCCGGCGGACAAGATCAACACCGACGGGTTCTTCACCAAGCCGATCGGGACCGGGCCGTTCACGGTCACGTCGTTCCAGCCCGATGAGAAGCTCGAGCTCGCGGCCAATCCGGCGTACTGGGATGGTGCGCCGAAGCTGAGCAAGCTGGAGTTCGTGAACATCCCGGAGGTCGCCGGGCGGATCACCGCGCTGGAGAACGGCGAGGTCGACGTACTGACGCAGATCCCGCCGGACCAGGTCGGGTCGGTCAAGGGCGGCGACGGGATCAGCTACTCGACGACGCCGAGCTGGACGTACTACTTCGACTGGTTCAACGCGAACCGGAAGCCGTTCGACGACAAGCGGGTGCGGCAGGCGATGTGGCACGCGCTCAACCTCGAGGGCACGGTCAAGGACCTGTTCGGTGATCTCGCGTCGGTCGCGCAGGCGCCCCTGGCCCAGGGCGTGATCGGCGCGCCGAAGTTGTCGCCGTACGACTACGACCCGGCGAAGGCGAAGCAACTCCTGGCCGAGGCGGGATATCCGAACGGGTTCAGCACGTCGATGCAGTGGCCCCTGGAAGGTGGACCGAACATCCGCGCGCTGGCGCAGGCGATGATCTCGGACTGGGCCAAGATCGGCGTCACGGTGAAGCCGCTGGAGAAGGAACGCGCCCAGTGGCTGGAGGACTTCGGCAAGCTCAACTGGGACATGAACCTGCAGACCAACGTCACCGGCACCGGCGACGCCGACTACACACTGGCCCGGCTCTACGTCTGCACCGCCAAGCGCAACGGCTACTGCAACCCGGCCCTGGACAAACTCCTCCTCGACGCCCGCTCGTCGGTCGATCAGGCTCAACGGCCGCAGCTCTACCAACAGGCCGGTCAGATCATCTGGGACGACGCGGTCGGCATCTTCCCCGCCGACCTGGCCTCCAACGCCGCCGTCCGCTCCCGCGTCCAGAACTTCGTGATGCCCCCGAGCGGCCGGCCGTTGTTCACCAAGGTGACGGTGTCGGGGAGCTGAGGCCCGACCTCTGTCCTGCATATCGCGTACGTAACCTCCAGGGCTTACCAGTGACATGAGAGGATCACCCGCGTGACTGCCTTGCCGAGTGTTTCGTACTCCATCACCGTTCGCCTCGAGGTGCCCGCAGGTGGCTCGACGGTGAGCAAGCTGACGACCGCGGTCGAGCAGGCCGGCGGTCTGGTCACCGCGCTCGACGTGACCGCGTCCGGTCACGAGCGGCTCCGGATCGACGTCACCTGCGCCGCGGCCGACACCGAGCACGCCGGCCGGCTGGTCGAGGCCATGCGCGCCGTACCGGGCGTCGAGATCGCCCGGGTCTCGGACCGGACGTTCCTGATGCACCTCGGCGGCAAGATCTCGATGGAGGCCAAGCACCCGATCCGCAACCGCGACGACCTCTCGATGATCTACACGCCGGGGGTCGCGCGGGTCTGCCTGGCGATCGCGGCCAACCCCGAGGACGCGCGCCGGCTGACGATCAAGCGCAACAGTGTCGCGGTGGTCACCGACGGTTCCGCCGTACTGGGGCTGGGCAACATCGGCCCGAAGGCCGCGCTGCCGGTGATGGAGGGCAAGGCGGCGCTGTTCAAGCGGTTCGCCGGGATCGACGCGTGGCCGCTGTGCCTGGACACCCAGGACACCGAGGCGATCATCCAGGTGGTCAAGGCGATCGCACCCGGGTTCGCCGGGATCAACCTGGAGGACATCTCCGCGCCGCGCTGCTTCGAGATCGAGGCCCGGCTGCGCGAGGAGCTGGACATCCCGGTCTTCCACGACGACCAGCACGGTACGGCGGTCGTGGTGCTGGCGGCGCTCTTCAACGCGCTGCGCGTGGTCGGCAAGGACATCGGTGAGGTCCGCGTGGTGCTGTCCGGCGCGGGTGCGGCTGGCACCGCGATCCTGAAGCTGCTGATCGAGGCCGGCGTGCAGGACACGATCGTCGCCGACATCGCCGGCGTCATCCACACCGAACGCGACGGGCTGTCGCCGGAGCTGCGCTGGATCGCGGAGAACACCAACGCGGCGAAGTACAGCGGCGACCTGAAGGGGGCGCTGAGCGGGGCGGACGTGTTCATCGGCGTGTCCGCGCCGAACATCCTGAACGGCGCCGACATCGCCACCATGAACAAGGACGCGATCGTCTTCGCGCTGGCCAACCCGGACCCGGAGGTCGACCCGGCCGCGGCACACGAGCACGCGGCCGTGGTGGCGACCGGGCGCAGCGACTTCCCGAACCAGATCAACAACGTGCTGGTCTTCCCGGGCGTCTTCCGCGGTCTGCTCGACGCACAGTCGTCGAAGGTGTCGATCGAGATGGAGCTGGCCGCCGCGAAGGCGCTGGCCGGTGTCGTCACCGACGACGAGCTGAACGCGGACTACATCGTGCCCAGCGTGTTCCACCCCGAGGTGCACACGATGGTCGCGCACGCCGTCCGCGACGCGGCCGGCGGCAAGGCCCCGGTGGCCGAGAGCTTCCCGGACGACTCTCCGGCGCTGTGAGTACGGTGGTTGGGTGACATCTACTCTGACGGGGGCGACGGCCGGGTCGCGAGTGACGGTGTGGGCGTGGCGGATCGGCTTCATCGCCGCCTGCGCGCTGCAGTTGTACGGCGTCTACGCGCCGCGGGAGGCTGGTCCGCACGTCGGGATCCCGCAGGTGGACAAGATCGCGCACTTCTTCCTGTTCGCGTCCGTCGCATTCCTCGGGCTGAAGGTCGGAGTACAGGCGCGCTGGTTGCTGGCGGCACTGGTCGCCAACGCGATCGTCAGCGAGATCGTGCAGCACTACCTGCTGCCGCAACGCGACGGCGATCCGTTCGACGCGATCGCGGACCTCGCCGGTGTTGCTTTCGGTGCCTGGCTGGCCTTCCGAGTGCTCCGTCGTACGACATGATGGAGTTATGACGGCCACGACCCTGACCGGTTCGCTGCTCGTGGCGACCCCGTTGCTCGACGAGCCGCCCTTCCGCCGGTCGGTGATCCTGCTGCTGGATCACGACGACGACGGCGCGCTGGGGGTGGTGGTGAACCGCGCGGCCGACCTGGCCGTGGACCGGGTGCTCCCGGACTGGTCCAACACGGTGAACGAGCCGGGCGTGCTGTTCATGGGCGGTCCGGTCGGCACCGACAGCGCGCTGGCCGTCGCGGAGGTGATCGAGTCGGCAGACCCGCCCGGCTGGCGGGAGTGCTTCGGGCGGATCGGGCTGATCGACCTCGACGTACCGCCGGCGCTGCTCGAGGGCGCGATCCAGCGGATGCGGATCTTCGCCGGGTACGCCGGCTGGTCCAGCGGGCAGCTGGAGGGCGAGATCACCGAGGGCGCCTGGTACGTCGTCGAGTCCGAACCCGACGACGTGTTCAGCCTGCACCCCGACACCCTGTGGCGCCGGGTGCTCCGCCGCCAGAACGATCAGATGGCGTATCTGGCGACGTACCCGGACGATCCGACCCTGAACTGACGTCCGGGCCTACTCCTCGCCGCCGTCGTCACCGGGGTTGAGCGAGTCCCAGATCTCCTTGCACTCCGGGCAGACCGGGAAGCGCTGCGGGTCGCGGCTCGGCACCCACACCTTGCCGCACAGCGCGACCACCGGCGTGCCCATCACCATCGCCTCGGTCAGCTTGTCCTTCGGCACGTAGTGCGAGAACCGCTCGTGATCGCCGGGCTCTTCCAGCGACGGCTGGGTCCGCTCGTCGACGACCGTCTCGGCGCCAGGGGTCAGCTGAGTACTCATGCCCCAAAGTGTAGAACGCAACTCCAGCGAACCCGGGAACTTTCTCCACAGACCGCCCGTACCCCGACACGCCGGTCGAGGTTTGCCGGCGAAGTCAGGTAACGTTCCTGCACGGCCGACAGTCGACTAACGGGGGAGTATGCCGTCCGTGGATTCGAGCGTGCCAGCTGGACCAGCCGTGCTTCCGCCGGCGTATCCGGACCGCGCCGCCTGGGGGACCGCGAGCAAGCTGCGGGCCTGGCAGGCGGAGGCGCTCAAGCTTTATCTCGACCAGCAGCCGCGGGACTTTCTCGCCGTGGCGACCCCAGGAGCCGGTAAGACCACATTCGCGTTGACCGTGGCCGCCGAGTTGTTGCACCGGCGGCAGATCGAGCGGGTCACGGTGGTGACGCCGACCGAGCACCTGAAGGTCCAGTGGGCCGAGGCGGCCGACCGGGCCGGGATCGCGATCGACCCGGCGTTCGCCGGCCGGCGCGGCAAGACCAACAAGGACTTCCAGGGTGTCGCGGTGACGTACGCCGGGATCGCGGTGAACCCGCTGGCCTTCCGGGTCCGGACCGAGCGGTTCAAGACGCTGGTGATCCTGGACGAGGTGCACCACGGCGGCGACGCGCTCAGCTGGGGTGACGGTGTCCGGGAGGCGTTCGAGCCCGCGGCCCGCCGGTTGTGCCTGACGGGTACGCCGTTCCGCAGTGACGACAACCCGATCCCGTTCGTCACCTACGAGCACGGGCCGGACGGCGTCGCGCGGAGCAAGGCGGACTACACCTACGGATACGGTCACGCTCTGCGCGATCACGTCGTACGCCCGGTGATCTTCATGTCGTACTCCGGTGAGATGCGGTGGCGGACCAAGGCCGGGGACGAGGTCGCGGCCCGGCTGGGTGAACCGTTGACGAAGGACCTGACTGCTCAGGCCTTGCGTACGGCGCTGGACCCGGCAGGCGAGTGGATGCCGGCGGTGCTGGCGGCCGCGGACAAGCGGCTGACCGAGGTCCGGCGGCACATGCCGGACGCGGGCGCGCTGGTGATCTCGGGTGATCAGAACACGGCCCGCGCGTACGCGAAGACGCTGCGGGAGCTGACCGGCGAGGCGCCGACCGTGGTGCTGTCCGACGAGAAGGCGGCGAGCAAGAAGATCGCGAAGTTCTCCGAGGGGGACTCGCGGTGGATGGTCGCGGTCCGGATGGTCAGCGAGGGTGTGGACGTGCCACGGCTCGCGGTCGGGGTGTACGCGACGCCGACGTCGACGCCGCTGTTCTTCGCGCAGGCGGTCGGGCGGTTCGTGCGGGCCCGGAAGCGGGGTGAGACGGCGTCGGTGTTCGTGCCGTCGGTGACCCGGCTGCTCGGGTTCGCGGCCGACATGGAGGCCGAGCGCGACCACGTGCTCGGGCGGAAGAACAGCAACGAGGACGGCGATATCTTCGCCCTCGAGGACGACCTGCTCGCCAAGGCGAACCAGACCGAGGCGGCCAGCGACGAACTGGACGCGAAGTTCGAGGCGCTCGGGTCGGACGCGAGCTTCGACCGGGTCGTCTTCGACGGTGGTGACTATGGGACCGGTGGCGACCAGGCCTCCGACGAGGAGCTCGACTTCCTCGGCCTGCCGGGGTTGCTCGAGCCGGATCAGGTACGGGAGTTGCTGCGCGAGCGGCAGGCGAAGTCGCTGGCGGCGCAGAAGCGGACCCGGCGCGGCGCGGCCGAGGAGCGCGAGGACCCCACGCCGACCGAGCTCGCCACCCACGAGCAGATCGCCCTCCTGCGCCGCGAGCTGAACGGCCTGGTCGCCGCCTGGCACCATCGCACCGGCCAGCCGCACGGCGTCATCCACAACGACCTCCGCCGCAAACTGGGCGGCCCCGCCGCCGCCCACGCCTCCTCGACCCAGCTCAAGGAACGCATCGAGCTGATCCGCGATTGGGCCACCCAACGCCGCGCCTGACCCGGGCCCGGGCTCGGCAGGTTTCAGCCCCGGGTCAGTTCCTGGGTGCCGATCACCTCGAGGAGCCGGAGCGCCTGGTCGGACGGGGAGCCGGGGTCAGCGGTGTACAGCACGACGCGCTGATCGCGCTCCGGGATGACCAGGACCTCGCAGATCACGTCGATCCGGCCGACTTCCGGGTGGAAGATCGTCTGGCACAGGGTCTGCTGCCGGCGCACCTCGTGCCGCGCCCAGATCGCCGCGAACTCCGCGCTGCCGTCGAGCAGATCGGTCACCAACCGCGCGATGGCCGGGTCGTCCGGGTAGGTGCTGGTCGCGGCCCGCAGGTCGGCGGCCGCCTCCCGCGCGAACTCCCGGGTCGCGTCCTCGCCGAACAGCCGGGTCTGCCGGTCGGTCAGGAACCGCAGGCGCAGCAGGTTCCGATCCCGCGGCGGCAGGGCGGAGAAGTCCGTGATCAACGCCGCCGCCAGTGGGTTCCACGCGAGGACGTCGTACTTCGCGTCCAGCACCAGCCCTGGTACGTCGAGCCGCGCCAGCATCCGCAGTACGCCGGTCCGCACGTCGGCCGGTGGACCCGGAGGCGGACCGGGTTGCTCGCCGCCGAGCCGGAACAGGTGATCGCGTTCGTCGTCGGACAGCCGCAGTGCGCGGGCCAGGCCGGTCAGCACCGGGCGGGACGGGCGTGGACCGCGGCCCTGCTCGAGCCGGGTGTAGTAGTCGGTCGACATGGTGGCAAGGCTCGCGACCTCCTCCCGCCGCAGCCCCGGCGTCCGTCGCCGCAGGCCCGCCGGTAGGCCGACATCGGCCGGCTGCAACGCCTCTCGCCGGAGGCGCAGGAACTCCGCGAGCTGTCCCCGATCCATGAACCCAGGATCGCAGCCGTCGCCAACCGCAACCAGGGACTGCCGATCCCAGGCTCAACTCGCTCTGCCTCCGTACGCCGGACCGCAGCAGCCTGGACCGCATGACCACGCACAAGATCGCGCTCGTCACGGGCGCCAACAAGGGCATCGGCAAGGAGATCGCACGGCAGCTCGGGCAGGCCGGGTTCACTGTGCTGGTGGGCTCGCGAGACCTGGCCCGCGGCGAGGCCGCCGCCAAGGAACTGGTTGCCGAGGGCCTCGATGCGACCGGGATCCAGCTGGAGGTGACCGACGAGCAGTCGGTGCGGTCGGCGGCCGAGGAGATCGAGAGCACGTACGGACGCCTCGACGTACTGGTGAACAACGCCGCGATCATCCCGGTCGGTGACGACGCGGTGTCGCGAGTGGAGTCCGCCGTACTGCGGGAGGCGTTCGAGACCAACGTGATCGGGCTGGTCTCGGTGACGCAGGCGCTGTTGCCGCTACTGTCTCGGGCTGGACAGGCGCGGGTCGTGAATCTGTCGACGTCACTGGCGTCGTTCGCGCAGGTCGGGGATCCGGAGTCGCGGATGTCGACCGTACTGACGCTCGGCTACAACTCGTCGAAGGTCGCGGTGAACATGGTCACGGTGATGCTGGCCAACGAGCTGCGTGGCACCGGGATCCTGGTGAACGCCGCCGACCCCGGGAACTGCGCGACGGACATGGGCGGCTGGGACGCGCCGCGCACGCCCGCGGAGGGCGCCGCCGTGGCGGTCCGGCTGGCGACCCTGGGCTCCGACGCAGCGACGGGTGAGGTGCACGCCGAAGCGGGCCGCCTGCCGTGGTGACGCGGGCGCGAGACTAGACGATGGCGCCGGACCAGGCGAGGGCCTGCTTGAGCAGTTGCCCGCGGCCACCCTCGAGGTCCGCGAGCAGGCTCGGCTGGAGCGCCTCGGCCGGGGTCAGCCAGGTGAGCTCCAGCGCGTCCTGGCGCGGGTCGCACTCGCCGGTGACCGGCACGACGTACACGAGCGCGACCGCGTGCTGGCGGGGATCGTGCAGTTGTGAAACGCCCGGGAACGGGAGGTACTCGGCGACCGTGGCCGGCACCAGGCTGACCGGCAGCCGGGGGAACGCGGTCGGGCCGAGGTCCTTCTCGATATTGCGCTGCAACGCGTCGCGGATCGACTCGCCGTGCAGCACGCGGCCCGACACCAGGGTCCGGGTGATCTCGCCGGTCGCGGCCGAGGTGCGCAGCAGCACCCCGATCTGCTCGATCTGGCCGAAGGTGTCGACGCGGGCCGGGACGGCCTCGACGTACAGGATCGGGACCCGCGACCGGGTCTCGGCAAGCGCGAACTCGGACAGCCAGCCGGGGTTCGGGTCAGGCGTGCGCAGCGACGTCATGCACCCATCTTTGCCTACGGTCGGAAGGTGGACCGGTAGCGGGAGGGGCTGAGGCCGAAGGTGGCGCGGAAGCGGCGGCTGGCATGGCTCGGGTCGTGCCAGCCGACCATCGCGCCGACGGTCGCGATCGGCAGTTCGGTCTCGATCAGCAGACCCGCGGCCCGCTCGGCGCGGAGGCGGTCCAGGTAGGCCATCGGGGCGATCCCCGCGGTCCGGCCGAACAGCCGGACCAGATACCCGGGAGCGAGGTGGACGAGCGCGGCGAGCCGGTCCAGCGTCCACGGCTCGTCGATGCTTGCCTCCAGCAAGCGCATCGCCTGCTGGACCGCCGGATGAGCCGGGTACGACGCTCCTCCGCCGGGCACCAGGGCGCCGGACAGCAGCCCGAAGACGTCCGGGCCGAGATAGGCGTTGCGCACCACCAGGCCGGCGCAGTCGGTGTACCCGTGCCACTCGCCCGGCCCGCAGCACGACGACCGAGTCGGGCCGGAGCGGCACCTCGCCGGCGGCCGAGAGGTGCGTACCCCGGCCGGCGACGACGACCGCGATCTCGAAGAACGCGTGGCTGTGCGGCGCGACATCGGCCACCAGCTCGAGCCGCTCACCGGCGACCGGAAGACGCTGGTCGGGGAACACCTCGCTGCTCAGAACGTTGTGCACGCGCACCTCACAGGTCAAGATCGGTCAAGTCTTGGTCAACCACTGCCTGTCATCCACAGCCGGCACGCCGCAGGCTGGAAGTACCTTCCCGGCAACGGATTTCGAGGAGCACACCGATGACCACGACCGACCCTACGGCACCCGCCGTACTGGATGAAGAGACCATTTCGGCCTATCGTCGCGACGGCGTGGTCCGGATCCGGAACATCATCAGCACGGAGGAGGCGGCCCGGTTCCGCGATGCCGCGATCGCGGCGAGCGCGTCGGCGGACGACTACGCGAACGGGTCGCCGATCTTCAAGCAGCACGTCAACGTCTGGCGGGACGACGCCGTACTGCGGGAGCTCACCCTCGACCCGCGGCTCGCCGCGGCCGCCACCGCGCTGGCCGGGGTGCCGGTGCGGATCTGGCACGACCAGCTGTTGATCAAGCCGCCGCACAACGGCGCGGCAACCGAGTTCCACCAGGACGCGCCGTACTGGCCGCACGCCGGGTCGCGGGCCTCGCTGTCGGCCTGGGTCGCGCTGGTCGATGTACCGGTGGAGCGCGGGTGCATGACGTTCATCCCCGGCTCGCAGCGACACCAGGATCTGCGCAGCCAGGATCTGGCCGACCGGGACGACATGTTCCGCGCCGCGCCCGACCTGCGCTGGGAGGAGCGGCTGACGATCCCCCTGCGGGCGGGCGACTGCACCTTCCACAACGCCTACCTGGCCCACTCCGCGACGCCGAACCACACCGACGATCCGCGGATCGCGCACGTCGCGATCTACATCGACGCGGCCACCACGTACACCGGTGTCGGCCACGTCGTCACCGACGGTCTCGGCCTGACCGTAGGCGAACCGTTCGATGACGAACACTTCCCGCGGGTCTGATACTTCACGTGATGACATAAGTTGTCAGAGTGCCGCTGCTGACCGACATCCGCCCGCTGAAGGAGTCAGCGGATTTCCGCCGGTTGTGGGTCGGGTCGACGGTGTCGCAGCTCGGGCAGCAGATGACCGCGGTGACCGTGTCGATCCAGGTGTACGCGCTGTCGCACTCCACGTTCGCGGTCGGGCTGGTCGGGTTGTGCTCACTGGTGCCGCTGATCGTCTTCGGCCTGTACGGCGGGGCGATGGCCGACGCGATCGACCGGCGTACCCTCGCGCTCGTCTCGTCATCCGGACTGTGGCTGCTCTCGATGATCCTGGTGCTGCAGTCGCAGCTGCACTGGAACCAGGTGTGGATCCTGTACGCCGTCGTGGCCTGCCAGTCGGCGTGCTTCGCGGTGAACAACCCGGCCCGGTCCGCGATCATCCCGCGGCTGATCCGGCCCGAGCTGCTGCCGGCCGCAAACACGCTCAGCCAGGCCGCCTTCAACCTGGGCTTCACCGCCGGCCCGCTGCTCGGGGCGGCGGTGATCGCGTGGCACGGGTTCGCGGCGGCGTACCTGGTCGACGTGATCACGTTCACGGCGGCGCTGTACGCGCTGTTCCGGCTGCCGCCGGTGCCGCCGACGGGACTGGTCCGGCGGGCCGGGCTGCGGTCGGTGCTCGAGGGGTTCACGTTCCTGCGGGCGGCGCCGGCGCTGCTGGCGACGTTCCTCGCGGACATCCTCGCGATGGTGTTCGCCCAGCCCCGCGCGCTGTTCCCGGCCGTGGCGGGCGCGTTCTTCGCCGGTGGCGTTCGGACCGTCGGTGTCCTGCAGGCGGCTCCGGCGCTCGGCGCGCTGGTCGGCGTGCTGTTCTCCGGCTGGGTGAGCCGGGTGCGTCGTCAGGGCGTGGCGATCGTCGTCGCGATCACGGTGTACGCCGCGGCGGTCGGGCTGTTCGGTCTGTCGCGCACGATCTGGCTGGGTGTCGGGCTGCTCGCGATGTCGGGGGCGGCCGACATGGTGAGTTCGGCGTACCGCAACACCATCCTGCAGTCCGCCGCTCCGGACGCCATGCGTGGGCGGTTGCAGGGTGTCTTCATCGTGGTGGTGGCCGGCGGACCGCGCCTGGGTGACTTCGTCGCGGGTACGGCGGCGTCCCTCACCACCCCGACGATCGCGCTGCTCGGCGGCGCGACCGTCTGCATCGTCGGCCTGCTCATCCTGCTGGCCCGCAACCGGCCCTTCCGCGAGTACGACTCGCAGGTCCGCGCGTTGCGCTAGCCGCCCGTCACCAGCTTCTTGAGCACGGTCGGCCAGGAGTCGACGTCCGGGTCGATCTGCTGCATCGGCTGGTCGTCGACGGTGACGATCTTGCGGTCGCCGAGCGGCTTCTTCAGCTTGATCGCGGTGAGCGAGACCTCGGTCGCGGGCGGGCACGGCGAGTCGCTGTCGACCAGCACGGTGATCTTGTCGTCGCCCTCCTCGACCCGCAGATCCCCGTTGCACTCAATGCTGGTCCCGATGAGCAGGTCGGCCTCCTTGTAGTCCGGCGCGTTCTGGATCCACGGGAGGTAGGTCGGGTGCTTCTTCCGGACCAGCTGGTAGGACTGAACCGGCTGCGGCTTCGTCTCCTCGGTCGTTCCGGTGCCGTCGCCGAAGAAGCTGCCGAAGATCATGTTGATGCACGGGTCCTTGGCGTCCTTGCCATCGCCCTCGACCGCGCCGAACGCCCGGGCGGCGATGTGGCAGCCGTTCGCCTCCCGGTTCAGGGACACGTTGAAGCCGATCAGGGCGACCGCGCCGACCACCATCGCGGCGGCGAGCATCCGCCGCGACCTGATCTGCTGCGGGCCGAGCACGCCGGCCGCCCGCTGAGCCTCGTCCTGGGTCGCCTGCGGGTCCACCGGGTGCTGGCGGAACAGCGCCAGGATCGAGCTGGTCCACTGCGGATTGATCAGGGTCGGAACGGCATAGACCAGGATCAGCACCACGATCACGGCGACGGCGGGGAGGAGCGCCCAGTAATTTCGCACGGCAGCAAGATACGGGGCCATCGGGCCGCGCCCGAAAAACGGATACTCTTCGGAGGTGCCCGCGGAGACCTCTCAGACGCTCGACCGGGGACTCACTGTCCTCGAGTTGCTGGCGGACGCTCCGGACGGTCTCTCGATCACCGAACTGGCAGCCGCGCTGGGAGTCAGCCGGACCGTCGTCTACCGCCTGGTGAACACCCTCGAGCTGCACCGCCTGGTCCGCCGTGACAGTGAAGGCCGGGCCCGTCTCGGTCTGGCCGTGCTGCATTACAGCCGGCGCGTGCAGCCCACTCTGCGTGATGCGGCGCTGCCGGTCCTGCGATCACTCGCTGAGGACACCGGTGCGACGGCGCACCTGACCGTGGCCGATGGCGATGAGGCGCTGGCGATCGCGGTGATCGAGCCGAGCTGGACCGATTTCCACGTCTCCTACCGGATGGGCTCCCGCCATGCCCTCGACCAGGGCGCGGCCGGGAAGGCGATCCTGGCCGGACGCCGCAAACCCGACCCGGCCGGGCGGCCGTTCGTGGTCACGTCGGGGGAGTTGCAGGCCGGCGCGCAGGGCGTGTCGTCCCCGGTCCTCGGCGTACCGGGCGTCGAAGCCTCGATCGGCGTCGTCGTCCTCGGCAAACTCGACCGCGACTTCGTCGGCCCCCGAGTGGCCCGCGCGGCGGTGGAGGTCGCCAAGCGTCTCGCCTAGTTCTTCGTGGCCGCCTCGACCAGGGGCAGCACTCGATGCGGGATCTGTTCGGCCAGCGCGATCACTGTGGATGCTCGTTGGATGCCGCGGACGATGACGACCTGGTCGATCACCCGCTGGAGGTCCGCGTTCGAGCGGGCGACGATCCGGCACCACAGGTCCTCGGCGCCGGTGATCGTGTGCACCTCGAGCACCTCCGGGATCCGGGCCAGCGCCGCCGCCACGGCCGTGTGGCCCGAGCCCTGCTCGATCTGCAGCGTCGCGAACGCCGTCACCGGATAGCCGATCGCGGTCGTGTCGATGTCCGGCCCCCAGCCGCGGACGACACCGTCACGCTGCAGCCGGTCGAGCCTGGCCTGCACAGTGCCTCGCGCGACCCCGAGCCGCCGCGACGCCTCGAGTACGCCGACCCGCGGCTCGGCCGCGAACAGCCCCAGGATCCGGGCGTCCAGCGCATCCACCGACATGGCACCTCCCGCAGTGGTCAGGCTGACCAAATAGTCCAGCAGTCACCCCAGCATACTGAACAACCTGCGCAATGAAACAAGGAACTGTTGCGCAACCTGCCTCCCCACCACGAGGCTCGGTGCACGCATCCGAACCGGGAGGATCACGATGACCAGCACCGACCTCACCCCCGCAGAGCTCGACGCCGATCTCGACCTCGACCAGCTGAAGCAGCTCGTCGGCCTGGTGCCGTACGACGAGAGCACCGACCCGTTCCCGGTCACCGCGATGGACGCGGTGGTCTTCGTGGTCGGCAACGCCACCCAGACCGCGAAGTACTACCAGCTCGCCTTCGGGATGGACCTGGTCGCGTACTCCGGCCCCGAGACGGGCAGCATGGACAGCAAGGCGTTCGTCCTGAAGGCCGGCTCGGCCCGGTTCGTCATCACCGGTGGCGTCAGCCCCAAGAGCCCGCTGCTCGAGCACCACCGCAAGCACGGTGACGGCGTGGCCGACCTCGCGCTCGAGGTGCCGGACGTGGACAAGTGCGTCGAGCACGCCCGCAAGCAGGGCGCCGTCGTACTGGAGGAGCCGAACGACGTCTCCGACGAGCACGGCACGATCCGGCGGGCCGCGATCGCGGCGTACGGCGACACCCGGCACACGCTGGTCGACCGGAGCAAGTACGACGGGCCGTACCTGCCCGGGTTCGTCGCGGCGACCACGCAGGTGACCCGGCCGGCGGGGCACCCGAAGCGGCTGTTCCAGGCGGTCGACCACGTCGTCGGCAACGTCGAGCTCGGCAAGATGGACGAGTGGGTCGGTTTCTACAACAAGGTCATGGGCTTCGTGAACATGGCCGAGTTCATCGGCGACGACATCGCCACCGACTACTCCGCGCTGATGAGCAAGGTCGTCGCCAACGGCAACCACCGGGTGAAGTTCCCGCTGAACGAGCCGGCCATCGCGAAGAAGAAGTCGCAGATCGACGAGTTCCTCGAGTTCTACGACGGCGCCGGCGTCCAGCACATCGCGCTCGCCACCAACGACATCCTGCGGACGGTCGACATCATGCGGGCGAACGGGGTCGAGTTCCTCAACACGCCGGACTCGTACTACCAGGACCCGGAGCTACGGGCCCGGATCGGCCAGGTCCGGGTGCCGATCGAGGAACTGCAGTCCCGCGGCATCCTGGTCGACCGCGACGAGGACGGCTATCTGCTGCAGATCTTCACCGCGCCGGTCGGCGACCGCCCGACCGTCTTCTACGAACTGATCGAGCGGCACGGCTCGCTCGGCTTCGGCAAGGGCAACTTCAAGGCCCTGTTCGAGGCGATCGAGCGCGAACAAGAGCGCCGGGGCAACCTTTAGGAGTGCCGGCCACCCCTGAAGCTTGCCGATAGCAACTGCACACGGCGTGTCGCCGTCCGATTACCGGAATGACTGTCGGGGCAGGGGCTGTTCGCGTAGTGTGCCTTCCTGAGTGTGCGTCGGGGCGCATGCTCAGGAAGGGTTTCGTCATGAAGACTCTGGGCATTCTGCTCAGCACCGTGGGCCTGGCCGGGGTGGGCGCGATCGCCCTCGCCGCGACACCGGCCCAGGCGGCCGAAGCCGCGAGCTGTTCGGGCGCGAGATCCATTTCGTCGGCGCCGATGCTGCGCGATCAGAGACCACCCAGCTGGGGCACGGTCCGGCTGGTCCGGGACAGGTGTTCGCAGTACTGGGCCGAGATCACCATGGCATCGCCGGTGGTGGCCAACGCGAAGGCCAACGCCTTCCTGATCCAGTACGGCGGCGCCAACAGTGGTCGCGTGCTCAGCTGTGACACCAGCGGCGGCAACGGCGCGGTGGTCCAGGGCCAGCGCACCTGCCGGACTCCGAAGGTCAAGTCGGCCGACGGCTCTGTCACCTTCGCCGCGATCGGCCGCGAGTTCCACAACTACGGCGGCGGCTACGAGGAGATCTCGGAGAACGCCACCAAGCGCACCCGCTGAGCCCGCTCACCCGGTGGGGTGACGCGTGGGGTGATCTTCCGGAAGCGGACACCGTTACTGGCGCGTCACGTCGGAGGCAGCTACTAGGCTCGCAGTATGAGTGACGTTGTCGAGCAACTGCGCCAGGCGTTACCTCCCGAAGCGCTGGTGACGGATCCGGACCGGATGGAGAGTTACCGGTACGACCGGGCGATGTTCTGCCCGGCCGGGATGCCGCTCGCCGTCGTACTGGCCCGGGAGACCGCGCATGTGCAGGCGGCGGTGAAGATCGCGGCGGAGGCCGGCGTACCGGTGGTGCCGCAGGGTGCCCGGTCCGGGCTGTCCGGGGCGGCGAACGCGCTGGACGCCTGCATCGTGATCTCGCTGGAGAAGATGGACAAGGTGCTGGCGATCGAGCCGGTCGACCGGTACGTCGTCACCCAGCCCGGCGTCTACAACGCCGTACTGTCGCGGGCCGTCGCCGAGCACGGGCTGTTCTACCCGCCGGACCCGTCCAGCTGGGAGTTCTGCTCGATCGGCGGCAACCTGTCGACCAACTCCGGCGGTCTGTGCTGCGTGAAGTACGGCGTGACCACGGACTATGTGCTCGGCCTGGAGGTCGTACTCGCGGACGGCCGGGTGCTGCGGACCGGCCGGAAGACTGTCAAGGGCGTCGCCGGGTACGACCTGGCCAAGCTGATCGTGGGCAGCGAGGGGACGCTCGGCATCATCACCGAGGCGACGCTCGCGTTGCGTCCGCAGGCGGCGAAGCCGCGGACGATGGCGGCGCTGTTCGGCTCCGGCGTCGTGGCGGGCGAGGCGATCCTCGAGATCATTCGCAGCGGGGTCTCGCTGAGCCTGCTGGAGATCATGGACCGGACCACGATCCGCGCCGTGAACAAGTACAAGCGGATGGATCTGCCGGACGACGCCGCGGCGATGCTGATCGCGCAGTCCGACGCGGGTGGCGAGGCCGGTGCGGCCGACGTCGCCGCGGTGGCGAAGCTGTGCCGCGACCACGGTGCGCTGGAGTGCATCGAGGCGGAGGACGACGCCGAGGGCGAGCTGCTGCTCGAGGGCCGGCGGGCGGCGCTGACCGCGCTCGAGCAACTCGGGACGACGATGATCGACGACGTCGCCGTGCCCCGGTCGCGGCTGGCCGACTTCATCGGCCGGATCGAGCAGTTGTCGGCCGAGCTGGACATCACGATCGGGGTGCTGGGGCACGCCGGTGACGGCAACATGCACCCGACGGTGGTCTTCGACCAGACCGACCCGGACCAGGCCGCGCGGGCACAGCAGGCGTTCGACCGGGTGATGGAGATCGGGCTCGAGCTCGGCGGCACGATCACCGGTGAGCACGGTGTCGGCGTCCTGAAACGGACCTGGCTGGTCGAGGAGATCGGCCCGGTCGCGATCGACGTGCACCGCGCGATCAAGGCCGCCCTGGACCCGAAGAACATCCTGAATCCCGGCAAGGTCGTGGCCGGGTAGCGGCTGTGACTCAACCGCAACGGAACTGCCGAGGCCATTCGACGTCCATGCCCGTCGACTGTGACGTCCGGCCAGCACTATGGAAGGTAGTTGTCTGAATCTCCCGGGGGAATCGATGAGGCAGGGTAGGAGGCGCCCTATGCGCACGCGGCCTTCGGGACGTCGGTGGCCTGCCGCGCTTCGCCGTACCGCGATCCCTGCCGTCGCAGCTTTCGTCGCCCTGACCGTCCTGTCCGCCTGCGCGAACGGCGGCGGCCTGCGGGTCGAGGGGGCCGAGGCGCCCCCGGCCAGCCCGACGCCGTCCATCGCCCTGGGCACCAACGGCGTGCAACCGGAGCCCAAGCTGACGCCAGAGGTGGCCGTCGACCTGGGCCAGGTCCGGGTCAAACTGCTCGCCGACAAGCACCTGCCGCAGTACGCGCGGAGCGTGCTGGAGAAATGTACGGTGATTCCGCGTTGCCTCAGCCGGGGTAAGACCGTTGATGTTATGCACAGCGGTACTCCTCAGCAGATCGTCTTCATCCACACCCTGGAGAATTTCGTCTTCGGTTTCTTCCTGATCGCCGTCGAGCCCTCGGGCCCGCGACCGATCTGGAGCCTGAAAGCCGATCTGCCGACGGTCAATGCCAGCCCGCAGGGTGAGTTGGTCGTCGAGTCGAAGATCTTCACGATCGACGACAAGGTCTGTTGCCCGTCGGGCGGGCGGATCGAGGTCTACCGTTGGGACGGCCGTCAGATGGCCAAGGTGAGCTCGACCGACCAATAAGGGAGACTGAAGTTCGGTGGTACCGGAAGAACCGGCAGCGCGCATTCTCATGGTCGAGGACGACGCGGTGATCCGTGAGGCGACCCAACTGACCCTCGAACGCCACGGGTACGACGTGACCACGGCCGAGGACGGCCTGGAAGCGATCGAACGATTCGAGAAGATCCATCCCGACGTCGTGATGCTCGACATCATGCTGCCCGGGCTGGACGGGATCTCGGTGTGCCGCCGGGTCCGGGAGACCAGCACGGTCCCGATCGTGATGGTGTCCGCCCGCGGAGACGCGCTCGACGTCGTACTCGGGCTGGAGGCGGGCGCGGACGACTACGTGACCAAACCGTTCGACACGCAGGTCCTGGTGGCCCGGCTGCGGGCGGTGCTGCGGCGGGCGGTGTCCGATCCGGAGCGACCGACTCCGACGGCCGGCTCGGGAGTGGAGTCGTTCGGCGACCTCGAGCTGGACCGCGAGGCCCTGGAGGTACGGCGTGGTGGGTCGACCGTCCAGCTCACACCGACCGAGCTCAAGCTGCTGATCGAGTTCGCCAACAACCCGGGTGTCGTGCTGAGTCGCTCCACCCTGCTGCAGCGGGTCTGGGACTACGAGTGGGGTGGCGACGGCCGCCTGGTCGACGTCCACCTGCAACGGCTGCGGACCAAGATCGGCGCGGACCGGATCGAAACGGTCCGCGGATTCGGATACAAGCTGCGGGCCTAGGAGTGGGTCTCCGTGGCAAGCTCGGGCTGATCTTCCTGCTGGTCTCGGCGCTCGCGATTCTCGTGCTGTGTGTCGCGGTCTACACCCAGGCGCAGTCGGCCCGGCTCGACCGCACACGCAGTTTCGCGGACGAGCGGATCCAGCTCGCGGCGCAGAACTACGACACCAACGACGTCCCGGTGCTCGGGGCGAAGTTGGACGACCCCGATCTGCCGCCCCAGTTGCGCGAGGCGGTGCTGGAGGGCAAGCGGGCGACGTTCAAGACCGGGTCGCCGCGCGCGAAGATGTGGGCGGCGGTCGGGGTCAAGGACGGCAAGATCCTCTCGATCGAGCAGGACTACGAGACCAGCGACGACTCGATGAAGGCGCTGCAGCAGGCGCTCGTCCTCGGCGGGTTCGGGACGGTCGCGCTGGTCGCCCTGGTCAGCGTGATCCTGGCCGGCAGCCTGTCCAGGCGGATCGTCGCGGTGGCCGGGACGGCGCGCCGGATCGCGGCCGGCGATCTGGACGCGTCGGCGGCCGAGGCGGTCGGCAAGGGCAAGGACGAGGTGCAATCGCTGGCCGCCGCGCTGGACACGATGGCCAGCTCATTGCGTGGTCAGCTGGAGGCCGAACGGCGGTTCACCGCCGACGTCGCGCACGACCTGCGGACTCCGGTGACCGGGCTGACCACCGCGGCCGAGTTGCTGCCCGCGGGGCGGCCGAGCGAGCTGGTCCGGGACCGAGCCAAGGTGCTGCGCCGCCTGGTCGAGGACCTGCTGGAGATCGCCCGGTTCGACTCCGGTGTCGAGCAGGCCGACCTCGAGCTGGTCGGCCTTGGGGCGTTCGTCGGTTCCGCGGTCGGCCGGCTGCGGATGCAGCAGGCGCTTCCGCCGGACAGCGTGGTGGTGCATCAGCTCGGTCCCGACGTCACCGTGTCCACGGACTCGCGCCGGGTTGAGCGCATCCTGGCCAACCTGATCGTCAACGGGCTGCGCCACGGTGCGCCGCCGGTCGAGGTCACGGTCAGCGGCCGGACCGTCGAGGTGGTTGACCACGGCAACGGTTACCCGGAGGAGTTGATTGCCGAGGGCCCGCGTCGGTTCCGGTCCGGGATGGCCGAGCGCGGAGTCGGGCACGGCCTCGGCCTGACCATCGCGGCGGGCCACGCCAAGGTGCTCGGGGCCGAGCTGACCTTTGGCGCGTGCGCCGGTGGTGGTGCGCTGGCCCGGCTGGTCCTGCCGGCAGGACCTGAGACGGACTCGTAACACAAGCATTCACGACGCGACCGCGCCGCCAAGACCGCGAGCGTCACCATCACCAAGTAACCACAACACTTTCAGGGGTTGGCCCCTGAAAGTGGGGGTTTGGCGTTTAGTGGGTGCCGTAGACGTTGAGTTCCGCGGCGGATCCGAAGACCGCGCCGTTGAGTGAGCTGGTGCCGACGAGCTTCACGAACCGTCCGGGTTTGGCGGCGAAGTCCAGCCGTTGCGTCGCCGTCGTGTTCGGGAACTCGCCGGTCGCGACCGGCGTACCCCAGTCCTGGCCGTCGGCGCTGACGTAGAGCTCGTAGCCCTTGAACATCCCGTTCGTCCCGCTCTGCCGTGGCAGGTAGCTGAACCCGTCGACCTGGTACGTCGATCCGAGGTCGAGCGTGATGTGGTGCGGGAAGGTCGCCGGCGTCGGCACCTCCGACCACGCCGAATGCCACAGCGTGCTGGGGTTTCCGTCGAGCGCCGACGTCGCCGCACCGCCCGTGGCGACGTCCTCACTACTCACGTCCGCCACCGTGATCCGGGACTGCGGCACGATACCTGGCGGCAGAACGGTCGCCTCGGCACTGATCGTCGACTGACCACCCGTTGCCGTCAGCACGTACTTGCCTTCCGGCGTGCCGGCCGGCGGGGTCACGTCCCACTTGGTCGTCACACTGGCGCCGGGGGCAACAGTCGCGTGGGTGGCCGGAGTCGTCGCCGCGACGGTCCAGCCTTCCGGAGCAGTCAATCCCAGCGTGATGTTGTTCGCGGCAACGACATCGTCGTTGGTGAACGTGGTGACTACCGTGTTCGCCTCACCGGAGACGAGACCGGTCACACCGGACACCCCGACCGAAGTACAGTCGGCCGGCTCCGACGTCGTACCGAGGTCGGTGACGGCGAAGTTGTCCATGATGAAGTCCGCCTGGTCACCGCCGTCGGACAGTTTGCGCAGGCCCACCCAGTAGTCGCCGCCGCATCCGGCCACGAACGCCTGGCTGAAGGCCGCCTTCGTCCGCTGCTCGCCGATCGGCGTGGACTTGACCTCGACCGAGTCCGGCCGGTCGACGCCCTGGACCCACGCATACTGGCCGGCCCGACCGCTGGCGTAGTCGAAGCTGACCTTGTACTTGTGGCCCGGCTGGAAGTTCACCGTCCACGGCGCGGTTCGATAGACCAGCCCTTGGTTCTCCTCATGGGACTTGAGCGACCACTCACCGTCGAGGACGTCGTCGACGAGCTTCCCGTTCCAGCCGGCCTGCGTGTACGGCGCGTGCTTGCGAGCGAGCACGGTCCGTGGGTCGGTGACCCCACCGGCATCGCCCTTCACGAACGGTCCCCAGCCCTGGTCCACATTCTCGAAGTCGTCGACAAGTCCGGCGGCCGGACGCTTCGTCTCCACCACGCGGACATCGTCGATGCGAACCTTGGCGGCCCCGCCGGCCGCGCTGATGCTGAGGTCGGCACTGTCGCCCTTGGCATCGAAGACGACGCGGGCTCGCTGGTAGTAGGCGCCCTGTTTGTCGTCGGAGGCGACCATGTTCTGGGCGGTCGATCTCGTCACCACGTTGCGTACGCCGTCGACCGTCAGCGTGGTCGGTCGGGACTTGCCCGGTTCGACCTCGATCCAGGCCGAGGCGCTGTAGATGCGGCCGCGGGTGAGGCCGGTGATCCGCTGGCGCAGCGACGAGGTCTTGCTGCCGAGCGATGCGACGTGTTGGCCGTTGGCCAGCGTGTCGATCGTCGCGCCGCCGGTGGCGTTCCACGCGGCGAGGTTGCCGGCGTTGAAGCCGGGGTCCTTAAGGTGCGCGCTGTCACCCCAGTTCGCGCTCCGCGGTGACGGCGCCGCGTCCGGGTAGATCACGTACGGCTGACCGGCGGTCGCGTCGAGACTGATCGCGCCGTTGTGCACAGGTGCGGACGCGACCTTGACCCGGCCGTTGTCGGTCAGCTTGTAGACCGAGAACTTCGGTACGCCCGCGAAGGCCGCCGGGAGCTGCCACGTCGTCCGGCCGCCGGCCGGGTTGTAGTGGTAGAGCTTCTTGTTGTTGTCCCAGGGCAGCAGGTACTTGTCGCCGTCGAGCACCTTCGCGGCACCGACGTACACGGTCCGCTTGCCGTTCTCGACCGCACCGCGGACGCCACCGGTGAAGGCGATGTCGTTGCTGTTCCAGTCGGTGATCTTCTGCTGCTGGAGGAACTTCGCCGGCAGGTTCCGCCGCCAGATGTTGGCGTAGAAGGCGTTCCAGTCGGTCTCGCCGGTCCAGCCCTCGAACTCGACGATGGCGGACTGGCCGAGGATCGGGTCGTTGTTCCAGACGTCCTTCTCGTGGTTGCGGACGAACCGGATGATCTGGCTGTTCAGGCCCTTGTTCGTCGGACCGCCGTAGTCGAGGTCGTTGGCCCAGTGCGACCACAGCGAGGTGCGCTCGTGCCGGTCGGCCCACTCGGTCGCGATCTGCCAGCCCTGTCCGGCCAGCTGCCGGGTCAGGCCGTCGGCGAGCCAGCCCGACTGGTAGTACACGTCGATGTAGAGCTCTTGCAGGTTCTTGTCGGTCTCGTCGCGGAGTTGCTGGAACCGCTTGACGATGTTGCCGGTGGCAAGGTCAGGGCGCTGCTTGATGTAGTAGCTCTGGTTCAGCCAGTTCCAGCCCTTGGAGTTCTTGTCTACCAGGTCCTCGCTGAACGCATTGGCCTCCGGGTAGGACTCGGTCGCGTTCACGTGGACGCCGAAGGCGGCGTTCCAGGACTTGCCCTGCTTCAGCAGCGTGTTCAGGTCGGTCAGGCCGCCGGCGCGGGTGTTGTAGTTGCCACCGTAGTCCGGGTGAGCCGAGTCGTGGCCCTCGGCGCCGTACCCCTTGAGGAGGGCCATTTGGCCGAGCCCGTCGGTGGCCAGGGAGATCCGCTTGACGTCGTCGAGCGTCCGCAGGAACGGGTGCGTCGCCTGGCTGGCGAAGTTGAACGGGATGTGCGTGACGACCCGGTCCTTGACCTGGTCGCCGCCCTGCGGCTCGGTCATGATCGAGCGGAACGCGATCGCGCCGTCCTGCCAGTCGACGGTCTGGTCCTGGTTCGCGTCCGGCGTCACCACGACCTTGCCCAGGGCAACGGCTCGGTGTACGGCGAGGTGTCGGCGCGGTAGGTCCACTGACCGCTCCACACGCCGACACGGGTGCTGCCGTCGGCTGCCTTGCGGGCTTGGTGCCAGAACCGGGCGCCGTCGTCGACGGACTGGCCGGAGGGTTTGTCGTAGACGGAGTTCGACTCGATGCCGGCGGCCAGACCGCTGGTGTTCACGAACGCGTACGCCGCTCCCGTCGCGGATGGCTCGGCCGGGGTCGCCGCGGTGACGGGCGTGATCTTGTCCGCGGTGCGAGTGGAGTCCGGGTCCAGCGTGGTGAAGGCGGTGGTCGCCCCGGCGTCCGTACTCGCGACGGACACCAGGTCCTGATCAGGGATGTCGATGGTGTGCACGCGGCTGGTCTCGGTGTCGCGGACCGCGTCGATCGCGAACGTCGTCACCCGGCCGCTCACGCTCAGGCTCGCGTCCAGCTCTACCCCGGGCAGCGCGTCGAACGCCAAGTGGTACGACGCTCGCCCGCCACTGACCGTGGGTGGCGCGGACAGGTGCGCCGTCCGGGCCACTCCGTCGATGGTGACCGTCGAGATCGCATCCGGCTGGCCGCCGAGAGCCTGGCCGGAGGCATTGTCGACGTACTTGATCACCCGCGGGAAGTCGGCTCCGACGGTGACCGTCAAGTCGTTCGACCGAAGCGTCAGATCACCGGCGGCGTGCGCACCCACAGGCACGCTCAACACGCCGGCAGCCATCGCTACAGTCAGTACTCCACACCCCACTGAAGGTTTCATGCGCAGAAAGTTCGCACGTAACCGCTAACACGTCAAGAGAAACGAACACTTATGAACAGGTTTGCTCAGGAGAGGATCGTGCCGGTGACCTCGCCGAGGCCGAGGCGGGTGCCGTCGGCAGCCGTGGCCCAGGCGGTGATCGTCACCTTGTCGCCGTCCTCGAGGAAGGTGTGCTCCTTGCCGTCCAGGACGAGCGGCTCACGCCCGCCCCAGGTGAGCTCGATGAACGAGCCCCGCTGGTCCTTCGCCGGGCCGCTGACCGTGCCGGACGCGTACAGGTCCCCGGTCCGGACCGAGGCGCCGTTCACGGTCAGGTGCGCCAGCATCTGCGCCGGCGACCAGTAGATGTCCTTGTACGGCGGTGAGCTCACCAGCTGGCCGTTCAGATAGACCTCGAAGGTGATGTCGTAGTTCACCAGGTCGTCGCTCGCCAGGTAGGGGAGGACTGGCGGATCCTGCGCCGGAAGCGGGACGGCTGCGGCCTCGAGGGCCTCCAGCGAGACGACCCACGGCGAGATGGACGTGGCGAACGACTTCCCGAGGAACGGTCCCAGCGGCACGTACTCCCACGCCTGCAGGTCGCGCGCGGACCAGTCGTTCACGAGCACCACGCCGTACACGTGCTCGCGGAAATCCCGCACGGACACCGGCTTCCCGAGTGCGGACGGCGTACCGACGACGTAGCCGAGCTCGACCTCGATGTCGAGGCGCTGGGACGGACCGTACGTCGGAGCGGGCGCGTCGGGCGCCTTGCGCTGACCCGACGGGCGGACGATGTCGGTGCCGCTGGCAACGATCGTGCCGGACCGGCCGTGGTAGCCGACCGGGAGGTGTTTCCAGTTCGGCAGCAGCGGCTCGGAGTCCGGGCGGAACAGCCGGCCGAGATTGGTCGCGTGCTGCTCGGAGGCGTAGAAGTCGACGTAGTCCCCGACGTCGAACGGGAGCTGCATCGTGACGGCGGACTGCGGGATCAGGTGTGGCTCGACGGTGTCCCGGTCGTTCTCGTTGCGGACGAGCTCGAGCAGCCAGTTGCGGGTCGCGCGCCAGGCCGGGCGGCCGAGCGCGAGAAAGGCGTTCAGCGTCGGCTCGGCGAACAGTTGTGCGCCGTCCAGCATCTGCGCGGACGCGAGCGGCGCGAGATCGATCACCTGGTCACCGATCGCGGCACCGACCCGCGGGTCCTCGTCGCCGTGCCGGAACACGCCAAGCGGCAGGTTGTCCGGCCCGAACGGCGAGTTCGGCGGCATGTCGATCCAGGTCATGAGGGCCCCTCCAGCAGGTTCAGCGCGGTCAGGTCGTGGCGGGGTTCCTCGATACTGCACGAGCCGAACGAGGTGAACCAGCGGCGCGTGCTCACGGCCTGGTCCTCGGACAGTTCGCGGGCCCGGTCGGCGAGCGCGTCACCGTCCCGCGACGCCAGTACGGCGGCCAGTTCGTCCTGTGAGGCGCCGTCGAGAGACGCCCGGGTGGCGAGTAACACGTTCAGGAACCCGTGATGCTCGAACCCGGTGCCGGCCGCGGTATGTCGGACTGCGTTGTGCAGCCCGGCCGTGCACTTGAACGCGACCTCGCGATCCAGACAGGCGGTGATGAACGCCGCGACCTGGATCTCCGACGGGAACAACGCCGCATCGAGCCCGCCGGTCCGCAGCTTGGCGGCGTACCCGGCATCGGCGACGACGTCGAGTGCGCGCTCCCACGCCCCGTCCAGACCCACTTCGACGTACGCCGTCTCCTCGTCGAGGCAGTCGTCACACGCGCGGACCACGCGCAGCGCGTTGCGGGACAGGTCGTCCTCGTTCCGCAGCCGGACCTCGATCGCCTTCACCTCGACGTCGTGGGACCGGTCGCCGTACCGGACCGCGGGCTCGATCCCGCCGGCGCCGCCGGTGATCACGACGGCGACCTCGAGCGGGCCGGCGCCGTCGCGGGCGGCCTCCGCGGAGACCTTCACCAGGTCCTCGTCGGTGCACACGAACGGTCCGACCAGATCGGCGTACGGCGCCCGGCGGTGCGCGCGGTGGGCGGCGACGGCCTCGGCCAGCGGCAGGTCCCCGGGCGGGAACATCGATGCGTCGTCGACCAGGTGCCGGAACAGGGCAGGGACGGTTGACATGGCCCTGAGCCTAACGGATGCTTTCGGTAAGCGGACGCATGCGTCCGATAATCGGATGGACTGTGAGAAGTCCGGGAGCAGGGGTCATGACGTTCTACCGGCAGGTCGGCCAGGTTCCACCGAAGCGGCACACGCAGTTCCGGAAACCGGACGGCGGGCTGTACTACGAGGAGCTGATGGGGGAGGAGGGGTTCTCATCGGACTCGTCGTTGCTGTACCACGCCGGCGTCCCGTCCGCGATCGTGGACTCGCAGGTGTGGGACCTGCCCGACCTGGCCACCGTGGCCAATCACCCACTGACCCCGCGGCACCTGAAACTGCATGACCTGTTCACCGACACCTCCAAGAGCAATGCGGTCGACGACCGCCGGCTCGTCCTCGGGAACGGCGACGTCCGGATCTCGTACGTCGTCGCCGAGCAGCCGTCGCCGTACTACCGCAACGCCATCGGGGACGAGTGCGTGTACGTCGAGAAGGGGTCGGCGACCGTGGAGACGGTGTTCGGGGTGCTGAACGCGGTCGAGGGCGACTACGTGATCATCCCGCGGGCGACCACGCATCGCTGGCTCCCCGGCCCGAACGGTGTGCACGCGTATTGCATCGAGGCGAACAGCCACATCGCGCCGCCGAAGCGGTATCTGTCCCGCTACGGGCAGTTCCTCGAGCACTCGCCGTACTGCGAACGAGACCTGCACGCGGCGAGCGAGCCGCTCGTGGTCGAGGACACGGACGTCGAGGTGCTGGTGAAGCACCGGGGCAGCGGTCCCGGTGGGATCGTCGGCAGCCGGATGACGTACGCGACGCATCCGTTCGACGTGGTCGGGTGGGACGGCTGCCTGTACCCGTACACGTTCAACGTGAGCGACTACGAGCCGATCACCGGGCGGATCCACCAGCCGCCACCCGTCCACCAGGTGTTCGAGGGCATCAACTTCGTGGTCTGCAACTTCGTCTCGCGGAAGGTGGACTACCACCCGCTGTCGGTGCCGGTGCCGTACTACCACTCGAACGTCGACTCCGATGAGGTCATGTTCTACTGCGGCGGCGACTACGAGGCGCGGAAGGGGTCGGGGATCGGACTGGGCTCGATCTCGCTGCACCCCGGTGGGTACGCGCACGGGCCGCAGCCGTCTGCGATCGAGGCCTCACTGGGCGCCGAGCGGTTCGAGGAGCTCGCGGTGATGGTCGACACGTTCCGTCCGCTGGAGCTGGGCGAGGGCGGTCAGGCGGTCGACGACGGCGTCTACGCCTGGACCTGGGCCGGCCGCCGCAGCTCGTAGGCCTGGATCGTGTGGGATTCTTGACCGGTGAGTGAGCACGGGGAGGCGGCGCGGACCTTTGTCGTCGGCGTCGATCGGGATGCGGTGCTGCGCCGGCGCGAGATCGTCGCGAAGGTGCAGCGGCGCGGCGCCTGGGTGACGCTGGTGATCGGCGCCGTGGGCATCGTCGCCGCGCTCTACGCGGTGTTCGCGTTCCGTGGTGCGGGGATGTGGCCGTTCGCCGTGTTGTTGATCGCGGCAATGATCCCGCTCGTGCTCAGCACCGTCCTGGCGCTGCGGCTCCAGGCGGAGCGCCAACGCTGGTACGCCGCCAACGAGCTCCAGCCGGTCGCCATGCGGATGTCGCCCAAGGCGCTGGAGCTGGCTTGCGAAGGAGCGGCGTACCCGGTCGTGCTGCCGTGGTCGACGGTCCGCGGCTTCCGGCAGGAGAAGCTCTTCGGTCAGTACGCCCTCGAGCTGGACCTTGCTCCAGGCGTCGGCGCCACCACGGCCGGCGTCCGTGGCCTCGACCAGCCCGCGGTCCGGACCGTCGTGAAGCCCAATCCGCTCCTGCGCCCGACCGGCCTGTATCTGGTCAAGTCGCTGGACCAGCCGGTCCACGTCATCGACGAGGCCCTCAAGCACTTCTCCGGGGGCACCGCCGGCGTCCGTCGCTAGCGGCTAGCAGGGCAGGCTCTGGTAGGTGTAGCCCAGCTTGGTCAGTTTGGTCAGGGCGCTGTCGAGGGCTGCGACGGTTTGGGAGCGGTTGCCGCCACCGTCATGCATCAGGATGATCGCGCCCGGCCTGGCGCCGCGGAGGATCTCGTGCTCGATCTTCGCCGTGCCCGGCTTGGTCCAGTCCTCGGTGTCGACATCCCACAGGACCTGGCGCTGATGCAAGGCGGCCGCGGTCGCCTCGATCTTGGCGTTCGTGGCCCCGGTCGGCGGGCGCAGGCATTTCGATTTCACGCCGGACGCGATCTCCTGCCGCATCTTCGCCTCCGGCAGGAGGGTCAGCGTCTTGTGGTCCCAGGTGTGGTTGCCGACGTGGTGACCGGCGGCCCGTTCGAGCGTGACCAGCTCCGGGAACTGCGCCACCTGGATGCCGAGCACGAAGAACGTCGCGTGCGCCTTGTGCTTGCGCAGGACCTGCAGCACCTTCGGCGTCCACTCGGGCTGCGGTCCGTCGTCGAACGTCAGATAGAGGACCTTGCCGTGCGCGGTCAGGTTCCAGTCGTCCGGCGCGGTCGTCGGCGTGATACTGCGCTGGGACGGGTGCGGCGGTTTCCGCGGCCCGACCGATGTGTCTTGTTTGTGCGTGATCGGCGGACTCAGCGGTCCATGCGCCGAGGCGGCCTGGAGGACGGGCGCGGCGCTGGTGATCGAGTGGTCGGACGGCTTGGCGGCCTGGGCGAGGACGGCACCGCAGAGCAGGGCGGCGACCAACGGCAGGATCTTGCCGGGCGGCTTGGTCATGACCGGCATCCTCTCGCGTCGGCGGGGCCATCCGGACATGGGGTCCGGGGTGTGTCGGCCTTAGGGTGACCAGATGCCGGGGACCCCGGCGCAGGCAGCAGCGACCACACGTGAGGCGAATGATGACGGACAGCGGTGAGCGCACGACGATGACGAGGCGAACTGTGATCGGCGGTGCCGCGGCGCTGGCCGCGGCCGGGTTCCAAGCGGTGCCCGCGTACGCCGGCCACGGCGATGGCGGCAGCGGCAAGGCGGTCCGGCTGACCGTGATGGGTACCACCGACCTGCACGGCAACGTCCTGAACTGGGACTACTTCAAGAACGCCGAGTACGACGACGCCGCGCACAACGACATCGGCCTGGCCAAGATCTCCACCCTGGTCACCGCGGTCCGGGACCGGATCGCCGCCGAGCGGCACGCGCCGGGCCCGCTGATGCTCGACGCCGGCGACACCATCCAGGGCACCCCGCTGGCGTACTACTTCGCCCGGATCGAACCCATCACCGGCGGGCATATCCACCCGATGGCGGCCGCGATGAACCAGATCGGGTACGACGCTGCGGCGCTGGGCAACCACGAGTTCAATTATGGGCTCGACATCCTGCGCAAGTTCCAGCGGCAGTTGCGGTTCCCGCTGCTCGGGGCCAACGCCCAGGACTGGACCACGGGCCTTCCGGTCTTCCCGCCGTACGTGCTGAAGCGGGTGCACGTGCCGGGCGAGAAGCCGATCACGGTCGGCATCCTCGGCCTGACCAATCCGGGCATCGCGATCTGGGACAAGGCGAACGTCGACAACACAAGGTCAAATTCGGCGGCATCGTCGAGCTGGCCAAGCTCTGGGTCCCACGGGTCCGCAAGGCCGGCGCCGACGTGGTGATCGTGTCCGCGCACTCCGGCATGGACCTCTCCTCGTCGTACGGCGACGCCCTGCCGTACCCGGAGAACGCGTCGGTGCTGATGGCCGAGACCGTCCCCGGCATCGACGCCGTGCTCGTCGGGCACGCGCACCTGGAGATCCCGGAGCGCCTCGTCACGAACACGACCAGCGGCGAGCAGGTCGTGCTGACCGAGCCGCTGAAGTGGGGTATGCGGCTGTCGCTGATCGACCTGGATCTGCAGAAGGTCCACGGCCGCTGGAAGGTCGTCGGCCGGCACAGCCAGGTGCTGAACGCGAACACGGTCGACGCCGACCCGAAGGTGGTCGCCGTCCTGCAGAAGGACCACGACAAGGTCGTCGAGTACGTCAACGGCAAGATCGGCACCTGCAAGGAGGCGATGTCCGCGGCGACCGCGCCGTGGGAGGACACCGCCGCGCTGGACTTCGTCAACTTCATCCAGGCCGACGCGGTGTCCAAGGCCCTGGCCGGTACGCCGCAGGCCTCGCTGCCGGTGCTCGCGATCGCCGCGCCGTTCAACCGGGCGGCCGCGATCCCGGCCGGTGACGTCTCGGTGCGCGACGTGGCCGGGCTCTACATCTTCGACAACACGCTGCTCGCGGTGACGATGTCGGGTGCGCAGGTCAAGGACTACCTCGAGTTCTCCGCGCAGTACTTCAAGCAGGTGACCGGCACCGGGCCGTTCCCGTCCGACCAGGTCACCAATGCCCCGACCCCGACCGCACCGACCGGTACGCCGGACTACAACTACGACATCATGGGCGGCCTGTCGAAGCCCCTGACCTACAAGATCGACATCGCCCAGGCGGTGGGGTCGCGGATCACGGACCTCGCGTACGACGGGGTCGCGCTGGCCGCCGACCAGCAGTTCGTGGTCGCGGTCAACAACTACCGGCAGTCCGGCGGCGGCAACTTCCCGCACGTCAAGACCGCGCCGGTCGTCTACAACCGCCAGGTCGAGATCCGCCAGTTGATGATCGACTACGTCACCAGCACCGGCACGGTCGACCCGGCCGCCTTCCACACCGTCGACTGGTCCCTGGTCTCGAACGGTGCCCCCATCGTCGTGAACCCTTGACGTAAGAAGTCGCGCCGCCCGGACACAAACCGGGTATGACGCGATTGCAGACGATGACCCCGGTGGGGTCGGGGGAGGCCGGCGAAGTGCTCGAGCCTCCTCCCGACCTCCGGCTGACCCGTTTCGAGAACCTGTTCACCGGTCACCACGACGCCGTACTGCGGTACGTCGTACGGCGGCTCGACATCCGCGAGGACGCGGCCGACTTGGTGGCCGAGACGTTCCTGATCGCCTGGCGGCGGCTGGACGACGTACCGGCTGCGCAGGCACTCCCCTGGCTGTACGGCGTGGCCCGGCGGGTGCTCGCAAACCATCGCCGCGGCGAGACACGGCGGCACGGGCTCGCCGACAAGCTGCGGGACGACCTGCGGGCGACGCCGGTGCTCGTCGTCGCCACCGTCGTTGCGGCCGCCGCGATCACCATCGTCGAACTGCCGGGTGACTCCCGTCACGAGGCCCTCGGCCCCGCGTTGTCGTTCACGCCCGAAGGGAACTACCTGAGGGTGCGGATCGTCGATCCGCTCGCCGACACCGCGCGCTACAACAAGGAATTCAAGAAGCGTCATCTGAACATCACGCTCAAGCTGCTGCCCGGTTCGCCCTCGGTCGTTGGTCAGGCTCCCGCGGCCATGTTCGGGCCGGACTCGCCCGACATCGAACAGAGCGAGGATCCGGCCGGATGCGTGCAGGCCGGGACCTACCCGTGCGTCCCGCAGTTCCTGATCCCGAAGGACTACTCCGGCGACGCGGCCCTGGTCGTCGCCCGTGCCGCGCGGCCTGGTGAGGATCTGTCGTTCTCCGGGGCCATCGACGGTCGTGGCGAGGCCCTGCAGGGCGTGAAGTACAAGAACCTGCGGGTCGGGCAGGTCCTGGCGATCCTCAAGCAGCGCGGCTACACCGTCCCCGAGTACCGGCTCACCGTGGGCAACACTGTGACCACACCCAAGACGGTGCCGGCGAGCTACTTCGTCAAGGGCGGCTTCCTGATCAGAGACAAGGACGTGGTCCTCAAGGTCGCGGCCAAACGCTGAGACATCCGCAGGCCTTGACCAAGGGTTGCTGCGGGCAACGGTCGTGTTCGGGCCGGCGGCGGTGGCGATCGTCGCCGTCCTGATCCCCGATCGGCCCGGGGGCGCCGGTCAGGTGAGGGTGACGCCGGCCGCGCGGAGTTCGCTGAGTGCCTGTTGCGTGGTGGCGGGTGCGACTCCGGCGGTCAAGGTGGTGAGGACCGTCGTGGCGAAACCTGCGTGGTGGGCGTCCAGAGCGGTCGCTCGGACGCAGTAGTCGGTGGTGAGTCCACAGATGTCGACCTCGGTGACACCCTTGGACCGCAGCCAGTGCTCGAGTTCGTGGCCGCCTTCGTGGGCTTTGCCCTCGAAGCCCGAGTAGGCGGCCGCGAACTCGCCTTTGTTGAAGATCGCGTCGAACGGCTGCGGGTCCAGGTTCGGGTGGAAGCTGACGCCGTCGGTGCCGGCCACGCAGTGCCGCGGCCAGGAGTCCAGGTAGTCGGGGTGGTCGGAGAAGTGCTCACCCGGGTCGATGTGGTGATCCCGGGTCGCCACGACGTACGCGTACTGCCGGTCCGCCGGGTCGTCCTCGTGCCACTTGTGCAGCAGTTCGCCGATCCGGAACGCGACATCCGCTCCGCCGCTGACCGCCAGACTCCCGCCCTCGCAGAAGTCGTTCTGCACATCAACCACGATCAGTGCGCGGGCCATCGCGACGCTCCTTTGCCAGGTGTCCTAGGCCAACGGTACAAGCGTTCCCGCCCACAGACCCCGGATTGCGGGCCGTCGGTGGGTCACCCGGCCAGCAGTTGACCTCCGGTCACCCGCACGATCTCGCCCTGGATCGCGGTGGTCCGCGGCGAGGTGAGGAACAGGATCGCGTCGGCCACATCGGTGGTGTCCGGCAGTTTGCGGGCGCTGAACCCGGCCGCGATCCGGTCGAGCGCCGGCTTGGGGATGACCCGGTGCTCGCCGTTCTCCAGGGTGATACCAGGCATCACGAGGTTGACCAGGACGCCGTCCCTCCCGAGGTCGTGCTGCAGCGCGGTGACGAACCCGTGCAGCCCGGCCTTCGCCGCGCCGTACGGCCAGGACCCGGGCAGCGGACGGACAGCCACATCCGTCGTCAGCAGCACGAGGCGACCGTGGGTCGAACGCCGCAGCGCCGGCGCCACCTGCTGCACCAGATGGAAGTTCCCCTCGAGATTGGCCCGCAGGATCGGGGTCCACCACTCCGGCTTGGCGTCCTCGATGTTCTCCGGCCGGTCGTTGAACCCCAGGTTGCCCCAGTTGACCGCGTTCCCCACCACCGCGTCGAGCCCGCCCCACCGCTCGATGGTCGAGGCGGCCGCGGCCGCGATCGTCTCCGGCTCGTTCAGCTCCATCGGTACGACGTACGCCGTACCGCCGGCCGCCTCGATCTCCTCCGCGACCGCCTCGGCCGCGTCCTTCCGGGAGTTGTAGGTGATCGCGACCCGTGCACCTTCGCGCCCGTACGCGACCGCGGTGGCCCGCCCGATCCCCGACGACCCACCGGTCACCAGCACGGCCGCGTCCTTCAGTCCCAGCTCCATGAACCGCTCCTCCACTAACATTTAGTCGGCTAACCAGAAAACTTAGCCGTCTAATAAAACCTCGTCAACCCACCGCGATGACCAGCCGCTGTGAGCCGAGAGTTATCGTGTGCTGGCACACCGTCACAAACGCACGAGTCATGGGCTGGCGCCATCCGCCGGAGCGGCCCTTGGGGGCGCTCATGAAGAAGGCAGTTCTGGCACTTGTCACCACCGCGGCCGTGGTCGCCGCGGCGCTGGTCCCGTCCGGCCGGCCAGTGGTGGCGGCGACGGGTGGCCGGTCGGGCCAGGCCCCGTCGGGGTTCGCCTCGGCCCTGTCCGCGGTCAAGTACCCGACGTGGCAGACCAACGCCAGCGTGAACGCGCTGGCCGTCGCCGGGAACACGGTGTTCGCGGGCGGCCTGTTCACCCGGATCAGGCCGCCGGGCAAGCCGGTGGGCGAGGGGGACGCGGCCCGGAAGTACGTCGCGGCTTTCAATCGGACCACCGGTGCTCCAACGCGGTTCGCCCCGAGTGTCAACGGCCCGGTCTGGAGCATCGCGACCTCCCCGGACGGCAAGTGGGTCGTGATCGGCGGCGACTTCACGGCCGTGAACGGCCAGCCCCGTCAGCGCGTCGCGCTGTTCAACGTTGCCACCGGCAACCTTGTGGCCGGGTGGGATCCGGCGGTCAACTACCGCGTCGCGGCGCTGGCGATCACCGGCAACACCGTCTACCTGGGTGGATCCTTCCGCCGGGTGGGCAAGGTCACCCGCAATCGCCTCGCCGCCGTGGCCCTGAACACCGGCGCGCTGCTGCCGTGGAATCCGGACGCGGACGACGACGTACACGCGATCGACCTGTCCGTCGACCGTACGCGCGTCTTCGTCGGCGGCGGCTTCACGACGTTGAACGGCGCGGATCATCACGCACTCGCCATGGTGAACGCCAGGACCGGTGCCGCGTTCGCGATGCCGGCCGCCGCCGCGATCCCGGCGGAGACGCCGGACTGCGACAGCCGGGTCAAGGACATCGAGACGCAGGGCGACAAAGTCTTCGTGGCCAATGCCGGCAGCGGCATCGGCTGCTACGACGGCGTACTCGCCGCCGACGCGACCACCGGCAAGTTGCTGTGGCAGAACCACTGCCTGGGCGCGACCGAGGCGATCAAAGCCCTCGGCAACTGGCTCTACAAGGGCTCGCATGCCCACGACTGCAGTGGGGACGGCGGCTTCGGCGACAACACCGGCATGCACCACCTGCTGGTGTTGAGCACGTCCACCGGCAAGCTCGGCCCCTGGTTCCCGAACACCGACGCCGGTGGCGAGACCCTGGTCGGGCCGCTGGCGTTCGCGTCCGGCGGCAACGACCTGTGGGCGGGCGGCGACTTCACCGAGGTGAACGGCGTACCGCAGCAGGGCCTCACCCGGTTCACGAATGCTCCGGGGGGTGCGGTGCCGGCCTCGCCAGGTGCGCCGAAGGTCTCGAGCAGCCGCGTGAACAAGGTGACGGTGAGCTTCTCCACGGTGGTCGACCTGGACAACACCTTGCTGACGTACACGGTGTTCCGGGGTAAGACCAGGATCGGCACGTGGTCGCGCTACTCGTACCCGTGGACGGCGCCGACCATCACGACGTTCACCGACAGCCGCCTGAGCAGCGGCCAGACCCTCGGTTACCACGTCGAGGTGACCGACGGCCGCAACGTCCGCAAGGGCAGCGCTGTCGCGGTCAAGGTCCGCTGATCAAATCCGGTGCGACCGCGGCGACGGTGAAATAGGCTGTCGGCCGAGTCGACACTTCGAGGAGTTGGGGATGCCCGGTCAATCGAGCACGCGCTGACCTCAATCGTCATCGCGTGCTGCTTGCGGGTAAGCGGCACGGTTCCTCCTGCCCTGGTGCGTTCTGCCCGGGGCCGACTCCAAGGACTTCCTCGTGTCGCTGCCGTCGCGCACGCCCAGCCTGTGGGCGCATCGTGATTTCCTCAGCCTCTGGCTCGGCCAGACCGCATCGCAACTCGCTGGCTTTGCCGGCCAGGTGACCCTGCCACTGGTCGCCGTCGTCTCACTCGGGGCCGGGGCGGCCCAGCTCGGCGCGCTCCGCGCTGTCCAGCAGCTCCCGATCCTGATCTTCTCGCTGTTCGTCGGCGTCTTGGTGGACCGCTGGCAATCCCGCACCGTGATGGTGTACGCCGACCTGGGCCGAGCGCTCGTCCTCGCGGCCGTCCCACTCGGGTGGATGCTCGGTCTGCCGTTCCTGTACGTCGTGGCGTTCACCGCCGGCGTGTTCACGGTCTGTTTCGACGTGGCGTACCAGGCTGCCCTGCCGCGGTTGGTCGAGCGTGATCAGCTTGCCCAGGGCAACAGCATGCTGGAGACCACTCGCTCGGCCGCGCAGATCTGCGGCCCGGCGCTCGGTGGCGCACTGGTGTCGTTGCTCACCGCGCCGATCGCGGTCCTCGCGAGCGCGGTGCTGTTCGCCCTGTCCAGCTTGTCGATCCGGCGCATCCGGCGGCTGCCGAGCAGGAGCTCCGAGGCGTTCAGCGGCGTGGTGCGGCAGATCCGCGACGGACTGCGGATCGTCGTGCACGACGGGTCGCTGCGGGCGATCGCGACGGCGACCTGCGTGTACCAGTTCTCCTTCACCGCGCTGACCACCGTGTACCTGCTCTTCGTGACGCGCACGCTGGACCTGCCGGGTGCAGTTGTCGGCCTGGTGCTCGCCGCGTTCGGCCCGGGCGTGCTGATCGGCTCGCTCCTGTCCAGTTGGCTGCCCCGATGGTTCGGCTACGGCCGGGTCGTGGTGTTCGCCGCCTTGATCTCCGACCTGGTCATGCTGTGCACCTCAGCGCTCCACGGCTCCGGACCGGCAGTGGTGGCCGCACTAATCACGATCAACGTCCTGTACGGCGTACTGAGTCAGACCGTCGACATCGCGGTGACGGCCATCCGGCAGGCGGTCACTCCGCTCCCGGTCCAGGGACGTGTCGTGGCCACGATTAACTTCCTCGGCATGGGCCTGACCCCGCTCGGTGCCCTCCTCGGCGGTGCCGCGGCCGGAGCCTTCGGCATCCGGACTGCACTCTTCGCCGCCACCGCGGGCCTGTTCCTCTCACCGCTCGCTCTGAGCCTGTCCCCACTGGCTCGCCTGGGTCGTAGCCTGACGCGATGAAACGGATCTTGGTGACCGGGATGTCCGGAGTCGGGAAGTCGACCGTCGTCGCGCGGCTGGCCGAGCTCGGTCATCGGGCGGTGGATCTGGACTCCGACGCATGGTCCGAATGGGTGGACAGCGCCGATGGCGGCCCGTCGCCGTCCGAGCCGGGACGGGATTGGGTGTGGCGAGCGGACCGGGTCAAGGAGCTGCTGGCGGATGAGCGGGACGGTGTCTTGTTCGTCAGTGGTTGTGCGTCGAACATGGGGCAGTTCCGGGATCGATTCGCCGGCGTCGTACTGCTCATTGTGACGGCCGAGGTGATGGCCGAGCGACTGACCCATCGGACCACCAATGTGTACGGAAAGCAGCCGGAGGAGTTGGCGCGGAGCCTGGAATTCAAGGAGACGGTCGAACCGTTGCTGCGCGACGGCGCGGATCTGGAGCTGGACGGGGCCGCGCCGCTGGCGGACGTCGTGGCGCGGATCGAACGCTTCGCAGCGGAATCCGGAGGCTGAACGGATCGGCCAGGGCGCTGTTCCTATGCTGTCAGGGTGCATCCGTCCTCCTCCCGTCCGCCGCGCGTGCTGTCGTGACGGGACCGGAGCAGCTGGCCGTCATCGCAGCAGGGCTCGGGGCCGGCATGCTGACGTCCACGGTCGGCGTCGCGTCGCTGATCAGTTTCCCGGCCCTGATCGCGCTCGGGATTCCGCCGGTGGTGGCCAACGCGTCGAACACGATCGGACTGCTCCCTGGAGCGCTGAGCGGCTCGTTCGGGTATCGCCGTGAGTTGCGTGAAATCTCCCGGCCGATCACGATCGCGGTCGTCCTGGCGTGTGCGATCGGCGCGATCGGTGGTGCGGCGTTGCTGCTCGCGCTGCCGGCCGGCGTCTTCGCGGCGGCGGCGCCGTGGCTGATCCTGTTCACCTGCCTGATCGTCGGCGTCCAGCCCTGGATCGCGCGCCAGCTGCGGGCCCGGAACGGGCGGTCCCCCGAGACGATGACGCCGGCGACGACCTTCTTCACCGCCCTGACCGGCGTCTACGGCGGGTACTTCGGCGCCGGCGCGGGCGTGATGATGATGGCGGTGCTCGGTCTCGGCCTCGACCTGGAGCTCCGGATCGTCAACGCTCTCAAGACGCTGGCCCTGCTGGCCGCGAACCTGGTCGCGAGCGTGATCTTTCTCTTCATCGCAGACCTCGACCTGACCGCGGCCGCCCTGCTGGCGGTCGGTTCCGTGGTCGGTGGGTACGTCGGTTCGCACATCGGCCGCCGTCTCCCGAGCGGACTCCTCCGCGCCCTGATCGTGATCGCCGGTGTCGTCGCCGCCGTACTGATGCTTCGCTAGACGTGCTGTGTGATCCCGTTCTTGAACAGCTGCCGATCGCGCCCGAAGCTGACCGCGTAGACGAGGAACCAGAAGCCGGCGACGGCGAACGAGATGAGCATCGGGCGCCATCCAAGCACGCGGATGGCGCCCGACGGGTCACGCCAGGCTGGTCAGTGACGAGATCGACGCCTTGTGCAGGTGGGTGATGACGTTCTTGGTCTTCGGGTCGGACCGGTACTGGTAGGAGCCCGACTCGAACACCAGGTACGCGCGGCCGCCGTACTCGGTGATGCCCTCGGACATGCTCGGCGCCCGGAAGCAGCTCAGCGTCGCCTTGTCCAGATCCGGCTGTCCGCGGCGGACGACGTACAGGTTGCTCAGCTTGTCCCGGCCGTACGACGTGCTGAAGATGAAGTGCGACTTGGTGACCAGCAGGCCCTGGGTCTTGGTCGGGATCTCCCACGCTTTGTTGATCGTGGTCAGCGTGCCGTCCGGCTTGATCTTGTACTCGTACATCTTGCCGCGGCCGGTGTCGTTGAACTTGCCCGACCACAGCGAGTCGCCGTAGCTGGTCAGGAACGACGCGCCGTAGACCTTGCGCTCCGAGCCGGTCGCCTTCACGTACGGCGTGCCGGCCTTCTTCATCGCGGCGGCCAGGGTCGACAGCTTGTACTTGCGGATGCCGTTGGTGCTGCCCTGGACGAAGGCCCAGCCGTAGACGGTGGTGATGCCGCCGCCGTGCGTCTCGGCGATCGCGACGTCGCCGACGACCTTGTTGGTGGCCGGGTCGATGCCGACGATGATCGAGTTCTTGCCCGGGTGGTACATCGTCACCAGCAGCAGGTTCTTCGACCCGGACCAGTTCCACCAGGTGCCGATGCCCTGCGGGGTGTACGAGCCGAGCCGGGGCAGCGCGGCGCTGTTGCTGAACCGGCTGTCGTACTTCTTCGAGGCCGACGGCCCGTCGTAGAAGTGGCTGCCACCGGCGCTGGTGTCACAGCTGATGGCGCGCGTAGCCGTGACGGCGGTAGCGGTGGCGGCCGTGGCCGGCTGCGATGGGCCTTTGACGGCGACGGTGATCGCGGTGCCGGTGGCCAGGACACCCGCCAGGCCGAGGGCGATGAAGACCCGGCGGCGGGACAGTGTGGGGCGCAACTTAGTTCCTCTCCAATGGGTAAGACCGTCAATCTCCCACCATCGATGATGTGCGAGAGTCGTTCCGGGACCGGCGCGCGAGGAAGGTGCAGACCATGACAAATGTCACGAACTGGGCGGGCAATGTCAGTTTCGCGAGTGCGCTCGAGGCGCCGCGGTCGGTCGAGGAGCTGCAGGAGCTGGTTGCGGCGAGCGAGAAGCTGCGCGTGCTGGGGACCGGGCATTCGTTCAACCGCATCGCGGACAGCACGGGGACGCTGGTCAGCGTTGCCGAGCTGCCGAAGGTCATCGAGGTCGGTGACAGTGGAGTCACCGTGTCGGCCGGGTTGCGGTACGGCGAGATCACGGCGGCTCTGGAGGCCCAGGGGCTCGCGTTGCACAACCTGGGGTCGTTGCCGCACATCTCGGTAGCCGGGGCGTGCTCGACCGGGACGCATGGGTCGGGGGACGGGAACGGACCCTTGGCGGATGCGGTCAACGCGATCACGCTCGTGGACGCGAGTGGTGAGCTGGTCACGCTGACCCGGGGCGACGCGGACTTCGCCGGTTCGATCGTCTCGCTCGGAGCCCTCGGCGTGACGGTGAGTCTCACGCTCGACGTGCAACCGTCGTACCAGGTCAGTCAGGTCGTGTACGACGGGTTGCCGGTGGAGCGGCTCGGGACGGACTTCGCCGCGGTGATGGGGAGTGCGTACAGCGTCAGCGCGTTCACCGACTGGGTCGACCCGGACGTGATGGTCTGGCGCAAGCAGCGCGGCCACGAGCCGATCCAGCCCACCTGGCTCGGGGCGAAGGTTGCCGACGGCCCCCGGCATCCGATCAAGTCGATGCCGGCCGACTACGCCACCCAGCAGGGCGGCATCCCCGGACCGTGGCACGAGCGCCTCCCGCACTTCCGGCTCGAGTTCACCCCGAGCAATGGCGACGAACTGCAGTCCGAGTACTTCGTCCCCCGCGAGCGGGCGGCCGAGGCGTTCGACGCATTGCGGGCCCTGGGCAACCAGTTCGCGCCGGTCATCCAGGTCTCCGAGGTCCGGACGATCGCCGCCGACGACCTGTGGCTGAGCCCCAGTCAGGGCCGGGACACCGTCGCCCTGCACTTCACCTGGATCCAGGACGAGGCCGCCGTACGTCCGGTGGTCACCGCGCTGGAGGAGGCGATCGCCCCGCTTGACGCCCGGCCGCACTGGGGCAAGGTCTTCGCCGCCGACGCCGCGACACTCCGGCAGCGCTACCCGAAGGTGCCCGACTTCATCGCGCTCGCCGCGAAGTACGACCCGGCAGGCAAGTTCCGCAACCCGTACCTGGACACGTATCTACCTAGCTGAGATCCACCAGCGACAGCGGAAGGTCCTCGATCGGGTACGACGCGTACGGCGTGCGGAGCAGCGTCCCGCTGACATGGCGGGCGCTGTTGCTGAGCACGACCCGGCCCTGATCGTTGACGATGGCAACGGTACGGCGAGTGGCCCGGAGGCACGGCAGCACGGCCTTCTCGAACGTGAACACCCGGACATCGGCGCCGGCCACGCCGACGAAGCGTTCCCCGGCCGGAACCGGCACGGTGAAGGTCAGCGTGTAGTCGTCGGTGCAGAGGTAGTCGACGTACGGCCCGGTGATGTGGCGGCGCCCGGTCGTGCGGGGTACGTCGTACCAGGGCAGGGATCCGTAGTCGTAGAAGTTCTCCCCGCGGGGATCGGTGTCGACCACCAGGCGCTCGGCCGACCCGTTGCTGAGCATGAACCACTCGAGCCACCACCGGGAGTCGGCCAGTACGTCGACGGCCGCGACGAAGCCCGCGCCCTGGACCCGGCCGTCAGGATCGGTCAGCGCGGGATGCACGAGGTCGGCGACACCAGTCAGGTCGCCGCGGCGCACGCTGTCCCGGTCGGCGAACACCTCGCCGACCGTGCTCGCGACCCGATCCGCCAGCCCGAACGCTTCCCCGACAACGGACTCGACCACGTCGAGCACGGCTTCGAGACCCGCGTCGAGCGTCAGGGCGGCAGTGCCTTCATAAGAACTCATCAGTCCTCCAAGGCCAGTCTGAGGTCGATCAGGCGGGCGGTCGAGTCGGCCACCCGTTCCTCTGCGGCGGCGCGGGCTGCATCGCCGTCGGTGCGGTCGATCGCCCCGACCACGTCCCGGCAGCTTCGCACGGTGCGGCGGTGGCTCTCGTCGTCGCCGAACGCGAGCCAGAGCAACGTGCCCACCTCCGCCTGCAGGCTCACCTCGGCGCGATAGAGCCGGGTGGACTGGGCGGTCGCGGCCACCTCGATGTGGAACTGGGCGTCGGCCCGGCGGCGTCCGCCCAGACCCTTGGCGCTCTCCAGGCTGTCGCAGACCGCGACGAGCCGCTGGACGTCATCCGGTGTCGCGCGCTCGGCCGCGAGTCTGGCCGCCGTACCCGCGATCGCGCTGTAGTGGTCGCCGAGGTCGCGCAGTTGCGCGAGGCTCAGCTCCTCCAGCCGGTCCCGGACGATCGCAGTGGACATCTCCTCCTGCGCGCTGACGAAGCTGCCGCCGCCACGACCGCGCCGGGTGTGGATCAGTCCGCGTAGCCGTAACGACGACAGGGCTTCCCGGATCGTCGTGGTGGACACACCGAAGATGCCGGCCAGGTCGGCCTCGCCGGGGAGTTGCTCGGAGTCCGGGATCAGGCCGAGGGCGATCGCGTCGGTCAGCCGCCGCGCCACCAGTTCCGACCGGCTGAGCGTCTCCAGCGGTGCGAACACCGCCGCCGCGCCACTGCCGTAGAACCGCAGCGCCATCCCGCCACCCTCCAAGCCACGGACACAGCCGCCGGACACAACTCCGGCAACATTCTCACCGATCTCTTGAACTTTAACATCTGTTTTCATATGTTTACGGCCACAGCGTCCAGCCTCCATCCCGGGAGTTCTCTGATGCGAACAGTGCGAAATCTGATCGACGGAACACCGCGGGACGCGCTCAGCGGCGCTACCAGCGAGCTCGTCGATCCGGCCACCGGCAAGGTCTTCGGTACGGCGCCACTGTCCGGCGCGGACGATGTCGACGCGGCGTACCAGGCCGCGGCCGCCGCCGCACCAGGCTGGGGTGGTGCGACTCCCGCCGAACGGCAGCGTGCGTTGCTCCGCTTCGCCGATCTGGTCGAGGCCCGCGCCGAGGATCTCGTCGCCGCCGAGTCGGAGAACACCGGCAAGCCGCTCGAGCTGACCCGCACCGAGGAACTCGTGGTCATGGTCGACCAGATGCGCTTCTTCGCCGGCGCCGCCCGGTTGCTCGAGGGCAAGTCGGCCGGTGAGTACATGGCCGGCCACACGTCCTGGATCCGCCGCGAACCGATCGGCGTCGTCGGTCAGATCACGCCGTGGAACTACCCGATGATGATGGCGGTCTGGAAGTTCGGTCCGGCCCTTGCCGCCGGCAACACTCTGGTGCTCAAGCCGGCCGAGACGACGCCGGTGACCACGGCGATGCTCGCGGAGATCGCGGCCGAGGTGCTGCCGCCCGGTGTCTTCAACGTCGTCTGTGGTGACCGCGCGACCGGACAGGCCGTGGTCGCGCACCCGACGCCGGGCCTGGTCAGCATCACCGGTTCGACCCGGGCCGGCACCGAGGTCGCGAGTACGGCGGCTCTGGACCTGAAGCGCACGCACCTCGAACTGGGCGGCAAGGCGCCGGCGGTCGTCTTCGCCGACGCAGACCTCGCCGCGGCGGCGGAAGCGATCGGCGTCGCCGGCTACTTCAACGCCGGCCAGGACTGTACGGCGGCCTGCCGAGTGCTGGTCGACGCCAAGGTCCACGACGAGTTCGTCCAGACCCTGGTCGAGTGGGCCCGCTCGAATGCGCGACCGGGGCTCGCCGACGACACCGATGCGCTCTTCGGCCCGCTGAACAGCAGCCATCAACTCGATCGGGTCCGCGGCTTCCTCGCCCGTATGCCAGAGCACGGCTCGATCGCGCTCGGCGGCCAACGGCCGGGCGGGACGCTTGCCGACGGCTACTTCCTCGAAGCGACTGTCGTCACCGGTTTGCGGCAGGACGACGAGATGATCCAGGACGAGGTGTTCGGGCCGGTCATCACGGTGCAGTCGTTCAGCGACGAGGACGAGGCGCTGCGGCTGGCCAACGGTGTGCAGTACGGCCTCGCGTCGAGCATCTTCACCGCCGACCACTCCCGGGCACTGCGGATGTCCAAGGCCCTGGACTTCGGGTGCGTCTGGATCAACACGCACATCCCGCTGGTGGCGGAGATGCCGCACGGTGGCTTCAAGCATTCCGGCCACGGCAAGGACCTGTCCCTGTACGGCGTCGAGGACTACACGCGGGTCAAACACGTGATGTCGGCGGTCGGATGAAGACTCTGGACGAGCAGGTCGGGACCGTGACGGCGGACGCCACCGCGGTCAGCCTGCGCGGGCTGCGGAAGACGTTCGGCGACGTCACCGCGGTGGACGGCATCGATCTCGACCTGGCCGAGGGCGAGTTCTTCTCGATGCTCGGCCCGTCCGGTTCCGGCAAGACCACGGTGCTGCGGATGATCGCCGGCTTCGAGGTGCCTACTGCCGGCCGGATCCTGCTCGGCGGCGTCGACGTCACCGATCAGGCGCCGTACGCGCGGGATGTGAACACGGTCTTCCAGGACTACGCGCTGTTCCCGCACATGAGCGTGCAGCAGAACGTCGAGTACGGGCTGCGGGTGAAGGGAGTCGACCGGCGGAGTCGCCGTACGAGGGCTGTCGACGCGTTGGCGACGGTCCGGTTGGAGGGGTACGGCGACCGCCGGCCGAGTCAGCTGTCCGGTGGGCAGCGACAGCGGGTCGCGTTGGCCCGGGCGCTGGTGAACCGGCCGAAGGTGCTGCTGCTGGACGAACCACTCGGCGCGCTCGACCTGAAGCTCCGGCGGGAAATGCAGCTCGAGCTGAAGGCGCTCCAGCGCGATGTCGGCATCACCTTCGTGTTCGTCACCCACGACCAGGAGGAGGCGCTGACGATGAGCGACCGGATCGCCGTGTTCAACGGCGGCCGGATCGAGCAGCTGGCCGCACCGGCCGAGTTGTACGAGCACCCGGCGAGCGCGTTCGTGGCCGGCTTCGTCGGCACCTCGAACCTGCTCGAAGGTGAGATCGCGGCGACCATCCTGGGGACGTCCGGGCTGTTCACCGTCCGCCCCGAGAAGATCCAGCTGCAGCCCCGCGACACCGTCGCCGAACCGGGGCTGTGTACGGCGACCGGAGTCGTCCGTGAGGTGGTGTACCTGGGCTCGGCGACCCAGTGCGTGGTCGACCTGGACGCCGGCGGCTCGCTCATCGTGCTGCAGCAGAACGCGCAGGGATCCGTGCAGGACAAGCTCGAACTTCGGGGTGCCCAGGTCCGGCTCACCTGGCACCGCGAACACACCGTCGCGATCGGCGGTCCGAACTAGCAGCCTCCGCCCCGAACCCAAGGAGCTTTGGATGAAGAGACTCAGTGTGGCGGCGAGCCTGGCCGTGCTTGCGTTGCTCGCGGCTGCGTGTGGCACATCCGGCGGCGGCAGTTCCAGCGACAACGCCGCCGGCGGGAGCAGCGGGTTCAGCGCACCGGACCTGCCGAAGCTCGACAAGCTAGGGACAGGGGAGGGCAAGCTCAGCGTGCTGGCCTGGCCCGGGTACGCCGAGGACGGTTCGAACGACCCGAAGGTCGACTGGGTCACGCCGTTCGAGAAGCAGACCGGCTGCCAGGTGACGGTGAAGACGTTCGGTACGTCGGACGAGGCCGTCAGCCTGATGAAGACTGGGCAGTACGACGTGGTGTCGGCCTCCGGCGACGCGTCACTGCGGCTGATCGCGGGCGGACAGGTGGAGCCCGTGAACACCGATCTGATCCCGAACTACGCCGACATCTACCCGTTCCTGAAGAACCGTCCGTGGAACTCGGTGAAGGGCCAGATGTACGGCGTACCGCACGGCTACGGCGCGAACCTGCTGATGTGGCGGACCGACAAGGTGAAGCCGGCCCCGACGTCGTGGAGCGTGGTCTTCGACGCCAATTCGCCGTACAAGGGCACGGTGACGGCGTACGACTCGCCGATCTACATCGCCGACGCGGCCATGTACCTGATGGCGACCAAGCCGGACCTGGGCATCAAGAACCCGTATGCCCTGGACGACAAGCAGTTCACCGCGGTGGTGGATCTGCTCAAGCAGCAGAAGACGCTGGTGTCGGAGTACTGGTCGGACTACCTGAAGGAGGTGCAGGCGTTCACCAGCGGCAACTCGGTGGTCGGCACCACCTGGCAGGTGATCGCCAACGTCGCCACCGGGGAGAAGGTGCCGGTGCAGGTGACCGTGCCGACCGAGGGTGTCACCGGATGGTCGGACACCTGGATGGTCAGCGCGACGTCGAAGAACAAGAACTGCGCGTACATGTGGATGAACCACATCATCAGCCCCGAGGCGAACGCGGCAGTGGCCGAGTACTTCGGTGAGTCGCCGGCCAACGCGAAGGCCTGCACCAAGACGGCCGACAAGAACCACTGCACGACGTTCCACGCCGGCGACCAGGCCTACTCCGAGAAGATCTGGTACTGGACCACGCCCATCGAGCAGTGCCTCGACGGCCGCACCGACGTCAAGTGCACCGACTACACCCGCTGGACCCAGGCCTGGACGCAGATTAAGGGATGAGCACACTTCACCGTCGCCCCCGAGCCCGGCTGGCGTTGTTGCTCGGCCCGCCGATGCTGTGGCTCGGGGTGGCGTATCTGGGGGCGCTGGCGGCGTTGTTCATCACCGCGCTCTGGACGCAGAACGGGTTCACCGGGCTGATCGAGCGTAACTGGACGCTGGACAACTTCCGGACCCTGTTCACCGTCGACGTGTACCGGACGATCGCCCTGCGCACGATCGGGGTCGCTCTGCTGGTGACCGTGATCGACGCGCTGGTCGCGTTCCCGATCGCGCTCTACATGTCGAAGGTGGCCGGGCCGGGGTTGCGCCGGTTCCTGCTGGTGGCGGTGCTGATGCCGTTGTGGGCCAGTTATCTGGTCAAGGCGTACGCGTGGCGCGGGATGTTCTCCGAGGGCGGGCTGGTGTCCTCGGCCTTCGAGGCGGTCGGGCTGAAGTCGCCCGGCTACGGTCTCGCGGCGACCGTGGTGACGCTGGCGTATCTGTGGTTGCCGTACATGGTCCTGCCGATCTACGCCGGTCTCGAACGGCTGCCGGACTCGCTGCTGGAGGCGTCCGCCGATCTGGGCGGCCGGACCACCCAGACACTGCGGCGGGTGATCCTGCCGATGATCGTCCCCGCGCTGGTGGCCGGCTCGATCTTCACCTTCAGTCTGTCGCTCGGTGACTACATCGCCGTCCGGATCGTCGGTGGCACCAACCAGTTGCTCGGCAACGTGGTGTACGACAACGTGGGTGCGGCCAACAACCTGCCGTTCGCGGCCGCCGTCGCCACGATCCCGGTCGTGGTGATGGTCGGGTACCTGGCGGCGGTACGGCGTACCGGAGCGATGGAGAGCCTGTGATGACGATCTCCCGATCGACCCGGATCGTGCTGCGGGTCCTGACCGTGCTGATTCTCGGCTTCATCTATGTACCGCTGCTGCTGGTTCTGGTGAACTCGTTCAGTGTGAACAAGACGTTCGCCTGGCCGCCGCGGGACTTCACGCTGGAGTGGTGGCGCCGGGCGGCCGAGAGCCAGGGTGCGCTGGACGCGCTCTGGGTGAGCGTGCGGGTGGGACTGGCCGCGACCGTGATCGCGCTGGTGCTCGGCACGATGATCGCGTTCGCACTGCAGCGGTTCGCCTTCTACGGGCGCGACACCGTGTCGCTCCTGGTGATCCTGCCGATCGCCCTGCCGGGCATCGTCACCGGGATCGCGCTGAACAACGCGTTCCGGACGATCTTCGGCTGGGAACTCGGGTTCTTCACGATCGTGATCGCGCACGCGACGTTCTGCATCGTGACCGTGTTCAACAACGTGATCGCCCGGTTGCGCCGTACCGGTGTCGCCTTGGAGCAGGCGTCGGCGGACTTGGGCGCGTCCGGGTTCACCACGTTCCGGCTGGTGACGTTCCCGCTGATCCGGTCGGCGTTGCTGGCGGGGGCGCTGCTCGCGTTCGCGCTGTCGTTCGACGAGATCATCGTGACCACGTTCACCGCCGGGGCGAACCAGCAGACGCTGCCGATCTGGATCTTCAACAACCTGTTCCGGCCGAACCAGGCACCGATCGTCAACGTGGTCGCGGCGACGCTGATCGTGTTCTCGGTGATCCCGGTCTGGCTGGCCCAACGACTGTCCGGCGACGCCGAATCACTAGGAGCAGGACGATGACAGTGGAGCAGGAACGCAAGCTGATCACGGAGATTCCGGGGCCGCGGTCGGTCGAACTGCTGGGGCGGGTACGGCGCTCGGTCGCGCGCGGGATCGGGATCGCGCTGCCGGTGTTCGTCACCGAGGCCGGCGGCGGGATCCTGGTGGATGCCGACGGCAACCAGTTGATCGACCTCGGGTCCGGGATCGCGGTGGTGAACGTCGGGAACGCGGCGCCTGCCGTGGTTCAGGCGGTGCAGGAACAGGTGGCCCGGTTCACGCACACGTGTTTCATGGTCACGCCGTACGAGGGGTATCTCGAGGTGTGCGAGGCGCTGAACCGGATCACGCCCGGCGACCACGAGAAGCGGTCGGTGCTGCTGAACTCCGGCGCCGAGGCAGTCGAGAACGCGGTGAAGATCGCGCGGGCGCACACCAAGCGGGACGCGGTGGTGGTGTTCGACCACGGGTATCACGGCCGGACCAACCTGACGATGGCGATGACGGCGAAGAACATGCCGTACAAGGACGGGTTCGGGCCGTTCGCACCGGAGGTCTATCGGGTGCCGACGTCGTACCCCTATCGGGACGGGCTGAGCGGGCCGGAAGCGGCGGCGCGGACGGTGGCCTCGATCGAGAAGTACGTCGGGGCGTCGAACGTGGCGTGCGTGGTCATCGAACCGATCCACGGGGAGGGCGGGTTCGTCGTACCCGCTGAGGGGTTCCTGCCCGCGGTCGCGCAGTGGTGCCGGGACAACGGGGTGGTGTTCGTCGCGGACGAGATCCAGACCGGGTTCGGGCGGACGGGTGATCTGTTCGCATGTACTCACGAGGGCGTCGTACCGGATCTGATCACGCTGGCGAAGGGGATCGCGGGCGGGCTGCCGCTGGCCGCGGTCACCGGCCGGGCCGAGATCATGGACGCGCCGCACGTGAGTGGTCTCGGCGGGACGTACGGCGGGAATCCGGTGGCGTGCGCGGCCGCGTTGGGGGCGATCGCGACCATCGAGACCGAGGATCTGCCGGCCCGGGCGCGCGAGATCGGCGACATCATGCTGCCGGCGCTGCGCGAGCTGGCCGCGCGGCACCCGGTGATCGGCGACGTCCGAGGCCGTGGCGCGATGATCGCGATCGAGTTGGTCGACGGGTCGGGTGCGCCCGATGCGGTCGCGACCGCTGCGATTGCCAAGGCCTGCCACGCCGAAGGCATGGTCGTGCTGACCGCAGGGACCGACGGCAACGTCCTGCGCTTCCTGCCCCCGCTCGTGATGCCGCCGGACCTGCTGCGGGAGGCGATGAGCCTGCTGGCGAAGGTGATCGACGCGCGCTAGGGGCAATACCGTTCAGTTAAGGGGTTTGACTTGGTAGGTGGGCGGTTGCTGGGGCTGGGGCCAGGTGCGGTGGTCGGCGCGTTTGACGTGCCACTTGGGCATCTT
>NZ_JBSXMZ010000061.1:0-38196 GCF_054073265.1 Kribbella sp. CWNU-51
TCGCGGAAGGAATCCGCAGCGCTCGGCGCAGGGAGTTCGATACGACGTTCCCGGCCCCAGGCGCGCGACCGGGAGCCGTCGACACGGTTACCGTTGTGAGGGGTGGGCGACCGTTGATCTTCTCGTACCCACTCTCATTCGGCCGGACACGGCCAGCGACGAGTCTCCGATAATCGACCGGTAGGGGTTGAGAATTCGCTGAGCTGGGAACGGTGGTGGGCAGTGGGGGCGGCCACCGCTGAGGGGCAGTGACCTGGTCAATGGCCTCAGCGCCGAGCCACCGTAGCCCTCCACCGCGCTTGGGCGGGCCCGGGTCACCGATTCTGAGGGGCATCGCTGACGGGCCCGGCCCAGCGCCTCCACCAGACACACTCCCAGGTCCTGTCATCGAGCGATTCCTCACTCCACGAGGGACGGACCGGTAGGGGCGAGTCGTGCTCTGTCTCCGGGCCGCATCCGCGGCAGCGAGAGCTCCAGGATCGCCGCCGCAACCGCATCGAGGAGCCGCGCGAGGCGCCGGGCGCGTCGGCTTGTAGTGCGGCATGCTCCTGCGGGCCGCGGTGCGTGCCGGGGCTAGTGCCGGGCGTGGCGCCAGGCCCGGTAGCGGGCGATGATCAGCATCCGGTTGATGCGGATCTCGGTCGCCGCGGTGTCCAGCGGCGGGACGGAGTTGGGCTGCTTCGGCGTGGTTGACAGCGTGGTGATGCCTGGGTGCCGATGGAGGTGCCTGGCGTGTCGTCTGTTCATGGCGATTCCCCCTTCCGGGGCGCTGGTGTGCGGCTGATTCATTGTGCGTCGCGATCCTGCGCTTCGTCACTCCCGGGACACGCCGCCGCTGGCCGGGACCTGCGTGGACCCGTGATCAGGGTGCGTCCGGTTCCTGGTCGGGCGTCGTTTGAGGCTTCGGTTGGGGGTGTGTCTGGGCGTTGGCTTCGGCGCCGAGGAGGACGGCGAGGGCGGTGAGGTAGAAGAACAGCAGGGCGGCGATGGGGGCGCTGATCGGGCCGTAGATGTTGACGGTGTCGAAGGCGTAGCGCAGGTAGACGCGGACGGCGGCGGCCCCGGCGAGCCAGATGACAGTGGCGATGGCGGCGCCGGGGAGGTGGTCGCGCCACCGGGAGCGGCGCGGTACGGCGTAGTGGTAGAGGGTGACCAGGGCCAGGACCGACAAGACGAGCAGGGTGGGCCAGTAGGCGAGCCGGAGGACGTTCTGGGCGAGGTCGTGGCCGGTGGCCGGCACGAGCCGCAGCAGGGTCTGCGGGCCGACGACGAGCAACGGCAAGAGGACGACGCCGATCACGACGCCGGCCAGGTAGAGGCCGAGGGCGAGGATCCGGCTGTGCACGGCGCCGCGTTCGTTGCGCTGGCCATAGGCGATCGTGATCGCGTTGACGTAGCTGGCGGTCGCGGTGGAGCCGGCCCACAGCGCGAGGAGGAATCCGGCCGAGGCGACGTCGGCGCGGCCGTTGCTGAGAACATCGTCGACCAGCGGCTTCACGAGACTGGTCACGGTCTGCGGGGTGAGCGCCTGGGAGGCGACCTGCACGATCCGCTGCTCGATCACGGTACCGAGATCCGCACCGAACACGGTCTCCAGGTAGCCGACCAGACCGAGAAGGCACAGTGCCAGCGGTGGCAGCGACAGCAGCATCCAGTAGGCGATCTCCGCGGCCATGCCGAGCACCCGGTGCCGCCAAGCGCTGCTCACGGTCGCAGCGATCCCCGCACCGATCCGCGTAGGTGCATTGTGGAGCCGTTGGCGCCTCCGGGTGCTGTTGCTGCCTGCGTTTGTCACTGAGAACCTCCCCGACCTCCCCGACCTCCCCGACCTCCCCAACTTGCCCGGACTGACCTGTTCGCTGCGCCGCTACACGCGTGGGTGGTGCTCGCCGGGTCGGTGATCGTCGGCGGCGTCGCCGTGAGTGCGGTGGAGAAGCCGGGGCAGTCGGGGGAGCAACTGCCGCAGGCCGGCTCCGTTCAGCCCGGATGGGCGGCGGTCGGCGGTGGTGGCCGGGTCGTGTGGGGAGATCGCCGGGGCGGGTGCCGGTGGGCCGGCGCGCAGGGTGGCGGCGGTGGGGGTGCCCCAGGGCTCGAGCATCAGGTGGTGGCGCAGGTAGAGGACGGTTTCGCGGGCGATGGCGGCCAGCGGCAGCGCGACCAGAGCGCCGGCGATGCCGTGCAGGTGGCCGCCGAGCAGCAGTGCGAACATCACCAGCAGCGGGTTGATGCGCAGGCTGTGGCTGAAGACCTGCGGCGCGACCACGTGCCCTTCCAGTTGCTGCAGCACCACGAACAGCAGCAGCAGCCACACCGCGGTCCACAGATCGCCCTGGAACAGCGCCACCAGGATCGGCGGCGCCGCGCCAAGGACCGGTCCGAGATAGGGGATGAGTTCCATCAGGGCGTAGAAGACACCGAAGAACACCGCATAGGTCTTCCCGGCCGGAAAGATGCCGAGTGCCCCGAACAGCCACAGCGCGATCCCGGCGCTGAGTCCCATGATGAGGCTGAACAGGAGCTGGCCGCGGACGTAGCCGGAGACGGCGCGCTGCACCCGGGCGGGGTAGTCGTCGTCGATGCTGATGTCTCCGGACGTGTCTCCGGACGGCATCACCTGCCGGGTCAGGGCGCCGATCCTGCCGGCGTAGATGAGCATGTAGATGGTGATTACCAGCGTCAGGATGAGGACGAAGGCGGCCTCGGCGAGCAGGGTGACCAGGTCGCGGGTGAACGCGACGACGTCGCCGGAGCCCCGTAGTACCGACGCCTGCAAGGTGTCCAGCGCGGTCTGGCCCGGGGCCTTGATCTGGATGCCGATACCGCGCTGGTCCAGCCAGGCCTGGAAGTTGGCCAGCGAGGCGTTGGCCGAGTCGATCAGGCGAGGCAGATCGTCCTGGAACGCCGACAGCTGGACGGCGACCTGACGGACCAGTAACGCCACTGCACCGCCCACCACCACGAAGAACCCGAGGAACACCACCACGATGGCGATCCCGCGCGGCACTCGCGCCCGCTGCAACGCGACAACCAGCGGATTCACGATCAACGCGACAACCGCGGCGACCAGGAAGATCATCAGCACTGGCGCCGCCGCCCGCGCGAGCGCGGTCAGCGCGAACAAGGCGACCGCCACCACAATCGCCTGCACCCACCGCGGCACAACCACCGGCTCCACCTCGGTCGGCTCTGGCGCGAGATCTGGCACCGGATCTGCCGGTCCAGCAGCGGCGTCGTCGACAGGCGGCGCACTCGGGTTGTGCGCAGCGTCCAGTGCACCCACCGCCTGTGGTGGTGTGGTTGGGATGTCGTGATCGATCGGATCAGCGGAGATTGCGGCTGTGTTCTCGGGGTTGCCGTCATGCCCTGTGACCATGGCTCCCGCCTCCCTACCGATCCGTGAACTGGCCATCACGCCATCACACGCGAAACGACGTACCGTTGTCGGCCGGTGCCGTCCGGGCCACCGATTCGCCCGGATGGTTGGTGCCGGCACCACCGTGGAGATGAAGCACGATCCTCAGGTAGTCGCAACGCTGCGGCGGATCCTTCTGTTCGGCGGGGTCTCAGGGCTGACTGCTTGACCCCAGGCCGCCGGCGAACACCGCTCCCGTCTCATCTCCGGTACCCGACACCATCGGGCCGCTAACGACAGGTGGCCGGCGTTCCGGGGCGCTGGGCTGGAGCACCGGCGCATGGTCCGAACCACGAACCGGCACGGCCGAACCACGGCCCTGCCTGACTCCAGCAGCGACACCACGCAGGGCAGCGGTTCCCAGCCTCGCTGCATCGAATTGGCGAGGCTGGGAACGCCTGGTGACCATCGGTCGAACCCCGCGGCCACCACCTCATCGGTACCCATTGCGCCGGATCGAGACACAAGGCACGGGCGAGCATCGACTCGCCGAAACGCTCGCCGTTGCGGCGGGTCGGGGTCACTGGGTTCTGCCATCGCCGGCCAACGTCAGCCCCATCTGGCTGACAGTGGCACTGCTGTGGATCGTCAGCGCCACCCTTCCTACTGATCATCGACGCTGCGGGTCTCGTGGAAGGACCACCCCTTTACGGGCAGAGGGTTCGACACGACGGTTCCCGGCCCCAGGCGCGCGGCCGGGAACCGTCTGAGGCCGCCGATAGAGGTCGGCGGCGCCGATCTTCTCGTACCCACCCTCGCGCGACCGGACACATCAGCCGGGGGTTCTGCGATCGTCGGCCGCCCGGGGGTTGAGAAGCGGGGCTGGTGGGCACGGTGAAGACCAGTGAGGGCGGTCACTGCGAGGGGCGGTGACTTCGGTGGAAGGCCTCAGCGCCGGTCACCGCGGCCTCCATGCGCTCGGGCGGGCCCGGGGCGGCGGTTCGAGGGGGATCGCCAAACGGGCCCGGCCTAGCGCGTCAGTCCAGCGCCCGCTGGCTGGTGATGGCCTGGTTGGCTGGGTCGAGTCGTGCCCTTTCCTCGGGCAGCATCTGCCGTAGTGGGAGGTCCAAGAGACAGGCCGCTGCTGGTTCGTCGAGGTCGAGGAGGTTCGCGACGCGCCGGGTCGCCTCGGCGTGCGCCTTGCTCGGGAAGCTTCAGGACCGGCCAGTCCGGCGAGCTCACCGCGGTTCGGATTCTGGTTCGAAACCACGTCGACCAGCCTGGCCAGCTACCTCTCGGCCATGGTCGGACTCGATGCGATCGGAACGCGCCGGTCAGCGCGATAGCAGCTTGGCCACCTCTGGCAGGATCTGGTCGACCGGGCCGCTGAGACCGCATTCCATTGCCAACCAGCCCTCATAGCCGATCGCCTCCAGGGCTTCCAGGGTCTCTGCCCAGTCGTAGTGACCGGCCCCGGGCTCCAGCCGGTTGCTGTCCCCCAGCTGGACGTGCCCGATCAACGAACCGGCCTGCCTGATCGACTCGCCGATCCGTGCTTCCTCGATGGACATGTGGAAGGTGTCCGCGGTGATCATGACTCCGGGAGATCCGACCTCCTCGACCACCGAGACCGCATCGGCCAACTGGTTGATCACGAAGTCTTCGAACCGGTTCAACGGCTCCAGGTACACCTTCGCCCCGACGGACTCGGCGTGCTCGCCCACCTCACGGAGAGCCTCGACCAGTGCCGCCCGGGAGTCGTCGACCGAGCGGGGCGGCTGGAACGGCGGCAATCGTCGGGAGAACAGTCCGAAGGCGTGCGGCGAGACGATGCCAGTGCCACCTGCGGCCACGATCGTGCTCAACTGGATCTTGAGCTGCTCGATCGCGTCCCGGCGACGATCGGCGTCGAAGTCGCCGATGAAGTGGTCCATGTGCACGACCGCGGTCGGCATCTCTACGCCGGCATCCCGGGCCCGTCGGAGTTCGTCGAGACGCGATCCGAAGATGCCGTCGCCGCGCGCGGACAGTTCGATTCCGTCGAAGCCCACCTTCCGGACGAAGGCGGATTTCTCCTCCAACGTCTCGCCGGGCAGGGTCATTTCGGCGGCAGCGAGCCGGAAGCTCATGCGGTCACTCCTTCGTCGAAGCTGAGCACAACCTGCAGTGCCTCCTGCGGACGTTCGTCGAGCATCCGGAAGGCGTCCGCGGCTTGCGCCATCGGAACGGTGTGGGTGATCAGGTCGGTGACGTTCAGCCGCTTCTCCGCGGCGAGCTGGATCGCTGTCCTGGCGAGTCGGTCGTAGTTCCATCGATGCTGCAATGCCGGCGCGACACCGGAGATCTGCGAGCAGATCAGCGCCACCCGGTTGTGGTGGAACTCCTCCCCCAGCCGCAGCCCGGCTCCCTCGCCTTGCATGAAGCCGGCCACGCAGACCCGCGAGCTGTACGCGACTGACCGAACCGCCTCGTGCACGGCGTGGTAGCTGCCCGACACCTCGAGGCACACATCGGCGCCGCGGCCTTCGGTGAGGTCACGGATCCGCTCCGCGACCCCCCCGTCGGCGGGGTCGAGCGCACAATCGGCGCCGAGGTCCAGCGCCAGTTGACGGCGGGCCGGCAGCCCGTCGACGGCGATCACGCGGCCGCCGTTCAGCCGGGCCAGCTGAGCGGCCAGTTGCCCGGGTACGCCGAGGCCGAAGACGGCGACCGTCTCTCCGACGTGGATGTCGGCGTCCAGTACCAGGTTCAGTGCGATCGCACCGATCTGGCTGAAGATGCCGACACGCGGATCGACGGTGGCGTCCAGGATCCGCTGCGCGGCCCAGGTCGCCTTCTTGACTGTGTGGCTGCGATGTCCCCAGGTACCCCAGACCACGTCTCCGACGCTCACGCCGCCGGCAGCCGCACCCAAGGAGACGACCTCGCCGACCTCCTCATATCCCCAACCATCGACGGGATAGCTGATCGAGGTGTCACCCTGGACGAAGAGCCGGGAATCGTCGTCCCATCGCTTGTTCAAGTAGGGGTTGCTGCCGCGGTAGGCGGTCAGTTCGGTACCCGCAGAGATGCCCGAATACAGCGTACGGATCAGGATCTCGTCCGGTTGCGGAGTGCGTTCGGTGTCGGGCACGACCTCTGCGACGCGTGGTGAGCTGAATCTGACCAGGGATGGCATAGGTTTCCTTCGAGTTCGGCAGAGTTGCGGGGTGGTGTGGGTCAGCCCTTGACGGCACCGGACATGAATCCCTGCGTGACCTGTCGTTGCAGGATGACGAAGATCACGATCACCGGGACGATGGTGATCAAGGTGCCGGCGGCAAGTGGTCCGATGTCCATCGAGCGGCCGCCGGTAAAGTTGTAGAGGCCGGCCGTGAGTGGCCGGTACTTCCCGCTGGGCAGGTAGAGCAACGGCACCAGGAAGTTGTTCCAGTTGTTCAGGAACGTGAAGACCGCCAGGGCAGCGGCTCCCGAGCTCACCAGCGGCATCATCACCTGCGCGAAGATCCGGCCCTCGGAGGCGCCGTCGATCCGCGCGGCCTGTTCCAGCTCTTCGGGAAGGTCGGAGAAGAAGGCCCGCATGAAGAACGTCCCGAACGACAGGTTGGTCGAGATCAGCACCAGGTTGGCACCGACCAGGCTGTCCAGCAGTCCCATGGATCGGAGCTGGAAGTAGAGCGGGATCATGTAGGTGAAGAACGGCACCAGGAGACCGAGTACGACGACGTAGAAGACCGCCGTACGTCCGGGGAAAGGCAACCGGGCGAAGGCATAGCCGGCCATCGTCGAGATCACGATCACCACGACCGTACTGGGCACGGTCAGCAGCAGGCTGTCCAGCAGGTAGCTGCTGAATCGACCCACCGTCCAGGCCGACCGCAGGTTCTCCAGCGAGAACGAGGAGAACAATCCGAACGGATCGCTGCGGACGTCCTGGGGTGTCTTGAGTGCCGTGGAGACGATCAACAGCACCGGGAACAGCGTCAGCGCTGCCATCACCACCAGCACCACATGGCGGATCGCGAGTCCCGTGGACCGGCGTACATCGTGCCGGCGGACTTCCGACTGCGCTCCGGACTGGCTGGGACGCGAGACGGCGACAGGTAGTTCGACCATCAGGCCCCCAGCCCTTGCAGCGACAGCCGTCGCTGGAGACGGTTGAGCATGATCGTGAACGGCACCGCCAGGACCGTGATCAGCAGCGCCAGCACGGTGCCGTAACTGATCCGGTTGAGCTGGAAGGAGCTCGAGTACGCATAGGTCCCGAGTACGTCGGTCGCGTCGGCCGGGCCGCCGCCGGTCATGATGAAGATGATGTCGAAGACGCTGAACCCGCCGACCAGAGTCAGGGTCAGAACCATCAGGAAGACCGGCATGATCTGTGGCAACAAGATGTGCCACAGCCGCTGTACGGCGTTCGCTCCGTCGATCCGGGCCGCGTCGACCAGCTCGACGTCGACGTTGCGCAGCGCGGACACGATGATCATGGTGACGAAGCCGCACGTCGCCCAGATCGCGGTCGCGAGGACGGCGAAGATCGCGGTCTTCGGATCCCCGAGCCAGCCGCGGCTCAGGTCGCCGAGGCCGACGGCCCCGAGCACCCGGTTGACCCAGCCGTTGACAGGGTCGTAGATCCACCCCCAGACGATTCCGATCGCCACGCCGGGCAGCATGAAGGGCAGGAAGAACAGCAGGCGGTAGATCGATCCGCCGCCCCGACCGGACCAGATCACGACCGCGACCAGCAGCCCGATGATCATCGGCGCGGCGGTGCCGATCACGATCCAGATCGCGTTGTTGCCCAAGGCGTGCCAGGTCGCGGGATCGGTGAACATCTCGGTGAAGTTGCTCAGCCCGACGAACGGCGGGGTCGGATCGAGGCCGTCGAAGTCGACCACCGAGTAGTAGAGGGCGTTGAGCATCGGGAACACGAAGAAGATCGCCGTGATCACCGCCACCGGGAGCGCGAGCAGGATGCCCAGTCGCGCCTGGGCCCGGCGGGTGACCGCAGGAACGTTGCTGACCACAGCCATCTATTTGGCCGACTTCTCGTAGGCCGCCTGGAGTTGCGCGGCCACCTTTGCCGCATCGGCCTGGCCGCTCAGGATGCCCTGGATGCCTTTCCACATCGCGTTGTTGAAGACGTCGCTGGTCAGGACGTCGATGTTGTACCCGAAGTCACCCGTGCCCTCGGCGATCTTGGCCGAGTCGTCGAGCACCTGCTTGAACAACGGCGACGCCTTCATCCCGGCCGTGTCGATGGGGTATGCCGGGATGTCCTGCAGCTTCTCCGCGGCCCAGCGGCCGTGGTCGGGGGTCAGCAGGTAGTCCAGGAACTTGATCGACGCGTCCGCCTTCTTGGTCGACGCAGACACGAACGTGCCCGACCCGAGTCCACCGCTGAAGATGCCGGCGCCGTCCTTGGCCGGGAACGGAATGAAGCCGACCTCGAACTTGGCGTTCCGCTCAATGTCCAGGGCCAGCCAGCTCCCGGTCGGGTTCATGGCCGCCTTGCCGGAGTAGAACAGGGCGTTCGCGTTGTCGTAGCTGACCGCGGTCGGTGACGGCGTCAGCAGTTTCTTGTCGTTCCACTGCTTCCACACCGCCAGCGATTCCACGACCGGTGGGCTGTTCCACGACGTACGGCCGTTCAGCAGGTCGTCCATGCCCTTCGACCCGACGGCGCTGGACAGCGACATGCTGAGCAGATGGCCGCCCTGCCAGCCTTCCTTGTCGCTGACCGCGAACGGAACGACGTTGTTCTGCTTGAGCTTCTCGGCCGCGGCGGTCAACTCGGCGAGGTTCGTCGGCTGGGCGATCCCGTACTTCGCGAACAGCGTCTTGTTGTAGAAGACGCCGACCTCTTCGATCTGGCTCGGTACCCCGACGATCTTGCCGTCGAAGGTGACGCGCTTCTTGGCGAAGTCGTAGATCGGCCACTTGTGCTCGGCGTACGCACCGGTCAGGTCGTACACCAACCCGGCCTTGGCCAGCGCACCGGCGAAACCTGGTCCGGTGTCGTAGCCGAAGACATCGGGGCCCTGACCCGAGCGCAACTGGGTCTGCAGGACGGTCCGGACGTTCTCGCTCGGGATCACGTCGAGCTTCACAGTGATCCCCGGGTTCTTCGTCTCGAACGTCTTCAGGTCGGACTTGATCAGCTCCAGATCAGCAGGATCCTCAGGCTGGCCGATCATGTACCGGATCTCCTGCTGACCGCCGGTGTCCTGCTTGACGTCCCCGGAGCCGGCACCCGGGGCGCCGCCCGTGCACGCCGCGGTGGCGAGCAGCGTGCCGGTGGACAACACGACCGAGGCGACGAACGCAATCCTCTTCACGAGCCACTCCCTTGTCGGGGGCAATGCATCGGGCAAAGTTCTAACGTTAGAACTTCTAACGTTGGAACGATGCTGGCGGGGCGCACCCGCTCTGTCAAGATGTCGTCCTAGGGTGTTTGCGGCACTCGAAGGGAGAACGATGGCGCCTGACGTCGACACCGGCGCGAACGGCCGGCCCGCTCGTCCCGCCCGGCTGAAGGACGTCGCCGAACTGGCCGGGGTGTCGTTGAAGACCGTGACCAACGTCGTCCACGAGCGGCGCCACGTGAAGGCCGAGACCCGGGCCCGGGTCAAGGCCGCCATCGCCGAACTGGGCTACATCCCGTCCCTGGTCGGGCGGCAGTTGCAGAGCGGTCGCAGCAACATCGTCGCTCTCGCCGTGCCGCGGATCGACGAGCCGTACCTGGGCGCGTTGGCCCACGCGCTGATCATGGCCGGGGAGCGGCACGGGTACGCCGTCTTCGCCGACGAGACCGGGCGCAGCGACGACCACGAACTGCGCGCCGCCGCCGGGTATCCCGGCCACAGCATCGACGGCGTGATCTACAGCCCGCTGGCGATGGACCCGCGGCGGCTGGCGGACATGAGCCGGTCCACCCCGATGGTGCTGCTCGGTGAACACCTGAGTGAGGGCGCGGCCGACTACGTCGCGATCGACAACGAACAGTCCGCCCGCGATGTCGTGCGGCACCTGGCCGACGGCGGACGGAGACGGGTCGCCTATATCGGCGGCAATCCCGCCCGGCCCTTGAGCGTCGGCCAGTTACGGTTCCGGGGCCTCCGGGCCGCCGTGAAAGAACTCGGCCTGGAAACGCGGGACGACTGGCTGCTCCGCTGCGACCGCTACTCCCGGGAGACGGGCGCGGCGCTGGCCGAGCAGTTGCTGCCGCGGATCGGCCAGATCGACGCCTTGGTCTGCGCCAGCGACCTGCTGGCGATCGGCGCCATCAGGACCTTCATCGAGCACCAGGTCCGAGTCCCCGACGACGTCGCGGTGATCGGCTGGGACAACATCGTCGACGGCCGCTACCTATCCCCGAGCCTGAGCAGCGTCGCCACCGACCTGGACCTGCTGGCGGACCGGACGTTCGAGGCCCTGATCAGCAGAATCGAGGGCAACCGCGACCCTGCCCGCGTCTACACCGTGCCCCACGAGCTCACCATCCGCGAGTCGAGCGGGAATCCGGAACCGCGTCAGAACAGCGCTGCCGGACATCGTGTCGATGAAGATACGTGACGGGGAGAGCATCGATCTCGCGGATCTACGCGACCTTGGGCTCAGCCACGGCCTGCCGCCGGTGTCCTCAACGCCGCTGTTACCGTCGCCGCAGCACCGCAGCCTCCTTCGCCTCGCCTCACCCAACTCGATACCTCCCACGTCGAGAAGGTAGTCGCGTACCCGGCCGCCGCTGTGAGTGCACGTGGTGCACCGCTTCCGCGGGCGTGAGCAATACCCCCACGTGGGTCGCGCGGGAATCACCGGGCCGGGCTGCGCTGGAGCTGACTAGTTGGCCGCGTCGAAGGCTTTCCTGATGTCGGCCGGTACCCGTCCCCGGTCGTTGACCTCGTAGCCGTTGGCGCGAGCCCACTCCTTCACGGTGCGAGCATCAGCGCCGATGGTCGAGCGGGTGACCTTCTTGCCTCGCACGTTCCGGATCGGCCTCGCCGCTTCGATGTAGACAGCCAGCGCCCTGCGGAGCGCTGCGGCGTTCTTGGTGCTGAGGTCGATCTCATAGGAGCCGCCGTCGAGTGCAAAGGTCACGATCTCCCCCCTTGCCGGCAGGGAGCTCGTTGCCGTCGACGTCGTCCGTGAGGAGGATCTCCACTCTTTGAGCCATTGGCTATTGCCTCCTCGTGAGCGATGGTGCCGGCGTCCCGCGGCGACGCGCGCCGCATCTCTCGCCGGACGGCACGTCGTAGTGAGCCGACCGGGCTCCAAGATCATCGTGGGGGTTGCTGGCGTGTGTGGGTCATGCCGTTCATCAGCTGACGGCGGTCGGGTGTGGTGTGCGGCTACGGTACCCACGTGCGGCGCCGATCGAGGTGACCGCGGGGCGTTGAACGTGAAGGTGGCGGTTGGCAGCCGGCGCGGCGCACCGGTATCGTCCGACCGCGCCGTCATGGAGTGCCTCGGCGCCTGGCCAGATGCGGAATCGCGGCCGATACTGCACCGATGCTCCGATGTGGCACCAGGGTCCCCAACCCCCTGCATTCTCCGAGGGGACGCGCGCCGGGCGAATTCTCCGAGGGGACGCGCGGCGGGCGAATTCTTGATCATCGGTAGGTTCCCAGCCCGAGCTTGAGAGATCGCGCGGTGGGCTAGGGCTGCTCGTGTGTGGTGGGTGCGTCGGTCGCGGGTTCGATCGGTTGGTAGGGCCGGGTCGGAGGATGTTGTTCGCGAACTTGACGTCATTGGCGACAGGTGCGGCGGCGAAGCGTGGATTGGGGATGACCACCGGGCGGTCAGGCCTGGCGGGTGGACCGGTCAGCAATATTCTCCGCTGTTGGCGGCGCGCGGGCGCGGTTCCCGACGGGGCTGAACGGAGGCCGATCGGCTGTGGGCTCTGCCGGCCTAGCCGCGAGAGCTTTGCCGCGGCCCTGGTTCGATGCAGAGGGTTGCCGGCGCGGTTACGGTCCAGTGCGCCGTTTGGGGACGTCGATACTGGCTGTGGGGACGCGAAGGATCGGCAGGTGCCGCAGGCGTCCTGGAACCTGATGACCGGCTGGTTGACTGGTCCCATGAGCGCGCGACTGCCGTTGCCTGGATGGGGTCACCTGGGCACCGGCCTGTACGCCAATCCGGTTCTTCCCGGTGACTACTCCGATCCTGATGTCATCAGGGTCGGCGACGACTACTGGATGGTCAGCTCGACGTTCCAGTACTCGCCAGGGATGGCTGTCCTGCACTCGCGGGACCTGGTCTCGTGGCGACACGTCGGGGCGGCCGTGCCGGATGTGGCTGTGCTGGGGCCGGAGTACCGCTGGGACCGGATGGGCAGGTACAACCTCGGCATCTACGCCGGGAGCCTGCGCCACCATCTGGGCCGGTACTGGCTGCACTTCACGACGCTCGGCGAGGGCATTTTCGTGACCACTGCCGAGCATCCGGCCGGCTCCTGGTCGCCGCTGCACCGGCTGAGCGACGAGACCGGGTGGGACGATCCCTGCCCGCTGTGGGACGACGACGGACGGGCGTGGCTCGTGGCGAGCTCGCCGGGGCGCGGTGCTTGGGTCACCTGGCTGATCCCCATGAGCCCGGATGGTAGGTCCATCGACCTGGCCAGCAAAACGGTCATCGACGACTGGCACACCAGCGAGGGAAACAAGATCTACAAGCTCGACGGGCAGTACTTCGTGCTGCACAACGAGGTCCGGGGCGACGGCAACCGGGTCCTCGTCATCATGCGGGCCGCCTCGCTGAACGGCCCGTGGGACAAGCGCCTGCTTCTTCAGGGGCTCGGCGCGGATCGTGAACGGGAACCCAACCAGGGCGCGCTGGTCGACCACCCCGACGGTTCATGGTCCCTGGTCACCCATCACGGACGCGGCGGATACGCCGACGGCCGCCCCGTCAGCGTCCTTCCGGTGAGGTGGATCGACGGCTGGCCCGTGGCCGGTGACGCCGACGCACCGGGCCGGATGACGTGGCATGCACGGTCGCCGGTGTCCACCACGCCTCCCGTGGACCTGGCGCTTGACGACGACTTCGGCGCTGACGGGCTCGCCCCGGACTGGGAGTGGAATCACGCGCCCCGCCCCGGATCGTGGGTCCTCGCCGACGGCCTCGTGCTGCACGGATCGAGATCGCTGCGTCCCCATGATCTGCGCGCCGTTCCTTCCACCCTGACCCGACGCCTGCTCGGCACAGCGGGCGCTACCGCAGCCGTCCGACTGCACACCGACGACTTCGCAGACCACCAGACCGCCGGTCTCGGCGTCCTGTGCCGCCGCAGCTCCGCGATCACCCTTACTCGCGACGGCGACCGGTTCCGCGTTGCCACCATGGGCGACACCGATGCCACTGGGCCCAGTGTCGAGACCGGCCCGATCTGGCTGCAACTGACAGTCGATGGACGCGACTACGTCACCTACAGCTACAGCCTCGACGGCACGACCTTCGACCCGCTCGGCAACACCGACGTCGCCTCATGGTCGGACTATCGAGGTGCCCGGATCGCCCTGTTCAGCACGGCTCGGACCGACAACGCCGGCGCTGCCCGCTTCGACTCCTTCCGCTACCGAATCCACCCACGACTCTCACCCCGCTGACGCCGTCCCGAGCCAGGTGGACACCTTGCCGGCAACGCACCGGCTGGAGGCCAGCCGAAACTATCTCGAGGTCGACCGCTCTCGACCGGCCTGCCGGGCCGATCACCCCACCGTTTGCCCGCGCAGCACGACCTGGCGTACCTCTCGCAGCCCGGTCACGTCCCGGGCCAGGTCACCGGCGACCACGACCAGGTCCGCGTCGTAGCCAGGGGCGAGTCGCCCCTTGCGCTCGCCCAGCCCGCACACCTGGGCCGCGATGCTGGTAGATGCAGCCAGCGAGTCGACCACACCGGCCACCGCGGCCAGCTCCACGACCGACTCGGCGTACAGCCCGTGGGCCTTGTTTGGGCCGATTCCGGCGTCGGCGCCGCCGACCAGTCGGACCCCGGCCGCATGCATCCGCTTGACCAGACTCTGGCGCTTCTCGACCAACTCCTCGGGGGTAACGCCGGCCTCGCGCATCCGCTGCTGCAACGCCTCCGGCGCGCGGCGCAGTGCCGCGACCGTGAAGCCTCCGACGGTGGGGCACACGGCCATCCCACTCTCCGCCAACGCCTGGAGTTGCGCGGCGGAGGCAGAGATGTTACGCAGCGCGGCCAGCCCCGGCGCGGCCGCGTCTGCCGACCGCACGAGGAAGCCGGCGTGCTCAAGCCGGTCGGGCCCGACCGCGACCGCCTGATCGATGGCCAGGGCCGCGTGTGCGTGGGCGGTCACCGGCAGCCCCGCGCGGTGGGCCGCGTCCACGAGCAGCTGCAGGTCCTCGAGAGCGAACTGGGGCGCATAAATGTCGGTGTCGGCCGTGTAGATGCCCCCGCTGGCCATCACCTTGACCACATCGACCCGCCGCTCGACCCGCTCCCGGATCGCGGCGAGCAGCTGGTCGGCCCCGGCCGCCTCCCCGCCGAGGTACCAGCAATGCCCGCGGGGCGTCGTGACCGGCGGGCCCGAGGCCACGATCCACGGCAACGCGTCGACGCGGGACCGCTGCGCGTCGCGCCGGTCGACAACGTTGAAGTTCCGGTCACCCAGGTCGCGCACCATGGTCACCCCGGCGGCCAGCTGCCGGCGCAGCGCCTCGGTCACCACCGCATCGATCTCCTCGTCGCTGTAACCGGCCACCCGGTCCAGCGCCATCGGCCCGCTGTCGGCAACCAAGTGCACATGCGTGTCGATCAGACCGGGGAGCACCGTCGCGTCACACCGTGATCGTGCAGCGAGCAGTCCGCAGGCGGGTCGTACGCGGCGGCCTCAACCCCCAGGATGCGGCCGCGGTCGACCAGCACGGTGGCGCCCCCCGGCCACGAACCGCTCCCCGTCGAAGCAGGCACCCGCGCGGACCGCGTACATAGGACTCACCTACTCCCTCAGAGGCTCCTTGACAAGCAACGGCCGGGGCCCTGGCGGTCCGCGTTTCACGCCACCCGTGTCCGGCACACGAGTGGCCGCCACGCAAGGAGGGTTATCGGTAAGAACGCTGTCAATAGCCGCAAACGAGTGGGCGGATGATGGACTAGACGGTATGGAGTGACTGCTCGCGGGTGAGTGGTTGCGGGCCGGGGCCTCACTCACACAGATTCGTGAGTTACCGAGTAGGAGCTGCCTGCTCGGCCTATCCGACATGTGTGGGAGGCCCCGGTGTTTACCGAGCGTACGAGTGTGGGGCTGGATGTGCACGCCCGGTCGGTCGCGGCGGCGGCGATCGATGGTGTGACCGGCGAGTTGGTGGAGGCCAGGCTGAGTCCTTCGCACGTTGAGATCCGGTCGTGGTTGCGGCACTTGCCCGGGCCGGTGGCGGTGACGTATGAGGCTGGTCCGACGGGGTTCGGGTTGTCACCTGCGTTGAACGCGGCGGGGATCCGGTGTGTGGTCGCGGCGCCGAGCAGGTTGCAGCGACCCAGCGGCGATCGGGTCAAGACCGACGCAAGAGATGCGATCCACCTGGCCCGGCTGCTGCGCCTGGACGAGATCACACCGGTGGTAGTGCCCACCGTCGAGCAGGAGACCGCGCGAGACCTGGTCCGGGCCCGCAAGGACTGCCGGGGTGACTTGATGCGAGCCAGGTACCGGCTGTCGAAGCTGTTGCTGCGCCAAGGCATCGTCTACTCCGGCGGGCGGGCATCGACCGGCGCGCACGATGCCTGGCTGCGCCAGATCGGCCGCCAGGCGTTCGACTCCGTGCCGCTGCGGATGACGTTCGAGTCCGACTACGACGCCGTGCTGAGTGTCCAGGCCCGCCGCAGCCGTCTCGACGCCGCGATCGAGCAGCTGGCCACCGGCAGTGAGTTCAGCCCGATCGTGCGCCGGCTGGGATGCCTGCGTGGGGTTTCCACACTGACAGGGTTCGCGCTGGCCGTCGAGATCGGCGACTGGCACCGATTCACCGGCAACGCCATCGGTGCGTTCGTCGGACTTGTCCCTCGGAGCACTCCTCCGGCCAGTCCCGGATACAGGGCTCGATCACCAAGACCGGCAACACCCACGTCCGCAGGCTCCTGATCGAAGCCGCCTGGCACCACCGCGCCCGTTACGTCGTCGGCAAAACCATGCGCGACCGATGGGAACTGGCCACGCCCGCCGCCCGAGCCCGCGGCGACGCCGGCAACCAGCGGCTCCGCCAACGTCGCAATCGCCCGCGAACTCGCCGGCTGGTGCTGGTCCCTGGCCCTGCTCGAGGAATAGATCCACAAACCGGCTCCGTCGACCACCGAGGTGGAAGCAGCGCGTGGAGCGACCCGCGACACAACTATGAGGAGCCCATCAAGGCGACGCTCGACCCTAGACCCGCGGACCCGCTCCGGCCGAACACCCCGTCCTGCGGTAACCAACCCGCGCATATCAGCCTGACCGCGCGTCGCCAACGACACGCTCACCACCAACCAGCCGACGACGCCACGAGGCGCCCGCCCCAGGACAACCAGGACGGGCGCCTCACCCTGCCACTTGACAACAAACCGCTACGTATCAGTTGTGGCCACCGGGGTTCGTGACTCGATCAGCAGGCTCATCAGCTAGGCCGATATATCCGGCCACGCGACCTCGGCGAAGCTGAACAGCCGCTGCGGGCGGATCCGTATCCCGGCCGCTGCCCAGTCCAAGCTGCCGCCGCGGTTGCGCAGCTCGGTGATGTTCCGTACGTCGTCCGGAAGGGTGTCAGCACCTCGGCTGGGCCTTCGGTCAGCACGGCGGCGTGGCGGTCGTGCTCGCCTTCGATGATGGACAGCGCGAGCCACGGATGGGCCTCGTCGGTACGGCGTGCGGACGGCCCCCCGGCCGGGTTGTGGATGCGAGCGCGTATGTTCGGCGCGCCAGGTACCCGGCCAGCCGGGTTCCGGTCATCCGCCGGTTCGGCGGGTAGGCCGTGCGTGTTGCCTGACTGGCCCGGCCGAAGGAGGCATCCTGTAGCCGGCCCAGCCACGACGCTACGGCCGCGTCGTCGGCGCTCGGCATGAGGTCTTCTCCGCGGTCACTGGGCATACGCTCCTCCTTCCTTGGGCGCTCCATCCGGTGCCCGAGATCTAGCTTGTTCGCGTTTCATGCCGGTGCTCCGGGTCCCTCGCCACGGCGGAACAACCGACGGCTCCGAGCGACCGCTGGCAACTCCGTATCAAGGATGCGTCGTCTCAGATCAACCGAGGGCGGCGGCCATCGGTTCGTAGACGGCCTCCAGCTTCTCCCACCGCGCGTCGCTGTCGTCGGGGACCTCGCGGCCGGCGAGATGGGTGCCGAGGTCCTCGACATGGATCTGGATGCCGGCCCCGAAGGCGGCGACGTGGCTCAGGGGCATGCCGCGCTCCTCGACGACCACCACGGTCTGGTCGCCGTGGGCCTCCAGGGTCACCTCGATGAAGTGGTTGACCTGGCGCTCGATCGCGTGGCGCAGCAGGAAGCGCCGTGGGGGCTCGCACTCCTGCACCTGGCCCGTGCCCTCGGCGCCGCTGGCCGTGAAGTGGAACCGGTACGTGCCTCCGACGCGGAGGTCGCCTTCGACCTGGCCGAGCCAGCGGGCCAGTCGCCGGGGCTCCGTGACCGCCGACCATGCGTCGTCAATGTCGGTGTCGAATCGGTCCTCCATCCGTACGACGCCCGCCCCGTCTACCGAACCCAACCGACCCAGGATGCGCGGGCCGTCTTCCGAGCTGCTCATGCGGTGCTCCTTCGTTCGCGCTTCCCCCGCGCCACCTCCGTGTGCAGGGCGTCCAGCCGGTGCTCCCACAACGCGCGGTACCGACCCAACCACTGGTCCACGTCGGCCAGCGGCTCGAGCCGGATGCTGTACACCCGGCGCTGCGCCTCCTGACGGACCTCGACAAGGCCCGCCTCGCGCAGCACGCGTAGGTGCCGCGAGACGCCCGGACGCGCGATCGGCAGCAAGGTCGCCAGGTCACCCGCGGTCCGCGGACCCCGCGCCAGCGCGTCGAGGATCGTGCGCCGGCTCTCGTCGGCCACGGCTCGCAGGACTGCTTCCACCATCCGAAGGTACCCACATCGTTACGTACCTGTCTAGGTACATACTCCCTTGTCGGAGGCATCGGTCAGCTCGGCGATCCGGGCGACCACGCGGGCCAGGCGCCTAGCGCGGCGGGCAGTTGCGTCACTCCGCCGCCAGTCGACCATTCCGAGACAGTCGCCTACCGACTGCAGTTGCGCGACTAGGCGCACCTACAAGGCCACGTTACAAACATCGAGGCTGACACTCGGGTCCTGCGTGCCGTCGACCCGATCACCATCCACGGCCTGCTCCAGATTCCGCAGTACGCCCTGGCGATCATGGAGTTGGCTGACTCCGAGAACATGTTCGATCACGAGGCCGCGCTCGCAGCACGCCTTGAGCGCCAGAAGATCCTCGGCGACCACACACGTCAGTTTTCGTTCGTGATGCTCGAGCAGGTCCTGCACGCACCGATCGTCACGCGAGCGCAGCTAGAACACCTTGCCGAGCTCGCAATCCGTGGCGACTGGCTGACGATCGGCATCGTGCCCCACGGAGCACCCTGGCCGGCGATCCCGTGGAGTGGCTACAACCTCTATGAGTTGAGCGATGGCAGCCAGATCGTCACCGCCGAACTGACCCACGGGGAGTCGACAGTCACCGGTGAAGACGACGTCAAGCTCTACGCCGACCTTCATAGCCGCTGGCTGACACGAGCGGTCACCGGCGAGGAGACGGCCGAGCTGGGCCGAAACCTCGCCGACGGAGTGGCGGACCTCTAGCGGTTCGTAGGCCCCGAGGCTCTCCCGCCCCTGGCGGGCGGGAGAGGATCCCGGCCTCCGGCCGGGACGAAATCCCTTCTCTGGCTGGGGTTGGTGGGCGGCACCAGACCGGCCCCCTCTACCCGAACCGGTTCCGGAAGTTCTCGCCTGATGGACGGCGGCGCTGCGCTTACTTCCTTGTCCATCAACCGAGAACTTTCGGAACCGCTTGGCGCGGAGCCTCTAGCCGGTCCGGTAGGCGGCAGTAGCCGGCAGGCCCCAAAGGACGGGGCTGCCGCCAACACAAGCCCACCAGCGGGCAACGGACCAGTCGCAAGGAGACCACCGTGAACCACTCGACCAACACCACCCCTGACCTGTACTTCGTGGATGCCGTTGCCGAGCACTGCGACACCTGCTGGCCCGAGCACCGTGACGTGACCCCGGCGCCGCAGCCGATCCGCAACGGCCAGGTCGTGAGCGTCTGCTCGTGCGGCCGCAAGTTCATCGGCATCGACCCCGACCAGGCCGACTGGCAGCTGATCGACCACATCGACAACAGCGACAAGACCGCCAACTAACCCACCGGCACGGGGAGCGTCGTGGTGACGGACCACGCACCCACGGCGCTCCCCGCACCACCCCTTGAGAGGAGTTGAACCGATGACGTTGACCGTGACTGATCTGTTCTGCGGTGCCGGTGGCTCGAGCACCGGCGCGGTCCAGGTGCCCGGGGTGAGCGTGCGGATGGCGGCGAATCACTGGAAGCTGGCCGTGGAGACCCACAATTCGAACCACCCGACCACGGACCACGACTGCGCGGACCTGTCCCAGGTCGACCCGGGCCGCTACCCGCGCACCGACGTGCTGTGGGCCTCGCCGGAGTGCACGAACCATTCCCAGGCCAAGGGCCGCAAGCGCAACGTGGACGCGATGCCGGACCTGTTCGGTGACACCCTGCCCGACGAGGCGGCCGAGCGGTCGCGGGCGACGATGTGGGACGTGGTCCGGTTCGCCGAGCACCACCGCTACGCCGCGCTCGTGGTCGAGAACGTCGTCGACGCCGCGCTGTGGGTGCTCTGGCCGGCGTGGCGCTCCGGTTTGGACGCGCTCGGCTACTGCACGCACGTGGTCTACCTCAACAGCATGCACGCCCAGGGCGGCGGGATGCCTGCCCCTCAAAGCCGTGACAGGTTGTATGTGGTCGCGCACCTGCGGACGACCACATGTCCGGACCTGAACCGGTGGACCCGCCCCCTGGCGTACTGCGCGGGGTGTGACCGGATGGTGCGGGCGATGCAGGCGTGGAAGAAGCCCGAGCGGACCTGGGGCCGGTACCGGGCACAGTACGTGTGGCGCTGCCCGAACGTTGCCTGCCGCAACCAGGTCGTTGAGCCCGGCTGGCTCCCGGCGGCTGCCGCGATCGACTGGTCACTGGTGGGGGAGCGGATCGGGGACCGGACCCGGCCGCTGGCCGACAAGACCATGGAGCGGATCCGTGCCGGGCTGGCCCGGTATGTGCGGCCGGAGTTGCTGGTGCCGGTCGAGGGCCGTGACGGCAAGACCGCCGCACTGCTGGGCGAGCCGATGCGGACCATGACGACCCGCAACGAGACCGGGCTGCTGGTTCCGGCCGGTGGCACCTGGAACGAGACCGCGACGCCGCTGAGTGAGGTGATGAGGACCCGGACCACTCGTGAGTCGGAGGCGCTGGTGGTGCCGCTGCGGAACAACAACACGACCAAGCGGGCAACTGAGCCGTTCGACACGTTCGCGGCAGCAGGCAACCACCACGCGCGGCTGATGCCCTACTACGGCAACGCCACCACCCGGCCGACAACCGCACCGCACGGGACGTTCACGACCCGGGATCGGTATGCGCTGATCATGCGGAACAACGGATCGCGCTACACGGGTGCGGAGATGTGTACCCCAGCGACCGAGACGCTGCGCACCCTCACCACCGCCGGGCACCAGTCGGTGCATCGCCGACGGCATCGCGTACATGGTCACTCGGCCGCGCCATCAGTGAAATGTGGATCATGCCCACCGACCAAGCCTGACGGGACCACCACCCTGGGTGACGCCGATGCTGCGGTCGGTGCCGATAACGTGTCGGCCCGCCAACGGGGCGGATCGGAGCCGCAACCGGCCTGAAACGCTCTGGCGATGGACCTAAAGCTTGCCTAGAGCAACTCTGACATCGTGGCCGAACTGGGCACTGGTCTGATCGGGCCGGTAGCGCTGGAACTGGCCCGGGCCGAGGAACAGATCCCGGGGCCCCGCGGCATGCCTGGCGGGTCGAGGTTCGAGCTGAAGTGGAACGGCTTCCTTCACTGAACTTGTCAAGTGCCTCGGTGACGGGTGCCCGGGTTTGGTCGGCAGACGGGCGGCTGACAGGCGTCACTGGATCGGCGTTATTAGGCGACTGTCGGTGCGGCCCGGTATTCCTCGTCGGTGACGGGGTTGAGCCAGTGGACGACGTCGTGGTGGCTGTCGGCCTCGTTGATGGCCAGGTGGACCATGAGGCGGTTGGGGGCGGCGCCGTGCCAGTGTTCCTCGTGAGCCTCGAAGAAGACCCGGTCGCCGGGGCGGATGATCTCGATGGGACCGCCTCGGCGCTGGCACAGTCCGATGCCTTCGGTGACGAAGACGGTTTGGCTCAGTGGGTGGCGGTGCCAGTGGGAGCGGGCCCCGGGCATGAAGTGGACCAGGTTCGCGGTGACCCGTGAGGGTGGCGGGGCGGCGGCGACGGCGTCGATGTAGACGTCGCCGGTGAACCAGTCGGCGGGTCCTTTGATGGTGTCCGTTGGAGCTGCGGGTGATTTGCATTGATTCCTTTAGCTGTTTGCTGTCGGGGTTTGTGCCGGTGCTGCCCACGAGGCGAGCAGTTGGAGTCGTTCTGCGGATGGTGAGCCGGGTTCGGCGGTGTAGACCAGGAGCACCAGCCCCGGCTCGGCCGTGACGGCGAGTTCTTCGTAGACGAGCGTGAGTTCGCCGACGTCGGGGTGGTTGAACCGCTTGGTGCCGGTGCCGTGGATGCGGACGTTGTGGTCGGCCCAGAGGCGGCGGAAGATCTCGCTGCGGGTGGAGAGCTCGCCGACGAGGTCCTGGAGTCCGCGGTCGTGCGGGTCACGGCCGGCTTCGGCGCGCATGATGCCGACGCACATCTGGGCGAACAGGTCCCAGTCGGGATAGAAGTCCCGGGAGGCGGGATCGAGGAACTGGAAGCGGGCGAGGTTCGGTGTGCGTCCGCTGTCGCCGATGACCGGCGAGTAGAAGGCGCGGCCCAGGGAGTTCGTGGCGAGCAGGTTCTGGTGCGGGTCGCGGACGAACGCGACGCCGTCTTTGATCGCGTCCAGCGCCCATTGCAGGCTGAGCCGCGACGCTGCCTTGCCTGCTGTCCGGCGGCGGGGACGGCCCGAGGTCGGGATGCCGTCAGCGGCACGGGCGAGGTCGAACAGGTGAGCCCGTTCGGTCTCATCCAGTTGAAGCGCTCGCGCGAGCGCTTCCAGTACGCCGGCGGAGGCGCCGGCGATCTGGCCGCGTTCCAGGCGGGCGTAGTACTCGACGCTGAGACCGGCGATCGTTGCGACCTCGCTGCGGCGAAGACCCGGCACCCGCCGGGCGTCGGTAGTGGGAAGCCCTGCCTGGTCCGGAGTGATGCGGGCGCGGCGAGTCGTGAGGAACTCGCGTACCTCCTGACGGTTGTCCACAACCACGACAGTAGTCGGCGCGCAGGCTTCGCGGACCGAGGAAGGGTGCCCTGTCAGTACACCCATCGACAGGGACTTCTCCGGCCCTCCCAGGCCCGGTTGACTTGGGAGTTGAGACAGCCGCGAACAAGGAGTAGGTAATGCGCCAGGTAATGATGCACGGACCCGGGAACGTTCAGGTCGAGGACCGCGAAGATCCGAAGATCCTCGTGCCGACCGACGCGATCATCCGCTTGTCGGCGACCTGCATCTGCGGCAGCGACCTGTGGCCCTACCGCGGCACCGAGCCCGTCGACCACCAGGTCATGGGCCATGAGTACGTCGGCGTCGTCGAGGAGATCGGCGACGAGGTACGCACCATCAAGGTCGGCGACTTCGTCGTCGGCTCGTTCTGGGCCTCCGACAACACCTGTGAGATCTGCCAGGCCGGCTATCAGGCCTACTGCGTGCAGAGCGTCCTGATGGGGACCATCGGCACCCAGTCTGAACGGGCCCGCATCCCGCTGGCCGACGGCACTCTCGTCGCCACCCCGGGAATGCCCGATGGCGACCTGATCCCGTCGCTGATGGCGGCCTCCGACGTGCTCGGCACGGGCTGGTTCGCGGCTGTCGCTGCCGAGGCGGGTCCGGGTAAGACGGTCGCGGTCGTCGGTGACGGTGCTGTGGGCCTGTTGGGCATCCTGGCCGCCAAGCAGCTTGGCGCCGAGCGGATCGTCGCGTTCAGCCGCCACGCCGATCGCCAGGCCCTGGCCAAGGAGTTCGGCGCCACCGACATCGTCGAGGAACGCGGCGACGACGGCGTTGCCCGGGTCAAGGAGCTCACCGGCGGGCTCGGAGCCCACTCGGTGATCGAGGCGGTCGGCACGCAGGAGGCGATGATGCAGGCCATCCACTCCACCCGGCCGGGCGGCCACGTCGGATTCGTCGGCGTCTCTCACGACGTCGCGATCCCCGGTGACGACCTGTTCATGGCCGGCGTCCACATCCACGGCGGCCCCGCCCCGGTCCGGCAGTACCTGCCCGACCTGATCCAGCTCATCTGGGACCGCAAGATCAACCCTGGCAAGGTCTTCGACCTGACCCTGCCCCTGGACCGGGCCGCCGAGGGTTACCGAGCCATGGACCAGCGGACCGCTACCAAGGTCCTGCTCACCGTCTGATCCAACCGAACCAAGCCTGCCACGAGAAGGATCGATGAGGGGCTTTCGCTCTACCGCCGTCGCGGTATTGGCCTCGGCCGTCGTGTTGACGGTGGCTGCCTGCGGAACCGGCGCAACCACCGGCGACGCCGGTCGGCCCGCGACCCCGACCAGCACCGGGCCGGTCGACCCGCCGGCTGAATCGCCGTCCGAGGAAGAGCGATCCACCCTGCCCGGCACGGGCAGCACCGAAGGGGACGGGATGAGAGTTCAGATCACGATCGGTGAGCAGCACTTCCAGGCCACACTCGACGACAGCGCGGCCAGCCGCGATCTGGCCGCGCGCCTGCCGCTCACCGTCGAGATGAGCGACCACGGCGGCGTGGAGAAGACAGGTCGTCTGCCGTCACCGCTGTCCCTGGACGGTCAGCCGGCCGGCGCCGACCCCGATGTCGGCGACGTCGGCTACTACGCCCCCGGCAACGATCTCGTTCTCTACTACGGCGACCAGTCCGACTACGACGGCATCGTCGTCCTGGGCCGCATGCACGACGACGCCGCCGAGCGCATCGCGGCCATGGACGGCTCCATCACCGTCCAGCTCCAGCGATGACACCACCCGCAACCTGAAGAGGCATGATGCAACAGGCCCCATTGCCCCCGGACGTCACCAGGCCGACGCCACCGCTGCTGAAAGCACGCCGCCAGGCTCAACTGACCGCCGGGCTGGTCGCGACCGTGGTGTTCTTGACCGCGATCGCACCGCTGGCCACCGACATGTACGTCCCGGCCTTCCCGCAGGTCGCCGGCGACCTGTCCAGCACCGCGACGCAAGTCCAGTTGACCTTGACAACGTTCTTCGTCGGCATGGCGCTCGGCCAGCTGATCGGCGGCCCGGTCTCGGACCAACGCGGCCGGCGGATCCCGCTGCTCGCGGCACTGCTGACCATGACCGCGGCCTCGATCGTCTGCGCGCTCGCGCCGACCATCGCGGTAATGACGGTGGCCAGGCTCGGCCAAGGATTCACCGGCGGCTGGGCAATGGTGATCGGCCGGGCGATCATCGTCGACCTGGCCACCGGCGTACGGCTGGTCCGGGTACTGAACGTCATCGCCGCAGTCGGCGGCATCGCCCCCATCGTCGGCCCGCTCGTCGGCGGACTCATCCTGCAACTGTCCCACTGGCGGGTCTCGTTCTGGCTCGTCGCGGCGCTCGGTCTTGCGATGACGTTGGCGGCCCTGGTCGCCGTGCCCGAATCACTCCCGCCCGAGCGCCGTCACGCCGGCGGGCTAGGCAACTTCCTCGCCACCGGGCGCGTCGTCCTGGCCAACCGGGAGTACGTCGGCTACCTGGTGGTCGCCGGCGCCGCGATGGGCGCGCTGTTCGCCTACGTCGCCACATCCGCGTTCGTCCTGCAATCCATGAACGGGCTCTCACCGATCGCGTACTCCATCGACTTCGCGGCCAACGCCACCGGGATGACCGTTGCCGCGCTGATCGCGGCCCGGCTCGCTGGACGGGTCTCCACCCGCAAGCTCATCCTGAGCGGCCAGATCGCTGCTCTGGCCGCAGGAATTGCCATGCTGGCCGGCGCCCTGTGGCTCGGCACACCACTGCCCCTCGCGCTCGTGTGCTTCTTCGTCCTGATGACCGCACAAGGCCTCATGATCCCCAACGGCGGCGCCCTCGCCTCCGCCGCCGTCCCCGAACACCCCGGCACCGGATCCGCCGTGCAGGGATTCGTCCAATGGGTCGCCGCCGGAACCATCGCGCCGATCGCCGGACTCGGCGGCGAACACACCGCCGTACCCATGGCCACCCTCATCACCGCCGGCGCCGCCGTCTCCATGATCGGACTCCTCGTCCTGGCCAAGCCGAAGCCCACAAAGACGGCCAGCAGCCGGGGCAGGCCAACGGAGTAGCCCTTCTACGCCAGCGGCCAGCGCAGAAGGATCACCCACTCAGCGGACTCGACCAGGGACAGGTCGTCGGCCCGAGCGAGGTCGGCCAGCAACTGAGCGGCTTCGGCCGGAGTCATGCGATGGCGCTCCACGAGAATGCCTTCGGCGATAGCGATCGTGGTCCGAGCGTCCTCATCCATCGGGCAAACTTCCTTGGGCGAAGGCGGTTCAGTCCGCAGAGCCTCGCCCCCTGGGGGCTGTCAAGCCAGCGGACCCTCTTCGTCGGTCGCTATGTCTGTTCCCGTCGCTGCTCGTTGATACGTAGGGCTTCGGCGAGCTGGTCTTCCAAGATGATGATCCGGCAGGCGGCGTCGAGGGCGGTGCCCTGGTCGACGAGTTCACGGGCCCGGGCCGCCAGGCGCAGCTGGTAGCGGGAGTAGCGGCGGTGTCCGCCCTCGGAGCGTTGCGGGGTGATCAGTTTCGCCTCGTCTAGGCTCCGCAGGAATCCCGGCGTGGTGCCGAGCATCTCCGCGGCTCGCCCCATCGTGTAGGCGGGGTAGTCCTCGTCGTCGAAATTGGCCGGTCCGGCCGGGGCTGAATTCATCGGGTTCTCCGTGTGCAGATCTGGGGTCATCGAACCTCCATGCCGAAGGGCCCCGGTGCCGAAGCACCGGGGCCCAAGGGGTAGTTGGATTGTCACCATCTACCGGCCGTATGGCCGGCCTTGCATGTCCGCAGCGCGCCACGTGAAGGCTGTCGCTGCGGGGATCGCTGGATGCGTAACCGAAGACCACCTTCCCATCTGATGGAACTACGGCACCCGCCTGGCGAGGTACTGGCACTGGCGGGCGATCCGACGGTGTAATCCCTTCCCTTCTCTCTCGAACAACAACTACTGGTATTTCAACTGCAACTACAAACAGCTACTGCGAGTACGGACCTGCGAACTACTTGATGCAACTACGACTACGAACTGCTACTTCAACTGTGAACTGCCACTTCGATCCGTCAAGCCTGGAGCCCTTCTCAACCGCTGGCTCCAGCAACTCTGACCAGATCCTGGCGTGAAACCCGAGCCCCTTCACTGATCGGCCCGGCGGAGTCCGCCGTCGTACCTACTGCACAACCTTTGGACAGATCGGTAGCTGTCCACGTCAGCTTCGCTGTTCTTCTCTGTCAACACGAAGAACATTACACACACCACATCCCAATGTCTAATCCCGCCACTACAGATATTGAGCATGTTTCTGGTGAGCTTTGCGGGCCACCACCGGCATCCACCTCGTCTGGTGCGACACCGCCCAGTCCTGCGTCCGACGGATGTGGACACCCTGCCCACCAACTGAGTCAGCGATCGGGGCGCCACGGCGGCGTGGTCGTCTTCAACTCGTGCTCGGCTTCGGCACGGCGCTGGCGCAGATGCTTGAGGGAGTCCTCCAGCGCGGCGACCTCACCGAGCCAGGCCCGGTCCTGCGCCTCGGCGAGGCGTTCGGTCGCGTTGACCGTCATCTCCTCGATGCGCGGGAGTTGGGTAGGGTCGACTCGCAGGAAGCGGCACTTCACGCAAGCGTGTTCGTGGACGCAGCGGGTGCCATAGGGACAGTGGCAATCGCCTAGGGCGACCTGGCGGAACACGAAGTGATTCTCGAACTCGGCCCACTCCTCGCCGGTCGCGGTCCGCAGTCCACCGCCTGCCCGCCTCGTTTGCCGGGTTCGACCTGCTCGCCGCCGGTGGGATTGATCTGCGTACCCAGCGCTGGACGGTACGCCGGCAGCGCCTCGAGCAACTGGCGCAGCGGTGGGTCCCGCCGCTGCAACTGACTCCCGTGACGGCCGATCTCGACGAAGCCACCGAATGGTTCGAGATGCTTCCCGCCGCGATGGGCGTCGAGGGACTGGTCGCGAAAGGTGCAGCCACCCGCTACACGCCGGGTCGCCGCGATGCCTGGGTGAAGGTGAATTCTGTTGGGATGCGCGGTGTTCGGTTCAGCTTCGATGCATGGATGTGCCTGGTCAGCGTATTGCCTCGAACTGGTTCGTGGTGCGCGACAGGTGTCGCGGATGGCCGTACGGTTGTTCCGCTGGGATCGTTCGGCAACCGATCCGCTGGTGGCCGGGTATGGCGTCAGGCGCTTGCCGAGGGCAACGAGCTCGCCGGGGCAGTCGAGGACGTGCCCGGAGTGCGCGCGGTGTGCGGCGGAGCCAGGTACGAACCGAAGTGGGACGGCTATCTCCACTGAACAAGTTAAGGGCGGCCGCCGAGCCAGCGCTTCGTCAGGGTCGCTGGTTCGTGGGGAGCAGTCCGAGTTTGGGTGAGCCCGGCAACTACATCGAGGGACAGACGGGCGAGCAGTACGGGCTGTGCGTACCGTAGTGTCGCCAGCCGGCAACGAGGGACCGCAGCCGGGCACGATCCCGACGCTCGGCACGGCTCGGCGCCCTGACGGTCGCCTCCCGTGCGGGACGACGACCGCGGGTGCCGGGTTCGTCAGCGCCGGGTCCGCGCCGTGTCCGGCTGCTTGAAGGTGAGCGTCAGCTCGGCATGCGGTTGAATCTGCGGATGATGCGGTCGAAGATCCGGGCCGGAACGACGCGGTGTAGCGCGCTGACGGTTGCGGCCGTCGAGCCGGCGGTGCGCCGCAGTTTCGGGTTGTGATCGGTGGCCGCCGCAACGATTACCTTGGCGACGACGGCGGGGTCGTCGCCGCTGCTCGTGTTTTTCGCCAGCACCTCCTCGTAGTTGCGCCGTCCCGACTCGTAGAGCGGCAGTGGGGTGTCGGCCTGCACGCTGTGGGCTCCGAATGGGGTGTTGATCGGGCCGGGCTCGACGAGCAGGATCCGGACGCCGTAGTCGCGGACCTCGTGGTCCAGTGACCCGGAGTAGCCCTCGACCGCGTGCTTGGTCGAGACGTAGAGGGCCATGAACGGGCTGGGGACGAACCCGCTGAGGGAGGAGACGTTGATGATGCGCCCGCGCCGTTGAGCGCGCATGTGTGGCAGGACCGCCTTGGTCATCCGCATGACGCCGTAGACGTTGATGTCGAAGATGTCTTGTGTCTGGGCGATGGAGAACTCTTCGGCGGCGCCGGTGGCGCCGACGCCGGCGTTGTTGACCAGGACGTCGATGTGCCCGAACCGGTCGATGACCTGCTTGACCACCGTGGCGACCGATTCGTCGTTGGTCACGTCGAGGTCGAGGTAGGTCACCCCGGCGGGTGCGGTGGATCGCGCGGTGTTGCGGCCGGTCCCGATCACCTGGAAACCCGCGGTGGCGAGTGCGATCGCCGTCGCCTTGCCGATACCTGAGGAAGCGCCTGTTACGAGCGCGACCTGCCGAGCTGCTGTCATCACGGGCTCCTGAGGTTAGATGCCGTTTCGGCATAGGGAAGGACCTTCCGACCTTCCACGTTAGTGACTGTACTCATAACTGAGGCTAGTCATAGCCTATTCCGGAGGATGTCTCGGCGCCATTGCGTCGCGCCCCGTTCGCGCCGCGCTGCGCCAAACAGTTGCCGGCTGCGGCCACGATCCCGCACGACCTGTCCCGCTTAGCCCGCTCGCGGCGTGCCGGTGTTCCGGTTGCCCTCTTGACAAGATTTATGAGTATGCTCATTATTGAGGATGCTCGGTTTTGGTGTGCTGGACGAGACCTGAGCAAGCCAACAGAACAGCGTCAGACCCAGAAGGAAAGTCATCATGCGAGCGTTTGTCGTCAGCAAGTACAAGGGGCCTCTGCAGGAAGCGGATGTCCCCGAGCCTTTGGTGGGCGAGCACGACGTGCTCGTCCATGTCCAGGCCGCCGGGCTCAATGTGCTCGACGAGAAGATCCGGTCGGGGGCGTTCAAGTCGTTCCTGCGGTACGAGTTGCCGCAGGTCATGGGCAACGATGCCGCCGGGACCGTGATCGGCGTCGGCGCCAAGGTGCGGGGGTTCGCGCTCGGTGACCAGGTGTATGCCCGGCCCGACAAGGACCGCATCGGAACCTTCGCGGAGCGCATAGCGATCGCCGAGGTCGATCTGGCTCTCACTCCGGCGACGATCACCATCGAGGAGGCGGCCTCGCTGCCGCTGGTGGCCCTGACCGCATGGCAGGCGCTGGTCGAGAAGGGCAACGTGCGGCCGGGCCAGCGGGTCCTGATCCACGCCGGCGCCGGTGGCGTCGGGAGTGTCGCGATCCAGCTCGCCAAGCACCTCGGCGCCACCGTCGCCACGACGGTCAGCGCGGCCAACGTCGACTTCGTCCGGACGCTCGGCGCCGACAGCGTGATCGACTATCGCAACCAGGACTTCGGACAGCTCCTGGACGGGTACGACCTGGTGCTGGACAGCCTCGGCGGGACGAACCTCGAGAAGTCCCTGCGGGTGTTGCGTCCTGGTGGCAAGGCGGTCGGCATTGCCGGACCGCCCGACCCTGCGTTCGCCGCAGAGGCCGGAATGAACCCGGTATTGCGCCTCGTGATCGCGGCGCTCAGCCGCAAGATCCGCGGGCAGGCGAAGAAGCTCGGTGTGACGTACGAGTTCCTCTTCATGCGCGCCAGCGGCGACCAGCTCCGCCAGATCAGTGCCCTCGTCGACAGCGGCGTGCTGCGTCCCGTCGTCGGACGCGTCTTCGACTTCGACCAGACCGTGGACGCGGTGCAGTCGCTCGGCAAGGGCGGCATCCGCGGCAAGGCCGTCATCACCCGGGCCTGAAAGCCCTTCTCACCAATCGCAAGACCAGAAACAGGAGAGCATCATGACTAAGACCGAGACCTCGAACGAACCCGTCATCACCTCATACGCGCAAGCCCCGGCCCGCACCATCACCGCCGGCGGCGTCACCTACGCCTACCGGGAGCTCGGACCGAAGGGCGGTATCCCCGTCGTCTTCTTCGTGCACCTCGCCGCGACCCTGGACAACTGGGACCCGCGGATCGTCGACCCGATCGCCGCCGGGCGCCACGTCATCACGTTCGACAACCGCGGCGTCGGGGCCTCGACCGGCAGCGTTCCCGGCAGCGTCGAGGAAATGGCCGACGACGCCTACACCTTCATCAAGGCCCTCGGGTTCGACAAGATCGACATCTTCTCCTTCTCGCTGGGCGGCATGATCGCCCAGGACCTCGTGGTCAAGCACCCCGAGCTCGTCCGCAAGCTCGTCCTGACCGGCACCGGGCCCAGAGGCGGCAAGGACATCGACAAGGTCGTCGGCGTCACCTACTGGGACATCCTGCGGGCGACGTTGACGCGGCAGGACCCGAAGGAGTTCCTGTTCTTCAACCGCAACGCCACCGGCAAGCCCGCCGCTCGCGCATTCGTGCAGCGACTGCAGGAGCGCACCGTCGACCGCGACGCCGACATCAAGGTGCGCGCGTTCCAGACCCAGCTGAAGGCGATCCAGAAGTTCGGGCGGTCGGCCCCGGCCGATCTGTCGAAGCTCACGCAGCCCACCCTGATTGCGAACGGTGACAACGACCGGATGGTGCCCTCGGTCCTGTCCGAGGACATGCACCGCCGCATCAAGGGCTCGGAGCTGGTCATCTACCCCGACTCCGGGCACGGCGGCATCTTCCAGTTCCACCAGAAGTTCGCTCCGATCGCGGTCGAGTTCCTCGCCGGCTGAGCGCTCCGACCGACCGAACGAATGCAGGCAATGAACATGGCTACGAAGGATGCCTACGCGAAGAAGCCCTTCGTCTCATCGATCCCGCTGTGGATGCGCACCGACCAACCACGGCAGACGGGCACGGACTACTGGAAGGGTCCGCACTCCAAGATCATCTCCGCCACGCCCGGCTTCGAGGAATACCGCCAGATCCACCTGGCCGAGCACAACCCTGGGCTGTGGCCCGCGACCCGCGGCGTCGAGACCGCGATCCCGGACGACCGCAGGATCGACGGAGTCGCTGAGGTGACGTTCGGCTCCGTCCTGTCCCCGCTGCTGGGCCGCAAGCAGACCAGGCTGGCGTCCCAGGACGAGGTGAACGTCTTCCGGCGCACCCTGCTCTACGCCGGCCCGCCGAACTCGGCGCGCTGGTACGCCGTCGCCGGGCCCGGCGAGAAGGCCGGTGCCCGGGCCCTGCTCTACCTGCGGCGAAGAGACGGAGTCCGCACCCGTGCGTTCCGCAAGCACGTCAACGAACTCGCCCGAACGCTCGCCGGCACGGGCGCGCTGAGGGAACTGAGGACCCAGGTCTTCATGCCCTGGAACGAGAAGCTCTGGGACACCCCGAACGTCGCGCACGACAACCCTGCCGACCAGCGGTTCCACGCCTCCCTCCTCCTGGGCTTCGCGGACCCGGCCGCGCGGGCAGCCTTCTTCAAGGGCCCCGAGGTCGCGAGCCTGTCAGACACGTTGGCTCCGTTTGCCTCCGCCATCCACGCCTACGACGTCACCGACGCACTGACCTACGTGAAAGACGGCAAGGAGCTCGCGCACTACCAGCGATAACGGCATCGCCCGCCCTGCGGCTGGTGATCCACCAACAGACGATTCACCAACAGAAAGAACATGAACATGCCTTCCCTTGATGGAGCAGTCATCCTGGTCACCGGAGCAAACGGCGGCATCGGAACCCACTTCGTGCACCAGGCTCTCGCCCGCGGCGCCGCGAAGGTCTACGCCACAGCCCGCACACCCCGCACCTGGGACGACGAACGCGTCGTCCCTCTCACCCTCGACGTCACCGACGGCGAGTCGATCGCCGCCGCCGTGGCTGCCGCGCCCGATGTCACGGCCCTCATCAACAACGCGGGCGCGATCCCGCCGAGCGCGAGCCTGCTGGAGGTCACGGAGGCGGACATCCGGGAAAACATGGAGATCAACTTCTTCGGCCCCGTCCTCCTCGCACGAGCGTTCGCGCCGGTCCTGGCCGCCAACCCGCGGTCGATCCTCGTCGACGTGCACTCCGTCGCCAGCTGGAACGGCTTCGGCGGCGCCTACAGCGCCACCAAAGCAGCACTCTGGTCCGCCACCAACTCGCTGCGCCTGGAGCTCGCGCCCCGCGGCGTCCACGTGACCGGGGTGCACATGGGATACGTCGAAACCCGCATGGCCGCACATGCCGACGGGCCCAAGATGGCGCCGGCCGACCTCGTGACGAAGGTCTACGACGCCGTCGAGGCCGACGAGTACGAAGTCATCGGCGACGAGCTGACCGCACAAGTCAAGGCAGCCCTCAGCGGCACGATCGAGGCGCTCTACCCAGAGCTCCGCCACACCAGTACACCCCTGGCCGCCGTGGAAGAATGAGCGCCGGCAGATCCGAGCCCACTCAGCAACGAAGGGCGGCAGCCATGCCCCTCACCTCCAAGTCGCCCGGTCGGCGCGAGCGGAACAAGCAGGACAAGCTCGACCGCATCACCGCAGCCGCCAGTGAGCTCTTCGCCGAGCGCGGCGTCGACGAGGTCACCACCCAGGAGATCGCCGACAAGGCCGATATCGGGGCGGGCACGCTGTTCCTCTACGCCAAGTCCAAGGGCGAGCTGCTCCTGCTCGTGCAGAACTCGACCTACGCCGACGCACTCGCACAGGGCAGGTCAGCGGCCGAGGGCATCACGGACACACTCGACGCCGTGATGGCGATCGTCCGCCCCGTCGTGGAGTGCAACCGCAAACAGGTCGACAACGGGCGGACCTACCTGCGGGAGATCGTCTTCGGCGACCCCGCCGAACCCCACCACCGAGACGCCCTAGACCTGACCGTGCAGACCGAGGAAGCGATCGCCGCCGTCCTGCGACGGGACGGGCGCTCCAACCCGCAGGACGCCGCGGCACGCGCGCACATCGTCTCCGCGATCATGTTCATCAGCATGGCCGCAACCATCAACGCCGCCAAACCAGTCGACGACGTCGTGCAGGAGATCCGGGACCAGGTGCAGGTACTCCTGCCCGAATGACGCCACCTCGGTTGTGGCGAACGGCTCGGCCAGCAGGCCTGTGACAGCGCGCTACGGAAGGTGGGCCGGTAGGCGAGCGGGGGACCGCCGATCGCAGCGTGCAGGTGTTCTCGCAGCGATGTGCCGCGTCGAGCAACTGCCGTGAGCTTCGGTCTCACTGTCGCGTGTTGAGCTGAGTCATGAGCTCACGATTGGCCGCTCGGGCCGCGGCGAGCTCTTCGCCGCGTTCTTCGAGCTGGCGACGCAGCTCAAGAAGTTGTTGATCGCGGTCGGTGAGTGCCTGCTGGAGGCTGCGGATGTCGTCGGGTGCTCCGAGGCCACTGTCGCGGAAGACGGCCTCGCCGAGGCTCTCCGAGAGCCGGCTTTCTAGGGCCCGGATGTGTTGCTGCAGCCGGGTGTTTTGTGCGCCGGTGTTGAGCAGGTCGGCGCGAAGAGACGCGACGCAAGTATGGCGTTTCCCGTTCCCAGCCTTGCCCAGCGCGGCAGACCTAGCGACGCCCGGGCACCGAACATTCAGCCCGAGCCTGTCAACCCCGGGCCGAGCGTGATGGTGTCCTTCTGCTTGTGGCAGCGTTCGCACTCTAGGTACTGCGCGCCGACCTCGGGGTTGCGCTTATGGACCCACCGGTGACACCGATCCTGCATAGGAATCTCCCCATGAGCAGATCCTCGTCTGCCGACGGATCCACCACAACCCTTGCACGCTTCACATGCCCAGCCGACTCACAGACGCGAGGCGGCAGAATCTCTGGTCAACGCCCTTAGCTGTCGGCTGCTCGTTGGGCGGGCTGCAGACCATCGACGAGCGACCAACGCACGGAGCAGTCGATGTGCGTGCTTGGGTCAGTCAGTGTTCGATGCGGTAGCGGATGTGCGTCGCGTGTGGTGAGTGGATGACCTCCACCGGCTTGAGCCCCGGGTCGTCGACCCCATCGAACAGGCGCTCGCCCTGGCCGAGTAGGACAGGGGAGATGTCGAGCATGAGTTCGTCGACCGCGCGTGCCGCCAGCGCCTGACGCACGGTCGAGGCGCCGCCGGAGATGTCGACGTTCCGGTCGCCGGCGGCGACCTTCGCTTGTTTGAGGGCTGCGTCGAAGCCGTCTGTGACGAAGTGGAAGGTTGTGCCGCCTTCCATCTCGATCGGTTTGTGCGCGTGGTGGGTGAGCACGAACACCGGCGCGTGGTAGGGCGGGTCCTCGCCCCACCAGCCGCGCCACTCCTCCGCGTCCCAGTCGCCGCGGATCGGCCCGAACATGTTGCGGCCCATGATGCAGGCGCCGCTCGGCGTCGCGAGCTCGTCGCGCGCGCCGATGTCGGCCTCGTGACCGGGCTCGTCGGCCTGCAGGTGCCACGCGTGGATCTGGGCGCCGTCCACGCCGATCGGGTCGTCGCGGCTTTGGTTCGGCCCGGCGACGAAGCCGTCGAGCGATATGGACATGTGACAGGTTGTGCGCGTCATGGAGGCCTCTTGGGATCGCGTCAGGCGTCGACGGAACGGTAGGTCAGGGAGACGACGCCGCTGGGGTAGACCTGCGTGTGGGTCAGCGTCAGGACGGCGTGGGTGGCGTCATCGAACAGCCGTGTCCCGGATCCGACGACGACTGGGTGCACGAACAGGCGCAGCTCATCGAGCAGGTCGGCCCGCATCAAGGACCGCACGACAGTGGCGCTGCCGTTCACCATGATGTTCTTTCCCGGCGCGGCCTTGAGGCCTGTGAGCGTCTCGGCGAGATCGCCTTCGATGACGCTGGTGTTCTGCCACTCCGGTGAGCGCAGCGTCGTCGAGACGACGTACTTGCGGGTGGTGTTCATCCATTCGGCATTCGGGACGTCGGTGCCGCGCTCGGGCCAGGACCCGGCAAAGATCTCGTAGGTGTGTCGCCCGAGCAGCAGCGCATCGGCCAGGGCGTACTCCGCTTCGATGGCGGCGAACATCTCGTCGTCGCTGTGCACCCACTTCTCTGGCGCCTCGACGACGCCGTCCAGCGTCGTGAACAACCAGGCATTGATGTTTCTCATGGGACCTCGTCCCTCAGCACATCGCGCCGAGTCGGCTGACCCGATTGGCGGTGCTTCTTCGGTGTTCCGGGAACTGTGTCCGGAAGACACTGTTTACTATAGGCGTGGGTGGACATGCTGGCAAGGGAGGAACGGGGTCGCCGCAGAGCTCGACGTGACCAAGATGGCGCTCTGCCGCCCGGCCCGGCAACGTTGGGTCTTGGCCATCGCGGTGGAAGAGGCTTGTGTCGTCCGCCTACCTGACTCGGCCCAGTGCGCCACCATCTCGGCGTTGGTCACGACCGCCCGGCTCAGCTGTTCCGCAAACGGTCGTTTGTGGAACAGCGGGGGCGTTCACGCCAACCCCGCCGGCGCCTCGGCATAGTTCCAGCATCGGCATAGGTCGGTCTATGCCGACGTCGTCATAGGTGGACGAGGTGGGCTACCTCCCGCTGGACCGGACCGAAGCCAACATGGTGTTCCAGCTCGTGTCCCGCCGCTACGAACGCGGCTCGATGATCATCACCTCGAACAAATCCTTCGCCGAATGGGGCGGCGTCCTGTGCGACGACGTCCTGGCCACCGCGATCCTCGACCGACTCCGACTCCTCGACCTCTGCGACGTCCTCTCGATCAACGGCCCCAGCTACCGGCTCAAGGACCGCCTCAACCTCGTCACCGGAGCTGAACCCATGCCATGATCACCACGCCGAGGCGACACGTCAGGTCGTACACCAACCGACATACGAGGTAGTGCGCCGGCACCGGTGTCCATCGGGGACATCGTGTCCCGACCTTGTTGGCACGCTCGAATCGAGGAGGCGTCATGCGTTACTTGTTGTTGATCTGCTTTGACGAGTCTGCGGCGGCGAACGCGCAGCCGGAGTTGACCGCCGACTCGCATGCCTGGGTCAAGACGATGAAGGCGCAGGGAATCCACTCCGTCGGCGGCCCCCTGGGACCGGCAACCGATGCACGGTCGGTGCGCGTGCGAGACGGCCAGGTCCTGCTCGAGGACGGGCCGTTCACCGAGACGTCGGAGCCGATCGGGGGTTTCGACCTGATCGAGTGCGCCGACCTGGATGAGGCGCTGGCAGTGGCCGCCCAGCATCCGGTCGCCAAGATGGGGACAGTCGAGGTGCGCCCACTCGGCGAGGAGTGAGAGCTCTACGCTCCGGAAATCCATTCGATCGGTGAGGAGCCAGAAATGGGACTAAGCGAACACAAGGTCGAGGTCGTCATTGCTGTGTCAGACCTCGTTCAGGCCCGGGCGTTCTACGAGGACCAGCTCGGTCTGCGACCCGGCCCGCGGCAAGACGCGAAGGACCAAGGGGTGCGCTATCCCTGCGCAGCCGGGACGGGGGTCTTCGTCTACCTCTCGCCACACAACGCAGGCAAGTCGTCGGCAACCCTGGCGGGCTGGTTCGTTGACGACCTCGACGAGACCATGGCCGAGCTCCTGTCGCGAGGAGTGACCTTCGAGCACTACGACCAGCCGGGGATCAGCACCGATGCACGCGGGGTGTTCGACGATGGTCGCCTCAAAGCCGCCTGGGTCAAAGACCCCGACGGGAACACCATTGCCCTCACCGAGCTGTCCACCTAGCTGCACGACTCATCCCCTGCTTGGCGTTGTGGCGGTTCAGAGCAATCCGCGGCTGGGATGTGTTGGTGAACGATGCTGTGCACTACCTGCACTGCTCCCGAGGAGGCAACCAGTGGCTCAGAGAGTGGAGATCCTGCTCACAGATGATCTCGACGGCACCGATCTCCCCGCCGGCAGGGGAGAGACCGTGACCTTTGCGCTCGACGGCAGCTCCTACGAGATCGACCTCGCCACCAAGAACGCCGCGGCGCTCCGAAAGGCGTTGGCTGTCTACATCGATGCGGCGTGACCGATCAGGACCAAGCGAGGCAAGAAGGTCACCCGCTCGACCGTCGGCGCGGATGCCCGCGCGGTGAAGGAGTGGGCTCGCGCCAACGGCTACGAGGTCAACGACCGCGGCCGAGTCCCGGCCGACATCAGAGAGGCCTTCGACGCTGCCAACTGACTCGATAGCCAGTCAGACAGCGTCGGGCGATCGTTGAATCAAGGTTGGGGCACCTCCGCGGACCTGGTCGCGTTCGTGGTGCCGTTCGTGGTGCGAAAGGTGGAGATCGATGGGGAAATCGGCGTGTGGTGCGGGAGGGCGTGTAAGGATTTGCGCTTGTAGAGACCCAATTCAAGGGTGTCGTTCTCCCTCGTAATGAGAAGGTCGTCGGTTCGATTCCGACAGGCGGCTCGAATTCGGCCTGCGCCTGAATCGATCAGGTCCATCGAGGCTTGACCGTGCGCTGACCGGTCTAGCCCCAATACCGTTCAGTTAGGCGTGAGGATGGTGTAGGTCGCGGCATGACCGGGTTGGGGCCGCGCC
>NZ_JBSXMZ010000062.1:0-575 GCF_054073265.1 Kribbella sp. CWNU-51
TGATTCTTGCAGTCGGGTAGGACAGGGACCCGAGTGTCGTCTCGGGTGGGCGCGGTTCCACGGGCCGGGTCTGTTGCGGGTCGTAGTGACGGGTGGGCCGTGGTTAGCCGGGTGCGGTGAGGGTGCGGAGCCGGGTGAGGCCGGCGTGCAGCAGGCTGGTCCAGACGGCGTTGCGGGCGAGGCGGACGACGGTGCGTCTGCCGGTTCGGGCGAGCCTCGCGGCGGTCGAGAACAGCCGCAGGCGTAGGCGTTTGGGTTCCCATCGGCGCGCCTCGTGGGTGGTGCCGTCGGTGTCGGTGAACGCGAGCAGCTGCATCCAGGTGGTCAGTTCGCAGGCCAGCGCGACGATCGCGCACCAGATCTGGTTTTGGCCGAAGTCGTGCAGTGGCAGGTTCCTGAGTCCGGTGTCCTTGGCGCAGCGGATCCGGTCTTCGGCGCGGGCCCGGCGCCGGTGCCGCAACTCGAGGTCGGCCAGCTGGCCGCGGGGCGTGTTGGTCGCGAACGCGGTGACACGGTGCCCGTCGACGTCGGTCAGGCGCAGCTGGGCGCCGGGGTGTGGGCGTTCCTTGCGGACG
>NZ_JBSXMZ010000063.1:0-1458 GCF_054073265.1 Kribbella sp. CWNU-51
CGACTTCGTCCTAATCGCCAGCCCCACCTTCGACGGCTCCCTCCCACAAGGGGTTAGGCCACCGGCTTCGGGTGTTGCCGACTTTCATGACGTGACGGGCGGTGTGTACAAGGCCCGGGAACGTATTCACCGCAGCGTTGCTGATCTGCGATTACTAGCGACTCCGACTTCATGGGGTCGAGTTGCAGACCCCAATCCGAACTGAGACCGGCTTTTTGGGATTCGCTCCACTTTGCAGTTTCGCAGCCCTTTGTACCGGCCATTGTAGCATGCGTGAAGCCCTGGACATAAGGGGCATGATGACTTGACGTCATCCCCACCTTCCTCCGAGTTGACCCCGGCAGTCTCCTATGAGTCCCCACCATAACGTGCTGGCAACATAGGACGAGGGTTGCGCTCGTTGCGGGACTTAACCCAACATCTCACGACACGAGCTGACGACAGCCATGCACCACCTGTATAGGACCCTTACGGACCCCGCATCTCTGCGAGATTTCCCTATATGTCAAACCCAGGTAAGGTTCTTCGCGTTGCATCGAATTAATCCGCATGCTCCGCCGCTTGTGCGGGCCCCCGTCAATTCCTTTGAGTTTTAGCCTTGCGGCCGTACTCCCCAGGCGGGGCGCTTAATGCGTTAGCTGCGGCACGGAGGACGTGGAATGTCCCCCACACCTAGCGCCCAACGTTTACGGCGTGGACTACCAGGGTATCTAATCCTGTTCGCTACCCACGCTTTCGCTCCTCAGCGTCAGGTAAGGCCCAGAGAGCCGCCTTCGCCACCGGTGTTCTTCCTGATATCTGCGCATTCCACCGCTACACCAGGAGTTCCGCTCTCCCCTGCCTACCTCTAGTCTGCCCGTATCGGAAGCAGGCTCGGAGTTAAGCTCCGAGTTTTCACTCCCGACGTGACGAACCGCCTACGAGCCCTTTACGCCCAATAATTCCGGACAACGCTCGGACCCTACGTATTACCGCGGCTGCTGGCACGTAGTTGGCCGGTCCTTCTTCTGCAGGTACCGTCACTCTCGCTTCGTCCCTGCTGAAAGAGGTTTACAACCCGAAGGCCGTCATCCCTCACGCGGCGTTGCTGCGTCAGACTTTCGTCCATTGCGCAATATTCCCCACTGCTGCCTCCCGTAGGAGTCTGGGCCGTGTCTCAGTCCCAGTGTGGCCGGTCGCCCTCTCAGGCCGGCTACCCGTCGAAGCCTTGGTAGGCCATTACCCCACCAACAAGCTGATAGGCCGCGAGCCCATCCCCAACCGCCAGAACTTTCAACCACAAACCATGAAGCCCGTAGTCATATCCGGTATTAGACCCCGTTTCCGAGGCTTATCCCAAAGTTGAGGGTAGGTTGCTCACGTGTTACTCACCCGTTCGCCGCTCGTGTACCCCCGAAGGGGCCTTACCGCTCGACTTGCATGTGTTAAGCACGCCGCCAGCGTTCGTCCTGAGCCAGG
>NZ_JBSXMZ010000064.1:0-1074 GCF_054073265.1 Kribbella sp. CWNU-51
CGCGTGGTGGGAGCGTTTGACGTGCCATTTGGGCATCTTGCGTTTGATGACGCGCGGTGCGGTGCGCAGGCGGCGGGTGGGGTTGAGTCGTCGGAGAAGGCGGCGGAGGAACTCGGGCCATCCGGGGCTGTCGCGGCCGTGCTGGTCAGGGGGAAAATGCGCCCGGGTGGGCGATGGTTTGCCTGGTGATCCGCAGCGCGGCGACGAAGCTGACCCGGTCCGGGTCGTGCCCGAAGTGGTGCGCCGCCTCGGCCATGAGTGTGCGGATCGCGTAGTGGCAGCACAGGTGTCCCCAGATCTCTTGGAGGACCAGGTCGGGGGACTTCGATCGCAGCACCGTGCGAGGGCCGCGTTGGTGGGTCTTGAGTTCATCGAAGGCCAGTTCGATCTCCCACCGCTGGGTGTAGGCCGCGGCGAGGTCGACCGCGCTGACCTCGGCCGGATCCAGCACGGTGGTCAACAGCCGGTAGGTGGTGGGGTTTTCGCGGTCGTCGTCGATGGTGTAGTCGATGACCCGGACCAGCATCGGCTCCTCGCGGCGGGCTGCAGCCGGTGTGGACCGGCGCAGGTGAGCCAGCCAAGAGCCATCCTCGAGGTCTTGCACGTGGGTCGGCTTGGGGCCGGCCTTGTCGGTGCGGACCCGCCACAACAGGTCCGCGCCGGTCCCGATCGCCTTGCGCCACAGGGCATAGGAGAAGAACCCACGGTCGGCCAAGAGCAGCATCCCCGGCTCTAGCCGGTCCAGTAACGAGCCGGTCAAGGTGGCCTCGGACTGGGTGTAGGCGCCGACCTGTGCGGCGAACACCGCGTGGGTGCCGCACTCGGCCAACGCCACGACCCGGGCCTGCGGGAAAGCCGCCTGCTCGCCCTTGTTGACACCGGGCCTGCCGAAGAACTCTGTGTTCCCCGTCGTGTCGGCCACATCGAGGCACGTCCCGTCGACCGCGACCAGCCGGCGTCCGGCCAACCACACACCCGGGGTCGCCTCACCGCCGATCGGCCTGGCCACCCGTTCGAACAACGCGGCCAACGGCTCCGAGCCCAACCGCGCCCGAGCCTGGAAGATCGCCGACT
>NZ_JBSXMZ010000065.1:0-1121 GCF_054073265.1 Kribbella sp. CWNU-51
TCCCCTCTGCCGGACAGGATTGTTGTCGTGCCTTCGCAGGTGAAGCGTCCGGTGGTGTTGACCGAGGCGGATCGTGAGTGGCTGGTTCGGGTGACCACGACGGGGGTGCATTCGGCCGCGGTGATCAGGCGGGCGCGGGTGCTGCTGGCGCTGGATACCTCGGTGGGCGAGGTCGATACCCAGGAGGTGATCGCGGCCCGGGTCGGTGTCTCGACCGAGATGCTGCGGCTGGTCGCTCAGCGGTTCGCCGAGACCGGCGGGGATGTGGATGCCACGATCTCGCGCAAGCAGCGTGAGCATCCGCCGGTGCCCTCGCCGGTGACCGGCGAGGTCGAGGCCCGGCTGATCGCGCTGGCGTGCTCGCAGCCACCGCAGGGCTATGCCCGGTGGTCGCTGCGGTTGCTGGAAAGGCATGTCGCGCTGGTCGAGGACATTCCGGACCTGGATCACTCCACGATCGGGCGGGTGTTAAAAAAACGAGGCTGCGTCCTCATCTGAAGAAGTGCTGGACCATCCCGCCCACGGCGAACGCGCAGTTCGCCGCCGCGATGGAAGACGTCCTCGCGGTCTACGCCAGGCCCTACGACTCGGCCAGGCCGGTGGTGTGCATGGACGAGAAGCCCTATCAGCTCCTCGGTCACGCCCGCGACCCGATCCCCGCCGCACCGGGACAGGATCTGAGGGAAGACAGCGAGTACGTCCGCCGCGGCACCTGCTCGATCTTCTGCTGGGTCGAGCCGCTGGCCGGGTGGCGGCGCGTCGACGCCCAGCCACAGCGGACCAGGACCGACTGGGCCCACCAGACCGAACGGCTACTCACCCTCGACTACCCCGACGCCGAGAAGGTGGTGCTGGTGATGGACAACCTCAACACCCACACCATCGGATCGCTCTATGAGGCGTTCGATCCGGCCAAGGCGTTCGCGTTGGCACAACGACTCGAGATCCACCACACCCCCAAACACGGCTCCTGGCTCAACATCGCCGAGATCGAACTCTCCGCGCTCACCCGCCAATGTCTAGACCGCCGGCTCGCCGACCTCGCCGAACTCAACACCGAACTCGCCGCCTGGCAGCAAGCCACCAACACCACCCAACGCCAGGTCGACTGGCAATTCACC
>NZ_JBSXMZ010000066.1:0-2159 GCF_054073265.1 Kribbella sp. CWNU-51
GTCCGGCCCTCGACAGCGGCCGACTCGGGATCATCGTTCTCGACGCACCCAACCGTGCCCCGCACCCCCCGCGGGCTGCCCCCACACTCCAGGGCGAGCCTGGAGCGCGCCACCTCTGGACGTCAGCGCGCTGCCACCTGTACACGCAGGGATTGATGGCGAGGCGATCGATCTAAGCCCGCCGCTGCAGTTCACTATCCGGCCCAGGGCTCTGCGAGTCCGAATCTCGCCCCGCCATTAAGGTCCGCCACCATCGGGGCCGTTATCGCCTCCCAGGCAAACGCGTCGGCTGCCAGAGGGCTGATACGCCGAGGAGGTGCGGGCCCCGTCAGGGCTGCCGGTTACGCACGTTCGCAGTTCGGTCCTGCAGTCGGTAGATGCGGTCGCATCCTGCAGCGACTGTCGCTGCGGTTCCGGCGCCGACGATGGAACCGATGATCACGTCACCCGGATAGTGCACGCCGGTGTGGACTCGCGAGTAGGCGACGCCGCCGGCCAGCAACCGGATCGGCACGGCCAGCCCAGGCAGGTGCCGGCCGACCGCGTAGGCGAACGCGAACGCCGACGCGGCGTGGCCGGACGGGAAAGAGTCGGATTCCGGCATCGGTACACCTCGAGCCGCAAACATGGCGTGGCCGGCGCGATCCGGGCGCCGCCGTTGGGCAAGCGGCTTCATGCCGAGATTAACGGTCGCCGAGGTCACCCCGATCGCCAGCACGCCCTCCAGCGCCGCGCGGCGTCCACGCCTGCCACCGAGCGCGGCGATCACGGCGGCGATACCAAGCCATAGCCGCGAGTAGTTCGCCGCCTTCGAGAGCCGGCGAACGGGGCCGTCCAGCTCCGGGGTGGGGGTTTCCGCCACAGCCTCATACACCGCCTGGTCCACCGCCCCCAGCTCACCCAACGCCGCGACCCACACGGATTCGGCGCCTCGCCGCGCCTGAACCCGCCGCGCCAGCGCGTCCGCGACGCTCTGTTGCTGTGTGCCAGCATGGGAGGACATAGGGAGGATCCTTCGATTCACTGGTGGCCGGACGTCAGGTGCTAGCGCTGCACCCAGGCTAAACCAAGGCTAGACCGGACCTGGCGGTCAGCGCCTACGGCCACCCCCAGCAGCAGCGGCGGCACCGCCGAACGCAAGCCCCATTGCGGCACCTCACCGCCACAGGCCGCAGAACCTGCCCGCCTCCGGACCCGGATCTCGTCGCGGAGCACTGATCGCTATGGCCGCCTCAGCTTCGCCGGGGCTGGCCTGCGAGACGTCGGTGCCGGCAAGGACGGCAGCAGCGCGGGTGGCGTGGATCGTGTCCCTGTCCGCTCGCCGCTGAGGACCCTGGCGGCGTTGATCAGGGCCCGTGCAGTCACCGCCTGGTTGCGGTTCAGGCCGCCGTGTGTGAGTTCGGTGCGCTTCGGATTGCCGGTGGTGCCGGAGGTGTAGAGGATCACCGCGATGTCGTCGTCGGACCGGGTGACCGTGTCGGTCGCGGGCGGCGTCGCCGCGAGCGCGGCTTGGAAGTCCCAGTCCCCGGGCGCGACCGCCAGGCAGTCGGGGCCTGCGGCCTTCGCACCTGCCTCTGCCTCCGCGGCAGAGGTATGCCAGGCAATGAGCAGTTTGGCGCCGGAGTCGCGGAGGTAGTACTCCACCTCGCGCGCCTTGAGCAGCGGGTTCATCGGCACGACGACCCCGCCGGCGCGGAGGATGCCGTAGTACGAGATCGCAAACTGCACGTTCGGAAGCATCAGCCCGACACGGTCGCCAGGCTCCAGGCCGCTGCCGCGCAGCAGCGTGACCATCCGGGACGCGGCGTCGTCGAGGGCCGCGTACGTCAGCACGTGGTCATCCATCCGGACGGCCGGGTGGTCGGGGTACATCGAAGCGGACTCGGTGAGGTTCTGGCTGAGGTTGGTCATGTCGGCCTCTTCGTCAGATCTTGCCGAAGGCGAGCCACAGATAGGCCAAGAGCAGCACGGTGACGACGAGCGCTGGTGCCATCTCGGCTACGCCGGCGTGCTGGCGCAGGTGCGCGCCGAGGGCTCCAACCATGAGGAGCAGCAAACCCGCCGCGGCGAGCACTCCGAGCGGGGGTATCGCGAGGCCGAGCAGGACTCCTGCGGCACCCGCGACCTCCAGGACCCCGATGCGCTGGTAGGCACCGACA
>NZ_JBSXMZ010000067.1:0-1215 GCF_054073265.1 Kribbella sp. CWNU-51
TCGTTGGTGGGTCATGGCGGGTCTGGTGGTTCCGATGGAGGTTCGGTTCGCGATCGGCGCGCTGGTCGTGCTGGATGATGTGCCGCGGGGGGCGGTGTCGAGGTTGTGCCGGGAGTACGGGATCAGCCGGGACACGTTCTACCGGTATCGGGCGCAGTTGGAGTCCGAGGGGTTGGCGGGGTTGTTGCCGAAGTCGAGGCGGCCGCACCGGAGCCCGAACGCGACTCCGCCCGAGGTGGTGCAGTTGTTGGTGGCCAAGCATCACGAGTTGGTCGCCCAGGGCTGGGATGGCGGGGCCAGGAGTGTGCGCAGCTGGTTGCGGCTGGCCGGGATCGGGCAGATCCCGTCGGCGCGCACGGTCCACAAGATCCTGGCCGCGCAGGGGTGTGTCGAGGCCTCTGCGGCCAAGCGGCCGCACTCCAGTTACCGGCGGTTCGAGGCGATGTCACCCAACGGGATGTGGCAGACCGACGCGACCGAATGGCGTCTGGCCTCGGGGACCAAGGTCGTGATCGTGCGGGTCGTCGATGACCATTCCCGCAAGATCTTGGCGACCCTGGCCGCCGAGAGCGAAGACGGTGCGTCGGTGTGGGCGTGTATGAAGACCGCGCTGAACCGGCACGGGAAACCCGTGGTCGTGCTGTCCGACAACGGCGCGGCGTTCAGTGCCCGGCGCCGGTGGAAGGGCGCCTATTCGGAGTTCGAAGCACGACTGGCCCGCATCGGGGTCTACCACGCGACCTGCGCGCCGTACCACCCGCAGACCTGCGGGAAGAAAGAACGCGACTGGCGCCCACTGAAACGCTGGCTCCAGGCCCGGCCACCGGCCACCGATCTGACCGAGCTGCAGCGCCTCCTCGACGGCTACGACATCATCTTCAACACCGAACGCCCTCACCAAGGCATCGCCGACCAAACCCCCGACCAGCGCTACTTCGCCACCCCCAAAGCCACCCCCGACCAGCCACCCCCAACCCGCACCACCTTGTCCACCGTCACAGCCTGCGCCAAGGGCCGCATCGAGATCGGAGCCGGCCACCGCCTCGCGCTCGGACGCGAATGGGCCGGCGCACGGCTGCACATCCTGCGCGACGACCAGCACGTCGTGGTCTTCCACGACCAGGAACTCGTCAAACGCCACACCCTCGACCCCGACCACAAAGACGCCCCCTCAGGCCCGCCCCGCACCCGCCGCCCCACCCAACCCCTACCCTC
>NZ_JBSXMZ010000068.1:0-1391 GCF_054073265.1 Kribbella sp. CWNU-51
TGATGGTGGCTTGGTAGGTGGTGCGGTTGATGTTGAGTCCTTTGGCGGGGTATTTGGAGGTGGCTCTTTTCACGGCGCGGGGTCCGAGGCGGACTCGACGCGTGGGGAGGAGGTTCGCCAGGACGAGTCGGCCGATCTGGCCGACGAGGTCGATGACGGTGTCGGCGATGACCCCTGCGGCTTGGGTGACCTGGTCGCGGGCGGCGTTGAGGGCGATGGTGAAGCTGGCTCGGTCGGGATCGGTGCCGGGTCGGCTGTCGGTGGCATCTGTGATGGCGTGGCGCAGGACCTGGTAGGTGACCAGCAGGGCGTAGATCTCTTGGGCGATGCCGGCCGGGGTGCGGGCGCGCAGGACCTGTCCGCCGAGGATGGTGGACTTGAGTTCCAGGTAGGTGGTCTCGATTTCCCAGCGCTGGTGGTAGAGCGTGACCAGGTCGAGGGCCGGGTAGGTGTGCGGGTCGAGCAGGGTGGTGATGAGCCGGTAGGTGCCGGTGCGGGTGCCGTTGGACGTCGCGATGGTGATCTCGGCTTCGATGACACGGACCGGTGTGCCCATCCAGTGTGACTGGTAGGACCCGTCGTGGTGGCGGTCCAGTGCGGGGAGTTTCCGGTTGGCTTTGCAGCGGATCAGTAGATGGGCGCCGGTGCTGGTGATCGCGGTGATGACCGCGTCGGCGGCGAAGTTACGGTCGGCCAAAACGATCATGCCGGCCTTGAGGCTGCGGGCCAGCAGCGGTGCCGCGCTGGTGGTTTCCCCGATCAGGGCCGAGCCGAACGTCGCGTCGATGATCGTGCGGGTGCCGCAGCAGACCACGGCCAGCAGCCGCAGCAAGGGATACCCCGAGCCGCCGTTGCCGCCGGCCTGTTTGGTGAACACACCCAGGTTGGCGGCGGTGTCGGGCACCGTCATCGTGGTGCCGTCGATCGCGGTGACCAGCAGCCCCCGCCACCGCACCCAACCGGTGGCCCTGGTCGCGGCCGGGCCACGGAGCAGGTCGAACAATGCCTTCAAGGGCGCGGCCCCAAGCCGCCTGCGGGCCTGGGTCAACGCCGCCGCGGTCGGCGCGGCCACGGCCAAACCGTCCAGCCCGGCCACCAACCGGTGCCACACCTGGCCATAGCCACGATCGGTGAACAGGCACCCGGCCAGCAACAAATAGACCACCACCCGGGCCGGCAGATCACGCACCCTGGCCTGGGTCCTGCGGGTCTCGGCAAGGACAGCATCGACCATCTCGAACGGTATGCACTGGGTCAACTCGCCCAGATGACCAGGCGCGAACGCACCCTCACCAACCCTGATCGTGCGAGCAATGACAGACTGGACAGACAGCGGAGCCCCTCAGGTAGCCGGTTGTCTCGCGAGGACAAACCTGTCTACCCAAGGAGCT
>NZ_JBSXMZ010000069.1:0-1199 GCF_054073265.1 Kribbella sp. CWNU-51
GCCGGGCCGCCGGAACCGTCTGCCGGCGGGTGAACCGTCTGCCGGCGGGTGAACCGTCTGCCGGCGGCAGACGTTGTACCAGGTGGTGACCCGTGTCGAGGACGAGACCCCGGTACGCGCGCCGGACCGCGGCCGCCTGGCCGGGCTGGACGGGCTGCGCGGGCTGGCCGCGCTATACGTGCTGCTGTTCCACTGCTGGCTGCTGACGTACCCCGGCTTCCCCACCAACCACGGCCCGGCCTGGCTCGGCTGGCTCCTCTACGGCCACCTCGCTGTGGTGTTCTTCCTCGTCGTGTCCGGTTTCTCGCTGGCCGTCGGGCCGGCCCGGCACGGCTGGCGGCTCAGCGGCGGCCCGAGCCTGTTCGCGCGCCGGCGGGCCTGGCGGATCCTGCCGCCGTACTGGGCGGCGCTGGTGTTCAGCCTGGTCGTCGCCTGGGCGGTCACGCCGCAGCCGCACTCGGTCGCGCCCACCGCCCGGACCGTCGCGGTCTACGGGCTGCTGCTGCAGGACCTCGCCGTCGCACCGACCCCGAACGGCGCGTTCTGGTCGATCGCCGTCGAGGCCGAGCTGTACGTCGTGTTCCCGCTCCTGCTGCTGCTGCGGCGCCGGCTGGGCGCAGCGGTGCTGCTCGCGGTCGCGACCGTCCCGATGATCGTCGCCGCCCTGCTGCTCCCGTCGCTGCCGGGCGTGCCCCCGGTGGACAAGCTGTCCGGGCTGACCCCGCAGCTGGCGCCGCTGTTCGCGCTCGGCGTGGCCGGGGCCGGCATCCTCGTCGCCGGCGACCGGGTGCGCCGGCTGCCGTGGCACTGGCTGGCCGCGCTGGCCGCCCTGCCGGTCGTGGTGCTCGCGGCCGGCGCCGGCACGGTGTGGACGGTGCGGCACTACTTCTGGGTGGACCTCGCGATCGGGCCGGCCATGGTGCTGCTGCTGATGGCCGTGACGACCGGGCGACCCGCGCTGCTGGTGCGGCTGCTGGACAACCGCCTGGTGCGCGGGCTGGGCACGTTCTCCTACAGCCTCTACCTAGTCCAGCTGCCGATCGTCGTGGTGGTGAGCCGGGTCGTGAAGGCGCACCACCTCGTCCCGGCCGGGCAGCCGACCTTCGCCCTGACGCTGGCCGTCGCGGTGCCGCTGACGCTGGCGCTGGCCCGGCTGTTCGCCGCGGTCTTCGAGATTCCGTTCCAGCGCCACCGCGGCT
>NZ_JBSXMZ010000007.1:0-86276 GCF_054073265.1 Kribbella sp. CWNU-51
CGACAGGACTCAAACAGTCCAGGAGGTATCAGTGCTCACCCACCAGCGGCTACCAGCCACCGAGTCTGTCACCAACCGACCCGATAACACCCATTAGGAGGTAGTACCTGACAGCCGTCGCCCACAGGCACAGGTCCACGGCACCGGCGCGGTGGGCCGGCACTACGTCCTGTCGTTAGGTGCCGACAATCGCTGAGCCAACGCGCTACGGACTGTTCCGACCACCCACCGTGGATCCCCGAGAACCTGCTGGTAGGTGAATCTGAGGACCAGCCAACCGGCGGCGACCAAGTCGTCGTACCGCCTGCAGTCGGCGGCGAAGTCGCCGGCCGAGCCGTGGAACTCGTATCCCTCCGCCTCCAGGGCGATCCGCGCCGGCCGGTGCCCCAGGTCGACCCGGACCCGGGCGCCGCCGGTGTCCACCAGCAACTGTGGCTCGAAGGTATCAATCCCTTCAGCCAGCAGCAGACTCCGGAGCATCGACTCCAAGAAGCTCTCGGAAAGGCCGGTTGCCGCGGCCGCGATACGCACCGCGTTCGGCCGCCCTGGTCCGCGCATCGCCCTGGTCGCTGCTTCCAGTTCGTCGTGGCTCAGTCGGCCGGTCGCAAGGGCAGCATCGGCGACTGCAAGTGCCTCACCGAACGGCAGGATGCGGGCGCAGTCGACGACCGTTCGCAGCAACGAAGTCAACCGGCTGAGGCGCTCAGCCGACGAGACCTCAGCCCAATGCATGGCCACCGGCCGACCAGGACGTGGCCGCCGCTTCACTGGGACCGTGATGTGCGGCTTCTCCGGCCGGACCAGCAACGGCAGGTTCCAGACCACGGCCGCGCTCAGATGCGAGATGACGCCGTCGTAGGCGATCGCAGCCAGCCTGTCGGCGCCGAGACCCGGCAGCCCGTAGACCCCACGGGCGAGTCGCTCGACCTCACCGCGTTGGACCGCCGCCTTCACTGCCGCTTCAGTCGTCGCTCCGGCAAGCTCGGCAGAAGTCGCCGAACCGCCTAGTCGGGTCAATGCTTCGACAACGGATGCCACCTAAGGATCCTGCCCAATGGACGGAGATCGTGGCTGAAGTTATCCACAAGTCCGCTAACGACAGGAGGTAGTGCGACCTTCGCACTGGTGTCACGCTCACCGATTCCTGGAAATACCGTCCGCCAGGCGCTACCTCCTGTCCTTGCGGCGTCAGAGGGTGCAGTTCACCAGGACTGGTTCGTTGACCAGGGTGATGTTGAAGGCTTGGTGGACCTGGGTGCGGACGTGGGCGGCCAGGGAGAGGAGTTCTTTGGCCGTGGCGGTGCCGCGGTTGGTGAGGGCGAGGGTGTGTTTGGTGGAGACGGCGGCGTTGCCGATGGTGAAGCCCTTGGAGACGCCGGCGTGTTCGATCAGCCACGCGGCGCTGGTCTTGACGCGGCCGTCGGGCTGGGGCCATTGGGGCGCGCCGGCGGGGACCTCGGCGGGGGTGTCGAGGATGGGGTTGGTGAAGAAGGAGCCGGCGCTCCAGGTGTCGTGGTCGGCCGGGTCCAGCACCATGCCCTTGCTGCGGCGCAGGCCGAGGACGGCTTCGCGTACGTCGGTCATCGGGGCCCGCGACCCTGGTTCCACATCGAGCACTCGCGCGAGTTCGGCGTACCCGACCGGGGCGGACAGGTCGCCGAGCTTCAACTGGAAGGCGACCTCGAGTACGACATACCGCGACGGGTCGGCCTTGAAGCGGGAGTTCCGGTAGCTGAATCCACAGTCGGCGGCGAAGATCGTGCGGACCTGGTTGTCGGCCCGGTCCCATACCCGGACCGACGCGATCGTCTCCGCGACCTCGTGTCCGTAGGCGCCGACGTTCTGGACGGGAGTGGATCCGGTGAGGCCCGGGATCCCGGACATCGACTCGAGACCGCTCCACTCCTCGGCGATCGCGCGCTGCACCACCGCGTCCCAGTCCTCACCGGCCTGAATGTGGACCATCGCCCCGGAGCAAGCATCCGCATCGACCCGGATACCGGGAGTCGCGATCTTGATCACGGTGCCGCGGAAGCCGTCGTCGCCGATCACCACGTTGCTGCCGCCGGACAGCAGCAGCACCGGTTCCCCGGCGGCGTCGGCGTCGCGGACGGCGGTGATCAGGTCGTCCTCGGTGCTGACCTCGAGGAGTTTGTCGGCCGGCCCGCCGATCCGCAGGGTGGTGAATTCGGCCAGGGGCACCTGCGTTCTCACGAGACGCGCACGACCGCCCTGGCCCGGCCGAGCACCTTCTCCTCGCCGGCGATCGCGGTGATGTCGATCTCGGCCAGCCCGTCGGTGACCTTGTCGACCTTGGCCGAGAACGTCACGCTCGCACCCTTGTCGTCATCCGGTACGACGACCGGCTTGGTGAACCGCACGCCGTACTCCACCAGGTCGGCCGGGTCGTCCAGCCAGTCGGTGACCACGCGGACCGCGGACGCCATCGTGAGCATGCCGTGCGCGATCACACCGGGCAGCCCGAGTGCGGCCGCCATTCGGTCGCTCCAGTGGATCGGGTTGAAGTCCCCGCTCGCCCCGGCGTACCGGACCAGGTCCTCACGGCGGAGGGTGACAGTCAGCGCCGGCAGCTCGGTGCCTGCTTCGATCATGCGTCCGCCCGGTTGTGGGAGATCGTGGAGGTCGAGGTGGCGATCGGTTCGCCGTCGACGGTGGTCAGGGCGGTTTCGTACATGATCACCTCGACGTCACCGGCCTTGCGCACGGTGGTGATGGTGGCGGTCGCGGCGATGTCGTCGCCGGCCTTGATCGGGCGGGTGTAGGTGAACTTCTGCGCGCCGTGCACGATCCGGTCCAGCCGCAGGCCGAGCTCCTCGTCGGTCAGCAACTGCTCCAGCGCGCGGCTGCCGAGCATGAACGCGAAGGTGGGCGGCGCGATCGCGTCATCGCCCCGGTACGCCGGGTTCGAGTCGCCGATCGCGTCGGCGAACTCCCGGATCTTCTCCCGGCCGACCTGGTAGGACTCGGCGGCCGTGTAGCTCCGGCCGACCATCGTGGCGTCGATCGTCATATCGGAAGAGCCTACTGGCACACTGAGACCCCGAGTGCCGCCACCCACTCACCGGGAGACCCGACTGGGGAAGGTTGAACGTGACGGCAGTGACGGCGCTGGCCAGGTACGCGCCTCGGTACCAGCTGGAGATCGGCGAGCCGACGGGCTCCGAGTGGCTGCGCGTGGACCGGATCCTGGAGCCGGACAGTCCCGAGCTGACAGAGCTCCTCAAGCGCGACCACGACGCCAGCGGCCACCGGACGGATCACGCCAACGCGCTGAGCCTGATGTCTTTCTACGCCGGTCGCGCCCCCGCGACCGCGCTGCTCCTGTGGGCGCTGGAGGGTGATGTCCTCGACATCCGCCCGCACAACCTCTGGGTCCGCCCCCACGACGGGCACGGGCTAGCGGCGGTCGCCGTACGCTCCGCGAGCTTCCTCCCGGGCGGTCTGGAGACGCTGTACGACGTGGTCCTCCGGCAGCACCTTTTACCTCTGTCCGCCGAACTTCACCGCCGTACGCGAGCCGGTCTGCGCCAGTTGCACGGTGGCGTGGCCGCTGGGTGCGCGATGGGGTTCTGCGCTGCGACCCGCGAGGAGGTGACGGTCGAGCCGGCGTACCTGCTGGAGCGTTGGCGGACGTTCGTGACCGAGGCCCCGGGCGGTCTGGCGCGGCTCGGCGACGTGGAGATCGCAGCCGGGAAGCTCGTCTACCTGCGGAACACCTGCTGCCTCTACTACACGAGCGAGGTCGGCACCGGCACGCTCTGCGGGTCCTGCTGCCTGACGCCGCGTGACGAGCGTCTCACCGCGTACGAAGGCGGCCGCCCGATCCTCACGGTCTGAGACACGCACAGTGCTCGTCGGGCACAGCGAAAGGGCCGCTTCGGTCAACCGAAGCGGCCCTCGCGAAAGTACTGAAGGTCAGCGGGTCTCGCGGTGGTCGGTGTGGTCGTTGCAGCGCGCGCAGTACTTCTTCAGCTCAAGACGATCCGGGTCGTTACGCCGGTTCTTCTTGGTGATGTAGTTGCGCTCCTTGCAGACGGTGCACGCCAGCGTGATCTTCGGGCGGATGTCGGTTGACTTGGCCACTGCTGCCTCTTCTTGTCAGGAGTGCGCAACTTGGGTGATCGCACTCTCAGGTACTGCGTTGATAGGTAGCGGGGGCGGGAGTCGAACCCGCGACACCACGATTATGAGCCGTGTGCTCTAACCACCTGAGCTACCCCGCCGGGAGAGTCCGTCACCCCACCCGGCGGACCGGGTGAGATGGCGTGCTCAGAGCCCCTTTACGGAATCGAACCGTAGACCTTCTCCTTACCATGGAGACGCTCTGCCGACTGAGCTAAAGGGGCGGGCCGAGGAGAGAGATTACACGGTCCGCCGCCTCGATGTGAAATCGAGCCGGGCGCACCTTGCAGGCCCCTCAGTCCGTCCCGGAAAGCATACCGGTTCCCAGAGAGTGCTTCTGACCAATTTTCACCCCAGTACGGCGTCATCCGCGGAGAAGTCGCCGGACGCATCGGCCGGCGGGTTCTCCAGGTACCACCGGACCGACGTGCGCAGGGTCTCCACCGGATCGACCGGCGACCAGCCGAGCACGGCACGAGCCTTCGACGAGTCCAGCAGGAGGTCCTGGCTGAGTGCCCCGGTGAGCGACAGATCCTCCGGCAGCAGATCGTCCCGGACCTTCACCAGCTCCACGTCCGACGCATCCGCCGCCGCGAGGATCTGCTCGGCTAACAGCCGGTACGGCGCCGTCGACGGCTCCACCACGTTGAACGCCTCCCCGCGGTGATCCCCGGACAGCGCCAACGACACCGCCGCGGCGACATCCCCGACGTACACGCGGCTGAACAAGAACTGCCCCGACCCGATCGGGATCCGCGGCCGCCCGGCCCGCACGCGGCGCAGGACGAACTCGAACCGCTGCTGATAGTCGTGCTCGCCGTACACCGCCCCCAGCCGCAGCACCGTCGCCCCACGCGGCAGATACCGCTCCTCCATCTCCAGGTTCTCGTACTTCGGCCCGTCGACGAAGCGCCGTGTCCGCAACGGCGACTCCTCCGTCAGCGGCACGGCGTCCGTGGTCCGCTCCGAGTGCAGGCCGTCGTACGCGCGGTAGACGTCACAGCTGGAGATCGCCACCAGCTTCACCGACGAACTCACTGCCTCCAGAGCCGCGTCGGCCGCCGCCGCGTTCATCCCGGAGATGTCGACCAGCGCCTCGGGGTCGAACGGCTTCAGCGCCGCTGCCAACGCCGGGCCGTCGTGCCGGTCGACGTGCGCGTGCTCGACGTCCGCCAGCCCGGCCGGCTCGTGTTCGCCGCGGTGCACCACCAGCAACTCATGTCCCTCCCCCGCCAGCCGTTCCAGCACTGCCCGACCGATGAACCGAGTGCCGCCCAAGATCGCAATCCGCATGCACCCAGTCCTACCCGTCGGCATCGCGGCGGTGAAGCATCGTCTGCGGTCAGCAGACGTGTGACGGTCGATGTCGAGACTCGGCCCCCGGATTCGTCATACGGTCAGGACCAGACGAGAGGACGAACCATGACTGACAACAAGGCACTGCCCCCGGTGGTATCGGCTGAGGAGTGGGAGAAGGCCCGGGCGGAGCTGCTGACCGCCGAGAAGGAGGCCACCCGGGCGCAGGACCGGATCGCGGCGCAGCGGCGACGGCTGCCGATGGTGCGGTTCGGTGAGTACACGTTCGCGTCGACGGATGGGCCGGTGACGCTGCGCGACCTGTTCGGCGAGCACCAGCAGCTCGCGCTCTACCAGTTCATGCACAGCGGCCCGGACCACTTCTGCCCGGGCTGCACGCACTTCACCAAGCAGGTCACCGACCTCGACGGACTGGCCCGCAACGGCGTCGCCTGGGCGACCGTGTCGGACATGCCGCTCGACCAGATGGCCGGCTACTGGAAGCAGATGGACTGGACGGTGCCCTTCGCCTCCTCCGCCGGTACGACGTTCTCCGCCGACTGTGGAGCCGGCGGCGGCTTCCTGCTCAACCTCTTCCTCCGCGACGGCGACGACGTCTACCGCACCTACTCCACCGGCCAGCGCGGCGTGGACCGGCTGCTGTTCGTCAACAACATGCTGGACCTGGCGCCGTATGGCCGGCAGGAGTCGTGGGAGGACTCACCGGAGGGCTGGCCGCAACACCCGACGTACGGCTAGACCCAGACACGGCTCGGGTACGACGAGCGCAGTGCCGGCACCGCCTCCGTCACGAAGGTCTCCACCGAGGCCCGGTTCTCGTCCTCCGGGAGTCCGGCCACCTCCAGGGAGATGCCGGACAGCTCGTGCCCGAACGCGGCCTGGTACCGGCCGAACTTGTCGATCACCTGCTCCGGCGACCCCACCAGCACCGAACCGCCCTCGAGGAACTCCTCCAGCGTCCGGAACGGCAGCTGGTTGTGCCGCGCTCCCGGTGAGTCCATGAACGCATCGAAGATCGGCCGGTACCCCTCCACCGCTTCCTGCGACGTCTTCTTCACATACAGCCCGTTGAACCCGGCCCCGACGACCGCTGCCGCCGGATCACGCCCGTACGCCTCCCACCGCTCCCGGTAGTGCCGGATCAGCCCGGCGTACTTCGCCAGCGGGTGGAAGCCGTTCGCCGAGAACAACGGGTCACCCCAGCGCGCCGCCAACTCGGTGGACTCCGTCGATGAGGCCGATCCGTGCCACAAGGGAATGCCGGTCGGCCGGTAAGGGCGAGGCTGTGTCGTCGCATCCACCAGCGGCGGACGGTACGACCCCGACCAGGTGACACCGGTCTCGCGCAGCAATCGCCGGAGCAGCTCGTACTTCTCCCGGTTCCGGTCCCACTGCCCGTCCAGGTCGTACCCGAACAGGGCGTTCTGGTCCGGGTCGTTCCCCTTCCCGATGATGATGTCCAGCCGTCCACCCGACAGCTGGTCCAGCGTCGCGTAGTCCTCGGCGACGCGCACCGGGTCCAGCAAGGACAGCACGGTCACCGTGGTCAGCAGCCGGATCCGTGACGTTGCCGCCGCGATGTAGGACAGCACGACGGGTGGCGAGGACGAGATGAAGCGCTGCGCGTGCCGCTCCCCCACGCCGTACCCGTCGAACCCCAGCTCCTCCGCCCACTGCGCCTGGCGTACGACATGCTGGAACCGCTCGTAGGGCGTCAACTGCACCCCGCTGATCGGATCCGGCGAGTTGTCGATCAGCGTGTACGTACAGAACTTCACCGGACCTTCTTCTCGCCGGCGGTCACGGGCAGGCCGAGTCGGTTGCCCGCCACCGGGGCCGGGCAGGTCCCGTACGGCGTGAAGGCGAACGGGAGGTTGATGGTCCGGTTGAAGTCGATCAGCACCGATTGGTCACGCTCGACGATCCCGGTGGTCACAGTGCGCCAAGGAGCCGTCTCCTCGCCGTTCGACTTGTCGTGGAAGGACAGCGCGAGCCGTCCACTTCCGGCCGCCGTCGCCACCAGCTCGTACGCCGACCCGCCAAGCGCCACGTGGACAGTACCGACCGCAGTGACGTGCTGACGCAGGTCATCGCGCGCTGTGGAGACCTCTACTTTCCGAGGCGTCACAAAGGGCGTGTAGTAACCGCGCACGATCCAGTCCGGGTTCACGGGGTACGTCGGTACGCCGGTGAAGTCCCGCCTGGTCGCCGTCCGTGGGTCCCGTTGGCGAACGGCGTACCGTCCGCCACGCAGTACGAGCTCGGCGAGGCGGTCGCCGTGCAGCAGCCAACTCAGTGAACCGGCCTCCGCGACGCTGGCCGAGGTCTCACCGTGGACCGGCTCGCCGCCGAGGGTCAGCTCACCGTCGGCCCGCACATGCGCCCGTTCGCCGTCAGCCCACCACGTGCCGGGCAATCCGTGCAGGGCGGTCGGGGCCGAGGGCAACCAATCGAACGCGGCAATGGACAGCCAGCCGTAGTCCGTGTCCAGATCCTGTTCGCGGGCTGCGTGCCAGGTCTGCCAGTCCTGCTCGAGATCAGAGACGACAGTCATGAGGCCAAGTCCTTCCGGTTGTTCTGCTCGCGGTGCGCGACTTCGGAGCGGACCAGCGGGATCACGTAGCGGCCGAAATCGATCGCGTCGTCGTAGATGTCGTAACCGCGGGCGGAGAAGATCCGGATGCCGAGGTCGTAGTAGTCGAGCAGGGCGGCCGCGACGGTGTCCGGCGTACCGACCAGGGCGGTCGAGTTCCCGCCGCCACCGGTCAGGCCGGTCGGTGCGGTCCAGAGTGCGCGGTCGTGCCGCTCGCCTTCCGCGACGGCCTTGAGCAGCCGCTGCGATCCGGCATTCTCAGGATTCTTCGAGCGGAGGCGGGACGGGGCGCCGCCCGCCTGCACGTCCTTGATCCGGCCGAGGATGCTCTCGGCCTTCTCCCACGCCAGCTCCTCGGTCGGCGCGAGGATCGGGCGGAACGCGATCTGGATCGTCGGCCGATCCGCTCGCCCGGCGTCAGCAGCCGCCTTGTCGATTGTCGACAACTGCTCGCGGGTCCCTGCCAGCGGCTCGCCCCAGAGCGCGAAGATGTCCGCCTCGGCGGCACCGACGGCATACGCCGCGGCCGACGAGCCACCGAACGAGATCCGCGGCCGCGGCTGCTGCAGCGGCTTGATGTCGGCCACGAACTGGTCGAACCGGTAGTGCTCGCCATGGAAGTCGAAGCGTTCGTCCGATGTCCACGCCCGCTTGAGGATCTGGATGAACTCGCGGGTGCGCCCGTACCGGTCGTCCTTGGCCAGGAAGTCACCCTCCGCGGCCTGGTCCGCGGTCGACCCGCCGGTGATCACGTGCACCTCGAACCGGCCGCCGCTGATGTGGTCGAGCGTCGCGAACGTCTTCGCGGTCAGCGTCGGGTAGGCGACGTTCGGCCGGTGCGCGACCACCAGGTTGATGCGCTCGGTCCGGCCGGCGACGTACGCCGCGACCTGGGCCGGATCGGGTGATCCCGAGTGGTATGCGAACAGGATGCGGTCCCACCCGTTGTCCTCGTGTGCGCGGGCGAGCTTGGCCGTGTACTCCAGGTCCAACGGGCCACCGGTTCGCGGTGTCACCTCGCTGGCCGGGTTGGTCCCGCCCATTCCCAGGAACTCAACTGGCATGACGTTCTTCCTTCCGTACGGTCGGTGCGAGCAGGCTGAGCAGGTGCCGGGCGACCGCGTCGTTCTGGCGGAAGCCGGGACCGTTGAAGTGCGGCCGGGAGAAGCCGGACGATCCGGCCGAGCCGGAGACAGAAGGCCCGAGCAGGAACAGGGCCGGGTGGACGGTGCCGTCGGCCTGGATCGCCCGGCAGTGCGAGTCCGCCTTGAGCTGACCACCGCCGAGGCTGGTCCCGTCCGCGGCGAACAGTTCGTCGGCCGCGAGTACGCCGGACTCCAGCAGGCCACGCAGCAGCGGATCGGTGGTGGCGAGGACGTCGGGACGTGGCAGCCGAGCCTCGACGAACGCGCGGGCGCGGATCTCCCCGGCCACCCCGGTGCTGCGGGCAACGAAGCGATCGTCGTCGATGGCCACTTCCAGGTCAGGCCCGGCGAACCGGATGATCCCGGCGCGATGCAACGCGAGCAACTCCTCGAGCCGGCGCGGTGGCGGTCCACTCGCCACGAACGAGAAGAACCCGTGCCACTCCGTCTCCACCCGCCGGACCCGATCCTCGTCGGACAACCGGCCTTCGGTGATCGCCTGCGACAGCACGCTGTAGATGCTCAGCAAAGCGTTGAACACCGCCAGATCAGCCGAGTACGCCGGATCCGCCCGGCGCAACAGATCCGTCTCGATCAGCCCGGTGAGAAACCGCTCGAACCGCTCCCGATCCCCGAAGAACCGCCCACCCAGCGGCCGATCCACCTCAGATCGAACAAACCGATCCGCAGGATCCGGTACGGCGGCGCACACAGCCACCCCGAATGCGTCGTCGGATGCGGGACCGCCGGGCCGCCAACCGTCGAGGGCTTCGGCGAAACGCTCCCACGACCACCTGGTCCGCTCTGGATGGGCGGTGAACAGTTGCTGGTAGTGGGCGAAGGCCAGTTCCTTGTCGATGAGCGGGGCGATCTGGCTCTGGAAGTCCAGCACGCCGTCACCGAACTCGGCCAGCGCCGCCTTGGTGAGGTAGCGGGTCGGCACCGGCTTGGTGCCGGCGACCGTGTAGCCGAGTTTCGCGTGATACGGAACGCCTCGGCGGGAGCCGACGTACAGGACGGGCTCGTCACCGGACGGGTGATAGGTGAGCACGCCGTCGCACTCGTCGTACCAGCCGCCGCGGCCCTCGGTCAGCAGGACCATCAGGTCGATGAAGGCCTGGCCGAAGCCGCGGACGATCACGTTCTCCGCCGGCCACAACTCGTCCAGATCCACGTCGGCGGTGTAGCCGGGCGGGATGTAGATCAGACCAGCGTCCGCGGCCTGCGCGGCCCAGGTCGCTTCCGATGCCGTCGGCAACCGATCGAGGTAGCCGAGCGCGAGCACCACCACGTCGGCGCGAATCTCCTTGCCTGAGGCAAGGATCACGCGCTGGTCCGTGGTCAGCTCGACCGCCCGCTCCAGATGCGTGGTGACCGTCGCCGGCAGGTCCCGCACGACCCACTCCCAGACCCAGGCCAGGTACTCCGCCTGCACCAGCCGCGGCGGAAAGTCCATCGGCCCCGGCAGGTCGAGTCCCGCCTTCTCCAGAATCACCGCCCCTTCCCCGGCCACCCAGGTCGCAAGATCAGGGCCGGGCGTGATCGGCCCCTCACACTCCACCGACTCGTCGGTGAAGATCGTCACGTCCGACGCCATCGAGTTCATCCACAACAATCGCGACTGCTCCCGCCGCCAGATCCGCCCCCCACCCGCCGGATACGGATCCACCACATGAACCTCCACGGGCCGCCCGCCCAGCAACTCCTCCGCACTCGCCGCAAACCGGTCCAGCAGTCCCACGGTCCGCGGCCCACCACCGACGAACACAACGGTCGCCACCTCGGGCGGCGACGTGGCGAACGGAGGTGGGTTCTCCGCCCCCGGAGTCACCGAGCGAAGATCCGGACGCCCGGTCATGCGTTCAGCCCGAGATGGTCGCGGAGCGTCGTACCTGTGTACTCGGTGCGGAAGACGCCTCGGTCGCGGAGGAGCGGGACGACGCGGTCGACGAAGTCGTCCAACCCGCCTGGGGTCAGGTGCGGGACCAGGACGAAGCCGTCGGCGGCGTTCTCCTGGACGTGGTGGTTCAGCGCTTCCGCGACGGTGGTCGGGGAGCCGACGAAGGTCTGGCGGCTTTGCTGGTTGATGACGGTTTGACGGAGGGACCAACCGTTGGCCTCGGCCTGGGCTCGCCACTCCGCCACGATCGGGGCGGGGTCGTTGTACCCGACGCGCCCTTGGGTGACGGTGGAGCCGACGACCGGGTCGTCGGCCGGTAATGGGCCGTCCGGGTCGTACGACGAGAGGTCGCGGCCCCAAAGGAGTTCGGCGAGCACGAGCGCGGTCGGGCCGGAGACCTGCTGCTCGCGGATGTGCGCGGCCTTCTCGATCGCCTCGGCGTCGGTGTCGGCGACGACCACCGTCACCGCCGGCATGATCTTCAGCGACTCCTCGGTCCGGCCGTACCGGGCCAGCCGCGCCTTCACGTCCTTGTAGAAGGTCTGCCCGGCCGCGAATGCCCCGTGCCGGCTGAAGATCACGTCCGCACTCGAGGCCGCGAACTCCCGGCCCTGGTCGCTGTCACCGGCCTGGATCACGATCGGCCGTCCCTGCGGCGACGGCGGCAGGCCGAACCGGCCGCGGATGCCGAAGTGGGCGCCTTCGTCCGCGAAGACCCCAGCGCCCTCGCGGGCGAACACACCTGCCGCCTGGGCCAGGACCAGATCGTCCTCGGTCCAGGAGTCCCACAGCTTCCGCACGATCCGCAGCGATTCCTGCGCGCGGACGTAGCGGTCGGCCTTGTCCAGGTAGCCGCCGCGACGGAAGTTCTCTCCGGTGAACGCGTCCCAGGACGTGACGACGTTCCAGGCGGCGCGTCCGCCGGAGAGGTGGTCGAGGGTGGAGAGGCGCTTGGCCAGCTCGTACGGCTCGTTGAACGTCGAGTTCACGGTCGCCGCGAGGCCGAGGTGCGTGGTGACTGCCGCCAGTGCACTCAGCACCGTCAACGACTCCGGCCGGCCGACGACATCCAGGTCATGGATCCTCCCCTTCACCTCCCGCAGCCGCAGTCCCTCGGCCAGGAAGAAGAAGTCGAACGTCCCGCGCTCCGCCGTCTCCGCCAGATGCCTGAACGACGCGAAGTCGATCTGCGATCCGGACTCCGGATCCGACCACACCGTCGTGTTGTTCACGCCCGGAAAGTGCGCCGCCAGATGAATCTGCTTGCTCATCGCCCACTCCCCGCCGTGTACGTGTTCTCCGGCCGCCGCAACCCGAGCCGGTTGCGCAACGTCGTCGCGCGCTCCACCGGTCCGGCCAGCTTCCTTGCCCTAAGCAACGGCAGCAGCCGCTCCGCGATCACCGGTACGTCGACCTCCAACGAGGCGGGCCGCAGATGCACCCCATCCACGCCGGCCGCCTTCCACTCCCCGACCAGGTCCGCCAACCGCTCCACCCCGCCGATGTAGTTGAGCTGAGTAGCACCGTCGGCCCGCCGTGCCGCAGCCACCGGATCCTCATCCAGCAACACACCCACCGAAACCAGCACCCGCGGCACCCCCAAACCCATCGCCCGCTCCTCTGCGGCGGCCCGGACGGTCGCCACGCGCTCTGCGAGGTTCGCGGTGCCTGGGAGGAGGACCAAGTCGGCGTCGGCTACTGCCTCCAGGGCCTCAGGCGTGCTCACCCTCACGACCGTGATCGGGTGGCCCTGCGGTGGGCGGGGCACGATGGACGGGCCTTTGATGGTGAAGGTCGGGGACTGGTAGTCGACGTAGTGGATGCGGGTGCGGTCGATGAAGCGGCCGGTGGTGGCGTCGCGGATGATGGCGTCGTCTTCCCACGAGTCCCAGAGGCGGCGGCCGACGTCGACGACGTACCGGGCTTCGCGCCAGGTGTCGGCGGCCGGTGCTGGTTCGCGGCGGCCGATCACCGCGGCGGCCTCGGCGGAGGTCGAGACGTCGGCGATCCACCCGCCACGCCCGGACGAGACGTAGTCGAGCGTGGCGACGGAGGCCTGGACGTGGAACGGCTCGGTGTGGGTGACGGTGATCGTGGGAAGCAGGCCGATGCGGTCGGTCGCGGGAGCGATCCGCGCGGCCAGACCGAGCGCGTCCAGACGGACACTCACCTGATCGGGTACGTCGGCCGGCGCCTCGAGCGTGTCCGTGAAAGTGGCGAGGTCAACCCCAGCTGCCTCGGCCCGCTGGACCGCCCGCAACGCCAGTTCACCGGTCAGGATCGCCGCCGGATCAACCTCGGCCCCACGCCAAGCCCCCGGGTGTCCGCCGGCCCCGTCGATCTCGATCGCAGTGATCAACCGGCGGCTCATGACGCCACCTTCAAGGCAACCGGCAAGTCCTTCGTGAAAGGCAGCGGCCCGATCGACTCCGGATCGACCTCGGTGTCGAACTGCGGCTGGAAGCCGACGGCCAGATACAACCCCGCCGCCTCCGGCTGACGTGGTCCGGTGGTCAGGTAGAGCCTCCGGTAACCGAGGTCGAGAGCCGCCGCTTCGAGCTCCGCCAGAACCCGGCGGCCCATCCCCTGGCGCCGATACAGATGGGACGTCCACATCCGCTTCACCTCCGCGGTCTCGTCGTCGTACCGGCGAATGGCGCCGCCGGCAACGGTCTGGTCGCCGTACCTCAGCAGCACGAACGCGCCGCCGCGTTCGGCGTGGAAGTCGGATGGTGGGACCTCGGTGAGCTGAGTGTTCTCGTTGGTCCGGCCGTAGCGGGTGCTGTACTCGACGACGAGGTCCGCGAGCAGCGGCGCCGCCTCCGGGTCCTCCGGCCGCGCGCGCACCGCTTCGACCGTGGCAGCCTGCACCGGCGCACTCTCGACCGGTTGACCGCCTTCGACAGTGGCGAGGAACGCATCGGTCACCTGGTACAGCGGCACCGACGCCACCGGATCCAGCAGCACCCCACCCCCGTCGTACAACCGGACGTGGGACGACAACACGAACCATCCCTGCCCGATCGCGCCCGCGCCGAGGCTGGTCAGGACGGGCCGCAGCGCGTAGTCGATCACCAGCACGTGCGCCGGCGTACCGCCCGTTGCCAACGGCAACACCGTCTTGCCCTTCAGCGCGTACTGCGGCAACAGGTCGAGGAACACCTTGAGCAGCCCGGAGTACGCCGCCTTGTAGACGGGAGTCGTGACGACAACGGCGTCGGCGGACGCCAGCAGCGCTGCCGCGGCGGCGATCGAGGGGTCGTCAGCGCGTCCCCGCAGCAGCGGCTCGGCGGGCAGGTCGCGCAGCACGATCGGCGTGACGTGATGACCGTGGCTGATCAAGCGTTTGGTCACATAGTCCAGAACCGCGTCGGTGCGGGACGGGATGGACGGACTGCTCGAGATGGTTGCGATCGTTGCCATGGCTCGCCTCCTACTTCTGCTTTTCCTTGGGGAGACCGGGTGGGTTGATCAGGGACTTCGGCACCGCCTCGGCGTCCAGGCCCCACTTCTTCAGGACCTTCGCGTAGCTGCCGTCCGCGATCGCCGCGTTGAGTGCGTCGGCGAGCGGCTTGACCAGGCCGTTGTCCTTCTTCGTGGTGATCCCGACCAGGCCCTGGACCGGGTAGCTGGACGACACGGTGCCGACGATCTCGGTCTTGCCCTGGGTCGCGACGTGGTAGGAGACGTTCGGGTTCGGGCCGAGGTAGACGTCGATCCGGCCGGACTCGAGCGCGAGGTAGGTGTCCGAGGCCTGCTGGTAGTACTTCAGGTTGGCGGGCTTGCGGCCGGCCGCGACGTTCTGCTTGTTCCAGTCGACGAGGATCGCCTCCTGGAGCGTGCCCGAGCTGACCGCGATGGTCTTGCCGGAGATGTCGGCCGGGCCGGCGATCTTCAGGCCGGAACCCTTCTTCGCCTCGAACGCGTGCAGCCCGAGCCGGTACGTCGCGAAGTCGTACTTCTCCTTGCGCAGTTCGGACACCCCGATGTTGGAGATGCCGACCTGGTACTTCCCGGAGTCCAGCCCGAGGAACAGGTTCTCCCAGCTGGTGGTGTCGATCTCCGCCTTCAGCCCGAGCACACTCGCAACTAGGTAGGCGATATCGATCTCCGCCCCGATCGGCGTCTTGTTGTCGTCCGCGGTGAACCCCAACGGCGGCAGCCCACCCCCGGCCGACCCGTTGCCGACGACAAGCTTCCCGCTCTCGCGTACGGCGGCCGGCAGCTCAGCCGCAATGCTGTCCACCTTGGCCGACGTGATGTGCTGCTGATTCGCCGAGGTGTCGAAGGCGACAACCGACGCATCACCACTGTTGGGTGACGCATTCGTCTGCGGGTCGGCACACGCCGCCGCCGCGACCAGGACCAGGGCAACCAGCACGTTCCAGCGTTTCGTCATCAGAGGACCTTGGAGATGAAGGCGCGAGTGCGCTCATGGACGGGGTTGTCGAGCACCGCGTGGGGTGGACCCGACTCGACGATCCGGCCGCCGTCGATGAAGACCACCGTGTCGGCGATCTCCCGGGCGAAGCCGATCTCGTGCGTGACGACGACCATCGTGGCGCCGTCGCGGGCGAGTTCCTTGATCACGTCGAGAACCTCGCCGACCAGCTCGGGATCCAGCGCGCTGGTGGGCTCGTCGAACAGCAGGACCTTCGGCCGCAACGCCAGCGCCCGCGCGATCGCGACGCGCTGCTGCTGCCCACCGGACAGCTGCCGCGGGTACGCATCCGCCTTGTCGCCGACCCCGACCCGCTCCAGCAACTCCCGCGCCAGCGGCTCGACCTCGCTGCGCTTGCGGCGTTGCGCGGACACCGGCGCCTCGATCACGTTCTGCAGCGCGGTGAGATGACCGAACAGGTTGAAGTTCTGGAACACGAAGCCGACCTGCGACCGCTGCCGCAGGATGTCCCGCTCGCGCAACTCGTGCAACTTGTTCCCGCGCCGCTGGTAGCCGATCAGCTCGCCGTCGATGCGGATCAGCCCGCGATCCACCTTCTCCAGATGGTTGATCGACCGCAGCAGGGTCGACTTCCCCGACCCGGACGGCCCGAGGATCACGGTCACCGTGCCGGCCGCGACGTCGAGGTCGACGCCCTTGAGTACGTCGAGATCCCCGAAGCTCTTGTGCACACCCTTGACGTCGATCATCGGGTGGTCCCACGGGCGAAGCGACGTTCGACGTAGTACTGCACGATCGACAGCAAGGTGGTCAGCACGATGTACCAGACCGTCGCGACCATCAGCAGCGGCACGACGCGGCTGTTGCGGCCGTAGATCACCTGGACCTGGTAGAAGAGCTCCGGGATCGCCATCACCGAGACGATCGAGGTGCCCTTGAACAGGCTGATCACCTCGTTCGCGCCGTTCGGCAGGATCGAGCGCATCGCCTGCGGCAGCACGATCCGGAAGAACTGCCGCAACCGCGGAATCCCCAGCGCCGCCGCGGCTTCCAGCTGCCCGGCGTCGACCGAGATGATCCCGCCGCGGATGATCTCGGCCGCGTACGCCGCCTGATGCAACGCGAGCCCGAGGACCGCGGCGCCGAGCGGACCGAACAGATTGTTCGTGCTGAAGTGCACGAACTCCGGACCGAACGGGATGCCGAGGCTCAACTCCTGATACAGGTAGGCGATGTTGAACCAGAACAGCAACTGCACGATCAACGGGATCGACCGGAACGCCCAGATGTAGCCCCAGGCAACTACTTGCAGGAACGGGCTGCTGGACAGGCGCATCGATGCCAGCACCGCACCGAGAACGAACCCGAGCACGGTGCCGTAGACGGTCAGCTGCACGGTCACCCACAGCGCGGAGAAGATCGTCCGGGTGGCGAAGAACTGGAAGAAGGTCGGCCAGTCCCAGCCCGGGTTCGTGACGAGACCGTGCACGAACATCGCGAGCAGGACAAGGACGATCCCGGCACCGACCCACCGCCACGGATGCCGGCGCCCGACGACGGGCAGGTCGGCATCGAGCAGTACGGCGTACTCCGGTGGTCCGGCGGTATCGGGTGCGGACGTGACTGAGGTGGTCGGCACAGTGACTCCCTGGCGGTGGGCAGGCTTCGCGGGCACGACGCGGCCGACGTCCTGGAACGGACGCCGTCAGCGGTGCAGAGGTCGGTGCGGGGGGTGTCTCAGCTCAGCGCAGACAAAGTGCGCTGGAGACCCTGAGCAGGTCGATGTGGAGGCGGTAGTACGGCAGTTCGCGCGTCATCTCCGTCACCTCCGTTAGGCCCTGAATCGGCTCGGTCATCTCAGTATGAGCCGGGCGTGAAAGATTAGTAACTTGGTCGACAAGGCTCTCATTATGTGGACGGCTTATACCGGTCCGGAGGGCTGCTCGGCGCTGTCGGCCGGGTGATCCGCATCACGGTCGCTTTCAACTACCCGCCAGTCGGGTTCACGCCTGAGCGCGTACGCGGCGGTAGGAAACCTTCACGGTGTGTGTGCGATTTCGTTCATCTGTTGGCAGTCTGCGTTTGAGGGCCTCCGACCGCCTCGTTATGGTCGATGAGGCTGTCGCACCCCCTCCAGCGACGGCTGCCCCTCCCTGGAAGGTTTCTCGTGCCCAAACACCTCGACGTGCCCGGAGCAGAACGGCCGGCACCTCGTCGTCCGGATGCACCGCGTCGGGCGGCCAAGCATCGTTCCTCCCGACTAAGCCGGCTAAGTCGCAAACGCCGTACCCAGCTGATCGGCCTGACCGCCGCACTCGCGGCCGCGGCCGGTACCACCGCCGTCGGCCTCAGTTCCTCCGCGAGCGGACCGTCCGCCACCACGAGCACCGGCCTGAACCCCTCACAGGCCGGCGATCTGACCGCGGCCCGGATCGACCGACGCGACCTCGGCTCCCGGGACGCGCCCCGGGCCGACCTGTCCGCGACCCGCAAGGCCCAGGCCGACCAGATCGCCAAGCAGCGCGCCGCCCGGCTGGCCGCGACCGCGACACTGACGCAGCGCCGGTCCCTGGCCCTGGCCGCGGCCAAGGCGGCCAACGCCAAGAAGGCCGCCGCCAAGGCGCGCGCGCTCGCCGCGGCGAAGGCCGCCGCGATCGCCAAGGCCAAGGCCGCCGCCGCTGCGGCCGCAGCCGCGCCGAAGGTCGTCCTCCCGACCACCGGCTACCACCTGACCGCCCGCTTCAACCAGGCCGGCGGCCGCTGGGCGCACAACCACACGGGTCTCGACTTCGCGGCTCCGATGGGTACGCCGGTGCGCTCGGTGATGGCCGGCGTGGTCATCCAGGCCGACTGGGAAGGCGCCTACGGTCGCCAGGTGAAGGTCCGGCACGCCAATGGCACGGTCACGTCGTACAGCCACATGTCCGAGTTCGACGTCTCGGTCGGTCAGCACGTCCAGGCCGGCACCAAGGTCGGCGCGATCGGCATGACCGGCAACACCACCGGCCCGCACGTCCACCTCGAGGTCCTCCCGGGCGGCGGCGCTCCGATCGACCCGGAGCCCTGGCTCCGCGAGCACGGCCTCAACCCGTAGTACCGAGGAACCTGCTCACCGCTGTCACGAAGGCGTCGCGCTCATCCAGCCCCGGATGATGCGCGGCGCCTTCCAGCACGACCTCCTGGCTTGTCGTTAGAGGCTCTTGGCCATGTCGAGGGCGGCTATGTCGGCGCCTTCGATGAGGAATTCGTTGGGATGGGTGCCTTCGATGACGTAGCCGTGGCGTTCGTAGAGGCGGCGGGCGGCGGTGTTGGTGCTGTGGACGTGCAGGCTGATCTTGCGGGCGTTGCGGAGTCTGCCCTCCGCGGCGGCCGCGGCCAGCAACGTGCTCGCCACACCTCGGCCGCGGGCCGACTGGGCGACGGCCAGGCCATTGATGGCGAGGACGCCGGCGCCTTCCGGGAACGGGTACTTGTTCTCGAGCCGGAGGTAGCCGACGACCTCACCGTCGTACTCGGCGACCAGGTGTGCCTCCGGCCCAGAGCGGGCGAAGAAGGTGTCCTTGATGGTCTCCTGGTACGACGGGAATCCGGACGACGCGTCCCACGCGGTCCGGTCGATCGCGAGCAGCGCGGCGTCGTCGGCCTCGACCGCACGGCGAACGGTCAACGGCTGGTCGGTCGAGCGGTCATCGGGCAGGCGGTGTTCACTCACCCCACCATCCTCGCCCGCCGACGAGGTCAGCCCAAGCAGGGCCGTCAGCCGACCAGGTCGGCCGTCGGGAGGACGACGGTGACGACCAGCCCGCCACCCGGGATCGGCGCCAGGTCGAGGCCCCCGTGGTGGGTCTCGACGATGCGGTCGACCAGCGCGAGCCCCAGTCCGTGGCCGGCGCCGTACCGGGCCTTGGCGAACGGCTCGGTAAAGGTGCGGATCCGCGCGGGGTGGAGCACCGATCCGGTGTTCCGTACGACGAGCCGCCCGGGCGCGACCGTGATCGCGACGGAGCCGCCGCCGTGCCGGATCCCGTTCTGCACCAGGTTCACCACCGCCTGGTGCAGCAGCACCTCGTTGCCCTCGACAACCGACTCCGCGAGATCGCAGGTGAGCTCGACCTCGGCGGCGCGCGCCTCCGAGGAGAGCGCCGGCAACGCGGACCGCACCACTGCCGCGAGATCCAGCGGATCCAGCTCTACCGACCGGTTGTTGAGTGCGGTCAGGCTCAGCAGCGCCTCGACGATGTCGATCCCGCGCTGATTCGTCTCGGCCAGCCGCTTCACCAGCTCCGGGAGGTCCTGGTGATCGGGATCGGCGGCCGCCACCTCCAGCATCGTCTTCATCACCGCGTGCGGCGTCCGCAGCTCGTGCGAGGCGTTCGCCGCGAACCGCCGGTACTGCTCGAAGGACCGCTGCAACCGCCCCAGCATCTCGTCGAACGTGTCCGACAGATCGGTGAACTCGTCCCGGATCCCGGTCAGCCCGATCCGGTGGTCGAGCGACCCACTGGCCGCCTTCCGCGCCGCCGCGGTGATCTCCTGCAGCGGCTTCAGCATCCGCCCCGCGAGGAACCACCCACCGACCAGTCCGGCGATCGCCAGGAACCCGAGCGCCCACCCGGACAGCGTCACCACGAGGTGGAGGATGTCCCCGCGTGACGGCGGAAGCACGCGCCGGTCGCGCGGGTTGGCGCCGTTGAGCGGGTAGTTCGGCACGATCCGGAAGACCAGCCAGATGATGCAGGAGACGACGGCACCGGCGATGACCAGCAGACCCGCGTAGCTCAGCGTCAGCCGCAACCGGACCGTCAGCCGCGGCCGCCAGCTCATCAACCGTTCGTCACTCACGCCGGCACCGCCCGTCGCTCACGCTTCGCCGACCCGGTAGCCGACGCCGGGGACGGTGTGGATCACCCACGGATCGCCGAGTCGTTTCCGCAGCGCCGAGATCGTGATCCGCACGGCGTTGCTGAACGGATCCGCGTTCTCGTCCCACGCCTTCTCCAGCAGTGTCTCGGCACTGATCACGCCACCCCGCGCCGCCATCAGCACCTCCAGCACGGCGAACTGCTTCCGCGTGAGCTTCACGTAATGCCCGAACCGGTACACCTCCCCCCGATACGGATCCAGCCGGACCCCGGCGTACTCGAGCACGGTGGGTGCGGCCGCCGCCGGTCGCCGGACCAGGGCTCGCAGCCGGACGACGAGCTCCCGCAGCTCGAAGGGTTTGGTCAGGTAGTCGTCGGCGCCGAGCTCGAAGCCGATCACCTTGTCGTCGAGATCGCCGGCCGCGGTCAGCATCAGCACCCGGCAGCTGATGCCCTGCGCAACGATCTGCCGGCAGACCTCGTCACCGCTCACTCCCGGCAGATCACGGTCCAGCACGACCACGTCGTACGCGTTCACCGTGACCGCCTCCAGCGCGGCGTTGCCGTCGAAGGCAAGGTCGGCCGCGATCGCCTCCAGCCGCAGCCCGGCCTGGATCGCCTCGGCGAGATAGACCTCGTCCTCGACGACCAGCACCCGCATACCGACCATTGAACCAGGCCGGACGTATCGAAAACGTATGCCGAAACGCAGACGCTCCGGCAACATCGGCCCAGCTGAACTGGTGGCCATGCCGACCGATCAACTCGTAGCCACCCGCAAACGCGAACACCGACTGACGGTCCTGACCGCCCTGGCGATCGTTGCCGCCGTCACCTGTCTGACCCTGGTCTCCTGTACGGCGGTCTCGGCGCAGGACGACCCGGCACCGTCGACGGCCGACGCGCCGGCCGGCGCCCCGAGCACCACCACCCGCGGCGCGCGCAGCGGCCCGCCCGGCGCCGCCGACGGCGTCCTGCCGGACCGCACCTCCGCCTTCGACACCAGCCTGCCCGGCGTCGCGAACCTCGACCCGACGCTGCGCAAAGCGGTCCCGCAGGCCGAGCAGACGATGAAGGAGGAAGGCATCACGATGCAGGTCACCACCGGGTGGCGGAGCAAGAAGTACCAGCAGGAGCTGCTGGACAAGGCGATCCGCAAGTACGGCAGCAAGAAGAAGGCCCTCGAGTACGTCTCCACCCCCGACGAGTCGCACCACGTCACCGGTCACGCGGTCGACATCGGCCCGACCGCCGCGGACGACTGGCTGATCCGCAAGGGCAACCGCTTCGGCCTCTGCCAGACCCTGTCCAACGAGCTGTGGCACTTCGAGCTCGTCACCGCCCCGGGCGGGATCTGCCCACCGATGACCAAGACGGCTTCCTAGCGGGTCTCCTCCGGCGGATCTGGGAGTACGGCGAGGGGACGCTGACGCCAGTGCACGTCGTGCCAGGCGTCGAGCTTCCAGCCGATCTTCCGATAGGTCCCGATCGACTCGAACCCGAGCGCCTTGTGCAGCCCGACGCTGGCGTCGTTCGGCAACGTCATACCGGCGATCGCCGTCCGGAACCCACGCTCGGCCAGCCGCTCGAACAGCGCCTCGTACAGCGCTCTCCCGCCGCCGGTCCGGCGCCGTCCGAACTCGAGGTAGACGCTCACCTCACAGGACCAGCGGTACGCCGCTCGCGGCTTCATCGGACCGGCATACGCGTACCCGACCACGCGACCGTCGTCCTCCAGCACCATCCAGGCGTGGGTCGCCTGCGCAGTCGCGATCCGCGCCGCCATCTCCGCGGCGGTCGGCGGCTCGATCTCGAAGGTGATCGCCGTCTCGGTGACGTAGGGCGTGTAGATCGCCACACAAGCCTCGGCATCGAGCTCGCAGGCGTCTCTGATCTTTGGCATGTCACGATAGTAGCCACAACTGACGCTATAGTGGCAAGCATGTTGGATGAGCTTTCTGCCTCACTCGCGGCGACCGTGCAGGCTGCCCGGGTCGCGCAGGACCTGTCGGTGAACGCGCTCGCCGAGCGTTCCGGGGTCTCCCGCGCGATGATCGGCAAGATCGAACGCGGTGAGGCTCAACCGACCGCCGTACTGCTCGGCCGGCTGTCCGGCGCGCTCGGCATGACGTTGTCCGAGCTGGTCGCCCGCGCCGAGAACACCGGTGAGCTCCTCCGGCGGGCCGGCGACCAGCCGGTCTGGACGGACCCGGCCACCGGATACCGGCGGCGGGCTGTCTCACCGGTGACCGACAGCCCGCTCGAACTGGTCGAGGTCGAGCTGCCGGCCGGCGCCTCGGTGTCGTATCCGGCCGACGCCTACATCTTCAAGTACCAGCAGCTCTGGATCCTCGACGGACACCTGCGCTTCCACGAGGGCCCGTTGGTCCACGACCTGCTCAGCGGCGACTGCCTCCAGCTCGGCCCGCCGTCGGCGACCACGTTCCACAATCCGGGGACGACCCCTTGCCGCTACCTGGTGGCGCTGGTCAAGGGCCGTTCCTGAGGTACGCCGAACCACCGGGCCAACGCGTCCCGCAAGCCGGTCTGCTCCGCGACACCGTCCTGCTCGGCGGCCCAGGCGACGTACCCGTCCGGCCTGATCAGCAAGGCGATCGGCGACTCACCGCGTCCGGCGACAACGTCGACCCGATCCCTGGCCACGGTCGCGGCGTACGACGCCTCCGATGTCATGCCCGCGGCGAAGCACGCCTCCGGGGTCAGGTCGACCGGCAGCGGACGGCCGGTGCGCATCAGCTCGGCCAGTCGAGTCCCGTCGACCATGAGATCCGGCGCCCAGCGGCCGATCAGCGGATGCGGGCCGTCGTGGTACCGGATGTCCGCGCCGGTGATCAGGTCCGCGATCCGCTGCACGTTCCGCGGCTCGGTCAGCAACTCGCCGAACAGCTCCCGCAACCTGGTGACGTCGTTGCCTGGGGCAATGAGTGCCGACTGGGCCTGGGTCTGCATCACGACCCGCTGCCCGACCGGCCGGCGCTCCGACTCGTAGCTGTCGAGCAGACCGTCAGGAGCCCAGCCCTGCAGCTCGGCGGCAAGCTTCCAGCCCAGGTTGACCGTGTCCTGCAGGCCGAGGTTCAGTCCCGGGCCGCCGATCGCGGAGTGCACGTGCGCGGCATCCCCGACCAGTAGCACCCTGCCTTCGCGGAACCGGTCAGCGAGGCGGCTGTTGCCTCCTACGACCCGGCGCAGCAGGTGCGGCCCGTCACCATCCGGCGGAGCGAGCGGCAGATGTACCCCGAGCACCCGGTCGACGCTGTCCTGCAACTCCTCCAGCGTCATCGGGCCTGCGGGCGGTACGTCGAACTCACCGGTGCTGACGACCGGCGACCGACCGGGCAGCCGTCCGTAGAGGAACAGACCGCGCTCGGTCCGGTGATGCATCAGGCCGGGGATCACGCCGTACCCGGGGATCGACAGGGCTCCGGTGGCCGAATCGACGTACTCGGGTGGCACCAGCGCGTTCGCCGTACGGGAGACCATCGTGTCGTTGGTGATGCCGGGGAAGTCGATGCCGGCCAGTTTGCGGGTGAGGCTGCGGCCGCCGTCCGCGCCGACGAGATAGCGAGCCGTCACGTGGTACGGGCCATCCGGGCCGGAGATCTCGACCGTGACCGAGTCGGCGTCCTGCGTGAACCCGATCAGCTCATGACCGCGGCGGATCTCGGCTCCGAGCTCGAGTGCCCGTTGCTGGAGGACTTCCTCGATCCGGCGCTGCGGCACCGGCAGCATGTACACCGGGTTCTGCTCGATCGTGCTGAGGTCGAGCGGGAACGCGCCGAACATGTAGCGCGGCTGCGGCTGCGGTGGACCCGGCGTACCGCTGAGGCGTTCGTGCAGGCCGCGACGGTCGAGCATGCGGACGACCTGGCCGACCAGGCCGTTGGCCCGGGGCACCTCGCTGGCCTCCGGCAACCGCTCCAGCACGAGCGGCTGCACTCCGGCCAGCCGCAGTTCACAGGCGAGCATGAGGCCGTTCGGTCCGGCCCCGGCGATGACGACATCTACATCCATGGCACGTGTCCTTCCAGTGAAAAATGGGCGTGACTGACTGCCCCGGCGGCGCCGGGGGTATCTGCTGGGGGTGTGTGTGGGTTCTAGTCGGGTTCGGGGAGGCCGGCGGTGATCTGGTCGAGAGCCTCCGAGAGCAGGGTGGTCATGGATCGAGGTGGATCGCCGCGCAGCCATTCGGCGCTCGCGGCCGCCCTGGCCGCGCCCACGACCTCTGCGACGAGGTGCGGATACAGCCCATGGGTCCCGGTCCGGTCCGCGACGGCGGCGGCGAACTCCTCGCTCGCGGCGGCATACGCCCGCGCCATCTCACCCTGCAACGACGGCTCGGTGACCATCAGCCGGATCCCGGCCAGCCACCGCTGGTCCGGCGGCTGGTCGCCGCCGTGGCCTTCCACGCCGAGCGCCATCTGCGACTCGATCGACGCCCGGATCGCGGGCCACAGCGGCTCGTCGGCCGGCCGCGCGCGCAGTTCGGCGGCGATGGCCAGACTGCGGTCGACCTCCCGGGCGGCGATCGCCTCGGCCTTGCTGGAGAAGTAGTTCCGGAACGTGCGCAGCGAAACCCCAGCCTCGGCCGCGATGTCCTCGATCCGCACATTGGCCAGCCCGCGCTCGACCGTCAGCCGCACCGCCGCCCAGCTCAGCGCGATCCGCGTCTCCTGCTTCTTCCGCTCCCGCAACCCTTCGGTCATGTTCTTGACCGTAGCAAACTTTGCCTTTTAGGCAAAGATGCCTTTTAGGCAAATTTCTGATTCAGGGACAGACGCCCATCGGGCATGGTTGGGTTGGGCCCATGGCCGTGTCCCCGCTGGTCTGGATCCTGACCCTGCTCGGCATCGTCGCGCTGCTGCTGTTCGACTACTTCTTCCACGTCCGGTCCGCACATGTCCCGACGCTGCGGGAGGCCGCGATCTGGTCCACGGTGTACGTCGGCATCGCCGTACTGTTCGGCCTCGGGACGCTCGTGTTCGGCGGGACGGCGATGGGCTCGGAGTACTTCGCCGGGTACATCACCGAGAAAGCGCTCTCGGTGGACAACCTGTTCGTGTTCCTGATCATCCTGACCAGCTTCCGGGTGCCGCGGGAGAACCAGCAGAAGGTGCTGCTGATCGGCATCGTGGTCTCGCTGATCGCCCGGTCCGCGTTCATCTTCGTCGGCTCGGCGTTGCTGCACACGTTCTCGTGGGTGTTCTACCTGTTCGGGATAGCGCTGCTGCTGACCGCCGGCAACATGCTCAAGCCGGAGACCGAGGAGTCACACCAGGCGCAGAACATCGTGGTCCGGCTGAGCCGGCGGCTGTTCCGCACCAGCGAGGAGTACGACGGCGACAAGCTGACGACCGTGGTCGACGGGCGCCGGATGATGACGCCGATGCTGCTGGTGATGCTCGCGATCGGCGGCACCGACGTGATGTTCGCGCTGGACTCGATCCCGGCCATCTTCGGCCTGACCCAGAACGTGTTCGTGGTCTTCACCGCGACCGCGTTCAGCCTGCTCGGCCTGCGGCAACTGTACTTCCTGCTCGACGGCCTGCTGGACCGGCTGATCTACCTGTCCTTCGGGCTGGCCGCGATCCTGCTCTTCATCGGCACGAAGCTGATCCTGCACGCTCTGCACGAGAACAACCTGCCGTTCGTGAACGGCGGCGAGCCCGTCGACGTGGTCGAGATCAGCACCGGGCTGTCACTGCTCGTCATCCTGGTCGTGCTGCTGATCACGATCTTCGCGTCCCTGTTCAGCACCCGCGGCCGGACGCAGACCGCGATGGCCCACATCCGCCGCGACGCGACCGCCTACCTGGATGCCGAATACACCGACGACCCGCACGAGCGCGAGCGGATCTTCCAGCGGCTGCTGCGGGCCCGCGACCACATCATCGACCTCGGCCCGGAGGCCAGGCGCCAGGTGAAGAACGAGACCGAACTGATGGCCCTGTGCCGCCAGGTCGCCGACGCCCACGCCGCCGCCCACCCCGACCACGAAGTCCGCCCCAGCCTCTAACTCCGCCCCTCCCCACCCCGAGCCGGCACCCCCCGGATCCACGACAGGCACCCCCAGCTGAGGGGATGCCCCCGAGCCGGCGGCTTGCCTTGAGTCCGAGGGGTTGCCCCCTGAGTTGGAGGGTTGCCCGCTCGGATTCTGAATGGGCAACCCTCCAGCCGAGGGGATAACCCGCGAGCTGGAGGGTTGCCTTGAGTTCGAGGGGTTGCCCCCTGAGTTGGAGGGTTGCCCGCTCGGATTCTGAGTGGGCAACCCTCCAGCTGAGGGGATGACCCTTCAGTTGGAGGGTTCGCCCAAGGGGAGGAGGCGGGCTAACCTTTGACTGCTCCGGAGGCTAGGCCTGTTACGTAGAAGCGTTGTAGGGCGACGTAGAGGACAACGCAGGGGATCATTGCGATGACGGCTCCGGCGACCAGGGAGCCGAAGTTGATCTCGCCGTAGGCGCCGGCCTGGACGTTCACCAATGCGACGGGCAGCGTGTAGAGCTCGTCCTTGGTGAGGAAGGTGAGCGCGCCGAGGAATTCTGTCCAGGCGGCGAGGAAGGCGTAGAGAGCGACCGTGGCCGCGCCGGGGGTGACGAGTGGTCAGGCCAGTCTGCGTCGCCGCCCGGCACCACACCTGCACGGTGCCGGTGGCGTCCTGGCCGAACCCCGCCGCCTGGACATCGGGTTCGGCCAGGACCGAGCTACAGCCCGGTACGGCGCTCGCCGTGGGCGCCGCGGCCGCCAGGCCGAGGAACGTCCGCCGGTGAGCATGATCAGGCCCTCGGCAGCCAGACGCGCATGGCGCCGATCTCGCGGTTGGCCCAGGCGTAGTACGGCACCGCGACCACGTCCACCTCGTCGCCGGTGTCGTCCTTGGCCGCGGGGGTGAACGACCAGCCGTCACGATGACCGGTGCCGATCCGTCCGCGCGTCCTGAGCACGGTGACGCCGTCCAGCAGATCGTCGTCGTGGCTCGCGGCAACTGATGCCTCCGGCAACAGATGCAGGTCGTCGACGTTCGCGTCCTGGTCCACCTGTTCGACCGCGTAGACGAGCGGCCCGCGTTCCAGCGCGACACAACCGCGGACGGCGTCGACGCGTGGATCGGCGCCGACCACGCGAGTTGCCAACGGCAACTGCAGGTCGATCGCGTCAGCAGTCACATCAGCATAGGTGCCCGCTTGCACGGATTGACCGTTGACGGTGGTACCATCTGCCCAGGCCGGGATCCTCAATTGCACTGCCACTGGCTTGGTCGCAGTGATGCGAACTGTGCCGTCCCACGGGTAGGCGGTGTCCACTGTCAGCTCGGTGTCGCCGACGGTCAGCGTGCCCGCGGCGTACTGGTGGATCTGGATCGCACCATCGCGTGTGGTCGCGAGGTAGCCGTCGAGGCTGGCGAGAGTACGCATGATGTTCGGCGGGCAGCAGGCGCAGTCGAACCAGCCGCGCCGGCCGTGCGCGGGGCTGCGGCCGTTGTCCGCATGGGCGCCACCCCGCAACTGCAGCGGGTTGACGTAGAAGTACTCGGTGCCCTTGAGCGAGACCCCGGCGAGGAACCCGTTGTAGAGCATCCGCTCGACGGCATCGGCGTACGACGCCTCACCGGTGGCGAGGAGCATCCGCCAAGCCCACTGGATGCCGCCGATCGCCGCACAGGTTTCGGCGTACGCGCGGTCCGCGGGCAGCTCGTACTCGTCGCCGAACGCCTCGCCCTCCCAACGCGCGCCCAGACCGCCGGTGACGTAGGTCTTCGTCGACCACATGTGCTCGAACTGACGTTTCAGCGCGTCGAGCAGGTCGGTGTCGCCGGTCTCGAGGGCGACGTCGGTCGCTCCGGCCGCGAGGTAGACCGCGCGCACCGCGTGCCCTTCGACCGATGTGGCCTCGCGGACCGGGACGCGATCGGAGAAGTACGCCGGCTCGTGTCCGTGGTTCTTGATGATGCCGTGGCCGCGAGCCTCGACGAACCACTTGGCAAGGTCGAGGTAAGCCGTCGTACCGGTTTCCCGATACAGCTCGACCAGGGCCATCTCGATCACCGGGTGGCCGTCGACGTCCACGGTCTTGTCGTCGCCGAAGGTCGCGACCAGGTGGTCGGCGAGCTTGATCGCGACATCCAGGAGCGCACGGTCGCCGGTGCAGCGGACCTGCGCGACGGCGGCCTGGATCAGGTGGCCGGCGCAGTAGTGCTCGTGGCTCCAGACGAGTTGCTGGTAGCGGCCCTCGTCGCCGTACCGGAGCTGGACGACCGAGTCGAGGTAACCGTCCTCGCGCTGCGCGGCGGCGACCACACAGGTCAAGTCGCGGATGCGCTTGAGCAGGTCGTCGTTCGGATTGCGCCCGTACTCCCACGCGGCGGCCTCGAGCCACTTGTAGACGTCGGAGTCGGCGAACACCGGGCCGATGGCCTCGCCCTCGCCGATGCCGGCCGCGAGGCGCAGGTTCTGTAGGTTGCCCGCTGTCTCCAACTGGTCCTGACCGCCGGGGATCGCGTCCTCGCCGTTGCGGGCCTGGCGCGGCGCCCAGAAGCCGCCGATGATCGTCGCCTGGCCGAGTCCGAGGGGCTGCCAGCGGCCGTTGGTCGCGGCTGCCGGGCTGCGGGAGGTGGTGACTGCTTCCGTCATAGGACGTGACTCCTGGGGAAGGTTAGGAAAATTCGGAACACGTTTTCCTGCACGAAGTTAGAGAGGTTCCAGGCCTTGGTCAACCCCTCGGACCTGGCAAGGTTCGGACAGACCGGTCAGCCTGCGGTACTGTTTCCGGAAAATTCGGAAAGGAGTTGCCGGATGGCGTCACGCGGTCCCTCGCTGCCCCGGATCACGGATGTGGCCGCGCTGGCGGGGGTCTCGACGAGCACCGCGTCGAAGGCCCTGAACGACACCGGCCAGCTCCGCGAGGAGACCAGAGAGCGGGTACGGCGGGCCGCTGAGCAGCTCGGATTCACCCCGGACAGCCGGGGCCGGGCGTTGTCGTCCGGCCGCAGCTTCACGGTCGGGCTGATCACCACTGACAGCTCCGGCCGGTTCAGCATCCCGATCATGCTCGGCGCGGAGGACGCACTGAGCGCGGGCGAGATGGCGCTGGTGCTGTGCGACACCCGGGACGATCCACTGCGCGAACAGCACTACCTGCGCTCGCTGGTGTCGCGGCGGGTGGACGGGATCATCGTGACCGGTCGCCGGACCGAGGCACGCGCGCCGATCGACGTACCGATTCCGGTGGTCTACGCGTTCAGCCCGTCGACCGATCCGGCCGACACCTCAGTGGTCGTCGACGATCACGGAGGGGCGGGGTCGACGGTGCGACATCTGCTCTCACTCGGTCGGCAGCGGATCGCACACGTGACAGGACCGGCGACCCATCAGAGTGCGCGAAATCGCGCCGCGGCGACGGTCGAGACGGCCGGCGACGCGCTGGCCGGTGAGCCGATGCACGGCGAGTGGAGTGAGCGATGGGGGCGGCACGCGGTCGACGTACTGCTGCGCACGACACCTGATCTCGACGCGATCTCCTGCGGCAGCGACCAGATCGCGCGGGGTGTCTGCGATCGGCTCCGCGAGCTCGGCCGCTCGGTGCCCGACGACATCGCGGTCACGGGCTACGACAACTGGTCCGTCATGGCGCTGGCCGGCCGGCCGCCGCTGACCACTGTCGATCTCGAGCTCGAGGAGCTCGGCCGCCGTACCGCCAATCTGTTGCTGGACGCGATCGCCGGATCGCCGCATCCCGGCCTGATGGAGTTGCCCACCCGCCTGGTCACCCGCGAGTCGACGCTCGGCACCTGACACCGGATGGTCGCCCGTTCGTCCGCCGTTGGTTGCCCGTACTCGCTAGATTGACTCAGGTGCTGCGCAAGCTCCTGATCGGCGTAGCGGTGATCGCCACGATGGTGGCGGGGGTGGGCACCGCACGCCTGGTCCTTCCCCGGACCGATCCCACCCGTGGTGTGGTCAAGCAACTGGCGTTCCTGCGCGCCCAGATCGAGGGCGGCGCGGACCACGCCGCCCAGAAGCAGTTCCCGGAGGGGTATTTCTTCCTCAACGCGCTCTACGGACTGACGTGGGTCCAGGTCGGGCTCGCGGATCCCGACCGGTCCGTCGACGCGACCGCCGAGGCACGCTGGGCCCTCGACCGGCTGCAGTCCGCGGACGGGACCGGGCCTTTCGACGCCTCGCTCCAGCCGGGGTACGGCGTCTTCTACGCGGGCTGGACGAACTGGCTGCGCGGCGGACTGATCGCCCTCAAGCACTCCAACGCGGCCGAGATCGACGAGTTCAGCAGCAGATCGGTCGAGATCGCCACCGCGTTCCGGACCGCGAAGACCCCTTATCTCCAGTCGTATCCGGGCCAGGCCTGGCCCGTCGACTCGGCCGTCGCGATCGCCTCCCTCCGCCTGTACGACGAACTCGTGGCACCGCGGTTCGGCCGGATCGCCACGAACTGGGTGGCGGCGGTGAAGACCAAGCTGGATCCGGCGACCGGGCTGCTGCCGCACCAGGTGGCCCCGGAGCCGATCGGAGCGCGGGCGTCGTCGCAGGGCATGATCCAACGCTTCCTGGTGGACATCGACCCGGTCTTCGCACGGGCGCAGTACGAGCTCTTCCGGGACAAGTTCGTCACCGGGGTCGGCGTACGCGAGTATCCGAAAGGTGTGGGCGGCAAGGGCGATGTCGACTCCGGGCCGTTGATCCTCGGGCTCGGTCTGTCCGCGAGCGTGGTCACGATGGGCGCGGCCCGCGTCCAGCACGATCCGCTCGCGGACCGGCTCGCCAGGGAAGGCGACCTGCTCGGTCTGCCCCTCAGCGGTCTGAAGACGAAGCGGTACCTGTTCGGGACGCTGCCGATCGGCGACGCCTTCCTCGCCTGGTCCGCCTCCGCCCGGCCCCTCGTCGCCGACGACGACCAGCCGAAACTCGCCGGCGACTCGTACTGGTGGCGTCTCCCCTGGTTGCCGATCATCTGGCTCCTGCCCCTGATCCTGTGGGGTCTCGTCCGGTACAAGCGCCGCCAAAGACGGCGGCGAGCGCACTGAGACGGTCCGCCGTAGGGTGGGGGCGTGCAGCGGATCTCGGCGCGGAATGCCCGGTTTCAGGTGTGGCAGGCGTGCCTGACCAATCGGACCAAGCGGCAGCGGGCCGGGGAGTTCCTGGTGCAGGGAGTACGCCCGATTTCGCTTGCTGTGGACAACGGGTGGCCGGTGCGGACGGTCATCACCGATGCGTCGCGACCGCTGTCGCGGTGGGCCCAGGAGTTGTTGCAGCGGTTGCCCCGCGTCGAGCGCGTCGCGATGGCGCCGGAGCTGTTGGCCGAGCTCGGCGAGAAGGACGAGACGGCGCCGGAGATGATCGCAGTGCTGGAGCTGCCGCCGGACGATCTGGAGCGGATCGAGGTCGGGCCCGAGTTTCTCGGGGTCGTGTTCGACCGGCCGACCGGGCCGGGGAACATCGGGTCGATCATCCGGTCCGCGGACGCGTTCGGCGCCCGCGGCGTGATCGTCACCGGGCACGCCGCCGACGTCTACGATCCGAAGGCGGTGCGCGCGACCACCGGGTCGCTCTTCGCGGTTCCCGCCGTACGTGTGCCGTCGCACCGTGAGGTGCTCGACTGGGTCCGGCGGTCCGCGATCCCGATCGTTGTCGTGGGCACCGATGAGCACGGGTCGGTCGACGTGTTCGACTTCGACTTCACCCAGCCGGCGTTGGTGCTGATCGGGAACGAGACGAGCGGGTTGAGCACCGCGTGGAAAGAGGCCGCGGACCAGCTGGTCCGGATCCCGATCACCGGCTCAGCCAGCTCACTCAACGCGGCCAACGCGGCAACGGCGGTGCTGTACGAGGTCTCCCGCCAGCGCTCCCATCCGTCAAAGACCCGGTAGCTCTCAGCTTGGCGGTCATGCAGTGCAGAGTAGTTCGGCGTGGAGGATCGAGATCCAGCCGTCGGGGCGCGACGCCCAGGTCTGCCAGGCCTTGGAGATGGCGCTGAGCGTCTCCTCGGGGACGCCGGCCGCGCGGGACTGGTCGGCGAGGGCGGACTTCAGGATGCGGTCCGCCCACATCCCACCCCACCAGGCGCGATCCTCGTCGTTGGCGAAGGTCCAGGTGGTCGCGGTCGCGTCGACCTGCTCGAAGCCGGCCGCCAGCGCCCACGACAGCAGTCGCCGGCCGGCGTCCGGCTCGCCCCCGTTCGCGCGAGCCATCCGCTGGTACAGCGCCATCCACTCGTCCAGTTCGGGCAGCTCCGGATACCAGACGAAGCCGTGGTAGTCGGAGTCCCGGACGGCGACGATCCCGCCCGGCTTGCAGACCCGCCGCATCTCCTTCAGCGCCTGCACCGGATCCGCGACATGCTGCAGGACCTGGTGTGCGTGCACGACGTCGTACGTGTGGTCCGGAAGGTCGAGGGCGTGTACGTCGCCGACCGCGAACTCCACCTGGACGTCGAGCTTGGCGAAGGTCGCTCTGGTGATGTCGAGCGCCGCTTCGTTCGCTTCCAGCGCGGTGGTCCGGCCGGGCTCGACCAGGCGCGCCAGGTCGGCGGTGATGGTGCCGGGACCCGCTCCGACGTCGAGCAACGACATGCCGGGCCGAAGATGGGGGAGCAGATAGCCAGCCGAGTTCTCCGCGGTGCGCCAGCTGTGCGAGCGCAGTACCGATTCGTGGTGGCCGTGCGTGTACACATTGTTCATCCCAGGCTCCTTCGCCCCTTGCCGACAGGATCCACGCTAGCGCACGATCTTGTTTCGTGAGACATATTGTCTCGGATAATGGACCGACGGAGATGTCCGAATCTGGCCAGACCCAGGGTCGTCCTGCGCGGCAGTCTTGAGAGGCCGAAGACAGACCTCAGGAGGAATCAAGTGCTGGAGTTCGTAGAGACCGACCACGAACTGGTGGTGAGCCTGTGACCACGCAGACCGACCTGGCCCGGCAGCTGCGCACGCTGCACGCCCAGCCGCCGCTGGTGCTGCCGAACGCCTGGGACGCCGGCTCGGCGCGAGCGATCGAGGCCGCCGGTGCCGCCGCGATCGCGACGACGAGTGCCGGCGTCTCCTGGGCCGCCGGGGTGGAAGACGCCGGCGGCCTGAACCGTACGACGGCGATCGCGGCACTCCGCGCGATCTGTGCGGCCGTGTCGGTCCCGGTCACCGCCGACATCGAGGCCGGGTACGACGACGTGGCGGCAACAGTCGCGGCTGTCCTCGAAGCCGGTGCCGTGGGCATCAACCTCGAGGACAGCACGGGCGGCGTGCTCGACGATCCCGCGGTTCACGCCGCCCGGATCGCGGCAGCGCGCGCCGCAGCAGTTGCTGCAGGCATCGATCTCGTGATCAACGCCCGCACCGACACGTACCTGTTCGGCGACGGCTCGGGCACGGCCGACCGAGCCAAGGCGTACGCCGAGGCCGGCGCGGACGTCCTGTTCGTACCCGGCGTCGTCGACCCATCGACCATCGAGCAGCTGGTGAAGGAGTCACCACTCCCCCTCAACGTGATGGTCGGCCCAGGCGCACCGACCGTCGCCGAACTGACCGCGCTAGGCGTCACCCGGATCAGCGTCGGCCCCGCCATCACCACTGCCGCGTACGGATTGGCGACCGCCGCGGCGAAGGAACTGCTCTCGAGCGGCACCTACGAGTCGCTGAGCACTCGGTGAACGGCGGCCAGCGAGCGCCACGGTCGTAGTCGCTCGGCGTCGTCGTCGAACGGCCAAGCGTCCCGAGCGCCAAGCCGCATCGCCACGTGGTGCGCGGCTTTGGTGCTGACGCCGGGCACCGCTTCCAGCGAAGCGATCAGCGCCTCGGCGTCCTCTCCGACATCCAGCACGATGTTGCCTGCAGCAACTTCCTGCGCAAGCGGCCCGACCAGCTCTGCCTCGGTCAGCGCCTGCGGGCCCGGGAAGGCGTGTGTCAGCTCGTGGCCGAGCCCGGGGACCGGCATCCCGTGGACTTCGACAAGCTTGTGGAGTACGTCGTACGCATCGTCGCGTGGGAGCTGGTCGCGGACGACTGCCTGGACGGCGACCTCGAACGGGCCCCAAGCGCCGGGCACGCGGACGCCGGGGCGGACCGCGATCAGTGGCCCGATGACCGGGTCGCCGGACAGGAGAGTCATCGCGAGGACCGGCTCGGCGTCGAGCCCGACCAAGCGGGCGGCGCGGTCGACGACATGGATGACGCCTTCCCAGTAGGGCAGATGTGCACGCAAGAGCAGGTGATCAGACCCTCCCGGGCCGATCTCGAGCAACCCAGGGTCGCCGTCCAGTGCGATCGTCCGCCGGTAGATGCCGTCCTCGATCGACTCCACTCCCGGGATCGCGTGCTCGGCGAGGAACGCGCTCATCGCCTCCCAGTCGTACGGCGGGGTGTACGGCAAGCGCAGTACCAGACCGCCGTCGGCGACCAGGCGATCAGTCCGCCGCCGGCGGTCGCGCAACTCGCGCGGGCTGGCGCGGAACACCTCCCGCATGGCGCGGTTGAACTGCCGCAAGCTGCCGAAGCCGGCCGCGAACGCGATGTCCGCGATTCCGAGCTCGGAGTCGTCCAGGAGCCGCCGCGCGAAATGCGCCCGCCGGGAGCGGGCGAACTGATCGGGCGTGACGCCCAGGTGCTCGTGGAACATCCGGCGCAGGTGCCGCGCCGACAAGCCCAGCCGTGCACCCAGCGCCGCCTCGCCCGACTCGTCCAGCACGCCGGCGATGATCAACTGCACCGCCCGGCAGACCAGCTCGGGCGCGTCGTCCGCCACCGTCCCGGCCACCCGGTACGGCCGGCAGCGCAAGCAGGCGCGATACCCGGCGGCCTCCGCGGCGGCGGGCAGCTCGAAGGTCCGCACGTTCTCCGCGAGGGGTTTCGCGCCGCAGCCCGGGCGGCAGTAGATCCCCGTCGTACGCACGGCCGAATAGGTCGTCATCGATCCACTGTCACCTCCGCCCCACGAGGAGTCCGGCCGCATCCGGACATCACGCTAACCGGGTCCACCGACAGTTCGGTGGAGATCGCGGGCCGGGGTCGCTAGGGTGCGGCGGTGCAGTCGAAACCGATGGTGGTTGTGGTGAGTGGTCCGCCGGGAACCGGGAAGACGACCCTGGCGCACCGGGTGGCGGCCGCGATCGGGTGCCCGGCGATCTGCCGGGACGAGATCAAGGAAGGCATGGTGCACGCGACTCCCGGGTTCGTGCCCGGGCCGGGCGATCCATTGACGATGCGGACGCTGTCGACGTTCTTCGACGTGATCGGTCTGCTCGTCGGCCGCGGTACGACGGTGGTCGCCGAGGCCGCGTTCCAGGACCGGCTGTGGAACCCCGGTCTGGCCCCGCTCCTCGGTCGAGCCGACGTCCGCATCCTGCACTGCACGGTCCCGGCCGAGGTCGCGCTGGCCCGGATCAACGCCCGTACGACGACCGACCACCGCCGGGCCGCTCACGAGGACGCGCAGATCAGCGCCGAGGCCCGGCTGCGGACCCACAACGCCTTCCAGCCGGTCGACCTGCCGGTCCCCGCTCTGACCGTCGACACCACCACCAACCCACCACTCGACGGGATCCTTGCCTTCCTGTCCTAAGGTCGTTGGCGGGCATTCGATCGAGAGGGGCAGGGATGCTGGCGCGATTCGCGGGGTTGACCACGGCGCACATGGCGGACGCGTGCGTCCGGGCCGGGGTGCCGGTACGCACGGTGTCGTTGACGGCCGTGGCCGGCGGCCGGGTCGCCGGGCGGGTGCTGCCGGCGCAGCACGTGGGCAGTGTCGACGTGTTCCTGGAGGCCTTCGAGTCCGCCGAGGAGGGCGACGTACTGGTCGTGGACAACGGCGGGCGGCGGGACGAGGCGTGCGTCGGTGACCTGGTCGCCCTCGAAGCCAAGGCCGCCGGCGTCGCGGGCATCGTGATCTGGGGCTTGCATCGCGACACGGTCGACATCACCGCGATCGGCCTTCCAGTCTTCAGCCTCGGCGCGCTGCCGACCGGACCGCTCCGCCTCGACCCGCAGCCGGCCGATGCGTTGTCCACGGCAACGATCGGCGCCTGGACGGTGACCCGCGAGGACGTCGTACTCGCGGACGAGGACGGCGCGATCTTCGTCCCGGCCGACCGTGTCGAGGAGTTGTTCGGGCTGGCCGAGTCGATCCGGGACACCGAGCACCAGCAGGCCGACGCGATCCGCGCCGGGCGGTCGCTGCGCGAACAGGTGAGATTCGCCGACTATCTCCTCGTGCGCGCCGCCGACCCGTCCCTGACCTTCCGCCAGCACCTGCGCCGAGTCCGAGGAGCGATCGAAGAATGAGTGCAGCCGCCGCCGGCACCTGGAAACTGGGCGACGTCACCGTCAACCGGATGGGCTTCGGTGCCATGCGGATCACCGCGAATCCCGATCGCTCGGTGGCGATCGGCGTACTGCGTCGCGCGGTGGAGCTCGGCGTCAATCACATCGACACGGCGGCGTTCTACGTGTCGCCGGGCGGGACGCTGCGGGTCGGCGAGGGGCCGGTGCGGTACGCGAACGAACTGATCCGTGAAGCGCTGGCGCCGTACCCGGAGGATCTGGTCATCACCACCAAGGTCGGGCCGGGCGAGGACCCTGACCGTGGTTTCTACCATGCGACGACCGCGGCCGAGCTGCGGACGCAGGTGGAGACGAACCTACGGCAGCTCGGCGTCACCTGTCTTGACGTGGTCAACCTGCGGATCATGAAGAAGCCCGGCGCGGACTCGATCGCCGACCGGTTCGGCGCGCTCGCGGACCTGCGCGACGCCGGGCTGATCCGTCAGCTCGGGGTGTCGAACGTCCGCGCCGACCACGTCAACGAAGCGCTCGCGATCGCGCCGGTCGTGTGCGTCCAGAACAGCTATGCGATCGACCTGCGCGGCGATGAGGACGCGCTGATCAAGCTGTGCGCGGAGCGGAACATCGCCTACGTGCCGTTCTTCGCGATCGCCGCCGGTTCCCGCGAAGGCGGAGCCGCGGCCGACCACTCCGACGCGATCCAGGCGATCGCCGACAGACACGACGTCTCACCCCAACAGGTCCGCCTCGCGTGGACCCTCCACCAGGGCCCGAACGTCCTCGCCATCCCCGGCACCGGCAACCCGCATCATCTCGAAGAGAACATCGCCGCCGGCACCTTCCACCTGTCTCCCGAAGAACTCGCAAGCTTGAACTGAGACGTCATCCCGCAGCCGGTGTCGGCTGACTGATTGCGGCGCGGATGGCGGGGACTACTTCCTCGGACCAGCGGGCCACTTGGGTTTCGTACGGGTCGGAGCCGCGGGGGAAGAGGGTGAAGCCGGCGGCGTTGTGGTTGAGGATCGCGTCGGTGAGTTCTTCGGTCCACTGGGCCGGGGATCCGCCGATCCAGCGGCCTTCGGCGTCGCGGGTCCGGCGTACCGGGGTTGCGGTGATGGCGCCCGGGAAGTTGTAGATGGTGGCGACGTCGGCGGGTTTGCGGCCGACCGAGAGCGCGGCCTCGTCGATGATCGGGCGGGACCAGCGGAAGCGGTCACTCAGCCAGTCCGCGGCGCGGCCGGGGATCCAGCCGTCCGCCTGGCGGCCGGTCGCGGCGAGCGACTTCGGGCCGTTCGATCCGGTCCAGATGAGCGGGGCGGCGACGGCGGCCGGTTGGAGGTCGCCGATCGGGTAGTGCTTGGTCGGGGCCGGGCGGCCGCCGTCGGACATCGAACGGACCAGCTGCATGGCCTCCTCGAAGGCCTCGACCGCTTCGGCCGGGCGCAGCTCCGGGACGCCCATCGTGGTGATCCGGTCCCACGCTCCGCCGGCGCCGAGGCCGAGGACGAACCGTCCGCCCGACAACGCCGACAGGGCGGACGCCGTACGTGCGAGCACCGGGGCCGGACGCAACGGCAGGTTCGTCACGTTGACGAAGGCCGACAGCCGCTCGGTCCGGCCGAGGATGAAGGCAATCGCCGCATGCCCGTCCAGCAGGTCGGCGACATAGGGGTGATCCGACAGGGTGACGTGGTCGAGCCCGTCGCGGTCGGCCCGCTCCGCGAGCCGCAGGATGGCGGGCACGTCGCGGAGCTTGTCGGGTGAGCCATATCCGAACTTCACAGTCATCGCAGTCCTCCAGATAGTTCGTACATCTAAATAGTAGTACCACGAACTGTTAGACCTACAAACTATCCGGCTGCCGGACTATCATGGCAGACATGGCGACGACGACGGCACGGGATCAGGAGCTGGCCGGGGCTCTGGTCCAGACGATGCATCGGCTGCAGGATCTGCACGCCGAGACCAGCCGGCCGCTCGGCCTCACTCCGCAGCAGGCGCACCTGCTCTGTGTTCTCCTCGGCGGCCCGCTCGGCATGACCGAGCTCAGCCGGATCCTGAGCATCGAGCGCTCGAGCCTCACCAGCATGGTCGACCGCCTGGAACGCCGCGACCTGGTCATCCGGACCGCCAACCCGGCCGACCGCCGCGCCAGCCACATCGAGCTCACCCCCGCCGGCCGGTCCCTGGCCCATGACGCCCACGACGCCGTCGTCGACCGCATCGAAGCACTGACCTCCGACCTTCCCGCAACAGCCCGCCAGACGCTCACGACCACGCTGCAGACGATCCTCGCCCGAGCTTGATGCAGTACCAGTACGTCGCCCTGCACGACGCCCGGATCGCCTACCGGGTGAGTGGTACAGGCCCGGCGCTCGTGCTGATGAAGAACAACCGCCGGTCACAACCAGCCCTGGCGGGCGGCGTACAGGCCGGCCTGGAATCTGGTGTCCGCATTCAGCGAGGTCATCAGCGTTGCGATCCGCCGCCTGGTGGTGCGATGGCTCCAGCCCAGGTGGTGCGCGATGGCCTCGTCCTTCATCCCGCTGGCGAGCAGGGCCAGCACGCGTCGGTCGTCGGCCGTCGGCTCAACCACGTCGTCCTGCTCGGTCGCGAAGTGGGGCTCCGCAGACGTCAGCGGGGTCGCCTGGTCCCACAGCCGGTCGAAGACATAGAGCAGTACATCGAGCAGGCTGCACGGGTGGACCACGATCGCGCTCGCGATGTCCCGCTGGTCCGCCGACTGGGGAATGAAGGCCGCCTTGCGGTCGAAGGTGGCGAGTTTGAGCGGCAGCTCCGACGTCACCCGCGCCTGTTCACCCGCGGCGACGTACCGGAGGATCGCGGTGACGGCGTTCGGCGACTGCTCGAGAGCGGCCCGGTCGTAGATCGCACGGCAGGTCACTCCTCTCGCCAGGACCGCGAACTCCTCGTCATTCGTGATCGGCCCCGCCTGGCCGGCGTACGGCGGGGTGTCGAGGACCTGGATCTCGTCGGAGGCCGCTCGCTGGAGCTGGTCGAATCGGCTGAGCACCGCCTCGGCACCGCTCACGACCTCGATCAGCTCGACCGGTCCGGCGCGGCCGCCGGCGCGGAACTCCGGCACCCAGGACCTGGCGAGCGCGCGGATCCGCCCGAGCTCGGACTCCTGCCGGCGAACCAGGGCCTCAACCGCGGCATCCGGTGCCACCGGCAACAGACGTGGCGTCGGGACCGGTGTCCGGGTGATCAGCCCGGACCGCTCGAGCACGCCGACGGCACGGCGTACCCGGGCCGGCTCCGCCCCGGTCCGATCGGCGAGGCCGGCGACGGTCAGGCCCGGTGATCTCAACAGGATCCGGTACGCCCGCTCCTCGAACTCGCCGACGCCAAGCATCGCCAGGTTCGCCACTGACTCCCCCGCCGGATTGTTGCCGTTCACCCGCTTCTGCCTGGCCACAACCGGCACGCTATCCACCGAGCGCAAGCCATTTCTGTGAGCCCTATCTGTTGCGCACCGCCGGACAGCTACCCAGCTTGGCCAGCCGGAAGTCCGCCACGGCAGTTCGCTTCGGATCGACCCGCACCGTCCGCGAGTCCGCCGTCCAGCCTGGCTTGCCCGCAGTCACCGGAACCGACCGGTCAGCCTCGAGCCAGTACGAGTAACGTCCCTCGTCGTCGGTGCTGAGCCGCACGTCGTGTCGCTTCGTGTGGATCGTCAAGGAGGCACCAGGCAGTACGTCGACCTGACCTGTGCACCGGTCCTTCCCGGTGACCGTCCCGGTGATCCGGCCCCAGCTCGGTGGCGCCGTCGCGGACATGGCCACGGTCAGCGGCGCGTTGCGGAACGGCGTGTTCTCCATGACCAGCAGCTGCGCGGCGACCTCACCCGGCTGGGTCGTTGCCGGTGTGCCCGCATCCAGTGTCACCCGGATCCGGGTCGACTGCCCCGGCGCGAGACTCCCGGACGGCCGGTCTACCTTCAGCCACGGTACGTCCCGGCCGCCTGGCTCGCACCGGTCGTACCCGGGCAGCCGCTCGACGTACGGCTTGGTACCGAGGCTGCCTTCTCCCCCACCCACCTTGAAGAATCCACAGGCGCCGGCCACGCGTGTCACCGCAAACAGGGAGTTGGGCAACGATCGCCAGGTGTCCGAGGCCGGACTGTAGGCGAACCCGAGGTTGCTCCGGTAGCCGGCGACCACTCCACCCGAGATGAGCAGCTCGCCTCCTGCCGCGGAGTAGGCGGCACCCCAGACCGTGGTGGGCAGGTCAGTCAGCCGCAACCAGGTGTTCGTCGCCGGGTTGTAGCTGTACGCGGTCCGCAAACCCTCACCGCCGCGGTGCTGCCCACCGGCGCAGTAGATCCGCTCGCCGATCGCTCCACAGTTGCCCCATGCCACGGGCTACGGATAGTCCGCCGCCCGCGTCCAGCTGCCCCTCGCCGGGTCGTACACCAACACGGCGCGGTTGCCGCCCTCGGCGTCAGTGCTGGTCCAGCCGCCGATGATGTAGAGCTTGCCGCCCAGTACGGCGGACGCTGCCGCGGCTGTTCCGATGGTCGCATCGGGACCGGTGGACCAGGCGTCGGTCGCGGGGTCGTAGATCATCAGGCCGGCCGACGGCGCACCGCCTCGTGCCCAGCCGCCGACGACGTACAGCTTGTCGCCGACGAAACCCCCGGCCGGCTTCTCCCGCGCATCGGTGGTCTTGGCGATGCCCTGCCAGGACTTGGTCGCGAGATCGTAGACGAAGTGCCGCTGGTCGCTCTGGTTCAGCCCCTCGACGCCACCGATCTGGTACAGCTTGCCGTCGTGGTAGGCGGCGAGCGTGTCCATGTCGCCGGCCGGCAGGTCGGCCATCCTCTCCCACGGCGCGATCGTCAGGCCCGGTGCCTTGGCGGTCGATCGAGGAGCCGCCGGCAACGGACCGCCGTCGTCGGTGTTCAGGTACCGCTGCTCCGGCACGAAGCCGGCCCGCGTCGCTTTGACGTCGGGTTTGTCCTCGAACGGTGTCAACTCGTAGGCCGCCCGTCCGGTCCCGATGTTCTTCACCGTGAGGTCGATCGTCCGCCGATCTCCGATCCGGACCGATCCCGTCAGCTCCTTCGCGGTCACCTTCAGTTCGGCCATGCCGAGCCCGAAGTCGACCCGGACCGCCTTGTTCGCGGGTACGACGATCTCACGGGTCCTGGCCTCGTACTGCCCGGCGTCGTACTGCGACCTGAACCGCTGCCGGCCGGCGGGCGAGAACATCCAGTAGAAGCCGTCGTCGACGCCCGGGTCGGTCGGCGTCGCCGCAGCAGTGGCCACATCAGCCGGCCGGGCCAGGTTCTGGACCGTCGCGTTGACGACGGCGTTGCCGGCCCGGTCGTCCCGCACGTTGCCTACCACCAGGCCGCCGGCGACCGGAGCACAGGTCGTCGCGCCGATCACCACGTCGTCGATCTGCAGCCAGCCGTTGCCCGCGAGCTCCGTGCTGTAGTGGAACCGCGCCCGCACTTTGTCGTGCCCCGCGGCCGCGGGGACGGGCACCTGGACCTGCTGCGGCCCGCGCCAGGTCCCTTTGCGGCGCCACACATTCGTCCACGTTGCGCCGTCGTCCGTCGACAGGTCGACCTCGACCGCTGCCGCCGAACCAACCACGTCGGTGCGGAAGCCGATCACCGGCTCGGGTACGGAGGTGAGGTCGGCGGTGGGCGAGACCAGTCGCGAGTCCTCCAACCGTTGGCCCGAAGCGCTGTCGATGCTGGCGAAACCACCACTGCCGCCGGTGAGATTGGAGTGCTCCCCCGGGTCGGCGAACTCCCAGCCGTCGCCGATCGCCGTCTTCTGGGTCCATCCGGCCGGGATCGCCGTACCGTCGAAGGATTCGCCGAGACCTTGGTGCTCGGTCCGGTAGCCGGGCGCCGTACAGGGGGTCGCCGTGACCGGTACGCCGACGTCGACCGTCATGTTGCCCTGGACACTGACCTTGCGAGTGATCGTCTGGTAGCCCGGGTACTCCGGGTCCACCGAGATGTCATAGCTCGAGCCCACCGGCACCTGGACGCTGTACGTGCCGTCGACCGGTGAGGTGTGGATCGGGGCCAACGGAGTGCCGGCCACCCTCAGGGCGGCGTACAGCGGCCACCCGTGGCCGGAGCTGTCGGTCGCCTTCCCGCGGATCGTTGCCATCGGCACCTGGGTCAGGCTGAAGTCGCGGGTCGTCTGCCGATCCTTCGTCACCTCGACGCCGTCGGCCGAGGCCCCGTGATACCCGTACGCCGAGACCGTGAGGTCGTAGCTGCCGGCACTCAGCCGGACGTCGAAGGTCCCGTCGTCACCGGTCGTCGTCCGCCGTTCGTGGTCAGCGTTGGCAGCGACGACCGTCGCATCGGCGACCGGCTGCCCGGCGCTGCTCACGACCCGGCCCACAAGAGTGCCCGTGTCACCGACCGGCGCGGCATGGACAGCCGCGAAGGCATCCAGGCGGCCGTCGCCGAAGGTGTTGTTCCGCTCGACCGTGCCGCCGCAGGACAGGTCGTCGGTGTCGATCGCGGTCTGGTCGAGCAACTCGCGCGTACCGTCGATGTCGCCGACCAGGGACGGGGCCGCCGACCAGATCAGCGCTACCGTCCCGGAGACGTGTGGCGCAGCCATCGAGGTGCCGTTGGCGGTGCCGAAGGCGTTCCCCGGAATGGACGAACCGACCGCGACTCCCGGGGCGGCGATGTCCGGCTTGACCAGCCCGGGACCACCCGGCCCGCGACCGGAGAAGTCGGCGATCTTGTTCGCCTCGTCGTACGCGCCGACCGCGTACGTCGCCGTACCGTCGGCCGGCGATCCGGACGTGTCACAGCCGTCCTCTCCGTTGTTGCCGTTGGAGAACACGGAGAAGATGCCGGACGCGTTCCAGGCGTTCACGACGTCGTCGTAGAACGGATCCTCGACGCTGCCGTTGTCGTCGCCCCACGAGTTGTTGAGCACGTTCGGGCGCAGGTCGGTGCGGGGATTCGCGCCGGACAGGTCCGTCGGCGCGAGCACCCACTGGCCCGAGGACAGCAGGGCGCCCAGGCTGCACCCACGCTCCTCGTCCTCGCAGCCCTTCGCCGCGATCCAGCGGGCCTCGGGCGCGACACCGATCCGGCCGCGCGGCCCGTCGCCGCCGACCATCGTGCCCATCGTGTGCGTGCCGTGGAAGATGTTGTCGCACGGGGCGGCCGACGGACAGACACCCGACGGGTCGAACCAGTTGTAGTCGTGGTCGTACACCCCCGGGCCGACCGTGCCGCGGTAGGAGCCCACCAGCGCCGGGTGATCGAACTGAACCCCGGTGTCGATGCTGCCGATCACGATGCCCTGGCCGCGATCGCCCAGCTCCGACCAGACCTTGTCCGCGCGGATGTTCGCGACGCCCCACTCGACCGCCGCCGCCTCCTTCCGCTCGGCGGCCGGTGTCAGCTCGGGCACGTCGTAGGCCGGCGCCTCCCGCAGCTCCACAACGTCCGAACCGGCAGCCAGCTTCTCGGCCAGCGCGGCCGAGCCGTCCTTCACCAGAACGGCATCGGTGATCCAGAAGGACTTGTACTCAGCGCCTGCCGCGTCGAGCGTCGCGCGGGTCGCCCGTTGCCCCTCTTCCGCGGCCCGCTGCAACTGCTGTACGACGTACTGGCCCCGCTGTTTCCAGTCCCTGATCGACTTCGCTGCGCTCAGGTCGGCATGCTCGGCGAACCTGATCATGAAGTCGGTCTTCTTCCCGGCATCAAGACCGGCGAGCAGGCCGGTGGTCACCTTGGCCTGCCAAGGCTGGGGCGGTGTCTGCGTAGGTGTCGCTGTTGCGGCGACGGCCGGCACCGGAACCAACTGCAACGCCAACAGCCCGGCAAGCACTGCCGGTACGACGCCCCGCACCCAGCGCCGTCCCGGTCGCGAACCCGGCGAGCGAACCATCGAGCCTCGGCGTGACGACACAGCTCGCCCGGAATCTGAGGACGGACGTGGCAGCGGAGCCGGCATGCGAAACCTCCAGGTCAGGATTCGCCCGGTGGACGTTCGCGGCCGGGCGCAACGTCCAGCAGTCTCGTCAGCGCCAGGACCGGGTGTCCAGGCACCTGCGCGGCCCCATCTGGCCACGGCCAGAACTGGCCGCAGCAGGCTTCTCAGTCCCGCCGACCACCGAACTCCCACGGGTGCACGTCCGTGAGCTTGGCCGACAGCAGTACGGCGGCGTGCTGAGCGTCACGTGCTTCGACGAGGGCTGCGCGGCCGAGGTGGGTGTCTTCGGTCAGGCCGAGCAGGTCGCCGTACATGATCAGGTACGGCGACTCGACCGGGCGCGGCTCGTCCTGGGTGAGGACGAGGTAGCGGCGGAGGCCCTCGACGGTGCTGGTGAAGTCCCACATCGTGGTGCCGACGTGTTTGTCGAAGCGACAGAGGAGGATCTCGTCGAAGACGCCGGCGCGGTGGTAGGGCTCGTCGCACGCGAAGGAGCGTGCCGCCGCGACGTCCGGCAGGTCCACGATGTGGAGGCTGCCGGTCGTCTCCTCGCCGTCCTCGGTCAGGGTCGGGCCGCGGGCGATCAGGGCGTCGGCGTACCCGTCCATGAACGCCCAGTGCTCCTCGGTCAGGCTGACCTTGAGGCCGAACCCGCCGGGCCGGTCGCGTCCGTAGACGAAGTACTGCATCAGGTCGCGAGGTGGAGGCGCAGGATCGTGTCGTAGTCGACGATCTCCACGCCCGCGTCGGCGAACTCGCCGGCGGCGACGGTCTCCTGGGTCGGGATGATCAGGAGCTTGCGCGGGTCGCTGACCTCGACGCCGTACTTGGTCTGGGCGAACGCGCGGTTCTCGGCGGAGTTGAAGTACTCCGCGTACCGAGCGAGCTGAGCGGCGCCTTCCGGCACCGGCGCCTTGAAGGCACGGCGGCGCTTCTTGCCGTTGGTGGTGTCGGCGACCGGGAGCTTGAGGTCGCCGATGATGTGGCTGCCGTCCGCGCGCTCCAGGATGAAGTCGGGCTGCAGGTCGTCCAGGAAGGGCTGGCGGATCAGCCGGGTCGCGTCGAACGCCGACAGCAGGATGCTCTCGTTCGCGTCCAGGAACTGGTCGACGGTCGCGTCCTGGAGACCGTGCGCGAGGTAGGTGCTGGCGAAGGCGTCGCTCTTCAGATCAGCGGCGTCCGCCGGCACGCTCAGGGTGCCGATCGGGTCCAGGTGCGGCCGGGCCGCAGAGTAGTTCTGGAGGAAGGTCAGGTACTTGTCCGCGGGCTCGGACCGGTGGATCGCGATCGCGAAGAACGTCCAGTGCAGCCGGATCGACTCGTTCGCCGTGTGCACGAGCAGGGTGCGGTCGAAGGTCGAGTAGTTCCCCGGCGCGAACTGCAGCAGCTGGTCGCCCGCCCCCACGAACTCCTGCCCCAGCATCGTCACCGCGCTCGGGAACCGGCCGTCCAGCTCCCGGCGGCCGGCCTCGGTCGCGATGGTCGCGTCCTTGAACAGGTTCTCCCCGGACAGCTTGACCACGGGCGAGCCGCTGCCGAGGCCGAAGTACTCCTCGACGCTCTGCGCCTTCTGCCGCCGTACTTCGAGCGAGCGGTACTCGCGGCTCACCCCGACGAGCTCGAGGATGTTCCAGTCCGGGGTCTCGGTCAGCACCATCATCCGCGGGAACAGCAGCGGCCCGGTCAGCTCATTGCGGTGACTCGTGGGCAGATGCTCACTCACGCTCCGCAGGTGATCCCCCCAGAACTGCCCATTCACCTTCACGAACTCAGTGGGTTTCATCGCTCTCCTCGGTCACGAACCTGGTCAATCAATAGCAAACCGCTCGCTGTCCCAACGCTATTCCCCACCTAGCGGAGAGCCGTCAGCGAGTGGTCACTTCCGACCAGGATCAGGTCGCCGGCGGCCACGACACCGCGGTCGCACGACGGTCTGGGACTCACGACGTACCGATCGCGATACACGTGCCGGCTCATCCCGGCGTACCGCCCGAGCAGGTCGTCGGCCAACGCGCCCGCATCTGGGACGGCGTCGTTCCACAGCTCTCGCAGTCCAACCACCCGGCGATCCTGACAGACGGCAGTTTCGGGGGAGGATGAGCCCATGAACGAGGACGAGGACTTCCTGGCCGAGGCACATCAGATGGAAGCCGAGGCCGAACGCATCCGGCAGGAAGCCGAAGACGTCACCTCCGACCCGGCCGCCGAGCAGGAATGGATCCGTCAGTCCAACCTGATCTACGGCGGCCTGGCGGCCGCCGGCCTGGTCGTGGTCCAGCCGTTCCTGACCGAGCCCTCACTCGACCCGTCGGCGCTGGTGTGCGTCATCGCGTTCGCCGTCTCGATACCGCTACTCGCCGCACTCCTGGTCCTGAACCGGCAGGAGGAGTTCCGTCGCCGGACCAGCAAGTCGCCACTCGTCAGCGTGGCCAAGGCGATCGCCCAGGGCTCCGCGTTCGCAGGCATCGCGGCAGCTTTCTGGCACATCTCCTTCATTGCCGGGATCGTCTTCCTGGCCGTGGGATGCATCGCGGTAGGCGTCCACTCCTCGGGCTACGTACACCTGGAGTACGACTCGAAGTTCCGCTCGAGATTCCGCCCCCGCAAGCCCCCCGAGGCGTAACCGACTTCGTCCGGCTGCCCAGCTAATGGAGAAGCGGCCGTCCGAGCGGAAGCGCCTTACCGCCTGTCGCCTGCGAGGCCGAGCTGAAGAACAGGTAGACACCCACCGCGGCGAAGACGAACACCACCACACCGGCGACCTTCAGCGTGCTGGCTGATTGCTGCAGCGTGCCGATCAAGACCAGCACCAAGGCAATTTCGATGAGCACGAAGAGCACCGTGTAGGCAATCGGCAACCGGAGTGTGGCGAGAGTCAGCATCCCGATCACCACCAGCCACGAGATCAGGAAAACCCCCTGCGTATGGAGGGCGTCCGCAGCGACAATGGCGTACCAGTTGTGCGTCAGGCCCAGTACGAGCATTCCGTAGCTCAGCCAGAAACCGGCGAAGATGCCGAAAACCCCGGCGACCGCGCTCTGGCCGACAGCTGCCGCCCAGACGGCCGCGATCACCAGGCCCAGGCCGGTGGCCGCGACGATCACGGGGAGCGAGGCCCCCACCGCCGCCGCAGGCACGTAGCTGACGAGGACGAGACCGAGCGCGACCGATCCCACGATGAAACTGGGGAGACCGATCAGGGATGGGTCTCCGGTCACCGCTGGGACCGCGGCCTCAGCGGCATGTTGGGCACGTACCTCTTGGGCGCCTTGGGCATCGGCATCGATGGTCGCCATGGCAAGCTCCTTTCGGGCGCATCCCGACGGTGAGACTTTATGCCGCTGCGCGCCCGGCAGATGTCTCGATTTGAGGCACTGCCCGGCCCCGGGGCCTTCGCGGCCGGCGAATTGAGCACTATTACTCAGTCGGCGCCGGGCTCTCCACGCGCAGACTGAGCTGAAACAGCGTGCGTGCACCCAGGGGCAGGTCTGGGGTGCACCACAGGATCACGGCCGGTCGCCACCGCCGGTCCCTGGAGCATCACCGACCGGGGAGGAGCGCAGTCGGCATGACTGTGCGGGGGCAACAAGCAAGGATGACAATCGTCGCGGTCGTGCTCGCCGTCGCGGCAGCAAGTGGTTGTGGCGGGCAACAAGCAGGCAGCAGCTCTGCGTTGCCTTCGGCAACATCAACGGCGTCGCCCGATCTGGGCAGGATCAGAGGCGCGTTCACGGAAGACGAAGGCGGTCCGGAGTCCTTCGAGCTGTTCGCGGACGGAAACAGGCGGTTCCGGCTGACGATGCTCACGGGCCGAGGTGCAGGGTACTCCCAGGTCTGGGACGGCAAGGTGCTGCTGCTCTACAACCCCGCCGAGGACCCGAAATACCAGCGGATCGAGAATCCGGGCACAGACGACGCGCCCGACAGCACGTTCTTCTACCGGCCGGGCACCGAGAAGTTCGAACAGCTGTGTCCGGCGGCGAAGCGGCTCGGCACGAAGACGTTGTTCGGGCGGACGGCGGTCCGTTACCACTGCGACAAGGTGGAATCCAGTGACCAGCCGGCCATGGATGCCAGAGAGATGGCGCTGGACGAGAAGACCGGTCTGGTGATGGATTACGGCGCCGTGGAAGTCATCACCGAGGTGACCTTCGGCCCAGTGATCAAGGCCGACACTTTCTCAACCGAGTTGCCGCCAGGCGCCGACACGTCCGTGGCGCCCCCGGAAGGCGAGTCGACCGACGTGCCGCCGGATGCCGAGTCGACTGAGGTGCCGCCGGATAGCGGTGACTTCGGGCCTGACGAGATCGGCAGCTTCCGGCTCAACGCGGTCGGTGGCGGGTTCGTCGACAGTATGTCGTACGGCGGAAAGCCGTTCGTGATCGTGGCAGGATCGGCGGACGGGATCCGGACTGCGCTCGGCCGCCTGCTGCCGATGACGCGAGCCGGTAAACCTCCGGTCGTGGGCTTCCTGCTGGTCATGCCACCGGAGGACTGGAAGGGCTCGTTGTTGAACCCCAAGGACGTGGACCAACTGGCGGCTTCGATCTCGAAGTCGGCGGGAACGTTCGCCGTTCCGGTCGGCCTCGACTTCAAGGGCGCCGCCAGTTGGGTGTTCTCGGGTGACAGCACGGTCCCGCCGGATCTCACGCAGGTGACGATCGCGCTGGTCGCCTCGAACGGAAGGTTCGCACACGTGACACCGGCCCGCGAAGTGACCGACGCTAACCTGCGCAACTGGATCGCCGCGCTCTCCTGAGAGCGCAAAGCCAGACCTTCAACTCGGTGTTGCCCAGGGCTCAGCGTGTTCGCTGGACACCGGCAGTCTCAGGCGCAGTCGCGCGCCACTGTGACATGGCACGACTTCGGCCGTCCCGCCGTGCGCCTCGGCGACCTGTCGGACGATGGCCAGGCCCAGTCCGGACCCGGGATGCGCGCGGGCAGCGGGTGAGCGGTAGAAGCGGTCGAAGACGAACTTGAGGTCGCTGTCGGGGATCCCCGGGCCGGCGTCCGCGACGTCGAGAATGCCCTCCTTGACGCTGATCAGGACGCGGCCGCCGGACGGGCTCCATTTCACGGCGTTGTCGACCAGGTTCGCAACGGCGCGTTCCAAGGCGTCGGGGTCTCCGTGGACGAGGGTGGGCGCGCAGGTCAGGTCGAAGCCGATCTGTGCTGCCCGACGTGTTGCGCGGGCCGCGACGCGCTCGGCGACGAGGTCCAGGCGGACGTCTTCAGTGTGGAAAGCGGGCTGGCCGTAGCGGGCCAGGTCGACCAGGTCGTTGATCAGTGTCTTGAGTTCGCCGGCTTGGTCGAGCGCTTCGGCGGCGAGGTGTGGGGCCTGCGTGTCGCCCAGGTCTTCCGCCAGCAGTTCGAGGTTCACGGTCAGGCTCGTCAGTGGTGTGCGCAGTTCGTGCGAGGCGTCGGCGACCAGGCGGCGCTGGGCGCCGACGGACTCGTCCAGCGCGGCGGTCATCCCGGCGAACGCGGAGCCGAGCCGGCCGATCTCGTCCTGGCTGTCGGCGGGGATCGGGATGGCCAGGTCGCCGGTCGTGCGGATCAGTTCGACGGTCTTGGTGAGCCGACGTACGGGTCGTAGGACGCGGCGCGCGGCCAGGCGTGAGGCAAGTGCCGCCAGGAGTCCGGCGGCCACCGTCGATGCGGCGAGCAGCCACGCGAGTCGGCGCAGGGTGGGTGCGGGATCGGATTGCGGGATCGCGGTCCGCACGAGCGTTCCGGGTGCTCCTGGGAATGGGGCGGTGTAGATGCGGTAGGCGACGCCGCCGTAGACCGCGTTACGGAAGTAGGCAGCGGCGGATCCGTTCGCGACCTCGACGTCGCGGGCGGTGAGGTCGACGAACTGCGCCGACGGCCCGGTCCGGACCGGATCCGGCACGATTTGCAGCTGGGTGCTCCCTATCCCCAGCGGAACAGCTGGGAAGGCCGACTCGTTGGACGTCCCCCTGAATTTCTCCTTGATGGCTTTCGCCACGTCCGGTGCCTGGCCGGACGCCGTCACCAGGGAGCTGTCGATCTGGCCGCGGAGGTTGGCTTCCACGGCCGGATAGAGAACAACCGACACGAGCACCAGAGCACCCGCGGCTATGGAGCCTCCGGCGATGGCCAGCCGGGTGCGCAGATTCATGGCTCCTCGCGCAGGACGTACCCCAGGCCGCGCACCGTCTGGATCAGTCTGCTGCCGCCGTCGGCTTCGAGCTTGCTGCGCAGGTAGCTGATGTAGACCCAGAGCGCGTTCGACTCCGGGCCGAAGTCGTAGCCCCAGACGGACTCGAAGATCTGGGTCCGGCTCAGCACGCGACGGGGATTGCGCAGGAACAGCTCCAGCAGCGACAGCTCCGTCTTGGTCAGCTCAAGGCGCCGGCCGGCGCGTTCGGCCCGGCGGCCACTCAGATCCAGTTCGATGTCGGTGAAGTGCAGCACCTCGTCTCTTACGCCGCTGCGCCGCAGCAGGGCTCGAAGCCGCGCCCGCAACTCCTCCAGAGCGAAGGGCTTGGCCAGGTAGTCGTCGGCCCCCGCGTCGAGCCCGGCGACCCGGTCGGTGACCAGGTCCCGGGCCGTGAGCATCAGGATCGGCGTGTCGTACCCGCCCGAACGCAGCGTCCGGCATACCTCGAGCCCGTTCGGTTCGGGCATAAGGACGTCGAGCACCACCGCGTCCGGGCGGAACACGCCGTGCTCGGCGAGTGCGGACGCCCCATCAGCGGCGGATGCCACGTCGTAGCCGTCGCGGCCCAACGCGTGCTCCAAGGACCGCCGAACAGCCGGGTCATCGTCCACGACAAGTATCCGCATGGTCGTCCATCCTCGCCGTCGATCATGAAGTTGTGATGATGTGAGACTAGGCCGCTGTCAGCCGTTGGCCAGTGACTGCTTCAGATCCCCCAACGCGGTATTGAGCCGATCGGCGCTGACCCCGAGCGAGTGGGCGATATCACCGAAGGCCTTGGACGTCGGAACGATTCCGCCGGGAGCCGATACCACAGCGACCAGGGCGGCCTTGGCCTTCGCCCGACTCACGCCGAGTGCCGCGGCCAAGCGTGCCGCTGCGGCGTTGGTCGTGAACGGCGAGGTCCGCGGGTCGTCCGCCCCCTTCTTGTCCTTGCCGTCCTGCTTGTCGTCGCCGGCACGAGGGCGCCCAGGCTTGAGGAACAACGGTTCCACGGCGGCCTTGACCCGCGCGGCAGGCAGCCCCAGGTTCGCCGCGACCGCCGCGACGAATGCCTCCGGCGTCACTGTGGTCGAGCCGGCCAGCGACCTCTTGGCCGCGTCCAGCGCGGCGGTGAGCCGGTCGGTCGTCACCCCGAGCTTCGCCGCGATCGCGGCGAAGTCGGCATCCGCAGCCGGCTTGGACTTTCCCTCCGCCTTTACCGCGGCACCGGATTTCGCGGCGCCGGGTTTCGGATCCGAACCGGACGTCGCCGCCGACGCAGTACCGGTCGTGGCGAGCGCCACGAGCGTGACTGCGGCCGCGACCAGCCGTTTGCGTTTCATCATCGCGATTCCTTTCGTCCACAGAGCGCCGGACGAGAACCGGCGCCGTGGCAACAACCCAAACAGCGCGGCCTCAGCTGCGGTTTCAGCCACCTTTAGAGCTTCCTTAGAGCAGGCCCGCAGACGCCCCCGGAGCCTCACGCGACCAAGAAACGAGGTGATCCGTTCCGGGCCAAGCCAACAACCGCAGCACGAGCCGGGATCCCGTTCGATGTCCGCTCCGGCCTGCCCGCTCCCATGGCGACACCCGAACACGTCCACCCGGATGTGGAACAAGGCACGCAAGAAGGCGCTGACCGAAGCCCAGTACCGATCACCGCTCGCACGCCACCCGTAGGACCTACGCCACGACGGGTCAGCCTCTGGCTCAACGCTGGGGTCCCCGCGACGCAGGTGGCGGAGTGGGCCGGACACCTCGTCAAGGTGCTACTCCAGGTCTACGCGGGCTGCATCGATGGCCAGGAGGAGGCAGCAAAGCGACGGCACGCCGCGGCGCTCTCCGGGGCCTTGGGTTAATGGCCGTCGATAGCCCGCGAGGCTACGCATCGATGTCCAGCCCTATCACCGCTGCTGGCGTCCCGGAGCGTCGTAGGTGTCGCGCGCTACTTCCCTGTGCCGGCAATTTCGGCGCATACGGCGGATAACTAATCGACCCGCCGGCGCATCAATACCAATAGAGCGGTGCCCCGGTGGACGGAGGCCTGCCGGGTGAGGGTGCCGGCGCCGCTCCGGGCCGGAGGAGGGATCGGGGTCTGCCGGGCGACGACCGCCGCGGACAGCGTCCAGTTGCGGGCGCCGAGTAGCGCCCGCCAGCATCCTGCAAGGAGCGGCATCATGAGACACCTTCGGAGCGCGGCCGTGTCTGCGCTTGTGCTCGGGACCCTGATCATGTCCGCGGGCATCGGGTTCGCGGCTCCGCCTGGCAACGACACCTACGGCGGCCGCACCGTGGTCGGGGCCATCCCGTTCACCGACAGCCTCGACACCACCGAGGCGACCACCGACAGCGACGATCTCAGTACTGCCTTCTGTGGAACACCCGCGCCCCTGCCGACCGATGCCAGCGTCTGGTACGGGATCACCCCGACCGCAGACGAAATTCTCCGGTTCGATGTGTCTTCGTCGACGTACTCGACCACCGCGATCGTGGCAACCGGCAGCCCGGGGAACTGGAGCCAGGTGGTGTGTGGGTCTAATCAGGCGTCCTGGCGGGCGACCGCTGGTACGACGTACACAGTGCTGGTCTTCGACAACCAGTTCGACGCAGGGGGTAACGGTGGGACGCTCAACCTCACGGTCGATGTGCTCCCGCCGCCACCCACGATCGACATCACCGTGAACCCGGTCGCGACCTTCAACAGCCGGACCGGTACGGCGACGGTGAGCGGGACCGCGACCTGCACCGGCGAGCCATTCTTCACGGACGTGAGCACCGAGTTGACGCAGCGGGCCGGGCGGTTCACCGTGCGCGGCCGGAACACTATCTCCGGCATTCTGTGCGACGGCACGCCGCAGTCGTGGAGTATGGAGATCCTGCCCGACGGCGGCAAGTTCGCCGGGGGCAAGGCGGCAAGTGTCACGAACGCGCTCGCCTGCGGGTCCTTCGACTGTGGGACCGACTCCGAGGAGCGCACTATCGTGTTACGCGGCCGGGCGTAAGAACGGAAGGGGCCGCCCGGTACGGGCGACCCTGTGGTTGTCGCCCGGTACGGGCGGCCCCTGTGGTTGTCGAATGGCCGGGTCGGATCCGAAGGCGACGAAGACCTCGGCCCGGCCAGCCGTTCGCGGTGCACGCGACCCGCAACGCGCGCAAGACGCCCGCCCCAGTCGGCGCAGAAGTGGCGTGCCGCAGCACGGGCCAGCAGGAGGGCAGCGCGCGCGGGGATCGGTCAGCTCGGGATCGAAGTAACCTGCCTGAACCCGCGAAGCCCGCCTGAAACGGTGGCAGGGATATGGCAAGCACAGCCGTAGGCCGCCGTAGTCAGCCGGACACTGAGGGCTGAGACGAAAGTGTCCCCTGATCTGCGTTTCCGCAGGTCAGGGGCCCACTTTCGGCTTGCGATGTGCTGGTGGCGAGTGCAGGGTTCGAACCTGCGTAGGCATACGCCGACAGATTTACAGAGGGGCGTCTGCCGTCCTCCGCACGCATTCCGCGCGGGCGGAACAGACGGGGACCTCATCGAGGGCGCGGATGCATCGCGCCCGACCGGCTGCGATCTCTGGGTTATGAGTAGCCCTGACGGTGTCTCAAGCGCACGCCAGGCTCTCGACAGCGCGCGGCTACGCGACTCATCTGATGCTCGATCCGTCTCACGCTTTCCCAAGGGTCCGACCCGTTTCGATGCGTCCTGGGTACGGATCTGGGTACTACCTCGGGGCGCCTCCCCTGCTTGCCTCCCGAGATCTACAGGCCGACACTCCGCTGCGGCTTTCGGCACGTGACGCGGCACGCGCAACCTCTGCATCAGCGAGCGGGCGAGTTGGCATCGCTCGTCCACTGAGGCCACCACTCGCTCGGGAGGTGGGGCTCAGGCGCTACTTCATACCTCGAGCGCCGCCGTCGTCGCCGTCGATGCCACCACCGTGGCTGCTGGAGTCGCCCCAGCGGCGGGTCGCACCTGCTTGAGCCTCGAAGCCGGCCAGCGCGCTGAAGCTCGTGCCCGCGCCCGCTCCGAAGTACCCCAGACCGTACGACGCCACCGCCGTGCCAGCTTGCCAGTACGGCACCCGGCGACCGCCGTACTCGACATAGCGCACCTCGGGCTGATCGCCTACCCGGACCCGCGCGGCGTCGGGAGAACAAGCCGGTACCGTCCGGGTGCCGTACTTCGGCTGAGTCCAAACCACGTCGGTCGTCGACTGTCCGTGTTGCGGATTGAAGAAGCACGGCACCCGGCGCTCGGGAACCGGCTGGCCCCGGATCCGCGCCTGAACGCAAGTGATTGCGTAACGTCCGGTCGCCAACGTGCCGGTAACCGAGCTGATCTCCGCCGCCGATCGAATGCCCTTGACTGCCCGTTGTGCCGCCTCGTACCCGTCGAGCGCGACCTGGTACTCCTCACGCGCAGCCGCGTCGAGCGTGCGACCTGCCACCTGGGTGTCAAGCCGCCCAAGCTCCGCGCCGAGTAGCGTCACGTCCTCGGCGGCGAGCCTGCGAATCTGCTCCAGCTCCTCGGCGTCACCCCGCCGCGCGGCTCGCCGGTCCCACAGATAGCGGCTCGCGACTGTCAACCCACCGGCCCCCAAGGCGGCCAGCAACCACCACATCCGTTGACAGTAGCGCCGCTGCGCGAACAAGTCAGCCCAGCATGTGCGCCGTCCTCGCCGGTGTCCTGCAGCTGTCTATCTCTTGGCTTGACCCGGCGACTGCAAGGCGGCCAGGACCGATGCCCTACGCGTTGTTCATCCGCTCGAGCACGTCATACAGCAACCGTCCCAACTCGGTGATGGTGACGCGGTTCCCCGAGTACACGCCTTCGGTGACTGCAAAGCCCTGATTCGCTAGTCGAACTAGGCCGAACCACAAGGTCTCTTCTGACACCTGAAGGCGAACCGCGAGCCGAAAACTTGTCTGGAGCCGGTCAGATTCCAAGGCCTCGGCCTCTTCCTCTTCTGTCTGTTGCTGAAACACCGGCCGGTCGCGGATCTCCCGGAGAAACCTGACGTCCACTCCATGAAGATTTCGTAGGCCGCCCAGGACCAGCTCGTACTCGGGTGCACGAGCTGATTCCACGACGGCCGCTCCGAAGGCTGCGCCCATCGCCTCAAGCAACGGCCCCTGACCTGTCATCGCTGCCTCGTGGAGAAGGCGCGTGACGAGCGGAACTAGCTCGGGTTGCTCTTCGATACGTTCAACGAGATCCTCCCGCGATAGCCCGGAGGTTCTGACAGCCGCACTCATCGCATGCGACTGATTCCTACTCCACTCGCCAGCTACCGCCCCGATGAGACGGGACAGCAGCGGCCCTCCCCCAGGCAACACCGACGACACCAGGTCGCCAGCGAGGTCCGCGGGCAACGACTCGTCTGACTGCATTGCCGAAGCGTATGCGCACCCCACAGCTCGGAGTGGCCGGGGAGCACAAGGGGTCGTCTTCCGCTGCCAACAACGACGTCAACATCGGCTCTGGGTACAGGTCACACCAACCGGCGCGGCCGGCTACCCGACGACACGTCACTGAGCACATCTCGGCCAGCTGTCCAGCAACGGCTGCGACCCCGCAAAACCACGGGGCAGCCCAACAATGCAAAGCGAAGGCCCGGACCTGATGGTCTGGGCCTTCTTCCGAAGCGGGGGCAGGATTTGAACCTGCGACCTCTGGGTTATGAGTGGCCCTGACGCCGGCTCATTGACCTCCACCGAGTGCCAAGGGACTGGGTGCCAGCTCTCAGGAGGGTCTGCCGCGGCGTCGCCGCCCCACACGAGCAGCCTGGGTCACGGACGCGCATGCGCCGATGTGGTAGCCGACCGTCGGCGCTTACACGCCTAGCTAGGGCCCCAGAACTTCCGCACGCATTCCGCACAGACATCCGTAGAGAGCCGTAGCCAGTCGGACACAGTCGGACACCGCGTAGCAGGCCCTGACTTGCGTTCCCGCAGGTCAGGGCCTGTTTTCTAGCTGGTGGCGGGTGCAGGGTTCGAACCTGCGTAGGCATACGCCGACAGATTTACAGTCTGCTCCCTTTGGCCGCTCGGGCAACCCGCCAGGGTGGTGCCGGTTCGTGAACCGGCGTGGGAGACGATACAACAGAGGGTGCCCCTGACAGCAAATCGGAAAGGAACTGCCCATGGCTTCGGAGTCCTCCTTCGACATCGTGAACAAGGTCGATCACCAGGAGGTGGACAACGCCGTGAACCAGGCGGCGAAGGAGATCAGCCAGCGGTTCGACTTCAAGAACGTGGACGCCGGGATCAAGCTGTCCGGCGAGGCGATCGATCTGCAGGCGAACACCGAGGAGCGGGTCAACGCCGTCCTCGACGTGCTCAAGGACAAGCTGGTCAAGCGGCAGATCTCGCTCAAGGGTCTGGAGGCTGACGACCCGAAGCTGTCAGGCAAGATCTACAAGATCAACGCCACGATCAGCGCCGGCATCACCCAGGAGAACGCGAAGAAGCTGTCCAAGCTGATCCGCGACGAGGGCCCGAAGGGCGTCAAGGCCCAGATCCAGGGCGAGGAACTCCGCGTGTCCAGCAAGAGCCGCGACGACCTGCAGGCCGTCCAGTCCCTGATCAAGGGCCAGGACCTCGACTTCGCCGTCCAGTTCGTCAACTACCGCTGACCGCCGGGCCTGGTAATCGGGTCGCTTAGGCGGCCGGTTGCCGGGCATGCTGGCGGCGTGGGGGACACGTTGCTGCGGCGGTGGTTGCTCGACGACTTCGGGCTGGATGTGGTGGAACTCTCACCGGTGGCCCACGGAGCCGATCTGGCCGCGCAGGTGTGGAAGGCGACCACGGCCACCAATACGTACGCCGTGAAGTGGAGCGGCGCGGGCACCAACACCGGGCACCAGGTGGCCGCGTTCCTGGCGGACAGTGGTCTGTCGGGGGTCCCGGAGATGATCCGAACCACGGAGGGCGGCCTGTGGACCTTCCACGGGAAGAAGAAGCGGCTCACGATCACTCCGTGGATCGACGGCGTACGCGCGGCCGAGAGCGGACTGACCGACGAGCAGTGGAGCGAGTACGGCGTACTCATCCGGCGGGTGCATGACGCGGAGCCGCCGCCGAGGTTGCGTGATGCGCTTCCGAAGCACAGTCACATCGACGCGCGGGTCCCGGCCGTGGCGGAGAAACTGCAGACGCGGCTCAGCACGGAGGCACCCGAGGACGAGGTCGAGGAGGAGTTGGCTGCCGTCTGGAAGCAGTACGACGCCACCATCACCCACCTGCTCAGGGCCCGCCCACCGGAACCGAGCGGCCCCCGCGTGGTCTGCCACGGGGACCCGCATCTCGGCAACGTCCTCGTCGACGACCACCTGCACCTGATCGATTGGGACGACGTGATCCTCGCGCCCCGCGAACAGGACCTGATGTTCATGCTCGGCGGCATGGGCGACGTCGGCCCCACCACCTCCGAACAGCTCGACGCCTTCCTGACCGGCTACGGCCCGCACCCCATCGACGACGAGGCCATCCGCTACTACCGCCACGTCCGGGCCCTCGAAGACGTCGTCATGTGGTCCGACCAGGTCATCACCGGCCCCGACAACGCCTACGCCCTGGCCGTGGTCAAGGGCATCCTCAGCCACGGCCTGGCCGCACTGGCGGTCAATGTCGGGCACTGATCCAGTTGGCCACGTCGGCGCCCAGTTGTTCGCCGTCCAGCATCGAGTGGCGGAAGTGGAGGCCGGAGAGGATCCGGGCTTCGCGGACGTCGCTGCGTACGGCGGAGAGGGTTGGGTAGACGCGGGTGGTGTTGGTGACCAGGCTGGTCATGGTCAAGGGCAGGTTGCTGTGGAAGTAGGCCTGGAGTGCGTTGGTGGCGCCGGCGGTGAAGCAGGCGTGGCCGGACGGGTACTCCGGGTGGTTGACGTTCAGCAGGGACTGCCAGGTGGGATCGGCCTGTGTGCGCGGGTTGCCGTCGGTGCCGGCGCGCTGGATGGCGTGGACCGGTCGCCAGGAGCGGTAGTAGAACTTGGCGTCCCAGCACGCGATCAGCGCGTCACCAGCCGACACGTGCACCAGCGCGAGCATCTGCGCCGCCCTGGCCAGGGAGAGATGCCGGTCCGACGCCAACTGCAGGAGCGCCCGGCTCCACTGCTGTGCGGTCTGCTCGGACCAGAACATCGCAGTCTCGGTCTGCGCGGCGGTGCGCGTCGTACTGTCCTTGCGGCCTAGTGACGCGACCTCAGCCACGTCACGCGCGTAGCGCTTGCTGGTCAGCGGATCCGGTCCATCGGGCCGGAACTGCGCGCGGTAGCGCAGCGCCAGCGGCCTGACCTGCGTAAGCACGATGTCCACGGGTGGCGTCGGCAGCGTCGGCTCCCACACTCCTGGGCCTGGTGCAGCCTGGACGTACGGCACTGTGTTGTACAGGCCGTCTCCTGCGCGCCACGTGAGTACAGCGGCCGCAACCGACCGGCCCAGCGTGATGCCGCGGGTCTTGGCTCTCCCATCCGGCACACCGGCCAGGTAGTCGGCGTATGTCCCGTCCAGCCCCGCCGGCGCCGGGTGCACGCGAGCCCGCAGTACGTCGTACGCCGCGGTAGCGACCGCGGCCGCCGCAGACGCCTTCCGATCCGGCCGTACGGCGAACCGGAACGGCCGGCCGTATCCCAGACCGGCCACGGTGTCGGCGATCGCGATGTGCACGATGCCCATCAGCACCTCGGAACTGGCCGGCGGACGCCCGGCGACGATCGCCTGGGTGGCGTACCTGCTCCAATCGATCACCGGCGCCGCGGACGCACCCGACGTCGCAGTTGCGGCGGGCGACAAGCCGGCCGCGGTGAGCACCAACGCACAGGCGGCTGCCAGCGCAGGCCATCGCAACAGCGGTTTCATGAGACTCCCCCCAATCATGGAACGACTTACTCACCGTGGCCGCGGCGGATGTCCGATCGCCATACGTCGTTCGACGTATGGGCGCGGCGGCGTCGCGGGCATAGCCTGACGGCGGGGAGGGGTACGTCATGGTGGATCAGTTGACGGTCACCGAACACGACCTGCGGACGATGCTCGACGTCGTCGACCGGGGCCGGAACGCCGATCCCGAGGAGCTGTTCCCGCGCGACCTGCTGCGCGCACTCACGGACCTGGTGCCCGCCGAGCACATCTCGTACCAGGTGAGCCGCCCGCTGGATCGTGAGTTCATCGGGCTCGAGCTGGTCGGCGACCCCGACGACCTTGATGACGGCTGGGAAGACCTGTTCTGGCAGTCCTACTGGGAGGGCGAGACATCCTGCCGGCCGCAGCTCACCGGTGACTACGACACCGTCTGGAGGGTGTCGGACTACCTGACCGAGCGACAGGTGGCCGACTCGATCGTCGGCGAGTGGTTCCGCCTGAGCGGCGTACGCCATGAGATGGCTGTCCCGCTCCCCGTCCGTGGGGCGGAAGACCGCCGGCTGCTGCTGTTCCGCGTGTCCGGCCGCGACTTCACCGAACGCGAGCGGCTACTGCTGACGATGCTGCGCCCGCACTTCATCGAGGTCCTCCGTGCCCACGAACGCCGCCGGGCCGGTGTACCCGATCTGACCACCCGCCAGCTACAGCTGCTGCGCCTGGTCGCCGACGGGCACAGCAACACGCAGATCGCCCACCGGCTGTTCGTTGCCGAGGGCACCGTTCGCAAGCATCTGGAGAACATCTACGAGCGTCTCGGCGTGACCAGCCGGACCGCCGCGGTCGCGACCGCCTTTCGCCGCACCCACTCGGCCTGAACGAGCTAAGCGTGGCGCATCCAGATGTTCGGCTCGCGGTAGATGCCGCTGTCCGTCGAGTGATCGATCTCCAGCACGGTGAGGCCGTCGGGGATGACGTAGGAGCCTGAGGACGGCAGGGCCAGCCCGGTCCACTTCTCCCACTCGGCGACGGTGCCGGTCATGGTCTGGGAGACGGTTGCGGGGGCGATGATGGTCGCGCCGAGGCGGGCGTGTGTGCGCAGCCACGGGTCGAGCGGAAATCCGTCGTCGCGGGTCCAGGTCATGAAGGTCTCGATCGGGGTCAGCGGATAGCGGGACTTCAGCGTCGGGCGGACCGGCGCGATCACCCGATCCAGGCCGCCCGCCACGGCACGCTCCCGGACAGCGGTGATGACGCGCGAGGCGTGGCCGCGGCCCTGTTCGTCGGAGCGTACGGCGGCCGCCATCAGGACGAAGGTGTTCGGCACGACGCCTTCTTCGTACGACGTGACCGCCCGCGTGAGCGAGCCGGTGAACCCAGCGGGCAGGTCGTCCACAGTCCCGTCCCAGGCGATCGGAACACCCCAGCAGCCGGCGATCAGCCGCTGGTCGTCGGAGACCAGGTAGAACTCCCAGTCCTTCTGGAAGTACTCTGTGCGCCGCTCGGAGTACTTCCGGACCTCGACGTCGTGGAAGATGAACTCCGGCCACTCCTCGGCGAACCGCTGCTCGGCTTCCTCGTCGTACTGCGGCGCCTGCACTACTGGAATGAGTTCGAACACGAGCGAACGTTAACCCGCGGCGACCGGACCGGCCACCGCATTGCGGATCGCACGGGGTGAGCCGCCGAGCTCACGACGGCAGGTCTTGTTGAAGGCCTGGAGATCGGGGACACCGACCGACGCCGCGACGGCGGGGATGGACAGGGTCGACGAGACGAGCAGGTGGCGGGCGCGAGCCATCCGGCGACCCCGGATGTAGGCGATGACCGTCTGCCCGGTCTCGGTCTGGAACAGGCGCGTCAGGTGGTTGTGGGAGACACCGGACAGGCGGGCCAGCGCGGGGACGGTGAGGGGCTGGGCCAGGTTGGCCTCGATATAGGCGATGGCGGTGGAGACCGCGGGGTGCCGCGAGTCGCCCTCGGTGGTGACCGCGTGGAGGTCCACGATCCGCCACAACGCCGTCCACACCTCGGCCGTCATCCGCGCGGACCCCGACGGCGACGCCTCGACCGCCGAGTGCAGCAGACCTGACAGCACCGGCGCGGCATCCCCCGCGTCCTGTACGACGGGGACGTACGACGGCTCGCCCGTCACGACCGGCCGGAAGTGGGCGTAGAGGTGCTCGGACCGGCCGCGGTAGTCGAACTGCACCTGCGTCCCGGCCGGGGTCAGCGACACGTATCCGGGCGAGACCGAGTACGTCGTACCGGCGACCTTGAGATCGGCCGAGTACGCGTACACGTGCAACTGCCACAGGTCCGGCAGCCGGAACACGTCCCGCAGGCTGCGGACGCCGTGAATCCCCACGCCGACGTTCACCACCTCCGGCGGCGCGGCCAGGTGCAGTTCGATCATGGTGAGAAATTACCACCAGTGGTGAACACAGCCCACGCGAGCAAGCGCTGTCCGAACTTAGCCTGGTGGAGTAGTAACCACCACCCGAGAGGGAGTCTCATGCCCCATCCGCATCAGAAGAACCTGCTCACCTCGGTTCAGATGGCGCATTTCGTGGCCACCGGATCGCTCCGGATGGACGCCGTCGTACCGGAGGAGATGAACCAGCAGGCGATCGAGGTCCTCAAGGCCGGCATTCCCGGCGTCCCCTACGGCACCCCGCTGTCGGAGGCGTTCGTGGACAGCGAGTTCGTCCAGCGGCTGGTGCAGCTGCCCGAGGTGGCCGGCGCGATCCACAGCCTGGTCGGGCCGGAGCCGACGGTCGACCACCACGCCGTGCACATCCGCAAGGCCAACGAGGGCGAGGCGCAGAACCTGCACGGTGACGCGATCATCGACGTCCGTCCCGACGCGTTCGACGTCCAGCTCATGTACTACCCGCAGGACGTGACGCTCGAGATGGGCGGCACCCTGAGCGTGCCCGGCAGCCACCTGCGCCGGACCAACGAGTCCGACACCGGCCGGTACCAGAACCTGCTCGGCCAGACCCGGCTGGTCTGCCCGGCCGGCACCGTGCAGTTCCTGCACCACGGCATCTGGCACGGCGGCCGCAAGAACGACAGCGCCATCGACCGCTACATGTTCAAGATCCGCTTCAACCCGACCGTCCGCCAGGTCCGGTTGTGGAACCTCGAGGACCTGTACGACGACCAGGTCGCGCGCGAGCTCGACCAGTCGTTCCCCTGGTACGAGAACGCCACCGGCCGGCTGGAGAAGTACAACCGGATCAAGCTGTGGCAGGCGCTCACCGGTGACGACACCTTCGACCCGGAGTACTGGGTCACCCGGGTGTCGAACCGCCCGCAGCGCGTGGTCACCCAGCGCAGCCTCAACCCGCACGCCGCGAAGAAGGAGATGGTATGACCGCCCCCGCCTCCGAGGCCTCCCCGCAGACGACTCTCCGTCAGCAGGTCCTGGTCCTCTACCTGGCCTCGTCCGCGCTCGACTCCCGCGTCGTGGGTTGGTCGGAGTACGACGGAACCGGCGACACGCATCCGACGACGGGTGACAGCGACGAGCCGCCGTACGCGACCGGACTGGACGCGCTGAAGGACGGCTGGCGGTTGTTCCAGGCCGCGCAACTGCTGCCGCCGCAGCCGGGTCACGAGTACGACGTGTCGTTCCTCAAGCACGAGTTCTTCTTCGAGAAGCTCGCCTGAGCTGACCGGGGCCCCGGCATCGCGCCGGGGCCCTGGTGCGTCACACCGGGAGGATGCAGACCGGCTTCGGCCAGCTGACGGGGTCACCCTCCTGGGTGAGGCGGCCGTCGGCGATGGTGAAGGTGGCGATCTGGTCGGAGCGCTCGTTGGCGGCGTACAGCCGGGTGCCGTCGTTGCTGAAGGCAAGGTGCCGCGGCCAGTCGCCGCCGGAGCCGATGGTCTGCACCAGTTCGACCGACAGGCCGTCGGCGGCGGTCGCGAACACCGCGATCGTGTTGTCGCCGCGGTTCGAGCCGTACAGGTACCGGCCGTCGGCGGAGATCAGCAGCTCCGCCGGGAAGTTCTCACCGGGCGAGTCCGCCGGCCTGGTCGACGCGGTCTGCACGACCTGCAGCTTCCCGTCCGCGTAGCCGCACACGGTCAGCGTGGAGTCGAGCTCATTGATCACGTACGCGGCTCCCGCGCGCGGGTGGAACACCATGTGCCGCGGACCGGCGCCCGGGTGGATGTGCAGCCGGTCGACTTCCTCCAGCTGCCCGTCGTCGGTCAGCGTGGACGTGTAGACGGTGTCCGAGCCGAGGTCGATGTCGAACACGTACGCACCGGCCGGGTCGAACGCGATCTGGTGGGCGTGCGGCCCTTCCTGGCGCTCAGCGTTCGGCCCGCTCCCGGAGCGCTGGAGGAACTGGGTCGCCTGGCCGAGCGAGCCGTCGTCCTGGATCGGGTGGATCGCGACGGCGCCCGAGGTGTAGTTGGCGGACAGCAGGTACCGCCCGGACGGGTCGATGTCCAGGTGACACGGGTCCGCGCCGCCGCTCGGCTGCTCGTTGACGAACTCCAGCCCGCCGTCCGGCTGGATCGCGAACGCGCTGACCCGGCCACCGTGCACCTCGCCGGTCGCGTACAGGAACCGGCCGTCCGCGGACCTGACCAGGAACGACGGATCGGCAGTCGTCACCACCAGCTCGATCCCGTCGAGGGGCCCGAACCCGATCCCGTCCCCGGCACCCGGCTGACTGGTATAGCTCCCGACATAGATCCGCTCAGAAGTCATAGGCCCTACCCTGCCAGGTCAGCGGCCGGCGGGCACTCCCAGGTCCAATCCGTAGAGCGCGGAGTCCCAACCCAGGTCGGGCACCAGCACCTTCCACCCCATCCGCCGGTAGAGCCTCGGCGCCGGACGGTCGTCGACGAACGTGGTGAGCAGGGCTTTGCGGTTCGGCAGGTCGGTCATCAGCGCGGACATCAACTCGGCGCCGAGCCCCTGGTGCTGGGCCTCGACAACCACCGCAAGCTCCACCACCTCGAAGTGACCGCCGATCCACTCGTCCGCGAGCTCCGGACTCACCGCCGCCGCGACCCGGTCCGACCACCACTGTCCGCGATGCCCGGTGAACCCGTACGCGAACCCGGTCAGCTTGCCCGCGTCCCGGGCCACCACGAGTTTGAAGTCGTCGCGTTGGGAGTGCAGCGGGATCTGTTCGGTGGCGAACTCCTCGGCTCGTGCCGGCTCCTCGTCGTACCCCGGAGCGCCGAAGGCGGACAGGTAGACGGTGGCCAGCTCGGGGGCGGCGTGGACGGCTTCGGCTGGGGCGAGAACGTCGATCACCTGTCATAGCCTAGGCCGAATGGACACTGAGGCATTCCTGAAACGCATCGGAGTGAGCGGGTACGACGGTCCGCCGCGGCTGGACGGTTTGTCCCAGCTGCACGCGGCCTTCGTGGATCAGGTGCCGTACGAGTCGGTGCAGTATCAGCTGGCGCCGGGCGGACCGCTCGACCCTGAGGAAACGGCGAAGCGGATCATCGCGTGGGAGACCGGCGGGTACTGCTTCCAACTGAACGGGACCTTCGCCCTGCTGCTCACCGAGCTCGGCTACCGCGTGAAGATGCACCGCGGCGGGGCGGAGACCCCGACCCGCGCCGGCGACGTCGACGCCAGCCACATGGTGCTCACCGTCAGCGGATTGGTCGAGGATCCGGACCGCGTCTGGCTGGTCGACGCCGGCCTCGGCGAGACGCTGCGCGAGCCATTGCCGCTGGAGCCGGGCACCGTCTATCAGGAGCCGTTCAACCTGCGCTTGCGTCCATCCGAGAAGACCGACGGCTGGCGACTGGACCACGACCCGCGAGCCAACATGGTCGGCATGGACTTCGAGTCCGCCGCAGTAGGTCTCGACGCCTTCGCCGCCCAGCACGCGAACCTCTCGGCCAACCCCGACTCCCCCTTCCGCCGCCTGGCCTCCGCCTTCCGCCGCAAGCCGACCTCAGTGGCGGTCCTACGCTCCGTCGGCCTGATGGAGACGTACGCCGACCGCATCGACACCTCCCTCATCGAGAACCCGACGGACTACTTCACCGCACTCGCCGACGTCTTTCACCTCCCCCTCCCTCACCTGGACACCAGCCAACGCAACGAGCTCTGGCGCCGAGTGTGGTCCCAGTACGAGGACTTCCTCGCCAAGCAGACCAGTTAGGTAGCTAGGGCGAAGAGGGTGCTGGGGAGGACGGAGAGGACGGCGGCGATGGCGGCGCAGATGGAGATCATGGTGACGGCGGGCGTCTCGATGTCGACGGAGAAGGGGTCGTCGGCGGGGAGGCGGAAGAGTTCGGCGACCCAGCGGAGGTAGACGGCCAGGCCGATCATCACGTTGACGGCCATCACGATCGCGAGCCAGCCGAGGTGGGCGTCGATGACGGCCTGGAAGGCGGCGAACTTCGTGAACAGGCCGGCCAGACCCGGCGGCAGACCGGCGAGCACCACGAGGAAGAAGATCAGCGCGGCGGCCAGCCCGGGCTCGGAGCGCACCATCCCGCGGTAGTCCGTCAGCAATCCACCCGGCCGATGCCGCTGGACCACCGCGACCGATCCGAACGCGCCGAGCGTGACGACGACGTACGCCGCCAGATACCCGACGACGGCCTGGGCATCGCCGACCGCGAGTGGCGCCAGCAGGAACCCGACCTGACCGATCGACGACCACGCGAGCAGCCGGACCGCCTCGACCTGACGCAGGGCGGCCAGGTTCCCGACCGTCATCGTCACCGCGGCCAGGATGGCGATCACAGTCCGCAGGTTCGACCCGTCCGGCGCGATCCCGGCCGTCACGAGCACCAGCAGACCACCGACGCCGGCCGACTTCGACACCACCGCGAGGAACGCCGTGACCTCGACCGGCGCACCGACGTACGTGTCCGGCAGCCAGGCGTGGAACGGCACCGCCGCGATCTTGAAGGCGAACCCGACGATCACGAACAGCCCGGCCGCGAAGGCGACCCGGCTCAGGTCCGGATCGAGCCCGCTCAGCCGGTTCGCGATCGTGGTCAGGTACAGCGACCCGGTCACGCCGTACAGATAGGAGACCCCGAACAGCATCACCGCGGTCGACAGCACCGAGACCAGGAACGCCTTCAGCGCGCCCTCGGATCCGCGGCGATCCCGGCGCAGCGCGACCATCGCGAAGCTCGGCAGCGACACCACCTCGAGCGCGATCACCATCGTGGCGAGATCGCGCGACCCGGCCAGCACGGTCGCGCCGACCAGCACGGTCAGCAGCAGGAAGTGGTACTCCCCGATCGGGATGTCCGAAGCCAGCAGCCGGTACGCCGACAACCCGACGACTCCGAGTCCGCCGACCAAAAGCACCGCCCATAGCCCAGCGGTCAACGGCTCGAACACGAAGCTGCACTCGGCCGGTCCCTCGACCGCCGGATGGCAGAACGCCGGCTTGAAGTCGTCCCGCTGTGCCCAGGCGAACACCACCCCGAACAGAATCACCGCTGCCGTGAGCAACGTGACCACTGTGTGCCGGAGCTGCTGCGGGGCGCTGCGCCAGAAGCTGTCGACCAGCAGTACGGCGACCGCCCCGATCGCCAGCACCAGCGGTACGGCGATCGCCTGCCAATCGGTCCAGGTCAGGGTCACAGGGTCACCCACTGGTGCAGAAGTAGTCCTGGCCATACGCCGAGGAGGACGGTCAGCGTGATCAGTGGCGCCCAGGTGATCAGCTCGATGCGACTGAGATCGACGGCGAACGCGGCCGGTGGGTTCTCGGCCGGGTCACCCTGGCAGAGGTTGCGAATCAGCCGGAGGAAGTACGCCGCGGTCAGGACCGTGCCGAGTCCCGCGATCACCATGAACACCAAATAAGTTGTCCGAGGCAACACCGCGGCCGGGTTGTAAGCACCGAGCAGGACCAGCATCTCGCCCCAGAACCCGGCCAGCCCCGGCAGCCCGAGCGACGCCAGACAGGCGAACGTGAGCAGCGCGCCGATCCGTGGCAGCCGCGCGTACAGCGCCCGGCCGATCGCCCGCAGATCACTGGTGTCGTGCCGATCCTTGATCGCACCCGCCAGGAAGAACAGCAGACCGGTGATGATGCCGTGCGCGATGTTTGCGAACAGCGCGCCGCGCAGCCCGGCCGGCGACAGCGTCGCGATCCCGAGCACGATGAACCCCATGTGCCCGACGCTCGAGTACGCGATCAGCCGCTTCACGTCGGTCTGCGCCAGGCACGCCAGCGACCCGGCGATGATCGCCACGACGGCGAATCCGGCCAGGTACGGCGCGATCGTCACGGTGGCATCCGGCAGCACCGGGACCAGGATCCGGATCAGGCCGTACGTCCCCATCTTCAGCAGTACGCCCGCAAGAATGACCGACCCGACCGTCGGCGCCTTCGCGTGCGCGTCGGGGAGCCAGATGTGCAACGGCCAGAGCGGCACCTTCACCGCCAGGCCGACCGCGATCAGCAGCGCCGCGGCCAGGGGTACGCCGTGACCGCCGAGCACCGGCTGGTTGCTCAACTGGACGATGTCGAACGTCCCGGCCCGCCGGAAGACCAGCAGGAATCCCAGCAGCATCAGCGCCGACCCGAGCACGGTCATCAGCACGAACGTCAACGCCGCCCGCCTCCGGCCGACCGGATCGTGGTCATCACCCCAGATGTCGATCACCAGCCACATCGGGATCAGCACGATCTCGAAACAGACGAAGAACAGGATCAGGTCCATCGCGGAGAACGTGCCGATCACGCCGGCCTCGATCACCAGCAGCAATGCGATCAGCGACCGGGTCCGGCCGATCCGCGGCGTGATCTTCAGCGAGTACAGGCAGCAGAGAAAGGTCAGCAGCGCGGTCAGCACGATCAGCGGCATCGAGATCGAGTCCACCCCGACGTGGAACCGCACCCCGAGCGCGGGAATCCACGGCACGTCGGTCACGGCTCGGAGTGGCCGGACGTCCGCATTCTGCAACGGGGTGTACGCGAACCACCCCCCGGTCCCTGGCCAGAGCACCACCGACCCGACCAGCACCAGCCCTGAGATCACTGACCCGTACGCCGCCGCGAGCCGATCACCGATGCCGGCTGGGATCGCCCACAACGCGAGCGCGGCCAGGATCGGCAGGAGCAGAATCGCCAGCAGGATCGCGTTCACAAGCCGATCACCCCCGCGAGCACCGCGAGCGCGACGACGCCGACCACGGCCGCGGTCAGATAGGTCTGCACGTTCCCGGTCTGCAACCGCCGGAGCCCCTGCGACAACAGCGTCCCGGTCCGCCCAGCCGCCCGCACATAGCCCCCGATCACGTCCCGGTCCCCCGCCACCGTCAGCTTCGCCAACCACTGCACGGGGACGACGAACAGACCGTGGTACGCCGTGTCCACGCCGAACTCACGTTCCAGCACCACCGGCCGCGGATCCGCACCCCGCGACCACAACGAGTACGCCGGGATCGCGCCTAGCACCACGAGTGCGGTCGACACCAACCCGATCACCCAGTTCAGCTGCAGGCCGTCGACGTACCCGAGGACGATCGAGGCGATCGCCAGCAGCACCATTGGCGCGAGCATCACCCACGGCGCGTCGCGCAGCTTCGAGGTGTCCGGCTCGTCGAGGTCGGCCATCGCGTCGTCGTCCTCGAAGGCGCCGTGCGCACCGGCGAGCGCCGGCGTCCGGAAGAACACCCACAACCACAACCGCACGCTGTAGAAGGCAGTCAACGCCACCGTCAGGCACACCGACACGAGCACGATCCACCCGACGACCGAACCGTCCCGCGCGTGCTCCCAGGCCGCCTCGATGATCGCGTCCTTGGAGAAGAACCCGGCGAACCCGGGTACGCCGGCCAGCGCCGCAAGCCCGATCGTCATCGTCACGAACGTGACCCGCAACGCCTTCCGCAACCGCCCGCGGCGGGTGTAGCGGCGCAGTACGACGAAGGCCGCGCTGCCGACCTGATGCAGCAGCACACCGGCGCAGAGGAACAGCAATCCCTTGAACGCCGCATGCGTGACGAGTTGGAAGAGCGCTGCGTGCCGGCCGTCCGCCGTACCCAGGGAGAGCGCGGCGAACATGATCGCCAACTGGCTCACGGTGGACCACGCGAGCACACGCTTCACCTCGACCGCGGCCATCGCACACAGCGCGGCGAACAGCATGGTCACGCAGGCCACCACGGCCAGCACGGTCAGCGTGGTCTCGGAGGCGGAGAACATGTCGTAGAGCCGCGCGATCAGGAAGACGCCGGCGGCAACCATCGTCGCCGCGTGGATCAGCGCGCTGACCGGGCTCGGGCCCGGCATCGCGTCCGGAAGCCAGGTCTGCAAGGGCACCTGGGCCGACTTGCCGACCACGCCGACCAGGAGCAGCAGGGTCCCGGTGGTGAGGACGCCGGGCGAGATCTCAGCCGGGTCGAGCTCGGAGATCCGGAACGTCCCCGCGCCGACGCCGAGCACGAAGATGCCGAACAGGAACCCGACGTCGCCGAGCCGGGTCATCAGGAACGCCTTCATCGCGCCGGAGCGGGCGTCGCGACGCTCCCAGTAGTGACCGATCAGCAGGTACGAGCAGGCGCCCATCATCTCCCAGCCGATCAGCAGGAGGAACAGGCTATCTGAGATCACCACGGTCACCATCGCGGCGGTGAACAGCGTGACGAGCGCGTGGTACGACGCCGGGCGCTGCTGCAGGTAGCCGAGCGAGTAGACCTGGACACAGGTCGCGATCACGCCGACCACCGCGAGCATCACGACCGTCAGGTCGTCGGTGCGGACCGCGAAGCCGATGGTGAGGTCGCCGACGGACGAGTTGAGGAACGCGGCCTGATCCGGACTGGCGCCGGACAGCAGGGCGGCGGCCAGGATGACGAGCAGCGAGAAGCCGACCCCGACGACCCGCCAGACGGTCGCGATCACGAGGCCTTCTCCGGCTCGACCGCGACGTCCAGCTCGACCGAGAGGTCCTGTTCGGCCAGGTCACGCGCCGCGTCGGCGTCGACGCTGCCGTGACCGCGGAACAGCAGCAGCACGATCGCCAGCCCGAGCCCGATCTCGGCCGCGGCCAGCGTGATCACGAAGATCGCCAGTGTCTGACCGGTCGCCAGGGCGTCGAGCCGCCAGGCGTCGAACGCGACCAGGTTGAGGTTGACCGCGTTGAGCATCAGCTCGAACGAGATCAGCAGTGTGATCGCATTGCGGCGGGCGAGAACGCCGTACACCCCGATGCAGAACAACGCGACCGCCAGCAGCAGCGGGAGGATCAACGGCACGTCAGTCCTCCTTCTTCCGCTGGGACAGGGCGATCGCACCGACCAACGCAGCGAGCAGGAGCACCGAGAGCACCTCGAACGGCAGCACCCAGGTCTTGAAGATCGAGGTCCCGACCGCGGTCGGCGATCCGTCCGGCACGGCCCTGACCTTCTCGTTGCCGAAGGCAAGCACCACGCCGGTGCCCAGCAGGATCGCCAGCACCCCCGCGACCACCGCCGCGAACGGGCTGCGGCCGGTGGTCAGGCCGGGCAGCGGGTTCGTCGGCGCCTTGGTCAGCATCAGCGCGAAGAGCACGAGTACGACGATCGCGCCGACGTACACGAGGATCTGGACCAGCGCGACGAACTCGGCGTGCAACGCGCCGAAGCAGCCGGCGACGGCGCCGAGGGCAACGACCAGCCAGAGCGCGGCGTGCACGATCCGGCGCGAGGTGACGACGAAGACGGAAGCGACGAGTGCGACTGCTCCGGCGACGCTGAAGAGGGCAGTCGTCACGCCTCGTCCTCCGGCGCCGGAGTGACAGTGGGGCCGGGGTCGATCGGCTGCGGTGCGGGGACGGTCCACATCCAGTCGCGGAGGCGGTCCTTCTCGTGTGTGAGGTTGCGGATGTCGGTCTCGGCGTACTCGAACTCCGGCGACCAGAACAGCGCGTCGAACGGGCAGGCCTCGATGCAGATCCCGCAGTACATGCAGAGGCTGAAGTCGATCGCGAACCGGTCCAGCACGTTCCGGCTGCGCTCGCGGGCCTGCTCACCAACCGACGGCGCGGTCTCGGTGTGCGAGTCGATGTAGATGCACCAGCTCGGGCACTCCCGGGCGCAGAGCATGCAGGACGTGCAGTTCTCCTCGAGCAGCGCGATCACGCCCCGGCTGCGCGGCGGCAGCTCCGGCTGGACGTCGGGGTACTGCTCGGTGACGGACCGGCGAGCCAGCGTCTTCGCGGTGACCTTCAGCCCCTCGATCAACCCCTTGCCAGGGACACCCACCTTCCACCTCCCGTCGGTAACCCGCTGCTAGCAGGACACTAGTCCGTTCCGGCCCGTTCCGGTGCCACCCACCTCAGAGTTCCCGCTCGAGCCGGGCAGCAACCTGGCGGTAGCGGCTGACCGGTATCAGATGAACGCCGTCGAACGCCCCGGAGTCACGGATCTTCAGAATCTGCTCACAGGCATGGTCGACGCCGGCGTCGCGATCCCGCTCGACGGCGTCGATCAGAGCCTCCGGGATCGAGAGCTGGGGCAGGGCCGCCAGGTTGTGGGCCATCTTCGCGCTCGCGAGCACCATCACCCCGGCGTACACGGGGATGTCGAGTACGACGCTGTCCCGCCAGCGCAGCAGTTCGTCCAGGTCGTAGCTGACCTGCACGTACAGGAAGTCCGCCTCCGCCTTCCACCCCGGCACCGACCGCAGCCGCGTTGCCGCGCCGACCTGGAACGGACTGCAGCCCGGGTACGACGTCGCACGCGCCTGCTCGATCATCGTCCGGACCGTCAGCTGGCTGGTCCGCGCACCCTCGGCCGGGTCATCGCCGTGCACGAACAGGAACTGCTCCACGCCGTACGCCGCCGCCGTCAGGAGATCTCGTCGGAAGCCCAGGAGGTTGCGATCCCGGGAGTTCAGGCAGGCGATGCCGCGCGACCCCATCGCCTGGACCTCGTTCGCCACTGCGACACTCGACTCGGTCGCCCGGCCGATGTGGTTGTCCGGGATCAGAAAGGCATCCGCGATCGGGCTCATCACCCCGATCTGATGCCGCACCTTCTTCAGATCCGGCCGCGTCGGCGGCTCCACCTCACACACCAGCTCGAATCCCGGCACATCCGAGACCCTACTGAATCCGGCGGCGCGCCCAGTCGGGATTCCACATCGCGGCGGCGCCCTTACCTTGGTGACATGGGCAGCCGTGAAGCGGTGTCGGGCGCGGTGTTCGGCGCGTTCGCGATGGTTGTCGTCAGCATCGCCTTCGCCTGGTTCACCAGCGGCCCCGACCACCAGGACTGGAGCCACTCCGCCATCGCCCTGGCCCCCTTCGCAGCCCTCTTCGGCGCCGCGGCCGGCGCCGTCGGTGGGTTGTTGCTCCGCGTGACCCGCCCACCGGCGCGGCGCTCGCCGTACACCACCCGCCGCGACCGCGAGAAGCGCAAGCACCGCTAGAGCAAAGCCCAAGAGGCGCGGTGTTGATCGGTGGGATTGCCGCGACCTCGGACAGGCAGTGGGGATCTCGGCCACGGCACAGCCTGTCCGAGGTCCCCAGATGGTGTCCCCGGTCCGGACGGTGGCAGCCAGCGAGTTCCTGTGTCAGGGCCCGAGGGTGTCGAGGCGGGATTGGAGGAAGTTCTGTTCGGCCTCGTTGGAGGTCAGGGCCAGGGCGGACGCGTAGGCGGCGCGGGACTCGTCGGGGCAGCCGAGTGACGCCAGCAGGTCCGCGCGGATGGCGTGGAAGAGGTAGTACGAGCCCAGGTCCAGGTCGTCGACAGCGGAAAGGGCCGCGGCGGGGCCGTGCACCTCGGCTACCGCGACGGCTCGGTTGAGGGCTACGACCGGCGTGGGCTCGAGGGTGAGCAGGTGGTCGTAGAGCTGGAGGATCTGACGCCAGTCGGTGTCGGCGGCCGTGGCTGCGTCGGAGTGGACGGCGTTGATGGCGGCCTGGAGTTGGTACGGACCAGGGTGGTTTCGGCGGAGGCAGCGGCGTACCAGGTCTTGGCCTTCGTCGATCAGCGCGCGGTCCCAGAGGTCGCGGTCCTGGTCGGAGAGGCGGATCAGCGAACCGTCGGGGGCGACCCGGGCCGGGCGGCGGGATTGCTGCAGGAGCATGAGGGCGAGCAGACCGACGGCCTCGGGCTCGTCGGGCATCAGCTCGACCAGGAGGCGACCGAGACGCAGCGCCTCGGTGCTCAGTTCGTCGCGGACGAGGCTGTCGCCGGACGAAGCGGCGTACCCCTCGTTGAAGATCAGGTAGACGACGGCGAGTACGCCGCGGACGCGCTCGGGCAGATCGGCTTCGTACGGGACGCGGTACGGGATGCCGGCCGCGCGGATCTTCGCCTTGGCGCGGACCAGGCGCTGCGCCATGGTCGGCTCCGGGACCAGGAACGCGTGGGCGATCTCGGCGGTCGTCAGCCCACCGAGCATCCGCAGGGTGAGCGCGACGCGGACGTTCAGGGCCAGCGCCGGGTGGCAGCACGTGAAGATCAGCCGGAGGCGGTCGTCGTGCACGGCGCCCTCCTCCACTGGTTCGTCCTGGGCATGCAACAGCGCCGCCTCGGCCTGCTTGTCTGCGCGCGCCGACTCCCGCCGCAGCCGGTCGATCGCCCGGTTCCGCGCGGTCGTGATGATCCACCCCGCCGGGCTGGGCGGTACGCCGCTCTCCGGCCACTTCTCCACCGCCGCCGCGAACGCTTCCTGCACCGCGTCCTCGGCGATCTCGAGGTCCCCGAACACCCGGGCAAGCACAGCCACCGCCCGCCCGTGCTCAGCCCGAAACACCCCGGCGATGTCAGGAGTCACGACTGAAACGGCCTCACCTCGACCGACAGCGGACTCAGCACCTCGGCCAGCCGCCGAGCCCAGCCCAGCGCCGCATCAAGGTCGTCGACGTTGATGACCGTGAACCCGCCGAGGTGTTCCTTTCCCTCGGTGAACGGCCCATCAGTCACCAGCACCTCCCCCTGCGACGCCTTCAACACCGTCGCCGTCTCCGGCGGATGCAACCCGGCCGCGAACACCCAGACCCCCGCCGCCTGCATCTCCTCGTTCAGAGCCTGCAGCTCCCGCAGGATCGGCCCCAGCACCTCAGGCCCAGGCGGCGGCCCATCCGGCTGGTAAATGCTGAGCAGGTACTGATTCATCCCAACCTCCTGGTGTGTGCTGTCACCACCTACACGAACGCCCTCGGCCCAGATCGACACCCGCCCAACACACTCCACAAAGAACTGAAATGGCAAGTACCGGCGCCAGCCAGTGGTGGGAGTCCAGTCACCGTCAGCGGAGACCCGTCCACACGATCCGGTCGGCGAATCCGCCCCGCTCGCCGGCCTTGTCCTCGCGCACTCGCTCGAGTTGAGCCTCGTCGATCCCCAGCTTGGCGTCCGTACTCATCTCTTCCTCCGCACCGTCAAGGATCGTTCGGCCACCAGGAGACCTCCCGACGCCTGCTGATGACCATGATGCAGGACGCTGCGGGGACGGCGCGGGGTAGGAGAAAGGTGCACCGCGGTTTCGAGGAAGCGAGTAGCCTCCGCGGGATGCGACCGAAGGTCTCGGCTGTGAGGTGGTTGGACGACGGCTCGCCCGCGGCGATCGCCGAGGCGCTGAGGCAGGTCGCGCCCTCGCTCGGCGATTACCCGATCGCGGTTCGCGAATCGGCGGGCGAGGATGACCCGTTGTGGTGGTTGGCGACCGCGGCCGTCGGCGAGCGGTTCGTTGCGAAGTTCGCGTGGTCACGTCCCGCCGCGCTCCGGCTGGCGCATGAGATCGCCCTCTTGGACGCATTGGCGCGCGAGCCGGCGGTTCCGTTCCTGCCGGAGGTGGTTGCGAGCAGCACCGATCCACTGCTGCTGGTGACCAGGCTGGTCCCGGGTGAGGCGCTGTTCGACGTCGTGGACGCGCTCGATCGCGACCAGGTGGGTCGGCAGCTCGCCCCCGACCACCTCCGCGTGGTCGTCGATTTCGAGACCGCCGACCGACCCGAGTGATGAGTTGTCGCGCCCGCACCCGTCATACCTACGACGGGACACGACGAGCGGGAAGGATGACTTGATGAGTGCAGACACATGGCTGGAGGAGCTGGGCGTGAGCGGTCTGGGCGGGACTGGTCTGGGCGGGAGTGGTCTGGGCGAGGTCGACGAGCCGGCGTTCTCGGGGCTGGTGGAGCGGCACCGGCGGGAGCTGCACGTGCACTGCTACCGGATGCTCGGGTCGTTCGAGGACGCCGAGGACACCGTGCAGGAGACGTTCCTCCGTGCCTGGCGGCGGCGGGGGACCTTCCAGGGGCGGTCGACGTTCCGGGCCTGGCTGTACCGGATCGCCACCAACGCCTGCCTCGACCTGCTCGCCAAGTGCCGCCCGGAGCCCGCGACCGGCGGCGAGGTGCTGTGGCTGCAGCCCTACCCGGACCGGCTGCTCGACGAACTTCCCGCGGGCGACGCGGACGAGCCGGAGACCCTCGCCGTCGCGCGGGAGACGATCGAGCTGGCCTACCTGGCCGCAGTCCAGCACCTCGCGCCGCGCCCGCGGGCCGTGCTGATCCTGCGGGACGTGCTCGGCTGGCCGGCCAAGGACGTCGCGGAACTCCTCGGGGACTCCGTCAACTCCGTGAACAGCGCGCTGCAGCGGGCCCGCGCCGGTCTGCGGGAGCACCTGCCCGCCGAGCGGCAGGACTGGACCGGCGGCGAGGAGGACGCCGGGACACGCGAGCTGGTACGCCGCTATACCGACGCCAGCGTGGCCACGGACATCGACAGGATCGCCGTACTGCTGCGGGACGACGTCCGCTGCTCGATGCCGCCCACGCCTGGCCTGTACGTCGGCCGCGACGCGGTCGTGAACGACTGGGTCGAGAGCGGCTTCGAGGGTATGAAGCACCTGCGCGCCGTCCTCACCTCCGTGAACCGGCAGCCCGCCGTCGCCTTCTACCTCTGGCAGGAGCCCGACGGCGCGTACCTGCCGCTGACGATCGACGTCCTGCGTGTCACCGGCGGGGCGATCACCGAGATCGTCACGTTCCACGCCGACCAGTTCCCGCGACTCGGGCTGCCGGAGCGCCTGCCGGCGAACAGCACGGAGTAGTCCCGATGTGGACGCTCGCCAGTCACCGAATGATGGAGGAACAGCATGAATGACACCGGGGCTGTCGCCGGCCCGGCATCGGGCCAGACCAGCCACACCCACCGACTGCGCGGGCTCGCCGGTACCGGCTTGCTTGCCACGCTCGCAGCGATGGCGGCCACCACCCTCGCCGCTGCGCTTGCCCAGGCTGTTGGCGTCGACTTCGAGGTCTCCGATGGTGGCGAGACGATCCCGTTGTCCGGGATCGCCGTGGTGACCGGCTTCTTCTCGGTCGTGGGCGTCGTCATCGCCGTCGCTCTGCTTCGTTGGAGCGCTCGTCCCGCCCAGCGATTCGTGTGGACGGCAGTGTCGCTGACCGCGATCTCGTTCGTCCCACCCGTCCTCTCCGGGGCAAACACCGCCACCACCACCGCCCTCGTCGGGCTACACCTCGTCGCTGCGACGGTGATGATCCCCACCCTGGCACGGAGCCTCCGCACCCGGACCGATTGACGATCCCGCAACGGTGTCCTTTGCCAGTTGCCCGCGGGGCTTTCCTTAGAAGATGGTGACGCCGATGCCGGTGAGGGCGAGTTGGAGTAGTGCCACCGGCACCAGGACCTGCCAGGCGAGCTTCTGTAGCTGGTCGGCGCGCATCCGCGGGAACGAGACCCGCACCCAGATCACCACGACGGACACGAACGCCACCTTGACGATCGTCCAGATCCAGCCGATCGACTCCGGTCCCGGACCACTCCATCCGCCGAGGAACAGCACCGTGGTCAGACCCGCGAGTACGACGATCCCGGCGTACTCGGCGAGCAGGAACATCGCGAACCGCAGCCCGGTGTACTCCGTGTACGGACCGAAGATCACCTCGGAGTCCGCGACCGGCATGTCGAACGGCGGCCGCTGCAACTCCGCGAGCCCCGCGATGAAGAACACGACCATGCCTGGCAGCTGCCAGAGCAACCACCACGGGTTCCACGCGTGAGCGATGCCGGTCAGGCTGAGCGATCCGGCCGCGACCGCGACGCTCGCCGCGGAGAGTACGAACGGCAACTCGTAGCTCATCAGCTGCGCCGCGACCCGGAGCCCGCCGAGCAGGCTGTACTTGTTGCCGCTCCCCCAGCCCGCCATCAGCGAGCCGAGTACGCCGATGCTCATCACCGCGAGCACGAAGAACAGGCCCGAGTCGAGGTCCGCGCCGACGATGCCGGGCGCGAGCGGGATGGCGGCGAGCGCGGCCAGGTACGGCAGCAGGGCGACGATCGGCGCCAACTCGAAGACCCGGCGATCCGCGGCGGTCGGGACCACGCTCTCCTTCTGGACGAACTTCACGCCGTCCGCGACCAACTGCGCCCAGCCGTGGAACCCGCCGGCGTACATCGGGCCGAGCCGTGACTGCATGTGCGCCATCACCTTGTGCTCGGCCTGACCGACCAGCAAGGGCGCCACCAGGAAGGCGACCAGGACGCCCACCACCCGCACCACGAACTCCAGCATGACCGCACCCTATCGACTCCGACTTGACCTCAACCAGCGTTGAGGTCCAAGGGTGGGTCGCGTCAACCAGTTGAAGGAGACTCAAATGAACGAGCGAAGCGAGTTCATCATCCAGCACAGCCCATCTCGTGTCTCATCCGCGCCCGGAGCGAAGCGAGGACGTGGATGAGTACCGTTCTTGTCACCGGAGCTACCGGGCGCGTCGGCCGCCATGTGGTCGCGGGCCTGCGCGCGGCGGGCGTGACCGTGCGGGCCCTCGTGCGTACGCCGGACCTCGCCGGGCTGCCGCCGGACGTCGAACTCGTCCGCGGTGATCTCTACGACGAGGACGCCGTACGACGGGCTGCGGCCGACGTGGATGCGGCGTTCCTGCTGTGGCCGTCGTTCGACGCGTCCGGCGCGAAGGGCGTGGTCGGCCAGTTGCCGCGGCGAGTGGTGTACCTGTCCTCGCTCAACGCCTCGGAGGGCGGCGTGTGGGGCGAGGTCGAGCAGTTGCTACGGGACGCGGGCAAGGACTGGACGTTCGTGCGACCCGGCGGTTTCGCCGTGAACGCGCAGGCTTGGGCGCCGGAGTTCCGCACCAGCGACGTCATTCGGCTGCCCTACCCGGAGGCCGGTCGGTCGTTGATCCACGAGCGAGACATCGCGGCGGTCGCCGTACTCGCGCTGCTGGACGACCACCACATCGGCAAGACCTACGAGCTCACCGGGCCAGAGGTCCTGACCCAAGCCGAACAGGTCGAGACCATCGCACGCGCGGTCGGCAAGACGATGCGCATCGAAGGTCTCACCGGCGACGAGGCCCGCCAGGCCATGCTCGACCAAGGCACCCCCGCCGCCATCGCCAACAGCGCCGTCACCTACTGGTCCACCCTCGTCGACAACCCCGAGCCCGTCACCACCACGGTCACCCAACTCACGGGCCGCCCCGCGCTGACCTTCGCCACCTGGGCCGACGAACACGCCGACGAGTTCCGCATCCTCTCCACCACCGAGGTCGCCGACCGCTACGTCAACGCCCTCTCCACCGGCCGGGTCGACGCGGCCCTGGCCCTGTCGGCTCCCGAGGTCGTCCGCGTAGCTCCCCTCGAGACCGGCGGCGAAGAGATCGAGCGCAAAGGCGCGGAAGCCATCCTCGAGAACACCCGCCGCCTCAACGCCGACATCGAGTACCTGGGCGTCCAGCTCCTCGGCCCTCTCATCCTCGACGACCGCTTCGCCATCCGCTTCACCTTCGACCAACTCAACGTCCGCACCGGCACCCGCAGCCGCACCACCAAACTGTCCCTCTGCACCGTCGACTCCGGCCGAATCACCCGCGAGGAAGTCTTCTACTTCACCCCACCTCACTCCTGATATCATTTGATATCGACCGAGGAGGTGACGCCATGAGCGACATACTGATCCGCGACGTTCCGGAGGACGTTATCGCCGTGATCGACCATCGGGCCAGCCATCTGGGCTTGTCACGGAATGAATACTTGCGACGGCAACTCAGCCAGGATGCCGGGCGTTCGGACGTTCCGGTAACCACTGCCGACATGCGCAGCTTCTCTGACATGTTCCGCGATCTGGGTGACCCAGACGTCATGGACCAGGCCTGGTCGTGACTCCTACCGGTGAAAGCCGGCGCTGGCTGGTCGACAAGTCCGCCTTGGTGCGGCTGAGCACCGCGCCGAGCGCCGACGAATGGGCCAACCGGATCAACCGCGGATTGGTACACATCACCACCGTCACATTGCTGGAGGTCGGCTTCTCCGCGCGGTCTGCGGAGGAACACCGGCGGGGCCTGCAGCACCCCTTGGTCTCGGCAATGCCGGTGGAGAGCATCACCCCCGCCATCGAGCGTCGGGCTCTCGCTGTCCAAGGACTCCTTGCTGCTGTCGGGCAACACCGAGCGCCTTCGGTGGCGGACCTGCTGATCGCCGCCATCGCAGAGGAGGCCGACTTGATCATCTTGCACCTGGACAAAGACTTCGAGCTGATCGCCGACCTGACCGGCCAGCCGCTGGAGCGCCTCGACCAGACCTGACCTCAATCCTGAGGTGGTGGGTCCGTCTGTTGGCGGGTACGGCGTTCTGCTCCGGCTCGGCGTGGTCGGGCCGGGGTGGCGGCTGCCTGGGCCGGTGCCAAGGGGTCCGGGTCGGGGGAGCCGGGTGGTCGGGGGCCCCAGGTTTCGGGGTCGGGGACGCCGGGTGGGAGGGTGCGGCGGCGGCTGGGGGCGCCGGCGGGGGCGTGGTCGGATTCGCCGGGTTCTTTGGCGCCGGGCCAGGGCTTGGCGACGCGAGAGGCGAGGATGAACTCCTTGCGGAGCGGGTTGCCCTCGAAGCCGTCGGGGAGCAGCAGCGGGATCAGGTTGGGGTGGTCTTCGAAGGTGATGCCGAACATCTCGAACGTCTCGCGCTCGTGCCAGTTCGCACCGGCGTACACCTCGGAGAGCGTCGCCAGCACCGGCTTGTCGCGCGGGATCAGCGTGCGGACCAGCACGTGCTCGACATGCGAGCCGCCCCAGAAGTCCGCGAGATGCGACACCACCCGGAACCCGTCGGTCAGCTCGTCCGCAGCACTCAGGAAGTCGAAGAACGTGAACCCGACCGCGTCCCGCAACACCTCGTGCGCAGCCACCCATGACTCCGCGGGTACGTCGATCGTCACCGGCCCGAAGCTGTCCGCAACAGTCGCGGCGATCCCGGCGCTGGTCAGCGCATCCAGAGCGTCGTGGCTCAAGGCGTCACCAGGCCGCGGGTCAGCGCCGCGGCGGACGGTTCGTCGTACCGGCTCGGCATGTTCTCGCCGGCGATCTTCTCCTGCAGCTTGAGGATCCCCTGCAGCAACGCCTCCGGCCGCGGCGGGCAGCCGGGCACGTACACGTCGACCGGGATGATCTGGTCGACGCCCTTGGTCACGCAGTACGAGTCCCAGTACGGGCCGCCCGAGTTCGAGCAGGAGCCGAACGAGATCACGTACTTCGGCTCCGGCATCTGGTCGTAGAGCCGCTTGATCGCGGGCGCCATCTTGTCCGTCACGGTGCCCGACACCACCATCAGATCGGCCTGCCGCGGCCCGGGCGCGAACGGGATCACGCCCAGCCGGATGAAGTCGTGCCGGCCCATCGACGCCGCGATGAACTCGATCGCGCAGCAGGCCAGGCCGAAGTTGAACACCCAGAGCGAGTACTTGCGGCCCCAGTTCAGCAGGTACCGAACCGGCTCGGGCGCGAGCTTCGCCAGCGCACCGACAGCCGGCCGCACCGTCGGCATCCCCAGCTCGGTCTCGGACATATGGTCAGCCTAGTCCGACAATCTCCTCCGCGAGGATCTCCGGGTACTCCAGCGGCGCGTAGTGTCCGGCCCTGTCGACGAACCGCAGCCGGACATCGCTGAAGAAGTCGTCCAGCTGGTCCGACCACGCCCGCGGGAACAGCGGGTCGAACTCCGGCCACAGCACCACCGTCGGTACGGCGATCCGGTCGTACGACGCCGGCGCCGTCTCGGCCGCCGACGTCGCGACCGACCCCGCACCCGCCCGGTACCACTGGATCGACGCCGTGAACGCGCCCGGCGCCGAGTAGACCTCGACCAGGTGATCCAGCTCCGGCTCGAACCCCGGCCCGGACCAGTGGGTCCAGAAGTGCCGCAGATAGGACCGGACCGCATCCGGGTTGCCGTCGATCAGTTCCTCGATCACCGGCAGCCGGTGAAAGGCCTGGTACCAGAACTCCGCCTGGGCCTGCTCGGAGAACACCCGCTTCCCGATCCCCGGCAACGGCGGCGCGACCACCAGACCCTCGATCAGGTCGGGCCGGCTCCGGGCGATCCCCTGCGCGATCCGGCTGCCGACGTCGTACCCGGCGAGCACCGGACGGTCCAGGCCGAGCTCCTCGATCAGCCCGACCACGCTCCGACCCTGCGCGGCCACGCCGTACTGCGCAGGATCCAGCGACTGACTGTTCGACGCGCCGAATCCGCGCAGATCCGGGACCACCACCTCGAAGCCGCGCTCGGCCAGGATCGGCGCCAGCACCCGATAGTCGGTGCGGTCACCCGGCCAGCCATGCAGCAGGACCACCGCAGGACCGTCGCCGGTCCGGTCGTACGCCAGCCGGAATCCGTCCACCACGTTGCTCAGCATGTCTTCATTCTTGACCACCCGACGGACCGGGCTTACCGTGATTGAACAGGACTGAACAGGTCCATTCCGGTGGGGAGACACCATGGCTGACCGGCTCGAGGTGCAGGAGACCCGCGCGCTCTCGGTGGAGAGCAACGGGCTCAACGTGATCGCGGAGGCCGAACGGAAGGGCCGGCCGGCGCAGCTGTTCTGGCCGTGGTTCGCGGCGAATGTCTCCGTGCTCGGCATCAGCTACGGCGCGTTCACACTCGCATTCGGGATCTCGTTCTGGCAGGCGGTGATCGCCGGGCTGATCGGGATCGTCTTCTCGTTCCTGCTCTGCGGGCTGATCGCGCTGGCCGGCAAGCGCGGCTCGGCGCCGACGATGGTGCTCAGCCGGGCGGCGTTCGGTGTCCGCGGCAACAAACTCCCTTCGCTGGTTTCCTGGTTGCTGACCGTCGGCTGGGAGACCGTGCTGACGATCCTCGCGACACTGGCGACCGCGACCGTCTTCGAGCGTCTCGGCTGGGGCGGCGGCGACCTGACGAAGCTGGTCGCGCTGATCGTGGTCGGCGTACTGATCGTGGCCTGTGGCGTGCTCGGGTTCGACCTGATCATGCGGGCGCAGACCGTGATCACCGTGGTCACCGGCGTACTCACGGTCGTCTACATCATTCTGGTCGCCGACCAGATCCACTGGAGCACGGTGTCCGCGCTGCCGAGCGGTTCGAGCCAGCAGGTGATCGGGGCGCTGGTGTTCCTGATGACGGGCTTCGGGCTCGGCTGGGTGAACGCGGCCGCGGACTACTCCCGGTATCTTCCGCGCCGGTCGTCGAGCGCCGGCGTGGTCGGCTGGACGACGTTCGGTGGCGCGGTGGCCCCCGTCGTACTGCTGGTCTTCGGTCTGCTGCTGGCGGGCTCGTCGGCGGACCTGAGCAAGGCGATCTCGGAGGACCCGATCGGCGCGCTGGCGGAGGCCTTGCCGACCTGGTTCCTGGTGCCGTTCGTGATCGTCGCGGTGCTCGGTCTCGTCGGCGGCGCGGTGCTGGACATCTACTCGTCCGGCCTGGCTCTGCTGTCGCTCGGCCTGCCGGTGCCGCGGTACGTCGCGGCCTTCATCGACGGCCTGGTGATGATCGCCGGGACCATCTACGTGGTGTTCTACGGCGGTGAGTTCCTCGCCCAGTTCCAGGGCTTCCTGATCACGCTCGGCGTCCCGATCGCGGCCTGGTGCGGCATCATGCTCGCCGACATCGCGACCCGCCACCGCGACTACACCGACGACGACCTCTACACCCCCATCGGCCGGTACGGCGACATCCGGTGGCTGCCGGTGCTCACCATGATCGTTGCCACCGGCATCGGTTGGGGTCTGGTCACGAACACGTTCGCGTCCTGGCTGACCTGGCAAGGCTACCTGCTCGGCCCGTTCGGTCTCGGCGGCAAGACCGGCGACTGGGCCTTCGCCAACCTCGGTGTCCTGGTCGCGCTGGTGGCCGGCTTCGTCGTCCAGCGGTTCGCCGGGGCGTCCGCCGTACGTCAGCAGGAGACGATCGCCTGATGGTGCTCGCGCTCATCGACCTGCAGCGGATCTTCGCCGACCCGGACTCCGGCTGGGCCACGCCGGACTTCGACCGGGTGATCGAGCCGACCAAGGCGCTGATCGAGCTCTTCGGACCGAACGTCGTCTTCACCCGCTTCGTGGCCCCGGAGAAACCGGACGGTGCCTGGGTGCCGTACTACGAAGCGTTCCCGTTCGCCCTGCAGCCGCCGGACGCGGACGACTACCAGCTCGTCGACGAGTTCAAGGGCGCTCCAACGCTGGACAAGACCACGTTCAGCGCCTGGGGTCCCGAGCTGGCGGCCCGGTCGGACGGGCGGCTGGTCCTGGGTGGCGTGGCCACGGACTGCTGCGTGATCAGCACGGCTTTGGCCGCGGTCGACGCCGGCGTCCACGTGCAAGTAGTCGAAGAGGCGTGTGCCGGATCCACCGACGACAACCATCACAAGGCGATCGACATCATGCGGCTGTACGCACCGATGCTGGAGATCGTCAGCGTCGACCAGTTGCGATGATGCGCCGGATCACGTTGAAGCACGAGCGGGTGGCGGCGGTGCTGGCCCGGGAGATCCGGTCGGGCGTCGTACGGCGTGGTGCGCAACTGCCCGGGGAGGTCGAGCTGGCGCGGCGGTTCTCGGTCAGCCGGAACACGGTCCGGGCCGCGCTCGCCGTACTGGCCGAGGACGACCTGATCACCACGCGCACCGGCAAGGGGTCGTTCGTACTGTTCGACGGGCGGCCGCTGGACGGGCGGCTCGGCTGGACCCATGCGCTGTCCGAGCAAGGTGTGGAGACCCGGATGCGGACCGTGCGGATCGCGCTCGCGCAGGATCCCGACCTGGCCGACCGGGTCGGCCTCGGGTCCCCCGACGTGATCGTGATCGAGCGGGTCCGGCAACTCACCGACGGTACGGCGATCTCGCTCGAACGCAGCCGGATCCCGGCGCTGGACGCGCTGCGCGACCTGCCCGGACGCGGCCTGGACAACGGCTCGATCAGCACCACCCTGAACCGCGCCGGCCTCTACCTCGACCACTGTGAGCAACGACTCCGGGGTCGCCCACTAAGCCCCGGTGAAGCCGAGCTCCTCCGCCGTCCGGCGGGAGCCTGGTTCCTGCACACCACCCGCACCAGCTGGACCGCCGACGACCGCTTCGCCGAATACGCCGACGAACTCCTGGACCCCGACCACTACGAACTAAGCCTCTCCTACGGCACCTAGCTCGTGCCAATCTGACACCGCCCTGGGGGCGGTGGCAGTTCCTGTTGCCGTTGGCGGGCCGGTCCTGTCGTAACGCGCTGAGGTAATTGGCGGGCGGCGGGCGGCGATTCGGGCAGGAGTAGGGAGCTGGGACAAGATGTCGGGACCTGGGACAGGTCCTGAGGTGTCCCAAGCCCCGACCTGATGTCCGCGCCCCCGCCCGCCAAACGGCACCCCCGGACAGTGGAGCCGATATCCGAATGCGTGCCGGGTTGTCTGCTGGTGTCCGAGGAGAGAACCCCCCGAGCCGAGGCGTTGTCCGGGCTGTTGTGTGTCGTCTCGGTGGCTGCCCGATCGTGGCGGTGTCGACGCCACTGCTGCGGGGATCGGTGCGGGGGCGGACCTGAGACACTCACCAACCCCACCGTCAGCTCACCGCCGCCCCGGATCGGAGCGTGACCGGGGCAGGACCGCGTCTGCTTGGTGAGTGTGCCAGCACCGCGAACTCGAGCCCGAACCCTGGCCGAACCACCCCGATCCCGAGCGCGCTGACCACCGGTCGGTATCGGCCACAGCAGAGATCGACTTTGTGCACCAGATCCGTACGCGGAGGGCCGGCGCCGTACGGATCTGGTGCACCAAGTGACCGACCGAGCCGGCCAGGCGGGGTAGCCAGGCAGCCAGGCGGGGCAGCCGGGCGGGCTGTCGGGCGGCCGGGTGGCGGCGACCGGCGACCGGCGACCGGCGACCGGCGTAGTGGTGCCCGCTGGGTTGGGGCTGGTCCCCGGGGCACCCACGGAAACGACAGGAAAGCCGTTTGTGAGTGAGGTGAGCGTGGTCACACATGCACGGCACACCTCACCACGAGGCGGTCGTCGTGGGGTGGCAGCTCGCAGGTGTTGAGGCGGTAGCGCGGAAGGGCCGTCGGGTGGGGTGGGAGCCGCGTGGAGTGGGGCGTGGGTGGTTCACGGGCCGTCTAAGGCGGTTGTTGCTGCGGGCATAGGGATATGTGCCGATGTGGGGGTCCTCCTCAGGCGCGCACTGTCTTCTCATCGACAAGCTCTCGGAGGAGATCAGCATGTTCTTCCACTCGACCGACTCACTCCAGGCAGAGATCCGCTACCGGCAGGACCGTATCCGGCGCGATTTCCAGCGCCCGGCCTGGTTCCAGCGCCAGCCCAAGCCGCAGATTCCCGAGCCCTGCGCGCCCGAACTCCGTGCCCGTCCCGCGATGTGACCGCGCGAGCGCCCCCGCAGTCCCCCCACCCCGGGGG
>NZ_JBSXMZ010000007.1:86319-287521 GCF_054073265.1 Kribbella sp. CWNU-51
CCCCCCCCCCCCCCCCCCCCCCCCCCCCCCCCGCCGCCCTCATTTCCAGGCTCCCTAGACACCACTTACGCCGTACCTAGGGCACCTAAGGGCGGCTGAGGTCCGGGGATAGGGAGGAGTTCCGATGTGCGGGGCTACCTCAGACGAGCAGATTGAGGGTGTCGGCAGGAAGCCGGCGAGAAACCAGGAGGAACAGCAGATGTTCACCAACGAATCGGTCAAGGCAGAGGTCGACTACCGCAGGCAGCGCCTCGCCCGTGACTACCGGCAGCACCGGACCACCCGGACCCGCCGGAACCTCGTCCACCTGTTCGGCCGGAAAGCCTGAAGGGAGGCACACCATGTTCATGACACCTCAGTCGATCAAGGCGGAGACCGCCTACCGGCAGGAGCGGACCAAGCGCGCGTTCCGCACGACGAGCCGCCGGGCACGCGCGGCGCAGGCCGAGCGGCCTGAGCCGGCGCACACCCGCCGGGCCGACCGATACACCACGGCGGCATGACCGCCGGGACCGCCGTCCCTGATCCGGAAGTTGCGATCAGGGACGGCGTTTTCACGTCCGCGAAGGCTCACCGGACGGGATGCCGTCGATTTGTGTCGGCGCCAGGGGCGAAAATGGACGACGTGCCCTGGATTTCGACACCTCTCGTCGGCCGCTCGACCGAGCTCGCCGCACTGCTGAGCGCCGTGGACGACGCCAGAACGCGTCGCGCCGGCGCCGTTCTGCTGTCCGGTGACGCCGGCGTCGGCAAGACGCGCCTGCTGGACGAGGTGGCGAACGGCGCGCACGAGCGGGGCTTCGGCGTCCTGGTCGGGCACTGCACCGACTTCGGCGACGCCGGCCTGCCATACCTGCCGTTCACCGAGATCTTCGGCCGGCTGGCCGGCGACCGGCCCGACCTGGTCGAGAGCGTGCTGACCAACTTCCCGGCGATCGGGCGGCTGCTGCCCACCCACCGCCTGATCGGCGCCCAGCCGGTGCCGCAGGAGGGCCAGCTCGACCGGGCCGCGCTGTTCGACGCCGTCCTCGGCGCGTTCACGGCGCTCTCCACCAGCGAGCCGCTGCTGGTGATCATCGAGGACGCTCACTGGGCCGACGACTCGACCCGGGACCTGATCGGTTTCCTGATCACCCGGCTCACCTCGCAGCGCCTGACTCTGGTGGTCTCGTACCGCAGCGACGACCTGCACCGCCGGCACCCGTTGCGCCGCCCGATCGCCGAGTGGTCCCGCAACCCCCGGGTGCGCCGGGTCAACCTGCTCCCCCTCGACGCCGACGAGTCCCGAGTCCTGCTGAACTCGCTGCTCAGCGAGCCGCTCCCGGAGGCCGAAGTACGGCGCATCCTCGACCGCGCCGGTGGGAACGCGTTCTTCACCGAGGAGCTGGTGGCCGCTGCCTCGATGGGCGACGGCGAAGCCGTACCGCCGGATCTGGCCGATCTGCTGCTCGTCCGGCTCGACCCGCTGTCCGACGACGCGCGGCAGCTGGCCCGGGTGATCGCGGTCGCGGGCCGGCGCGTCCCGCACGATCTGCTCACAGCGGTCGCCGACCTACCCGACCGCCAGCTCGACGACGCGCTGCGTGAGCTGATCGACGCCCACATCATCGACGTACCGACCAGCGATCGGTACTACTTCCGCCACGCCCTGCTCGCCGAGGCCGTGTACGACGACCTCCTGCCGGGTGAGCGGGTCCGCCAGCACGCGGCGTACGTGCAGGCGCTGAAGGACCAGACCGTCGCGGGTACGGCGGCTGAGCTGGCCGGTCACGCCACCCGGTCGCATGACCTGGCGACCGCGTTCGAGGCGCGCGTGCGGGCCGGCCAGGAAGCCATCTCGGTCGGCGCCCCGCTGGAGGGGCTGAAGCACTACGAGATGGCGCTCGAGCTGTTCCCGAACGCGTCGCCGGACAACACCATCGACAAGACCTGGCTGATCGTCGACACCGCGCTGGCGGCGACGTTGTCCTCGCAGCACCTGCGGGCGCTCAAGCTGCTCCGGAAGGCGCTCGCGGATTTGCCGCCCGACGCGCCCAAACTGCAGCGCGCCCAGTTGTTGCTGCCGCTGGCGGACATCGCGCTGATCATCGACCAGGATCAGGAGGCCAACGAGGCGGTTTCGCAGGCGCTCAAGCTGGTGCACGACGAGCCGTCCACCGTCTTCAAGGCCCAGGTCGCGTCGCTGTACGCCAAGGTCTCCGATGCGCTGGGCCGTCCGATGGAGGCCGAGCGCTGGGCCCACAAGGCGCTGGAGATCGCCCGGGAAGCCGGGCAGGAGTCCGCGGCCAGCGACGCCGGTATCACGCTCGCCCAGCTGCGCCGCCGGGCCGGTGACCCGGAGACCGCCGCCAAGCAGTTGGAGGAGGCCGCCATCCGGGCACAACTCGTCGGGGATCCGGCCGCCGAGGTGCGGAGCCGGTTCCTGCTCGGCTCGACGCGGTACGAGCAGGGGGATCTGGTCAATGCGAAGTCCGCGCTGGCGTTCGCGACGAAGCGGGCCGGTGAGCTCGGGCGGCAATGGGCGGCGTACGGGTTCGACGCGCGGCGGATGCTGGCGCTGACGCAGTTCATCCTCGGCGAGTGGGACGACGCGAGTGCGACGGCCCGGACGGACTCGATGACTCCGGCGGCTGCGGCGGCCGCGCTGCGGGCCGTGGAGTTCGCCGTCCGGGGCGGACGGGGTGACACCGCGGTCGCCGAGGAGCTCGAGCGGATGCGCAAGTGGTGGGACCTCGACGTGATGCTGCCGATCCTCGGTCTGCAGCCGGCGGTGGACGCCTACCGGCAGCTGGATCAGCCGGCCGAGGCGGAGAAGCTGATCGCGGACGTGTCGGCGCTGTGTGCCGATGTCTTCCAGGCGGAGTGGTTCCTGGCGCGGATCCGGTTCGCCACGCTCGGGATGCAGGTGCTGTGCCATCGGGCCGTCGGAGAGCCGTCGGCTGCCGCGGAGCTGGTCTCGCGCGGTGCCGTGTTGCTCTCCGATGGACAGACGACAGCGGAGAAGGGTCTGCCGCCGGGACGGCTGATGGGCGTCGAGGGGCTGGCCTGGCTCGCGCGGCTCGAGTCGGAGTGGGAGCGACTGCGGTGGCTGGCCGGAGTCGACGCGCCGACGCCCGCGGACCATGTGTCCGCGTGGGAGCGGACCGTGGACGCCTTCGGGTACGGCTACACCTTCGAGCAGGCGTGGTCACGGGTGCGATTGTCGGCCGCGTTGCGCGCGGCCGGCCGGGTCGCAGAGGCGAACGAGCAGGCAACGCTGGCCGCCGGCGTCGGGCGTGAACTGGGTGCCAAGCCCTTGCTGGACGAGATCGGTGGCGTCGACACCGGTGGCGCGGGTGCGCTGACGTCGCGGGAGACCGAAGTACTGGCGCTGCTTGCCGAGGGGCGGACCAACCGGCAGTTGGCCCGGGAGCTGTACATCAGCGAGAAGACGGTCAGCGTGCACGTCTCCAACATCCTCGCCAAGCTCGGCGTCCGCTCCCGCACCGAAGCCGCGGCCGTCGCCCGCCGCGACGGCCTCCTCGACAAGGACCAGTAGGCAGCCTGCCCGGCCGCGTCAACGGCCGGGCTGGTTGGCCTCGGGCCGCTCACGTTCGGCGCTGTGCGGGCCACCGAACGTGAGCGGCTCTGGGCGGAGCCCGGGTGGGGACCGGGCGATCTGGAGTCTGTCTAGCCGTGCTTCCGGCGCGTGCCGTGAGCCTGTTCATCGCCAGGCTCGAGCCGACGGGCCCGGGCCTGCGCCAGCTCGTCGCCGGTCAACCCATGCCGGGCGGCCAGCCCGATCCGGCCGGCGAACCCGGGCCGGCCCCCGAAACCGGTCAAGCCGGCGAGGCCGGGCGGTCTCCCCGCGCCGGGCTGACTGCCGTCCGTCGGCCCGCCGAGCCGAGTGATGTCATCGAAGACGTGGCGAGCGTGCCGCATTCGCGCCACGGCCAGTAGTACCAAACCGGTCGCCGCGAGTGCGATCAACACCCACAGTTGCCACGACATAGCCTCACCGCCCCGTACTCACTTCGTTCCCCCGTGTAATCACCATAGCCCCGGACTGACCGCTTGGCGACCAGCTGTACGCATTCCGTTATCCCTGGGCGATTCAAACTCACGTTTGTTGCCAATTGCAATCACAAAGGGTGATCGAGCAACGAGTTCGGGCGAGCGGGCGCAACTACCCTCAGTCACCACGCGGCGTGAGACGGCCGCCGCGAAACAGATACGCCGCGCGACCATCCTTCGGTTCCCTGAACGCCAGCACTTCATGTACTCCATTCCCGGGTTCGGCGGCGATCAACCGCGATTCGTCCAGCGGCACGAGCCGGGTCCGCCGGGGTTCCGGCAGCAGCACCTTCGCCGCGTCGCTGACAGCCTCGTCCAGCGTCCAGAACTCACCGTGCTCGCCGCTGACGGTAGCTCTGGCCAGTACGCCGTCGTACCGACCGGTCACGAGGTCGGCCGAGATCTCGACCGGCTCGGTGGGCGGCACCGGCCGGGCCGGCAACTCGATCCCCGCGGTCGCCCGCAGTACGTGACCGACCAGTTCGTCGTACAACGCCGCGGTGTTGCCGCCGTTGGTGAGCAGCGCGACGGCCACGCCCTTGTCCGGGACGAGACGGAAGAACGCGGACTGGCCGATGGTGCCGCCGTCGTGACCGTAGACCGGTCCGCCCTCGAGCGTGAAGATCATCCAGCCGAGACCCCACTGATCGGCCATCTCGCCGGTCGGCGGCACGTCGACCTGCCGTTCCCACAGGCGATCGATGGCGGCCCGGTCGAGCAGCGTCGCATCCAGATAGGCACGGCCGAATGTGATCAGGTCGCGCGCGCTCATCGCCAGCAGTGAACCGGCCGGGGCCATCGCATGCACGAGACTCCACACCGGCGCGGCCTGCAGCGGCGCATCCGGAGTCGGCCTGACATGTCCGACCGCGGCACGGTAAAGCAGCGCCTCGTCCGGGATCGTGGCCAGGCACTGCAGCTCCAGAGGTACGCCGATGTGTTCGCGGACCAACTCGTGAAACGGCTTCTCGCGCAGCACCTCGGCGATCCGCCCGAGGACGACGAAGCCCGAGTTGTTGTAGGAGAATCCGGCACCTGGCGGAACCTCCTGGGCCAGGCCGGGCAGCACGTCGCGCACGAACAGCTCGACCGCGTCGTCGCCGCGGGACGTCGGCGTGAACGCGTCGCCCGAGAAGCCGGCCGTGTGCGTCAGCAGGTGCCGCGGCGTGATCGACGCGGCCGCCACCTCGTCCGCGAGTTTGAACTCCGGCAGGTAGTCCCGGACCGGGCGGTCCAGGTCGATCTTGCCCTCGGCAACCAATTGCATGATCAGCGTGGTCGTCCACAACTTGGTGATCGAGCCGACCTGGAAGATCGCGTCGGTGGTCGCCTCGACACCGGTGTTCAGATTCAGGATCCCCGCGGCCGTCGCACTCACCTCGCCGTCGGCCAGGACGGCGATCGAGGCGGCCGGGACGCCATGCTTGTCGATCAACCGGGCGAGATTCTCGTCGAGCCAACTCTGCACGATGTCACTCCTCGAGTGGTCGTTCATCGATCCCCGTGGCGCGACCCAGGGTAGCCTCGGGCCGGTGAGAGTTCTGTCCGCTGAGGACGTCCGTCGTAGCGTCTCGATGAGTACGGCGATCGACGCCGTACGGGACGCGTTCCGGGAGCTCGCGGCGGGGAACTTCGTGCTGCCGGCGCGGCAGATCTTCGGTGACGGGACGGTGCTGGTGATGTCGGCCTATCACACGCCGACCGGGACGGCCGTGGTGAAGAAGATCGGCATCGCGCTCGACCAGGTGCCGGCGATCCGGGCGACCGTGATCTGGACCGGCGCCGGTGAGCAGCTCGTCGCCGACGGGATCTCGATCACCACCCTGCGGACCGGCGCCGTCGTCGGTGTCGCCACCGACCTCCTCGCGCCCGCGGACGCGACCCGCCTCACGCTGATCGGGACGGGCGCTCAGGCCCCCGACCAGGTCCGCGCGGTTCTCGCCGTACGACGGATCGCCGCCGTCACCGTCACCGGACGGTCGGCCGACCGTGCCGCCGCCCTCAGCCAGGAGTTGGCCGACGAGTTCCCGGACGTCAAGTTCACCCCGAGCACGAGCATCGACGAGGCGATCGCGGACATAGACATCGTCTGCTGCGCCACGTCCTCAGCCACTCCACTCTTCACCGCCGACGCCCTCCCCGACCGCGTCCACGTCAACGCGATCGGCGCCTTCCGGCCCACCATGCGCGAACTCCCCCGCGACCTCCTCACCACCGCGTCCACAGTCCTCGTCGACCAACGCGAAGCCGCCCTGGAAGAGTCCGGCGAAATCATCGACGCCATCACTTCAGGGGCGCTACAAACCACAGACCTGGTCGAGCTGGGCCCGGCCCTCGCCAACCTGCCGGTCTCAACCGGCCGCACAGTCTTCAAGTCCGTCGGCGTCGGCCCGCAGGACTGGGCCATCGCCGCAGCCCTCGCCCGGGCTTAGCCCAATCCGCGGCTGCGTGCCGATCGAGGTGCAATTCGACAGGACGTATACGCCCACGGCCGGCTACGCCACGCCTCAGCACGCCGAGAAACCACCTCGACCACCAGAGACATCCTGTCGAGCTGCACCGCGCCCGCCCGCGCCCGTTCCTCGACAATCACTGCCCCAGGTGCGGAGTTGCCCCCTGAGATGGTGGGTTGCCCCCTGGGAATATGAGTGGGCAACGCACCATCTCAGGGGGCAACCCACAAAATGTCAGCCTGGGCAGGCGCCGAATCGTTCGTGGATTCGGGCTCAGGTCCAGCGGAGGACGCCCTTGCGGTAGGCGTAGAGGAGGCCGACCGCGACGAAGGCGATGAAGACGAACATCTCGATCAGGGTGGCGAAGCCGAGGGTGACGAAGATGGTGGCCCAGGGGAAAAGGTAGACGGCGTCGACGGCGAAGATCACGTAGAGGTAGGCGAAGAGGTAGTAGCGGATGTGGACCTGCGCCCAGCCCTCGCCGACCGGGTCGACGCCCGACTCGTAGGTCTTGAGTTTGCCCTCGGTCGGATAGGTGACGGTGAGCGCCTTGTTCAGCGCGAAGGCGCCGATCAGCCCGACCAGGCCGAGCGCGACCACCGCGAGGACGACGCCATAGCTCTCCGACACGGCAGCAGCTTAGTTGGTGCAGAGCATGATCGAGTCGACCGCGACGTACGGGCCGTAGCCCGAGTGGACGTCCGCGACCTGCAGGCGCAGCCGGGTCACGCCGAGGATCTGGTAGTTGAGCCAGGTCTCGGTCTCCTGCTTCATCAGCACCGAGGTCATCGCCTTGGCCCCGTTGTGCAGCGACACCCGCGCAGTGCCGTCGGTCAGGTTGCCCAGCCAGTTCCGCACGTAGCTGCAACCGGTCGAGTCCACGTCGCCCCAGACATAACCACCCTTGTCGGCGAGCACATCGGCCTCGGCCCGCCGGGGTCCTTCGTTCGGTGGGATGACGGTGAACTGCGGCTGCCCCTGCCCGCCCGCAGCCAGCAGCCCCTTCTTGAAGATCCCGCGCCACACGTAGTGCTTGAAGCTGATCATCGGCGAGAGGGCCGCCTGGTACGGCGCCTGTGCCCCGATCGCGATGCGATACGTCCGGACCGACCCCGGCTGCACCGTCTTGATCGTCACGCTGCCTCCCGACGAGTAGCCATGCGCGACTTCCTGCCATCGGCGAGCGGACGGGATCCACTGATGCAACGGGATCCGCGTGCCCGCCCTCGGCGCCGGCGACAGCGTGCCGATCACCGTGATCACGCCTTTGGTCGCGTCCGTCGTCCGGATGCTGGAGATCTTCGCGGTCCGCGCGGGGGCGGTCACCGACGCCGGGGCCACTGCGGAGGCCGTACTGCCGAGACTCAGCGCACTGTCCGCCGGTGCGATCGGAGCGGCACAGCCGGCCAGCGCGATGGTCAGCAGTCCGGCGAGAACACGGAAACGGCGACGGCCCATGGAGACTCCCAGCGGGTGGATCACAACTTGATGACGACACCCTGCCGGTTCTCACTGCGGATCGCAAACGGGCGGCTGCGCAGTGTGACACTGGAGGATTTCGCCGTACCGGACGGATGCGGACCCCTAACACTGCGTCCCAGGCTGTGGACCACCGGGGCTTCTGCATGGTTCTGTTCTAAGGGCGAACTAATATTGGGGTTATCGCCCTGGACGGGGGGATCGACGTGCCGCCCACGAAGCGGTAAGCCGACCCAAGCTTCGACTTGGAGATGAACAGAACAGTGACCATCGAGGTCAAGCAGCTCGACCGCGTGGTGATCCGCTTCGCCGGCGACTCCGGCGACGGGATGCAGCTCACGGGGGACAGGTTCACAGCGGAAACGGCATCGTTCGGCAATGATCTGTCGACGCTGCCCAACTTCCCCGCCGAGATCCGGGCACCAGCCGGAACTCTGCCGGGAGTCTCGTCCTTCCAGCTCCACTTCGCCGACCACGACATCCTCACGCCGGGTGATGCGCCCGACGTGCTGATCGCGATGAACCCCGCGGCCCTCAAGGCGAACCTGCGCGACGTCCCGCGCGGCGCCACCCTGATCGTCGACACCGCCGACTTCACCGCCCGTAACCTGAAGCGGATCGGGTACGACGAGAACCCGCTGGAGACCGGCGAGCTCGACGGCTACCACGTCGTACCGCTGAATCTGACCGGCATGACGGTGGAGTCGGTCAAGGAGTTCGGCCTGACCCGCAAGGACGCGTCGCGGGCGAAGAACATGTACGCCCTCGGCCTGGTGTCCTGGCTGTTCCAGCGGCCGGTCGAGTCGACGATCACGTTCCTGGAGACCAAGTTCGCGTCGAAGCCGGCCATCCGGGACGCGAACATCGCGGCCTTCCGCGCGGGCTACAACTTCGGTGAGACCGCCGAGGAGTTCTCGGTCCGGTACGAGGTGAAGCCGGCCCACATGGCCACTGGCACCTACCGGAACATCTCCGGCAACCTCGCGCTGGCGTACGGCCTGGTGGCGGGCGCCCAGCGGGCCGGTCTGCCGCTGGTGCTCGGCGCCTACCCGATCACCCCGGCCTCCGACGTACTGCACGAGCTGTCCAAGCTCAAGCGGTTCAACGTCACCACGATCCAGGCCGAGGACGAGATCGCCGGTGTCGGCGCGGCCCTGGGCGCGTCGTTCGGTGGTGCGCTCGGCGTGACCACGTCGTCCGGCCCGGGCATCAGCCTGAAGTCCGAGACGATCGGTCTCGGCGTGATGCTGGAGCTGCCGCTGGTCGTCTGCGACATCCAGCGCGCCGGCCCCTCGACCGGTATGCCGACCAAGACCGAGCAGGCCGACCTGCTACAGGTGATGTTCGGCCGCAACGGCGAGGCCCCGCTGCCGGTGGTCGCGGCCCAGTCCCCCGCGGACTGCTTCGCGATCGCGATCGAGGCGGCCCGGATCGCGGTCACCTACCGCACGCCGGTGATCGTGCTGTCCGACGGCTACCTGGCCAACGGTTCCGAGCCGTGGAAGGTCCCGGTGATCGAGGACCTGCCGACGATCGACCCGAACTTCACCCTCGAGCCGAACTCGACCGACGCCAAGGGCGAGCCGGCGTACCTCCCCTACCTGCGCGACCCGGAGACCCTGGCCCGCGCCTGGGCGATCCCGGGGACGCCGGGTCTGGACCACCGGATCGGCGGTCTGGAGAAGGAGGACAAGACCGGCAACATCTCCTACGACCCGGCCAACCACGACCTGATGATCCGTACCCGGCAGGCGAAGGTGGACGGCATCGCCCGCTCCATCCCGCCGATCGAGGTCGACGACCCGGACGGTACGGCGAAGGTGCTGGTGCTCGGGTGGGGTTCGACGTACGGCCCGATCGGTGCCGGTGTCCGCCGGGTCCGCAAGGTCGGCGGCAAGGTCGCGCAGGCCCATTTGCGGCACCTGAACCCGTTCCCGTCGAACCTCGGCGACCTGCTGAAGTCGTACGAGAAGGTCCTGGTCCCGGAGATGAACCTGGGCCAGCTGGCGATGCTGCTGCGGTCGAAGTACCTGGTCGACGTGGTCTCGTACGCGCAGGTCCGGGGTATGCCGCTCGGCGCGGCCGAGCTGGCCGAGGTGATCGGCAACCTGGTCGAGGAGACCGAGGGCATCGACGACGACGCCCGGCATCTGGGCGAGGCCGCGGCCAGCCTGACCCATGGCGAAGCGCTGCACACCGAGCCGAACGGCCGGTCCAACGGCCAGTTGCACCACCCGGAGGGAGCACGATGAGCACGGTCGATCTCGGCCTGCCGGGTCTGCCCGGAGGTCTGAAGGGCGTCCCGGCCGCGACCGAGCCGCAGAACCGCAAGGAGTACGTGTCGGACCAGGAGGTCCGCTGGTGCCCGGGCTGCGGGGACTACGCCGTACTCGCGGCCTTCCAGGGCTTCCTGCCCGAGCTCGGGATCAAGCGCGAGAACGTGGCGATGGTGTCCGGTATCGGCTGCTCGTCCCGGTTCCCGTACTACCTGTCGACGTACGGCATGCACTCGATCCACGGGCGCGCGCCGGCGATCGCGACCGGTCTCGCGGTGGCCCGGCCGGACCTGAGTGTCTGGGTGGTGACCGGTGACGGCGACGCGCTGTCGATCGGCGGCAACCACCTGATCCACACGCTGCGGCGGAACGTGAACCTCAAGATCCTGCTGTTCAACAACCGGATCTACGGCCTCACCAAGGGTCAGTACTCGCCGACCTCGGAGCCGGGCAAGGTGACGAAGTCGACGCCCATGGGCTCCGTGGACAACCCGTTCAACCCGGTCTCGCTGGCGCTCGGCGCGGAGGCGACGTTCGTGGCCCGCACGGTCGACTCCGATCGCAAGCACCTCACGTCGGTGCTGCGGGCGGCCGCCGAACACCGCGGGACGTCGTTCGTGGAGATCTACCAGAACTGCCCGATCTTCAACGACAACGCGTTCGAGGCGTTCAAGGACCCGGAGACCCGGGACGACGCGATCATCCCGCTCGTGCACGGTGAGCCGATCCGGTTCGGCACGGACGGGCGGCTCGGCGTGGTCCGCGACGGCTTCGCCTCACTGGCCGTCCGCGAGGTCGCGGACCTGCCCGGTGGCGAGGCGGATCTCGTCATCCACGACGCCCACACCGAGGACCCGGCGTACGCGTTCGCCCTGTCCCGGCTGACCGACGCCGGCGTCCTGCATCGCGCGCCGATCGGCGTCTTCCGCTCGGTCGAGCGCCCGGCGTACGACGATATGGTCCGCCAGCAGATCACCACCGCCCAGGAAGCCCAGGGCACCGGCGATCTGCAGGCTCTGGTCACCGGCGCGGACACCTGGACCGTCAACTGATGCTGAGTTTTCAGCTCAGATGGGCTCGGACGACTTTCTGAAAGGCGTCCGGGTCTTCCACCCACGGGTAGTGCGCGACACCGTCGAGCACTACCCGTTCGGCGTTCGGCAGTGCTTTGAGCAGGCTGTCGGTGACGTACGGCGGTCTGAGGTCCTCGGCACCGTGGACCAGCAGCGTCGGTACGGCGATCCGCCCGCAAGCGACTGTCTTGTCGGGCACCCGGCGGAGCTCGGCGAGCAAGGCGTCGGCGCACTCCTGGTTGGGCTCGAAGCGTGGTGTGTTGAGTTGGCGGGCGTGGTCGAGAGCGGTCCCGCGATCGGCGAAACCCGTTGAAATACGGGCGATCCAGGGGTCGTCGGGTGGTGTGTGCGCGAGGATGTCGGCGACGCGGTCGCGGTACGTCGGCGGTGTGCCGTCGAGGCCGATGCTCGAGACCAGGATCAGATGGGTGAGGTGGTCGAGGTGCGCTGCCGCGTACCCGAGGGCGAGGGCTGCTCCCCAGGAGTGGCCGACGACCACGACCTTCTCGTGGCCGGTGTCGCTGCGGATCGTCTCGAGATCTGCGACGAAGCGAGCGAGGGTGTAGGGGCCGCGGCGGTCTGAGCGGCCGGCGCCGCGCTGGTCCCAGCGGTGAAGAGTGAACCCCGGGAGCGCGAGGTCGTGGAACACGTCCCACCAACCGGGGCCGCCGTGGACGAGGACGACGGGTGGACCGTCGCCGGTCACCTGGGACCAGAGCCGGCACCCGTCGTCGGCCGTCGTGTGCGGCATGCAGTCGGTTGGTGAGGACGGCATGGCGTCAGTCGTCGAGGGAGGCGTAGACGGCGGCTCTCAGTTCACGGCGGACGGGGTAGCTGGCAGACGGCCGCAACTGGGTCAGGAAGATGACGATCAGCTCATCCGCGGGTGACACGAAGAACGCGGTCGAGGCAGCGCCACCCCAGAAGTACTCGCCGGGTGTGCCGATCGTCTGCGCCGCCACCGGATCGAGCAACACCCCGAAACCGAGCCCGAATCCCTGCCCCGCTCGCTTCGTCTCGCCGCCGAAGTCGGCGAACGCCGCAAGATCCTGACCGCCCGGCAGGTGGTTCATGGTCATGAAGCGCAGCGTCCGCGGCCCGATGATCCGGACCCCGTCGAGCGAACCGCCGCCGGCCAGCATCCGGGCGAACCGCAGGTAGTCCCCCGCCGTCGACACCAGCCCGGCGACCCCGGACAGGAACGACCGCGGCCGGGTGTAGGCACTCGTCAGCGGATCATCGGCGAGCTTGAACCCACCGTCGTCGTACGCATAGCTGGCGGCGAACCGGGAGATGCTTGCCTCAGGCACCGAAAACCCGGTGTCCGTCATTCCGAGCGGATCGAAGATCCTGGTCTGCAGATAGCGATCCAGCGGCAGCCCGCTGATCACCTCGCACAGCAACCCGACGAGATCGGTGGAGATCCCGTAGATCCAGCGCGACCCCGGATCTGCCTGCAGCGGCAGCCCGGCCAGCCGGGCCGGGAGCTCCGACAGTGCCGCGTCCGAATCCAGGCCGGTCAGCCCGGCCTCCTGATACAGCAGGCTGACCGGATGCTTGCCGTTCGACGCCGCGAGCCCCGACGTGTGCATCAACAGATCCCGCACCGTCATCTCGCGACCCGACTCCCGCAGGCCACCGTCGTCGTACACCTTCGGGCGACCGAGCGCGGGCAGGAACTTCACCACCGGGTCGTCGAGCTGGAACAGCCCTTCCTCGTACAGCTGCATCAGGCCGAGGCTCACGATCGGCTTGGTCATCGAGTAGATCCGGAAGATGGTGTCCGCCCGCATCGGCCGGTCCCGCTCGACGTCGGAGCGCCCGTACGCGTCGAAGCAGGCCACCTCGTCCCGCTGGGCGACCACCGTGATCGTCCCCGGGTACCGGCCGGCATCGACGTACCGCCGGGCCACCGCCTTGATGCGCTCCATCGATCCTCCGTGTAACGCCTGCTTCAGACTAGAAGGTATCTGAAGTAGACGCTACACGACAACCGGCTGATCCGTCTGCTCGTGGACGGCGTCAAAGCAACTGCAGGAGAGTGATCCCGGCAGGCCGATCGAGATGCCGCGCGGTCAGCCCCGCGGCTTGCGCTGCCACCACATCGAGCTCGAGGTTGTCGCCGATCATCAGAGTGTCCGCGGGCTCGACGCCGAGGGCCTCGCAGGTCTGCAGGTATGCCTCCGACGCCGGCTTGCTGACGCCGAGCGACTCCGACGTACAGACCACGTCCACCAGCTCGGCCAGCCCGATCGCGGCCAGCTTCGCGTTCTGCTGCGTCGTACTCCCGTTGGTCAGCACGCCGATCCGCCAACCGTTGCTGCGGGCAACTTCCAGCGCGGGCCGGGCGTCCGGGAACGCGGTCCAGCTGCCCCGGTAGTGCCGCAGGTAGCCCGTGAACAGGTGATCCAGCTCGGCATCGGTCGGCGGCACCGGGTGGCCGAGCAGCGGCAGGAAGTCGCGCAGCCGGGCGCGCCGCTGGCCCTGGTGGGTGAGCGCACCGGCCAGCCACTGGGGGTACACGCGGTCCTCGATCACGAACCACTGGGCGACCAGTTCGTCCGACGGCGTGCCACCGAGCTCGGGGATCCAGGTGCGGATCGCGTACGTCGCCGACGCGGTGTGGTCGAACAGCGTGTTGTCCAGGTCGAAGATGACCGCCTTCACGCCCGGACCACCGAGTCGCGGTTGAGCTCACGATGGTTCGCGTATCCGGCCAGCGCCAGCGTCAGGTCGAGCTCGGCCAGGAAGCATCGCAGCACATGCTCGACACCCGCCTGCCCGGCCAGCGCCAGTCCGTAGAGCAGCGGACGTCCGAGCAGCACCGCTTTGGCACCGAGCGCGAGCGCCTTGGCGGCATCGGCGCCAGTGCGTACGCCGGAGTCGAACAGGACCGTCAGTTGCTCGCCCACCGCATCCGCGATCGCGGGCAACGCATCCAGCGACGCGATCGCGCCGTCCACCTGGCGGCCGCCGTGATTCGAGACCACGATGCCGTCCACGCCGTGTTCGGCCGCGAGCTTGGCGTCCTCGACCGCGGTGATCCCCTTCAGCACGACCGGGCCGTCCCAGTTGTCGCGCAGGAACGACAAGTCGTCCCAGGCCAGGCCGACGTTCGGGAACATCTGCGCCCAGTGCATCACCGCGGCACCTGGGTCCTCGGCGACCGGCTTGACCAGCTTCGCCTGGAAGGCCGGGTCGCTGAAGTAGTTCGCCAGCCCTTCACCCTTGAGGAACGGCAGGAACCCACGGTCCAGGTCGGACGGCCGCCACCCGATCGTTCCGGTGTCGAGCGTGACGACGAGTACGCCGTACCCGCCGGCCTTCGCACGCTGGAGGAAGCTGAGGCAGACGTCCCGGTCGGTCGGGTAGTAGAGCTGGAACCATTTGCTGCCGGCCTCGATCTGCTCGATCGCGTGACTCGCTTGGGTCGAGTGCGTGTAGGTCAGGCCGAGGGTATCGGCGGCCCGTGCCGTCGCGAGCTCGCCGTCCGGATGCGCCAGCGTCTGGACGCCGATCGGTGCGACCACCACCGGGGCGGGCATCGCCGTACCGAGGATGGTGCAGGACAGGTCGCGTTCGGTGCTGCCGCGGAGCATCCGGGGCACCAGCCGCCACCGATCGAACGCCACCTGGTTGGCTCGTGCCGTCGCGCCACTCCCCGCGCTCGGAACGATGTAGCCCATCGCCTCCACCGGCAGCTTCCCGGCCGCCTGCGACTCCAGCCGGGCCAGGTCGGTCGTGATCTCCGGCCGGATCCCCTGCAACATCCCCTGCAGGTAGATCTGCAACTGGTAGTCCCCAAAGTTGGCCATGCCGGATGCTCCCACGCCCTACCTCGCGACCTCAACCACGCCATCGCGGCCAATGCGACCGGACGGCACGGTCCCTATCGCATGTTGGCTGCGACGAGGTGGTAGTCGGTGAAGACAACAGGGCCGGCAGTCAATTCGGGCGTGTAGACAGCCTCGAACGCTGCGACTGCGTCAGAACGACCGTGGGCCTCATGGGCGGCCTCGTCTTCGAAGATGAACAGATGAACGAACTTGGTCGGATCATCGACCTCCTGCCACGCCGCGTACAGGCGGCTGCCTGGCTCATTGTCAGTGACGTAGCGGACAAACTCGGTGATCGCAGCCTTGACACGATCAACGGCGTCGGCCCGAACCTCGTAGTGCGCGGTCTGGTAAATGGGCATCAGGATCTCCTTCGGATGGTGCGGGTGCTACGTCGACCCGGCGCTGGGGACGTAAGGTCGTCCGCGGCCGCGGGTGCACAGGAGCCGCAAGCTTTCGAGGTAATAACCCCAGTTGAAGTTGTAGATGCCGTAGTCGTCGTCGGAGAGCTCGGTTGCGTACTCCTGCCAGAACCGCAGGCGGGTGCGGTTCGGCTCGAGTGGAACGAGTTCGAAGCGGAAGTCGTTGTCCTGCCAGTTGTCATGTCCGCCGATGCACCGCCAGGACAGCGCGGAACGCGGCACGATCTCAGTCACCTGCATGACGGGATTGAAGTCGCCGCCGAACGTCCAGTGAGTCTGGACGCCGAGCGCTGCCGGCGCCGTCTCCACGCGCGTCGACCACCATGACGCGAGGCGCGGGCCTTCGGTGAGAGCACTCCACACCGAGTCCGTCGGCCCGTCGATGTCGACTACGTGATGGATGGTCTTCATACGGTGCCTCCTGAATGTGTCGGACGGGACTCCGCGACAGCGGGATCCCTTGCTGTTCAGCGTCTCGCTCCGACGCCGTCGCGCCAACGGTTGATCCGCCGCGATTGGTCCCTATCCATGACGTCCGTCAGGTCCGGGACGCGACGTCCGTCAGGCCGGGATCCGGACGGATCGCATCGGTGCCGACGCCCGTCGAAGACGAGAGTGATGAACGTGACCGATGAGAGAGGTGTGGAGTGATGAAGCGGAGCCTGCCGGCCCTCGGCCTGTTCTTCCTGTCGCCGCTGGTGGCGGAGTTTCTGCTGGGGAACATCCCGGTCAACAAGATCTTCGCGTTGGTGTTTCTGGCCCCGCTGTACGGCGGTGGCGCCGCACTGATCCGGGAGGTCGTCCGGCGGCGTGGCTGGGGTTACCCGAGTGTGCTGATCCTCGCGCTCGCGTACGCCGTACTCGAGGAAGGGATCACCACGCAGTCGCTGTTCAACCCCGACTACGCGGATCTTCGGCTGCTGGACCCTGGGTATATCCCGGCGCTCGGCATGGGTGCGCCGTGGACGTTGTTCGTCCTCGCGCTGCACACGGTCTGGAGCATCTCGGTCCCGATCGTGCTGGTCGAGTCCATCTCCCGCCGTCCGCGCGAACCATGGCTGGGCAAGATCGGGCTGTGGGTCGTCGGCATGCTGTTCCTGGGCGGGATCGTTGCGACGACGGCCTTCCAGCTGAGCAGTGACTCGTTCCGTGCGTCGGCCGGGCAGTTCGCCGGGACGGGTGACGCCATCGTGGTGCTGATCGCCTTGGCCGTGTGGGCCGGCCATCGTCAGCCGGTCCGTGTCACCGGCGAGGTGCCTGCGCCCTGGTTGGTCGGTCTTGCCGGGCTGGTGCTGTCCTCGCTGTTCATGGTCGTCAACGATCTCGGGTGGTCCGGTTGGGTCCAGGCCGCCGGGCTCGTGGCCGTCGAGCTGCTTTCGGCGTACGTCGTCCTGCGATGGGCGCGCCGGGGCGGGTGGACCGCGCATCACTCGATGGCGGTCGCGGGCGGTGCATTGCTGACCTACGCGTGGCACGGGTTCCCCGAGAAGCCGGTGATGGACGCGCCGACGGGTGTCGACCTGGCCGGGAACGCGATCTTCGCCCTGCTCGCGGTGGTCCTGCTGGTGATCGCGTGGCGGCGGAGTGCGGTGGCGGTCGTCACAACCACCGGTGAGACCCGGTCGGCCGCTGTACCTGCCGATGCGAGAATCAGCCGTGCCAAACTCGGTGACTCCTGACAGCCGGTCGGTCGGGCGGCCCGTCGGCCCGGCGTTGTTCGCGCTGGCGATCGGTGGTTTCGCGATCGGAACCACCGAGTTCGTCACGATGGGGTTGCTGCCGCAGATCGCGGACGGCGTGCACATCTCGATCCCGACCGCCGGTCACGTCATCTCGGCGTACGCGCTGGGGGTCGTGGTCGGCGCGCCGGTGATCGCGGCACTGGGCGCGCGGACCGGGCGGAAGCGGTTGCTGCTGGGACTGATGGCGGTGTTCGTGCTCGGCAACGTGCTCTCGGCCGTTGCCTCGAGCTACGAGTTCCTGATGGCCGCGCGCTTCCTGACCGGCCTGCCGCACGGCGCGTTCTTCGGGATCGGCGCGGTGGTCGGCACGACGCTGGTGCCGGCCAACCGGCGGGCCTGGGCGGTCTCGATGACGATGGTCGGACTCCCGGTCGCCAACATCATCGGCGTACCGGTCACCACCCTGATGGGCCAGCGGCTCGGCTGGCAGGCGCCGTTCCTTGCGGTCGGCGGGCTCGGACTGCTCACGCTGGTGGCGGTGTGGTTCTGGGTCGCGCCGCAGCCGGTCGGCAGCGATGTCAACATCCGCAGCGAGCTCAGCGCATTGGCCCGGCCGCAGGTGTGGATGGCGCTGCTGGTCGGCATGGTCGGCTTCGGCGGCATGTTCGCCACCTACTCCTACATCACCCCGACGATGACGGAACTGGCCGGTTTCTCCGAGTCCGCGGTCACCGTCGTGCTGGCCGCGTACGGCGTGGGCATGACCTGCGGCACCGTGGTCGGCGGCCGCCTGGCCGACCGCGCGCTGATGCCGAGCCTGTACGGCGGCCTGATCGCGGTGGCCGTCGTCCTCGGAACGTTCGGCTGGCTGGCGCAGACCAAGCCGGGTGCGCTGATCGGGGTGTTCGCGATGGGCTTCTCCGCGAGCATCCTGGTCCCGGCGCTGCAGACCCGGTTGATGGATGTCGCGCACGGAGGCCAGTCATTGGCCGCCTCACTCAACCACTCGACGCTCAACATCGCGAACGCATTCGGTGCCTGGCTCGGCAGCGTCGTACTGGCGGCGGGTTACGGCTACCAGTGGCCGAGCCGGCTGGGCGCCGTACTGGCCGTCGCGGGGTTGGCGCTGGCGCTCATCTCCGGGCTGATGGATCGGCGGATCGTGCGGAATTCAGGGGTCGACCAGGCCGTCGCCTGACCACCTGATCACCGCCCACTTGGTTAGATCGGTGTATGGCGACAATGACGATGAGCGCCGCTGACCAGGTTCGGCGGCGCGGGTTGCGGCAGATGCGATCGGTCGCGTTGGGGTTGTTGCTGCTCGCAGTCGCGATCTACGTGGCCACTCTGCACCTCGAGGGCGGATGGGGTTACGTGAACACCGCGGCCGAGGCGGCGATGGTGGGTGCGCTGGCGGACTGGTTCGCGGTCACCGCACTGTTCCGGCATCCGCTCGGGCTTCCGATCCCACACACCGCGATCGTGCCGACCCGCAAGGACAGCCTGGCCGAGAGCCTGGAGCAGTTCGTCACCGAGAACTTCCTCTCCGAAGAGGTGGTGGCGGAGAAGATGCGCACCGCCGAGGTGAGTCGCCGGGCGGGCGAGTGGCTTGCCGCCGGCAACCACGCCGAGCGGATCGTGGCCGAGGGCGCCCGGACGATCGGCGCGGCGCTACCGAGGCTGGGCGACGACGACGTGACCGCGTTCGTGCGGGGATCGTTGCTACCGCGGTTCGTGCGAGAGCCGTTGAGCCCGATCGCCGGGCATCTCCTGCAGTCGGTGGTCGAGGACGGCGCCCACCACGCGTTGCTCGACCTGGTCCTGGTCGAGGCGCACGACTGGCTGCGGGACAACCGGGACGTGGTCGCCGACATCGTCGGTTCGCGGGCGCCGAGCTGGTCGCCGCAATGGGTGGACCGGATCGTGATCGACCGGATCCACCGGGAGGCGCTGGCCTGGCTGGCCGAGGTGCGGGACAACCCTTCGCACCCGACCCGCCAGGCGCTCGACCGGCTGCTCGGCCAACTGGCCGACGATCTGCAGCACGACCCCGACATGATGGGCCGCTTCGAGGCGTTCAAGGTCCGGATGCTCACCCACCCCGACATGGGCTCGAGCCTGACCGCGGTGTGGGACGCCGTACGCACGGCGCTGATCGAGGCGATCAACGATCCGGCCAGCACGTTGCAGGTGCGCGCGACGACAGCCCTGCAGGAGCTGGGCAAACGGCTGCAGGACGACGACGGACTCCGCGGCAAGGTCGACGCCCGCGCCGCCGAGGCGGTCGGGTACGTCGTTCGCACCTATGGCAACGAGATCGTCTCGATCATCTCCGACACGATCGAACGCTGGGACGGCCGCGAGGCCGCCGCCCGGATCGAACTGCACGTCGGCCGCGACCTGCAGTTCATCCGGATCAACGGAACCGTCGTCGGCGCCCTCGTCGGCCTCCTCATCCACACCTTCAGCCAACTCCTCTAGATCCCACAGTTCGGCGCACTCCAGGCGTTCGATGTTCTGATGTCTACGTGGGTGTGGTCGTTGTGGTCGGGGTAGCCCGGGCCGAAGATGCCGCCGAAGCCGTGGTTGCGGGCTTGTTTGGCGAGCGTGCAGAGCGAGTGGACACCGACCAGATCGGCGGACCGGCCGTAGAGGTGCTGGCTGTTGCTCGCGCCGCCGACCGAGTTGTTGCACGGGACGCTGCGGAACCCGCTGGTGATGTTCAGCGGCTGGTCACCGAGCGCGTGCCGCATCGCCTCCAGCTGCCACATGGTCTGCAACGCGTTCGCCCTCGTCGCCGCCTCGGACAGCGGCCCACCGTCGTACCCGGATCCGCCGCAACCGTCGTCGAGCTCCGCGTAGGTGAAGTGGATCGGCGTACAGTCGTCGTCCTGCAACGCGTAGATCTTGCTGAACGTGGCCGGCCCGGCGACCCCGTCCGCCCCCAGCCCGTACGCCGACTGGAACCGCTGCACCGCCGCCTTCGTGGCCGGCCCGAAATCACCGTCGACGGCCAGATGCGCGCCGTACCCGGGATATCCCGCGACCCGGATCTGCAACTGGCGCACATCCTCACCAGTCATCCCCTGACTGAGGGTGCGACCCCAGGTGTAGCAACCGTCCGCTCGCGCTTCGGTCGCGGTCACGACCTGACTGGTGGTGAGTGTCGCCGCGAACAGCAGCAGTACGGCGAGCAGCCTGGGCAACGGCCTGGTGAAGGACATCGGACACCTCCGGGGCGGGGAAGGAATCTGTCACCTGTCAGCGTTGCGGAAGAATCCACCGCTTGACCAGTGCTCAGCGGAACTTTCCGACCAGGCCGGGCAACCATCCGGATGGCCCAGCCGGTCGAGCACGATGTGAGCACCGAGAACGGCGCGTTGACCGCGCGCGAGATCCAGCTCCGGCTGAGTGACGGGACCGTGATCAGCCGGCGGCCGTCGGGTGGCTACCAGGCCGGCTCGGACCCGAGCGCGACGATCACGCCGGCCGTCCCGAAGGGACAGCCGGTGACCGTGACCGCCACGCTCGTGGACGGCACCAACCGGCCGACGACCGAGCCGAGGGGGACGATCGGTGTCGGCGTCTACACCACCGGCTGATCAGACCCAGCTGTGCAGGTCGGCGGCGTCCTTGGCGAACTGGTCCTGGGAGTCGTCGGCGACGAATTCCAGGAGGGCGTTGATTTCGCGGGGTTCGGCGGCGAGGCGGTCCAGGACGGGGCGCCAGAGGGATGCTCGGGCCGATAGTGGCAGGCGGGTGTTGGACGGCCACCACGAGAAGACGTGGACAGTGCTGAGCCACGGCATCAGGGCCTCGAGTTGCTCGAGGCACTGGGCGTCGTCCAGGTCGACCGGCGGTTGCCAGTAGGTCCTGAGGTTGGGCGCGCCGACGTCGAGCAGCAACGTGATCGTCGAGTCGACCTCGTCGGTGAGCGTGTTGCGGTGGAACTCCAACGCGACCTCGATCCCCGCACTCGCGGCAACGTCGGCCAACTCGGCCAGCCCGCGGGTCACCGCCATCCGGTCCCCCACGCCGGCTTCCGCCGTACCGACATTGCCGGCCCAGACCCTGATCCGCGGCGCGCCGAGAGCCTCGGCGGTGGCGACCGCCGAACGCATCTCCTCGCGGTCGACGCTGCCGGCCCGCAGGTACGAGCCGTACGCCGCGATCTCGAGGCCGTGGACCTCGGACAGCGCCTTCACCCGCTGGGCGGCGACCAGATTGCCGAGTGGGACATGCACGTCACCGCCCCACTCGATCGCCGCGAGCCCGGCCTTCGCCGCCATCTCCGCCACCTCGTCGGCCGGCAACTGGCGAAACGTCACCGAGACCAGACCGGTCCTCACACCCACTGGTGCCTCCTCGTCTCCACCTCTCTATCCAACCGCATCGCACCAGCCCGTCTCACGTCATGAGCAAAGTAATTGGATGCCACTGTCGCGCGGGCTTAGGCTGACGCCGTGCCAGAACAGCGAAAAGGGTTCACCTACGGCTTCACCGCGTACCTGATCTGGGGCCTCTTTCCGCTGTACTGGAAGCTGCTGGACCACTCCGGCGCGATCGAACTGCTCGCTCACCGGGTCCTCTGGTCCCTGGTGACGATCGCGATCCTGGTCGTCGTACTGCGGAAGTTCGGCCGGGTGAGGGCGTTGCTGCGGGAGCCGCGGCGGCGGTGGCCGCTGATCGCCGCGGCGTTCCTGATCTCGGCGAACTGGGGCACGTACATCTGGGCGGTGAACCACGGCCGGGTGGTCGAGACGTCGCTGGGGTACTTCATCACCCCGCTGTTCACGGTGCTGCTCGGCGTCTTCGTCCTGAAGGAACGGTTGCGTACGGCGCAGTGGGTCGCGCTGGCCATCGCGTTCGTCGCCGTCGTCGGGCTGACGATCGAGAACGGGCGGCCGCCGTGGGTGGCGATCATCCTGACGTTCTCGTTCGGTTTCTACGGGCTGGCGAAGAAGCAGGCCGGCGCCGGTGCGATCGAGGGGATGGCGATCGAGTCCGGCACCGTGTTCCCGCTCGCGCTCGCGGCGATCGCCGTACTCGGCCTCCAAGGCGATTCGACGGTCACCCACCAGGGCGCCGGTTACCTGGTGCTGGTGTTGCTGACCGGCCCGATCACCGCCGTACCGCTCCTGCTCTTCGGAGCCGCCGCGACGCGGGTCTCGATGACGACACTCGGCCTGCTGAACTACATCGCGCCGATCATGCAGTTCATCGTCGGCGTCCTGGTCTTCCACGAGGCCATGTCCACCATGCGCTGGGCCGGCTTCGGCCTGGTCTGGCTCGCCCTCGTCATCTTCACCTGGGACAGCATGAACCGCCGCCGCCAGAACATCGCCCTCGAGCGGGCCGCGGTGACCGCCTCCGCCATCTGAGGCCTCCGCGGCATCGGGAACACTTGACGATCTGAATTCAGGACATTTAGTATCCAGGTTATGAAGATGAACGAGGGGGTCGAATGGGCGATGCACAGCTGCGTCAACCTCAGCTGGCTTCCCGGTGAGGCGGTCACCGCCAAGGCACTCGCCGCCTTCTACAACCTTCCGACGGCGTACCTGAACAAACAGCTCCAGGCCCTCACCCGGGCCGGCATCCTCACTTCGGTCTCCGGACCGAAGGGCGGGTTCCAGCTGGCGCGTGATCCGCGGAACATCAGCCTGCTCGACATCGTCGTCGCGATCGACGGGCCGGACGACGCGTTCCGCTGCACCCAGATCCTGAAGGAAGGCCCCGGCGCCGATCCGGAGGCCGACTACACCGAGATCTGCGTGATCTCGCAGGCGATGCGCGGCGCGGAGCTGACCTATCGCCGGATGCTGGCCCAGCAGACGATCGCCGATGTCGCCGAGCGGGTGGTGAGCAGGTCCCCGACCGCCCCGGCGAACGCCCGGAGCCGGTTCGCCAACCTCAAGTCCTGAGCTCCGACAGGCCGTGACCCCCCGATAAGCCCTGAGCTCCACACGTCCTGACCCAGGAGTTGATTCTGGATGTCGAATATCCCGAACAAGCCATTGATCCTGTCCCTGCTCGCATTCGCGCAGCTGATCATCGCGCTCGACTACACCATCGTGTACGTCGCTGTCCCGGACATCGGCCGCGAACTCGGGTTCGCCGCCCACAACCTGCAGTGGGTGATCAGCGGGTACGCCGTCGCCTTCGGCGGCTTCCTGCTGCTCGGCGGCCGGATGTCCGACCTGCTCGGCCGCCGCCGGATGTTCACCGCCGGTCTCCTCCTGTACGGCGCCGCGTCGCTGGCCGGCCCAGCACCATGTACGCCGCCGCGTCCACCGGGGTCGCCGCAGAGCACCAAGGCATCGGCTCGGGGATGGCCTGGACCGGTCAGCAGATCGGGAACGCGGTCGGCCTCGCGATCCTGTCGCCATCGCCAACAGCGGCACGGCCGGTCTGACCGGGGAGTCACTGCGGACCGCGACCAACCACGGACTCCGGATCGCGGTCCTGCTCACCGCGGCCGGTGTGGTCGTCACGGCCGCGATCGCGCTCACCGGGCGGCGCCGTACGCCGGTCCTGGTCGATGCCATCAGCAACTGAATTCCACTACCGAAGGAGAATCACCATGAGCACGATCCTGCCCGTTCTGGTCCGCGCCGCCGAGGCCGAGGTCCTGCCCGCCAGCGGCGTGACCCTCTTCGCCGACGTCACCGACACCGACGGCCACCTCACCAGCCATCGCTCGATCTTCAAGCCGGGCAAGGAAGGCGCTCCCCCACACCTCCACCACGAGGCCGCCGAACTCTTCTTTGTGCTGAAGGGCTCCCTCCGCGTTCTCACCGGCGACGACATCATCACCGTGCGGCAAGGAGACTTCCTCGTCGTGCCCCCGAACACACCCCACGCCTTCGAAGCCACCGGAGACGAGGACACCGAGGTCCTCTTCGTCCTCACCCGCGCCAAGTCCCGCTTCGGCTACCACCGTCTCCTAGAGTCCGTCTACCGAGGCGAAACCGACCCGTCCGAGCTCGGGAGGACGAGCGACCTCTACGACAACCACTACGTCGACAGCCCGGCCTGGCAGTCCCGCAAGTCATGATCTTGCGGAATACGGGTACCGGGGTCTGATGGCGCACGACTGGTTCCTCACCGCGGCGGAGCGGGGCAACCCCGCGACCGGCATCGACGCCGACGGGGCCTGGACCGAGGGGAATCTGGTGCGGCCGTTGGTGCATGGGGCGACGTACTTCCGGCGGTTGTACGACGAGCTGTGCGGCCTGCGGTCCGGTGACCGGGTGTACTTCACCGACTGGCGAGGGGATCCGGACGAGGCGCTGTTCGAGGACGGTCCGAGCATCGGGTCGGTCCTGTGCGACCTCGCGCGTACCGGGGTAGAGATCCGGGCGCAGTTGTGGCGGTCCCACTCCGACCGCATGAACTTCAACTCGCAGGAGAACCAGCGGCTCGGGACCGAGTTGAACGAGGCCGGCGCCGAGGTGTTGCTCGACCAGCGGGTCCGCCGGCTGGCGTCGCACCACCAGAAGCTGTTCGTGATCCGGCACCGCGGCGATCCGGACGCCGATGTCGCCTTCGTCGGAGGTATCGACCTGTGTCACGGACGACGCGACGACGCACGGCACCTGGGCGATCCGCAAGCCGCACCGATGGACCCGCGCTACGGGTCCCGGGCTCCCTGGCACGATGTCGTGCTCGAGGTCCACGGTCCGGCGGTCGGCAAGCTCCTCCTCTGCTTCGTCGAACGCTGGGACGATCCACATCCGCTCGACCGCCGGACGCCGTACCGGATGGTCGTCCACCGGCTGGCTCGGATGCCGCGGCACCCATCGAAGTTGCCGGAGGCGTTCCCGGATCCGCCGCCCGCCGGGCCGCATCCGGTGCAGGTGCTGCGGACCTACGCGCACAAGCATCCGGGTTTCCCGTTCGCGCCGCACGGTGAATACAGCGTGGCCCGCGGCTATCTGAAGGCGTTCGCGCGAGCGAAGACCCTGGTCTACGTCGAGGATCAGTACCTGTGGTCAGCGGAGGTGACGCATCGCCTGCGGGAGGCGCTGGACCGGTCGCCCGAGCTGCGGATCATCGCCGTCGTGCCACGGTATCCGGACCAGGACGGCCGGATCAGCGGCCCGCCGGCCCGCTACGCCCAGCTCGAGGCACTGAGATTGCTGGAGTCGGATCGCGTCGCGGTCTACAACCTGGAGAACGAGTACGGCGTACCGATCTATGTGCACGCGAAAGTCTGCATCGTCGACGACCAGTGGCTGACCTGCGGCTCGGACAACTTCAATCGCAGATCCTGGACCAACGACAGCGAACTGACCTGCGCGATCGAGTCCGCGGACCTGGCCCGGTCGCTCCGCTCGGAGCTGTGGTCCGAACACCTTGCCACCGACGCCCCCGACCTCGACCCGATCAGCGGCTTCAAGCTCTGGCAGGAGCAGGCCGCCACTCTCGACGAGTGGATCGCGAATGGTTGCCTCGGGCCACGACCTCCCGGCCGGATCCGCCGGCACAGCCCGCAACCCGTGTCCCGCCTGCAGACTGCTTGGGCAAGCCGGCTGGCCCGTCACGTCTACGACCCGGACGGGCGGTCGCGCGCGATGCGGCGCCGCAACGCCTTCTAGACCGAGCGGGTGGCGACCAGGTCGCAGAGGGAGTCGAGGGCGTCCCGGGCGGTGCCTTGGGGGAGGTCGGCGAGGAGTTTACGGGCGTCGGCGGCCCGGCGGCGTACGTCGTCCTCGGCCTGCCGGAAGGACGGGTGGGCCCGGAGGAGGTCGAGGGTCTCGGCCAGGCGGGTGTCGTCGGACAGGTCCGAGTCGAGCAGCTCGAGCAGGCGTGCGTCCGTCGGGTCCGACGGGTCGGCCTGGGCGCGGAAGATCAGGACCGGCAGGGTCGGGACGCCCTCGCGCAGATCGGTGCCGGGAGTCTTACCGGACTGGCCGGACTCCGAGGCGATGTCGAGGATGTCGTCGGCGAGCTGGAAGGCGACGCCGATCTCCTCGCCGAAGGCGCGCAGCGATTCCTGGATCTCCTCGGAGGCACCGGCGTACCGGGCTCCGAACAGCACGGACGTCGCGATCAGCGAGCCGGTCTTGTCGGCGACCACCGACAGGTAGTGCTTCAGCGGGTCCTGGCCCTCGCCGACCCCCAGGGTTTCGCGGATCTGACCCTCGACCAGCCGGCCGAAGGTACGGGCCTGGATCCGGACCGCCTCCGGCCCGAGGTCGGCGAGCAGGTAGGACGCCCGGGCGAACAGCCAGTCACCGGACAGGATGGCGACCGAGTTGTCCCAGCGGGCGTTCGCGGTGGCCGAGCCCCGCCGCAGCGCGGCCTCGTCCATCACGTCGTCGTGGTGCAGGGTCGCCACATGGGTGAGCTCGACCACCACGGCCGCCTTGACGACCTCCGAGGCGTCAGGAGCAGGCCCGAACTCGGCCGCCAGCAGCACCAGCAGCGGCCGGAACCGCTTGCCACCGGCAACCATGACGTGCTGCGCGGCCGCGGTGACGAACGGCGCCTCGGACTGGGTCGCGTCGCGCAGCGCCTGCTCGACGGTCTCCAGGCCGACGCGAACCCGGGATTCGAGCGCCTCGTCGGCGAACGCGAATCCCAGGCTCTCGGCCGGCAGCGGGGTCGGACTCAACGGATGAACTCACCTGCGCGGGCCGCCAGGTCGAGCACCGGTCCGGGGACCAGGCCGAGGACCACGGTGGCGGCGAGACCGAGGGCGACGGCGGTCGTGGTCTGCCAGCCGGGCAGGGCCACGTCCGGTGCGTCGGCCGGGAGGTCGGAGAAGAACATCAGCACGATCACGCGGACGTAGAAGAACGCGGCGATCAGGCTGCACAGCACGGCGACCACGACCAGCGGCCACGCGCCACCGGTCCACGCCGCGGTGAACACCGCCCACTTGCCGGTGAAGCCGGCGGTCAGCGGGATCCCGGCGAAGGAGATCAGGAAGAAGGCGAAGATGCCGGCCAGCAGCGGCGACTTCTTCCCCAGTCCGGCCCAGCGCGACAGGTGCGTCGCCTCGCCACCCGCGTCCCGCACCAGCGTCACGACGGCGAAGGCGCCGACGGTCGGGAAGCCGTAGCAGACCAGGTAGAACAGCACCGCCTGGGTCGAGGTGATCGAGTTGTGGACGCCGCTACTTGCCTGCGAGAGCCCGACGAACGCGGTCAGCAAGAAGCCGGCGTGGGCGATCGACGAGTACGCCAGCATCCGCTTCACGTCGGACTGGGTGATCGCGACGATCGAGCCGACCACCATGGTGAGGATCGCGACGATCCACATCATCGGCGCCCAGTCCCAGCGCGTCCCGCCGAGGGCGACGTAGAAGACCCGCATCAGCCCGATGAACGCGGCGATCTTGGTGCAGGCCGCCATGAATCCGGTGACCGGCGTCGGGGCGCCCTGGTAGACGTCCGGCGTCCAGGAGTGGAACGGTACGGCGCCGACCTTGAACAGCAGGCCGACCGCCACCAGACCCGTCCCGGCCAGCAGGATCACGTCACCGCCGGTCTGGGTGGCCAGCGCGTCCGAGATCCCGCCAAGCGACATCGTCCCGGCGTACCCGTAGAGCAGCGCGATGCCGAACAGCAGGAACGCCGAGGAAAATGCGCCGAGCAGGAAGTACTTCATCGCGGCTTCCTGCGAGATCAGCCGGCGACGGCGCGCCAGGCCACACAGCAGGTACAGCGGCAGCGAGAAGACCTCGAGCGCGACGAACAGCACCAGCAGGTCGTTGGCCGAGGCGAACAGCATCATGCCGCCGACCGCGAACAGCGTCAGCGGGAAGACCTCGGTGTGCTCGACCCTCGCCGCGGTGCCCTCACGCTCGGCCTCGGACCCCGGCACGGCGGCCGCCTGGCCGGCGAACGCGGACAGTCCACCGTCGACCGACCGCTCGGCGAACAGCAGCACGCTGATCAGCGTCAGCCCCAGCAGGAGGAGCCAGGTGAACAGCGCCGGGCCGTCGACCGAGATCTCGCCCTGGGCCGCGATCAGCTCCTTGTCGCCGCCCATCAGGATGCCGGTCAGTACGCCGGCGACGACCAGGGCGACCACCGTGATCGCCAGCTGCACCAGGTGCCGCAACTGCCGGGGCAGGAACGCCTCGGCCAGTACGCCGACACACGCCGCACCGAAGACCACGAGCAGTGGAGCCAGCTCGCTGTACTCGATCTTGGGCGCCGTGAAATCCGCCAGCGGCAGGATGTGCGCGATCACTTCTGTCCCTCCGTCACGGGGATCTGCGGAGCCTTGTCGGTCACGCCCACCCGCTGCATGGTCGACTCGACCGCGGGCTTGATGATGTCGACCACCGGCTTCGGGTAGATGCCGAAGCCGACGATCAGGATCACGAGCGGCGCGATCGCCAGTACCTCACGCGTGTTCAGGTCCTTCAGCTTCTCGATCCCGTCCCGGACCGGTCCGGTCATCGTGCGCTGGTACATCAGCAGGATGTACAGCGCGGCCAGCACGATACCGAACACCGCGATCACCGCGATCGTCTTGTGCCGGCTGAACGTCCCGGCCAGCACCATGAACTCGGAGATGAACGGCGACAGTCCGGGCAGCGCCAGGCTGGCCAGGCCGGCGAAGAGGAACGTGCCGGCCAGCACCGGGGCCACCTTCTCCACCCCGCCGTAGTCGGCGATCCGGGCGGATCCGCGCCGGGATATCAGGTACCCGGCGATCAGGAACAGTGCCGCGGTGGAGAGACCGTGGTTGAACATGTACAGCGTCGATCCGGTCAGGCCCTGCGAGGTCAGCGCGAAGATGCCCATCACGATGAAGCCGAAGTGCGAGATCGAGGTGTACGCGATCAGCCGCTTGATGTCGGTCTGCCCGATCGCCAGCAGCGCGCCGTACAGGACCGAGATCAGGGCCAGCACCAGGACGACCGGGGTGGCCCACTGGGACGCGTTCGGGAACAGGCCCAGGCAGTACCGGATCATCCCGAAGGTGCCGATCTTGTCCAGGATGCCGACCAGGAGCACCGACGTACCCGGCGTCGCCTCACCGGCGGCGTCCGGCAGCCAGGTGTGGAACGGCACCATCGGCGCCTTCACCGCGAAGGCGAAGAAGAAGCCGAGGAACAGCCAGCGTTCCGTGTTCTGGCTCATGTCGAGCTTGATCATGTCGGACAGCAGGTACGACGGATCGCCCTGGCGCGCCGAAACGACGAACAGGCCGACCACCGAGGCCAGCATGAGCAGACCGCCGAGCAGCGAGTAGAGCAGGAACTTCACCGCGGCGTACGAGCGCTGCGGGCCGCCGAAGCCACCGATCAGGAAGTACATCGGGATCAGCGTGGCCTCGAACAGCACGTAGAAGAGGAACACGTCGGTGGCGGCGAACACGCCGAGCGACAGGGCCTCCAGGCCGAGGATCCAGGCGAAGAAGGCCTTCTCCGACCAGCGGCCGTTCTGCGCGTCGTTCCAGGAGGCGATCAGCACGACCGGGGTGAGCAGCGCGGTCAGCACCAGCAGCACCACCCCGACCCCGTCGAGGCCGAGCGCGAAGTGCGCACCGAACGGCTTGATCCAGTTGTGGACCTCGTCGTAGTCCGCGGGACCGTTGCGCTGGAAGCCGATCGCGATCACCGCGGTCAGCACCAGCGTGACGAGCGAGAACCCGAGCGCGACCTGCTTGGCCAGCAGCGCCTTCGCCTTGGGCACCAGCATCGTCGCGATGGCCCCGACGAACGGCAGGAGCAGTAGGAGGGTCAACCAACCGATGTTCACGACAACCTCACCGCGAGGAGGGCGACGACCACGAGTGCGGCGCCGAAGACCATGCTGAGTGCGTAGGAACGGACGAAGCCCGTCTGGACCCGGCGGAGCCGGCCGGACAGTCCACCGAACAGTGCGGCCAGCCCGTTCACCAGGCCGTCCACAACGCGGTTGTCGAACCAGACCAGCGTGCGGGTGAGGTACTGCCCCGGACGCATCAGGACCGCCTCGTTCAGCGCGTCGCCGTACAGGTCACGGCGGGCGAAGGTGGTGACCGGCGAGACCTTCACCGGTGCCAGGCGCGGGATGTCCCGGCGGAACAGCACGACACCGGTGGCAGCGCCGACGATCACGACCGCGAGGATGATCAGCGTCATCGCCAGCGCGCCGATCGGCGGTTCAGCCTCCTCGAACCCGGTGACCGGCTCCAGCCACTTCACGATCCAGTGGCCGACGAAGTAGAGCGCGCCGCCGACGAGCGAGAGGATCGCCAGGACGATCAGCGGACCGGTCATCACCTTCGGCGACTCGTGCGGATGCACGTCCTCCTCCCAGCGCTTCTCGCCGAAGAAGGTCATCATCATCAGCCGGGTCATGTAGAACGCGGTGATCCCGGCGCCGAGCAGCGCACACAGACCGACCACCGTGTTCTCCGCGAAGGCGACCTCGATGATGTGGTCCTTGCTGAAGAAGCCGGAGAACGGCGGGATGCCCAGGATCGCCAGGTAGCCGAAGGCGAACGTCACGTAGGTGACCCGCATGTACTTCCGGAGAGCGCCGTAACGGCGCATGTTCACGTCGTCGTTCATCCCGTGCATCACCGAACCGGCACCGAGGAACATGTCGGCCTTGAAGAAACCGTGCGTGAGCAGGTGGAAGATCGCGAAGACGTAGCCCACCGGACCGAGGCCGGCGGCAAGCATCATGTAGCCGATCTGGCTCATCGTGGAACCGGCCAGGACCTTCTTGATGTCGTCCTTGGCGCAACCGATGATCGCACCGAACAGGACGGTCACCGTGCCGACGACCACCACCGCGGTGGAGGCCGCGTCGGTCTGCTCGTAGATCGCGCTCGAGCGGGTCACCAGGTAGACGCCCGCGGTGACCATGGTCGCCGCGTGGATGAGGGCCGACACCGGGGTCGGGCCCTCCATCGCGTCCAGCAGCCAGGACTGCAGTGGCACCTGCGCGGACTTGCCGCAGGCCGCCAGCAGCAGCATCAGCCCGAGCAGCGTGGCCCAGGTGCCCGACAGCTTGTCCGCGCCGGCGTTCACGGTCGCGAAGGCCGAGGAGCCGAACAGCGCCCACATGCTCATCACCGCGAGCGACAGCCCCATGTCACCGACCCGGTTCACTACGAACGCCTTCTTCGCGGCGACCGCGGCCGTGGTCTTGTACTGCCAGAACCCGATCAGCAGGTACGACGCCAGGCCGACGCCCTCCCAGCCGACGAAGACCACCAGGTAGTCGGCCGCGAGGACCAGCAGCAACATCGACGCGATGAACAGGTTCAGATAACCGAAGAACCGGCGCCGGCGCTCGTCGTGCTCCATGTAGCCGATCGAGTAGATGTGGATCAGCGAACCCACACCGGTGATCAGCAGCACGAACAGGATCGACAGCGGGTCGATCAGCAGGCTGAACTCCACCTTGATGTTGCCGACCGAGAACCACTCGAACAGCCGGACCGTCTCGGCCCGGTCGTCGCTCGGCTTGCCCTGCATCTGGACGAACAGAACGACGCCGAAGGCGAAGGAGATCAGCGGTGCCAGCGTGCCCAGCAGGTGACCCCACGCGTTGGTGGCCTTGCCACCGAGCAGCAGGATCGCCGCGGACACGGCCGGGACCGCGATCAGCAGCCACGTCAGCTCATGACTCATCGGTGCTTACCTCAGTACTTGAGCAGGTTGGCGTCGTCGACCGAGGCCGAGCGACGGGTGCGGAAGATGGCCATGATGATCGCCAGCCCGACGACCACCTCGGCCGCGGCCACCACCATCACGAAGAAGGCGGCGATCTGGCCGTCGAGGTTGCCGTGCTGGCGGGCGAAGCTGACGAACGCGAGGTTCGTTGCGTTCAGCATCAGTTCGACGCACATGAAGACGACGATGGCGTTGCGGCGCACCAGCACGCCGAGGGCGCCGATACTGAAAAGGATCGCCGCGAGCACGATGTACGGCTCGGTCGTCATGCCTTCTCTCCCTCGTCGGAGTCTTCGGAGGCGTCGTAGTCGTCGCCCGCGTCGAGCTTGCGGACCTCGTCGATGTCGGCCCGCTCCTCGGTTTCGGGGAACACGGTGCCACGTGCCTGCAGCACACGCGAAACCGAGGTCGGTGCGATCGACCCGTCCGGCAGCAGCGCCGGCGTGTCGACGGCGTTGTGCCGGGCCAGTACGCCGGGAGTCGGCAGCGGACCCGGGTGGATCCCCTGCTCGGAGTACTTGCGGAGCCGCTCCTCGGCGTGGTCGCGCTGGGTCTTCTTCCTGGTCAGCCGCTCACGGTGGGCCAGCATCATCGCGCCCATCGCCGCGGTGATCAGCAGCGCCGAGGTCACTTCGAAGGCGAACACGTACTTGCCGAACAGCAGTTGCGCGAGGCCCCTGACGTTCCCCTCCGGCTGCGCGTCGGCCAGCCCGACCGGGTGTCCCCAGATCGCGTTGCCGACGGCGGCGACCAGCAGGACCCCGAAGCCGAGGAACGCCACTGCGGCCAGCAGCCGCTGCCCGCGGATCGTCTCGACCAGGGAGTCGGAGGCGTCCACACCGACCAGCATCAGCACGAACAGGAACAGCATCAGGATCGCGCCGGTGTAGACGATGATCTGAACGGCGAACAGGAACGGCGCGTCCTGAGCGGCGTACTGCACCGCGAGGCAGATCATCACCGTCGCCAGCAGCAGTGCCGAGTGCACCGCCTTGCGGACCAGGACCATCGCGATCGCGGCCAGGATCATGACCGGGGCCAGCATCCAGAACGCGAACTGCCCGCCGGTGACCATGCCGATCATTTGGCGTCACCACCCTCGGCCGGTACGGCGGCACCGGTCAGACCGAGGTAGTAGTCCTTCTCGGTGCTGCCGAGCTGCATGTCGTGCGGCGGCTCCTGCATGCCCGGGAGCAACGGCGCCAGCAGGTCCTTCTTCTCGTAGATGAGGGACGCGCGGGTGCTGTCGGCGAGCTCGTACTCGTTGGTCATCGTGAGCGCCCGGGTAGGGCAGGCCTCGATGCACAGACCGCAGAGGATGCAGCGCAGGTAGTTGATCTGGTACACCCGGCCGTACCGCTCACCAGGAGAGAACCGGCCGCCGTCAGCGTTGTCCGCGCCCTCGACGTAGATCGCGTCTGCGGGGCAGGCCCACGCGCACAGCTCACAGCCGATGCACTTCTCCAGGCCGTCCGGCCAGCGGTTCAGCTGGTGCCGGCCGTGGAAGCGTGGGGCGGTCGGCTTCTTCTCGAACGGGTACTCCTCGGTGAACGTCTTCCGGAACATCGTCCGGAAGGTGACCCCGAACCCGGCTACCGGATCCCAGAGGGACTCTTTGACTGTCTTTTTCTCAGCCACGGCTGACGTCCGCCTCATTTCGGCTCGGAGTCTTGACGAGCGGTGGTGGCACCGGGAAGCCGCCGGCGAAGGCATCGAACTCCTCGCCGTCGTCGACCTCGGTCTTGTCTTCCTTGGGCTTCCCCGGCACGACCAGGCTGACCAGCGCGATCACCAGCACGACGGCGGCGGCGACCAGCAGCGTGGTGCGGCTGAAGGTGGTCTCCCGGCCGACCGCGCGGACGGTCGCGACCAGCAGGATCCAGGCCAGCGAGATCGGGATCAGGATCTTCCAGCCGAGCCGCATGAACTGGTCGTAGCGCAGTCGCGGCAGCGTGCCGCGCAGCCAGATGTAGAAGAAGATGAAGCACATCATCTTGCCGACGAACCACAGCACCGGCCAGTAGCCGGAGTTCGCGCCGTCCCAGATCGAGATCGGCCACGGGGCCCGCCAGCCGCCCAGGAACAGCGTGGTGGCCAGCGCCGACACGGTCGCCATGTTGATGTACTCGGCCAGGAAGAACATCGCGTACTTCATCGACGAGTACTCGGTCAGGAAGCCGGCCACCAGCTCGCCCTCGGCCTCCGGCAGGTCGAACGGCGCCCGGTTCGTCTCGCCGACCATCGAGATCACGTAGATCACGAACGACGGGAACAGCAGGAACGCGTACCACCCGGGCAGCGAGATCGCCGTACCGAACAGGTGCACGGTCTGGTGCGACTGCGCCGCGACGATCTCCGAGGTGGACATCGAGCCGGCGAACAGGAACACGGTCACCAGCGCCAGGCCCATGGCGACCTCGTAGGAGATCATCTGCGCGCTGGACCGCAGGCCGCCGAGCAGCGAGTACGTCGAGTTGGACGACCAGCCGCCGAGCACGATGCCGTAGATGCCGATCGAGGCGACCGCCATCACGTACAGCACCGAGACCGGCAGGTCGGTGATCTGCAGCCGGGTGTAGGTGTCGGTGAACGGGATCTTCACCGTCGGACCGAACGGGATCACGGCGAAGGTCAGGAAGGCCGGGATCGACACGATCACCGGTGCCAGGACGTAGACGAGCCTGTCCACGCCCTTCGGCATCAGGTCTTCCTTGAACATCAGCTTCATGCCGTCGGCCAGCGACTGGAGCAGACCGAACGGGCCGTGCACGTTCGGTCCGATCCGGTTCTGCATCCGGGCCACGACCCGGCGCTCCCACCAGATGTTGAACAGCGTCAGCACGATCAGGAAGACGAAGACCAGCAGCACCTTCAGGCCGACGACCCACCAGTCATCATTCCCGACCCCTGCGTCCGGCACCGCGAGCGGGATGTTGGTCATGCGTTCCCTCCGGCGATCGTGACGATCGAGCCATGGTCGGCGTGCAGAGACCGGCGGACATGGGAGTCGGCCGAGTTGGTCGGCAGCCAGACCACGTTGTCGGTCATCGTTGTGACCACCACCGGCAGCCGGATCGAGCCGGCGTCGGTGCTGACCGCCAACTCGTCCCCGTCGGCGACACCGAGCCGCCGCGCGGTGGTGAGCGAGATCCGTGCGACCGGGGTGCGCGCGGTGGCGGTCAGGTGCGGCTCACCGTCGTTCGCCCGGCTGTCGTCGATCAGCATCCGCCAGGTCGCCAGCCGGGTGGAGTCGAACGCGCCGAGCGACGGACCGGCCTGGTACGTCGGCTCCTGCGCGCGATCCCCGTCCCAGCGGCCGAGCTCGTCGTACTCCTTCTTCGCCCCGGCCGGAGTGGCGAACCCGAGCGACCGGTCCATCTCCTGCGCCAGCGCGGCCAGCGCCCGGACGTCGGGCATCGCGGCCGGGACCGGCAGCACCACCGGGAACGACCGCTCGCGGCCCTCCCAGTTGACGAAGGTGCCGTCCTTCTCCGCCGGCGGAACCACCGGGAAGACGACGTCGGCGTGCTCGGTCACCTGCGAGTTGCGGACCTCGAAGCTGACCACGAACGGCGCGGCCTCGAGCGCGGCCAGGGCCGCCGCCGGGTCGGGCAGGTCGTCGATCTCGACTCCCGCGACCACCAGGGCGGCCAGGGATCCGGCCGAAGCCAGGATCTCGGTCACGTCCTTGCCGACGTTCGCCGGCAGGTGCTCCACACCCCACGCGGCCTGCATGTCGACGCGCGCCTGCGGGTCGGACACCAGCCGGCCACCGGGCAGCAGCCCCGGCAGGCAGCCGGCCTCGAGCGCGCTGCGGTCACCGGCACGCCGCGGGATCCAGGCCAGCTGTGCACCCGTGTCGAGCGCCAGCCGCAGGGCGGCCGAGTAGCCACCCGGCGCGCTCGCGAGCCGCTCACCCACGATGATGATCGAGTCCGCACCGAGCGCGGCCCGCGCCGCGGCCCCGGCCTCTCCGGCGGCACTGAGATCAGCCAGTACGGCGGCCTCGGTGCCCGGCGATGCCGGTACGACGGCGCCGTCCAGCTTCTCGATGCCGCGGGACCCGTAGGCCGCGACCGTGAAGACCTTGGTGCCGTGGGACCGGACGCCCTTGCGCAGCCGGAGGAACACCGACGGCGCTTCCTCTTCCGGCTCGAACCCGACGAGCAGCACGGATCCGGCCTGCTCCAGGTCTCTGAACGTCGTGCCGAGACCGGTGCCGGCCACCGCGGCGGCGAGGAAGTCCGCCTCCTCCGCGGAGTGCGGCCGGGCCCGGAAGTCGATGTCGTTGGTGCCGAGGGCGACCCGGGCGAACTTGGAGTACGCGTAGGCGTCCTCGACGGTCAGCCGGCCGCCGGTCAGCACGGCCGCGTTGCCGCGGGCCGCGGTCAGGTTCTCCGCCGCGAAGGACAGTGCCTCCGGCCAGGACGCCGGCCGCAGCTCGCCGTCCTCCCGGATCATCGGGTGGGTCAGCCGGTCGCCGGTGGTCGCGTAGTTGAACGCGAACCGGTCCTTGTCGGAGATCCACTCCTCGTTGACCTGCGGGTCGTCACCGGCGAGCCGGCGCATCACCTTGCCGCGCCGGTAGTCGACCCGGATCGCCGCACCGGAGGAGTCGTGCTCGGCCACCGACGGCACCGAAACCAGGTCGAACGGCCGGGACCGGAACCGGTACGCCGCACTCGTCAGCGCACCGACCGGGCAGATCTGGATCGTGTTGCCGGAGAAGTAGCTCTCGAACGGCTCCTTCTCGTAGATGCCGACCTGCTGCAGCGCGCCGCGCTCGATCAGCGCGATGAACGGGTCACCGGCGATCTGCTCGGAGAACCGGGTGCAGCGCGCGCAGAGGATGCAGCGCTCGCGGTCCAGCAGCACCTCGGCGGAGATGTTGATCGGCTTCGGGTAGGTCCGCTTGATCTCGTGGAACCGGCTCTCGCCGCCGCCGTTGCTCATCGCCTGGTTCTGCAGCGGGCACTCGCCGCCCTTGTCACAGACCGGGCAGTCCAGCGGGTGGTTGATCAGCAGGAACTCCATGTTCCCGTGCTGGGCCTTGTCCGCCACCGGCGAGGACACCTGGGTCCGGACCACCATGCCGTCGGCGACGGTGATCGTGCAGGAGGCCTGCGGCTTCGGCATCCCCCGGCCGTTCCCGGCGTCGGTGATCTCGACCAGGCATTGCCGGCAGGCTCCGACCGGGTCGAGCAGCGGGTGGTCGCAGAACCGCGGGATCTGGATCCCGATCTGCTCCGCGGCCCGGATCAGCAGGGTGTTCTTCGGAACCTTCACCTCGATGTCGTCGATGGTCACAGTCACCAGGTCGGTGCGCTCCACCTCCGACCCGGCCGGCGGGTTCGCTTGGATCGTCATGCGCTTGCTCCAGCGGTAGCGAAGACAGTGCTTGCCATCGGGTCGAACGGGCAGCCGCCGTTCTCGAAGTGCGCCAGGTACTCGTCCTTGAAGTACTGGATCGAGCTGGTGATCGGCGCGGTCGCACCGTCGGCCAGCGCGCAGAACGAACGGCCGGTGATGTTCTCGCACAGGTCGAGCAGGGTGACCAGATCCTCCTCGGTGCCCTTGCCGTGCTCCAGCCGCTCGAGGATCTGCACCAGCCACCAGGTGCCCTCGCGGCACGGCGTGCACTTGCCGCAGGACTCGTGCTTGTAGAACTCGGTCCAGCGCAGCACCGAGCGGACCACGCAGGTGGTGTCGTCGAAGATCTGCAGCGCCTTGGTGCCCAGCATCGAGCCGACCGAGCCGACGCCCTCGTAGTCCAGCGGTACGTCGAGGTGCTCCGACGTCAGCAGTGGCGTCGACGAACCACCCGGCGTCCAGAACTTCAGCTGATGGCCCTGACGGACACCGCCGGCCAGGTCGATCAGCTCCCGCAGCGTGATGCCCATCGGCGCCTCGTACTGCCCCGGGCGGGTGACGTGCCCGGACAGCGAGTACAGCGTCATGCCCTTGGACTTCTCGGTGCCCATCGAGGAGAACCAGTCGGCGCCGTTCTTGAGGATGACGGGAACCGACGCGATCGACTCGACGTTGTTGATAACAGTGGGCGAGCCGTAGAGACCCGCCACCGCCGGGAACGGAGGACGCAGCCGAGGTTGACCGCGACGTCCTTCCAGCGAGTCCAGCAGCGCCGTCTCCTCGCCGCAGATGTAGGCGCCGGCACCGGCGTGCACGATCACGTCGAGGTCGTAGCCGCTGCCGAGGATGTTCTGGCCGATGAAGCCGGCTTCCTTGGCCTCGGCGACCGCCTGCTGCAGCCGGCGGACCACGTGCAGGACCTCGCCACGGACATAGATGAACGCAGCACTCGCTCGGATCGCGTAGGACGCGATGATGACGCCCTCGACCAGCGTGTGCGGCGAGGCGAGCATCAGCGGGATGTCCTTGCAGGTGCCCGGCTCGGACTCGTCCGCGTTCACCACCAGGTACTTCGGCTTCGGGTTGTCCTGCGGGATGAACGACCACTTCATCCCGGTCGGGAAGCCCGCGCCACCACGGCCGCGCAGACCGGAGTCCTTGACAGCAGTGACCACGTCGGCCGGCTGCATCTGCAGCGCAGTACGGAGGGCCTCGTACCCGCCGGACCGCTGGTACGACGAGAGCTGCCAGGAACGGATCTGGTCCCAGTTGTCGGACAGTACCGGGGTCAGCATGGTCAGTCCTCCTTCTGGGTCCGGTCGGTCCGGGACGGCTGCCCCGGAGCGGTCCAGTTGCGCTCGCGGGCCAGCCGGAGCCCGGCCAGCGTCGCCTTGCCGCCGGTCGGGCCCTCGTCGGCACGACCGTCGGGGAAGCCGGCCAGCACTCGCTCGGCCTCGCGCCAGGTGCAGATCGTCGCACCGCGCGGCGACTTCACCTCGTTGCCCTCGCGCAGGTCGTCGACCAGCTGGGTGGCCGACTCCGGCGTCATGTCGTCGAAGAACTCCCAGTTCACCATCATCACCGGCGCGTAGTCGCAGGCGGCGTTGCACTCCAGGTGCTCGAGGGTGATCTTGCCGTCCTCGGTGGTCTCGTCGTTGCCGACGTCGAGGTGCTGCTTGAGCCGGTCGAAGATCAGGTCGCCACCCATCACGGCGCAGAGCGTGTTGGTGCAGACCCCGACGTGGTAGTCGCCGACCGGGCGGCGCTTGTACATCGTGTAGAAGGTCGCCACCGCAGACACCTCGGCGCCGGTCAGGTCGAGCAGGTCGGCGCAGATCTCGATGCCCTCCGGGGTGACCCGGCCCTCCACCGACTGCACCAGGTGCAGCATCGGCAGCAGCGCCGACCGGGCTTGCGGGTACCGCGCCATGATCTCGCGCATCTCCGCGATCGTGGCGTCGGTGATCTTCGAGTCACCGGTGCTGTACGGCACCGGCTTGTCGGTTGCGGTCGCGTGGTTCTCGGCCATCTATCGGTCCACTCCACCCATCACCGGGTCAAGGCTGGCGACGGCGACGATCACGTCGGCGACCTGTGCGCCCTCGCACATGATCGGCATCGCCTGCAGGTTTGCGAAGGACGGGTCACGGAAGTGCGCCCGGTACGGCTTGGTGCCGCCGTCGGAGACCAGGTGGCAGCCGAGCTCACCACGCGGCGACTCGAGGGCGACGTACGCCTGGCCGGCCGGCACCCGGAAGCCCTCGGTGACCAGCTTGAAGTGATGGATCAGCGCTTCCATCGACTCGCCCATGATGTGCTTGATGTGGTCGAGGGAGTTGCCCATCCCGTCGGAGCCGACGGCCAGCTGGCTCGGCCAGCCGATCTTCTTGTCGGCCACCATCACCGGCTCGCCTTCCATCTTCGCCAGCCGGTCGGCGCACTGCTCGACGATCTTCAGCGACTCGTGCATCTCCTGCAGCCGGACCCGGAACCGTCCGTACGAGTCCGCGGAGTCCCAGGTGGGTACGTCGAAGTCGTACGTCTCGTAGCCGCAGTACGGCTGGGACTTGCGCAGGTCCATCGCGTAGCCGGTCGAACGCAGCGGCGGGCCGCTGATGCCCAGCGCCATGCAGCCGGCCAGATCCAGGTACCCGACGTTCTGCAGCCGGGCCTTGAAGATCGGGTTCGCGTTGCAGAGCTCGGCGTACTCGGGCAGGTGCTTGTTCATCCAGGTGATGTACTCGCGGATCGTGTCCAGCGCACCCGGCGGCAGGTCCTGGGCGACACCGCCCGGCCGGATGAACGCGTGGTTCATCCGCAGGCCGGTGATCAGCTCGAACAGGTCGAGCGTCATCTCCCGCTCGCGGAAGCCGATCGTCATCACGGTCAGCGCGCCGATCTCCATCCCGCCGGTCGCGATCGCGACCAGGTGGCTGGAGATCCGGTTCAGCTCCATCAGGAGCACCCGCATCACGTTCGCCTTCTCCGGGATCTGGTCCTCGATCCCGAGCAGCCGCTCGACCGCGATGCTGTACGCCGCCTCGTTGTAGAACGGCGACAGGTAGTCCATCCGGGTGCAGAACGTGACGCCCTGCACCCAGGAGCGGAACTCCATGTTCTTCTCGATACCGGTGTGCAGGTAGCCGATGCCGCAGCGAGCCTCGGTCACCGTCTCGCCCTCGATCTCGAGGATCAGCCGGAGTACGCCGTGGGTGGACGGGTGCTGCGGGCCCATGTTGACGACGATGCGCTCTTCGGGCTCGTCGCCGAGGCCGGCCACGACCGCGTCCCAGTCCTGACCGGTGACGGTGAAGACCTTGCCCTCGGTGGTGTCGCGAGTGGTCGCGTAGGGATCTGACGGTGTCGATTGTGTTTGGGTCATCAGTTGTACGACCTCCGCGTGTCGGGCGGTGGGATGACGGCGCCCTTGTACTCGACGTCGATCCCGCCGAGCGGGTAGTCCTTGCGTTGCGGGTGACCCGGCCAGTCGTCGGGCATCTGGATCCGGGTCAGCGCCGGGTGACCGTCGAAGACGATGCCGAAGAAGTCCCAGGTCTCGCGCTCGTGCCAGTCGTTGGCCGGGTAGACCGAGACGATGGACGGGATGTGCGGGTCGCTGTCGGGCGCCGACACCTCCAGCCGGATCCGGCGGTTGTGGGTGATCGACAGCAGGTGGTAGACGGCGTGCAGTTCGCGGCCGGTCTCGTGCGGGTAGTGCACCCCGCTGACACCGGAGCAGAACTCGAACCGCAGCGCCTCGTCGTCGCGCAGGTGCCGGCAGACATCGACCAGATGCTCGCGCTTGACGTGCAGGGTCAGCTCGCTGCGGTCGACCACGACCTTCTCGATCGCACCGTCGCCGGCCAGGCCCTCGAGCCGCTCGGTCGCGCCGTCGAACCACGAGCCGTACGGCTTCGGCGTACCGCCGGGCAGTGCGACCTGGCGGCGCAGGCCGCCGAAGCCGGAGGTGTCACCGGTGCCGCGGACACCGAACATGCCCTCGCGCTGGTCCACTACCTCGGCCGCCGGGGTCTGAGCGTCACCGGCCGCAGATGTCGCCGGAAGGTTCTCGGGTTGCGTGTCGCTCACCGGAGAAGCCCCTTCATCTCGATCGTGGGCGCGGCGGCCAGTGCGGCCACCTCACGCTCCTGCAGCTCGGCCCGCTTGTTGGCGCCGAGCTTGCTGTGCTGGATCTGGTCGTGCAGCTTCAGGAACGCGTCCAGCAGCATCTCCGGCCGCGGCGGGCAGCCGGGCAGGTACATGTCGACCGGTACGACGTGGTCCACGCCCTGCACGATCGCGTAGTTGTTGAACATGCCGCCGGAGGACGCGCAGACACCCATCGCCAGCACCCACTTCGGGTTCGGCATCTGGTCGTAGATCTGGCGCAGTACCGGGGCCATCTTCTGGCTCACCCGGCCGGCCACGATCATCAGGTCGGCCTGCCGCGGCGACGCCCGGAAGACCTCCATGCCGAACCGGGCGGCGTCGTACCGCGGCGCACCCGTCGTCATCATCTCGATCGCGCAGCAGGCGAGCCCGAAGGTTGCCGGCCACAACGAGGCCTTCCGCATGTAGCCGGACAGGCCCTCGATCGTGGTCAGCAGTACGCCGGCCGGAAGCTGTTCCTCAACACCCATGATTCAGTCCCACTCCAGTCCGCCACGACGCCACACGTAGGCGTACGCGACGAAGACGGTGACGATGAAGATGACCATCTCGATCAGCCCGAACAGCGCCATCTGGTCGAAGGCGACCGCCCAGGGGTAGAGGAAGATGATCTCGATGTCGAACACGATGAAGAGCATCGCGGTGATGTAGTACTTGACCGGGAACCGCCCGCCACCGACCGGCTGCGGGGTCGGCTCGATCCCACACTCGTAGGAGTCGAGCTTGGCCCGGTTGTAGCGCTTGGGTCCGACCAGCGCGCTCGTCACCAGAGTGCCCGCCACGAAGATCGCCGCGAGCACACCGAGAACGAGGATCGGTACGTAAGGGTGCATCGTTCTCGTGCTCCCTCTCCTTCAGCCGGTGGTCTTGTCTGTCTGTGTTTCGGAACAGCACTGTGTTATCAGTACCGCTGTGGGTCAGCTCACTCGCCCCGCCGGTCAGGCCGCCGGTGCGAGCTTGGTCAAACCGTTGATGATCTTGTCCATCACGTCGCCGTCGCGCGGGTCGGTGAGGTTGGCCAGCAACTTCAAGGTGAACTTCATCAAAGTGGTGCGCGGCAGACCGTACTTCGTGCACAGCCGCATCACCTCCGGATTTCCGATCAGCTTCACGAAGATCCGGCCGAGCGTGTAATAACCGCCGTACTCCTGCTTCAGCGCCTTCGGGTACGCCGACAACGCGCGCTCCCGCTGGTTCGGCTGCCGGTGCAGGGCCTGGGCGGCGACCTCGGCGGCGAACGCCCCGGACTCCATCGCGTACGGGATGCCTTCGCCATTGAACGGGTTGACCATGCCGCCGGCATCACCCAGCAGCATGAGTCCGCGGGTGTAGTGCGGCTGCCGGTTGAAGCCCATCGGCAGCGCCGCCCCACGAATCGGGATGGTCTGGAACTCGTCGCGGAACTGCCACTCCTCCGGCGTGTTCCTCAGCCACTGCTTCAGCAGGTCGGCGTAGTCGACCTTGCCGAACGCGTCGGAGGTGTTCAGGATGCCGAGCCCGACGTTGACCGTGCCGTCACCCATCCCGAAGATCCAGCCGTACCCGGGCAGCAGCACCCGCTGGCCCGGCTGCTTGGGGTCGTCGGCCCACAGCTCGAGCCACGACTCGAGGTAGTCGTCGTCGGTCCGCGGGCTGGTGAAGTACGTCCGTACGGCGACACCCATCGGCCGGTCGTCGCGCTTGTGCAGACCCATCGCGATGCTGAGCCGCGACGAGTTGCCGTCGGCGGCCATCACCAGCGGCGCCCGGAACTCCACGTCGGCGCCCGCCCGGCGGCCGTTGTCGTCGACCGGCTTCGCGGTGACGCCGACGATGAAGCCGCGGTCGTCCAGGATCGGGGCACCCACGTTGGTCCGCTCGCGCAGCCGCGCCCCGGCCTTCACGGCCTGCCGGGCGAGCATGTCGTCGAAGTCCATCCGGTTCCGGGTCAGGCCGTAGTTCGGGTGGCTGGCCAGGTCCGGCCAGTCCAGTTGCAACTGGTGCCCGGCGCCCTGGATGCGGAGGCCGTAGTTGCGGATCCAGCCGGCCTCTTCGGAGATGTCGATGCCCATGTTGATGAGCTGCTTGGTGCCCCGCGGGGTGAGCCCGTCGCCGCAGACCTTCTCCCGCGGGAACGCGGTCTTCTCCAGCAACAGGACGTCGAGTCCGGCATTGGCCAGGTGGTACGCCGCGGCCGAGCCTGCGGGTCCGGCGCCGACGACGATCACATCAGCGGTCTCCGCCTGCTGCCCGTTCGGCACGCTCTGGCTCATCTCGATCCCGGCCTGGAAGTTGGGGGGCTGTACCTTCCGACGCGCTCGTGAAGCGATTCACGAATGCTCGTCATCCGACAGTCTAGAACTGCCTGACTTCGACACGAAACCGGCCCGGAATCCCTTGGTAGCAACCGATTTACGCGCGGTTTTCCTTGCGAAATTTAGACCGGCTTCACCGCGCGGTGGATGGCGACCAGACCACCGGTCAGGTTGCGCCACTGGACCCGGGTCCAGCCGGCATCCTCGATGGTGCGGGCCAGCGGTTCCTGGGCCGGCCAGGCGCGGACCGACTCGGCCAGGTACTCGTAGGCCTCGGGGTTCGTCGACACCGCCTTCGCGACTACCGGCACGGCACGCATCATGTACTCCAGGTAGGCGACCCGGAACGGCTTCCAGGTCGGATGCGAGTTCTCCAGTACGACGAGCCGCCCGCCCGGCCGGGTCACCCGGAGCATCTCGCGCAGCGCGACCGTGACGTCGTTCACGTTCCGTAGCGCCCACGAGATCGTCACCACGTCGAACGTGTCGTCGGCGAACGGGAGCCGCAGCGCGTCCCCGGCGATCAGGTCGAGCTCGGGGTAGCGGCGCTTGCCGACCCGGAGCATGCCGACCGAGAAGTCGCACGACACCACCTCGGCGCCGGCCTCGCGCAGCTTGATGCTGGACGCGCCGGTCCCGGCGGCCAGGTCGAGGATCTTCAGCCCCTTGCGCGGGGCGATCTCCTTGAAGGTCTCCGGCCGCCAGTGCAGCTTCTCCAGACCCATCGTCGCCACCGCGTTGGTCCGGTCGTACCCCTCGGCCACGTTGTCGAACATGGCCGCCACGGCATGCGGTTCCTTGCTGAGATCTGCGCGGGTCACATGTCTAGTTCATCACGGGGCTGAGAGGCACCGAAATTCGCTGGACATCGGACAGGCATACGCTTGCATCTCGTGAGTGCATCTCCAGGGCGTGTGTCTCCATCCCACGCCGTAGCGAGCAGGTGCTCGGTGCGGTGCATCGGCGTGCTGGAGCGAAGGTCTCGATGCGGAGCATCGTGGCCTTTGCGCCAGTGCGGCGAGGTGCCGTGCCGAGTGCCGCGCAGTAGGCGTGGGATGGAGACACACGCCCTCAGGAGGCGGCCGGCCATCGTGATCCGGGGCCGGAGCGCGAGCGAGGAGGGGTTCTGTGGCCTTGTCTGACCCGGTCCGATCCGGTCATCAGCCCGCTCCCCATCTAGTGATCCGCAGCCAGCCCGCCGACGGAGTGTCGGCGCAGCTGATGGACCACCTTCCGCCCGACGGCGGACTGGCCTGGGTACGACGTGGCGACGGTCAGGTCGGCTGGGGCGTCGCCGCCCGGCTCGACGTTGCCGGTGGCAACCGCTTCCAGGAGGCTGTGGACTGGTGGAACGAGCTGACCGCGGCCGCGGTGATCCGCGACGAGGTCGGCGTACCAGGTTCGGGACTGGTCTGCTTCGGGTCCTTCGGCTTCACCGATCAGGACCCGAGTGAGCTGGTCGTCCCCGAGGTGATCGTCGGCCGCCGCGGCGGAACCACCTGGGTGACCACGATCTCGCTCGCCAGCTCGTTGCCCGCACTTCCCGACCTGGTCACCAACGAGCCGTCCCCGGTGTACGACGTGACGTTCGCGGACGGGGCCCGGTCCGGCACGGACTGGTCGAGCATCGTCGCGGACGCGGTGCAGCGGATCACCGCCGGCGAGCTGGACAAGGTGGTGCTGGCCCGCGACCTGATCGCGATCGCCGCGCAGCCGATCGACCTGCGCTGGCCGTTGCGCCGGCTGTCGACGTCGTACCCGAACTGCTGGACGTTCTCCGTCGACGGGCTGATCGGCGCCACGCCCGAGCTGCTGGTCCGGCGGGAGAAGGGCCTGATCACGTCCCGCGTGCTGGCCGGGACCATCCGCCGTACCGGCGACGACGCGCACGACCTGGCGCTGGCCGCGTCGCTGGCTCGGTCCAGCAAGGACCTGGAGGAGCACGAGTACGCCGTACGGTCGGTGGCCGACGCGCTCAAGCCGCACTGCAAGTCGATGAACGTGCCCGAGACGCCGTTCGTCCTGCACCTGCCGAACGTGATGCATCTGGCCACCGACGTCGCCGGCGTCGCCGCGAACGGCGCGAACGCGCTCGGCCTGGCCGCCGCGCTGCACCCGTCCGCCGCGATCTGCGGTACGCCGACACCCGTCGCGCGCGACCTGATCGGTGAGGTCGAGGGCATGCAGCGCGGCCGGTTCAGCGGACCGGTCGGCTGGATGGACGCGGCCGGGGACGGCGAATGGTGCATCGCGCTGCGCTGTGGTCAGGCCGACCCCGACGACCCACGCCGGATGCGGCTCTTCGCCGGCGCCGGGATCGTGGCGGGCTCCAACCCAGAGGCCGAGCTGGCCGAGACGAACGCCAAGCTGGTTCCGATGAGAGATGCGTTGGGAGACTGAGAGTGAAGCTCACGAAGTTCGCACATGCCTGTGTCCGGCTGGAGAAGGACGGCAAGGTCCTGCTGGTCGATCCGGGCACCTTCAGCGAGGCGGCCGCCTTCGAGCGCGCCGACGCGATCCTGGTCACGCACGAACACCAGGACCACCTGGACATCGAGCGGGTCCAGGCGCTCGACGTCCCCGTCTACACGAACGCGGGTGTCGCCGCGCAGCTGACCGAGCTGGGCGACCGGGTGCACGTGATCGCCGGCGGGCAGTCGTTCGAGACGGCCGGCTTCTCGATCAGTGCCTATGGCAAGGACCACGCGGTGATCCTGCCCGAGTGGGGCGTTCCGTGCGAGAACATCGGCTTCCTGATCGACGACGCCGTCTACCACCCCGGTGATTCCTTCACCCAGCCCAATCGCGCCGTCCACACCAACCTGGTCCCGATCTCCGGCCCGTGGTTCTCGCTCCCGCCGGCGGTCGAGTACGCGCGCTCGGTGAAGTCCGAGCAGCTCGTCGGCATCCACGACGCCCTGCTGAGCCCGATCGGGCTCGGCATGTTCCCCCGGTTCCTCACCTCCGACGAACGCCCCTTCCTCGGCCTCGCCCCCGGCGAGTCGACCGAGATCAACTGAAGGCGTAACCGACGAAGTCCTGGACGGGGCGGTAGCCGATCGCCGCGTAGATCTTGTTCGAGGTGGGGTTGGCGAGGTCGGTGTAGAGGCAGACCTGATCGCCTGCTTCGTGCAGGCGACGGGTCACCTCGGCGGTCAGGGCGCCGGCGTAGCCGTGGCCGCGGAAGTCCGGTGGGGTGTAGACCGGACCGACGCGGACCGCGCCGAAGGCGGGGCTTTGGTGGCCGACCATGCTGACGATGCGGTCGTTGTCCTCCCACACCCACAGGCGTTCTCGCGCGATCCGTTGCTCCAGCCAGCGGCGGTCTTCCGCGACACCTTCGCCAGGGTGGCCGACGTCGGCGCGAAAGGCGCCGACCATCGGAGTGAGGACGGTCAGGTCGGCCTCGGTCGCCGGCCGCGGCGCGCCGTCGGCCTTCTGCTCGACGAACTCCTCGAGCTTGTGAAGTCGAAAACGTTCGGCCTCGCGGTAGCTTCGGCCGGTCCGCGCTGAGTACAGCTCGGCGAACAAACGCCCGGCGTCCGCTGAGCCCGCGACTCCGCTGGCCCGCGGTGCTGCCTCGGCCAGCACGTCGACCACGAGCGGCACCAGCGCGGTCGGCAGACTGCCCAGGTTGATACCGCGCAACGCCGTACTCAGGGCTGTGCCGACGACCTCGTCACCGTCGTGCACCGAGACGAACACCGGCGGCTCCGGATCGTTCAGGATGCCGCGGATCCGGTCGGCGGTGTTGCTCAGGATGCCGGTGTTGAGCACCGGATCGCGTTGCAGGAAGGGAAAGCGAGGTCCTTGAACGCGGCCGGATCACTGGTGGTGCGGACGATCATGCGGTGAACTCCACATCGACGAAGTCGGCCAGCGGGCGGTAACCGGCCTGGTGATAGATCTTGTTCGAGGTCGGGTTGGCGAGGTCGGTGTACAGGCAGGCTTGGTTGCCCTGCGCAAGGATTTCGGCGGAGACGTGACTGGTCAGGGCTCCGGCGTACCCGTGCCGCCGCCGCTCGGGTGGGGTGTAGACCGGCCCGACCCGGCAGACCCCGAAGATCGGTAGGTGGTAGCCGACCATGCTCACCGGCTCACCGTCCGCCGCCCAGATCCACAGGGTCTGCTGCCGCAGCTGCCGCTCCGCCCACTCCCGGTAGCCGGACCCCAGCTCCTCGGCGAACCCGTCGATCCCCCAGCCGCTGACCAGGTCGACCTCGTCCGCGCGCATCGGCCGCGGACTGCCCCCGTCCGCCGGCAGCGGCGTGAGTTCGCCCAGCTTGTGCAGCCGGGTCCCCTTCGTCTCGGTCGCCTGACCACCCCGCCGCTCGCACCACCGCGCCGCGAACCGCCGGGCGGCCGGGCGATCCCCCGCGACACCGCTCAGCTCCAGCAGTACGTCGACGTACGCATCGGCAATCACCTCCGCGAGGTCCTCCCGCAGCGCGCCGAGGTACACCCCGCGGCCCGGGGTCCGCATCGCGACGCCGACCACGTCGCCGTCGTGGACAGAGACGAAGTATGACGGCTCGTCCTCGGCGCGGGCGGTCCCGTTCGCGCGCTCGTGGACGTTGCTCATGATGATCGTGTGCAGCACCGGATCCTGTTGCAGGAAAGGGAACACCGTCCGCTCGAAAGCCCGCGGGTCGCTCGTCACACGCACGTCCATGCCCCCGGAGAGTACGCCTTCGAGCTTGTTGCGTCGCCCGGATTTTCAGCCTCGCTCCGCGCCGGCCGCCGCGGAGCGAGGCTTAAACTGCGAACATGTCCACCACGCGGTTGCTGTTGCTCGGGGTCGTGCGGATCTTTCAGCCGGCCTATGGCTACCAGCTGCGCCGCGAGCTGCTCACCTGGAACGTGCAGGACTGGGCGAACATCAACCCCGGCTCGGTCTACACCGGTCTCCGCACCCTGGCCAAGCACGGGTACCTGCAGGAGCTCGAGCAGGACGGCGCCCACCGACCCGGGCGTACGTCGTACAAGCTGACGACCGACGGTGAGACGGAGTACTTCTCGCTGCTGCGGCAGATGCTGTGGACCGTGGACGGCTTCCACCCGGACCGGATGCAGGCGGCGCTGAGCTTCCTGTGGTCGCTACGGCGGGACGAGGTGCTGGCCGCGCTCGAGGCGCGGATCGTGCAGATCGAGCAACGCCTGAAGGCCGAGCCGTTCGCGGAGCGCCAGATCGAGGAGGACCCCGGTACGCCGAACCACGTGGTGGAGATGTTTCGCATCAGCACCGCCCGCGACAACGGCGAACTCGAATGGACCCGCAGCTTCCGCCGCCGGGTCCTCGACGGCGCCTACGCCTTCGCCGGCGAACCAGCCGACTGGAAACCGTACCCCGGCATGGTCACCCACTGGGGCGAAATCCCCGACCCACCCACCGAATAACCCCGCCCGCGAGCCTCCCCCCACGCCGCTCCTACGTCGCGCGATCGACCGCGTGGCTAGAGTCCGCCCGCGAGACCCCCGTCCGGAACAACCGAGCTGAGCCGGCCAGCCTTGATTCGTGGATCGCGGTTGCCGACACGCCGTCGATTCGCACCCGGATCCACGACTCGGCGGCACATCCCCGCCAGCGGACGCACCTCGATACACGACTCGACGACTGGCCAGCGCTGGTGGATCGACCTGGCAGTCGACCGCGGGCGGCGGCCCGCGAAGGTGGGTCGGGCGGGCGGGAGCGCGCGTAGCCAGCGCGACGGAGGAGCGACTGCGTAGCACGCGGGGGAAGATCCCGGACTTAATCAACATTGACTAGTCAAGGTTGAGTATTCCAGACTGGCGGGATGATGATCGAAGCTCGCGGACTTGTCCGCACCTTCAAGACCAAGCGCGGGCCGGTGCAGGCCGTGCAGGGGGTAGACCTGAATGTCGCCGACGGGGAGATCGTCGGCTTTCTTGGCCCGAACGGGGCCGGCAAGACCACCACGCTGCGGATGCTGGCGACCCTGATCACGCCGACCAGCGGGACCGCGACGGTGGCCGGCTGCGACCTGGCCAGGGATCCGGTCGGCGTCCGCCGCGGCATCGGTTACGTGCCGCAGAGCGGGTCGACGCTGCCCGAGGCGGTCGCCGGTGACGAGGTCGTCGACCACGCCCGCCTGTACGGCGTACCGAAGGCCAAGGCGATCGCGGACGGGCAACGGCTGTTCGAGGAGCTCGACCTGCCCGGCCTGTGGCGGCGGCAGTGCAAGACGCTGTCCGGCGGCCAGCGGCGCCGGCTGGACATCGTGATGGGGCTGGTCCACGATCCGAAGCTGATCTTCCTGGACGAGCCGACCACCGGCCTCGACCCGCAGGCGCGCGCGAACCTGTGGGAGCACATCCGCGGCCTGCGCGACCGCGGCGCGACGATCTTCCTCACCACGCACTACCTGGACGAGGCGGACGCGCTCTGCGACCGGATCCTGGTCATCGACCATGGCAAGATCGTTGCCTCCGGCACCCCGGAGGTACTGAAGCAGCAGGTCTCCGGCGACGCGGTCCGGCTCAGCCTGGCCGACGCCACTCAGGCTCCCGCGGTGAGCAAGATCGCGGCCGATCTCCAGGGCGCGGTCGAGGTCGAGACCGACGGCGACGTAGTCGGCTTCCGGATCCCCCAGGGTGGTTCGGTGCTGCCCGGCCTGCTCCGCTCGATCGATGCCCAGGGCATCGAGCTGCATGGCGTCGAGGTGCACCGTCCGACCCTGGACGACGTGTTCCTGACCATGACCGGTCGCTCCCTGCGGGACGAGGACGCCCCTGCGCCCGCACCTGAGAAGGACGCAGAGAAGGAGGCCGTGGCATGACCGCGCAAGCCCTGACCCGACTCCACTACCCCGGCAACGTGCTCCGCGAGACCTGGATCGTGTTCCACCGGGCGATGCGGTTGTCGCTGCGCAACCCGATGTGGTCCATCCTGATGCTCAGCCAGCCGCTGATGTACCTGTTCCTGTTCGGCCCGCTGCTGAAGCCGATCACCGCACAGATCAGCCAGGGCACGACCACGAACGCCTACCAGGTGTTCATCCCCGGCCTGATCGTCCAGCTCGGCATGTTCGGCGCGATGTTCGTCGGCTTCGGCCTGATCGCGGAGTACCGGGCCGGCGTGATCGAGGCCGACCGCGTCACCCCTGCGTCCCGGATCGCCCTGATGGCCGGGCGAGTACTGCGCGATGTCGTCGTACTCGTGGTCCAGTCGATCCTGCTGCTGCTCGCCGCTCTCCCGCTCGGCCTGCGCGCCCCGTGGGACGGCGTACTGCTGTCGCTGGTGGTCGTCGCCTTGCTCGGCGCGACGTTCGCCTCGCTGTCGTACTCGGTGGCGCTCATCACCAAGAGCGAGGACGCATTGGCCCCGCTGCTGAACGGGATCGCCATGCCGTTGCTACTACTGTCCGGCATCCTGCTGCCGATGCAGATCGGGCCGACCTGGTTGCAGCGGCTGTCCGACATCAGCCCGCTCAAGCATGTCGTGACCGGCGTCCGGGCTCTGTTTCGCGGCGACATCAGCAGCAGCGCATCGCTGTGGGGCCTCTTCTGGGTGGTCCTGCTGACAGTCATCGGCCTGGCGGTTGGTGCGCGAACCTTCCGCAAGGAATCCGCTTAGGTAAGCCGTTGTTCATCGGCGGGTTGCATGGCCGGGTTAGCGTCCGGCCATGCGCTCGCCGATGGTCCGTGGGGTCGTCGGCTCCGTCGTAGTCGCCCTGGCGAGTCTGGTGACGTCGGTGGTGCCGCCTTCCTCCTGGGTCGCCGCCCTGCCGATCACCGGCGGCCTGCGGCACTCCCTGCCCGGCCGGATGGTCGGACTGACGTTCATGGTGGCTGGGCTCGGCTTGATGGCCTGGGCCTGGCTGACCGTGGGCCGCCAGGTCATGACCGGGCAACGGGCGCCGCTGCTGCGGATGGCGGCGTACTGGAGTGCACCGCTGCTTCTCATCCCGCCACTGTTCAGCCGCGACGCCTGGAGCTACGCGGCGCAAGGCGCATTAGTCGCCGAGGGCTACAACCCGTACGACGTAGGCCCTGGCGTACTGTCCGGCCACATCGTCGAGGCAGTCGACCCGATGTGGATGCAGATACCCGCGCCATACGGTCCACTGCCCCTCGCGTACGGCGGTCTGGTCGCGCACCTGACCATGGACCCGTACATCCTGATGCTGGCTCACCGGCTCCTCGCCGTACTGGGCATCGTGCTGATCGCCTGGGCCGTACCGCGGCTCGCGACCGCCTGCCGCGTGGATCCGACCTTCGCGACCTGGCTGGTGGTGCTGAACCCGATGCTGATCACCCATGGCATCGGGGCCGCCCACAACGACGTACTAATGCTCGGACTGGCCTGCAGTGCGTTCGCTCTGGCCCTCAGGGGCCGATGGGGTACGGCGGCCGTCGTAGCGGGTGCTGCGGCTGCGGTGAAACTGCCGGGCGGGCTAGTGGTGATCGCTATCGCCGCGGTGATGAGCCCGCTGGCCGGACGGGCACTGCGGTTCGCCAGTCTGGCGATTGCGGGAGCAGTCTCGGTGCTCACCCTCGTCACCATCGGCGAACTGACCGGCGTGGGCTCGGGCTGGATGGGTGCGCTCGACGTACCGGGACTGGTCCGCTCGCCGTTCTCCATCGCCAACCTGATCGGCATGGCGGCGTCCGGCGTACTGCAGTGGTTAGGCGACGACTCAGCGGCTCAACAGGCGCTGCAGATCGTCCGCCTGTTCGGAATGGTGGTCGCGCTCAGTCTGATCGCCGCACTGAGCCTGCGCTCGTCCATCCACCACGCCGCCCGGGCTGTGGGCATCGCACTGCTGGCCGTGGTCCTGCTGGGTCCGAGCGCGCACGACTGGTACTTCCTGTGGTGTCTGCCGTTCCTGGCCGTCGCCCGACCCGGTCGCCGGCTGATCACGACCATGACCGCGGTCAGCCTCATCTTCACCATCGCCGCGCCACTCAACTCGTCCTTGCGCGGCGCAACGATCCCGATCCTCACCACGACAGCGCTCGTGATCGCCTCGGTCCTGCCATTGCTCAACCACCTCCGCACGCTGCATCCGGCGCGGAAGGTGGCGACGGCGGAGGTGCCACCCAGCAGCCCGGTTACGACTGGCTGAGCGCGGCCACGAGAGCCTCGTTCAGAGGCCGATGACTGCTGCGCGGAATGCGCGCTTCGACAACGTCCAAACCGGCGACCGTCGGCGAGAGCGCAGCTCGGAGTGCGTCGGGCGTCTCCACCAGCTGGTACGGCGTACCCGTGGCGGCGCAGAGCGCGGCGAGGTCCACGTTGTGCGGAGTGCCGAAGACGCGCTCGAAATGGGTCGAGTGGGTCGGGTCGCCCTGCTCGAGGGTGGAGAAGATGCCGCCGCCGTTGTCGTTCACGACCACGATGCGCAGGTCGGGCCGGGCTTCGTCGGGACCGATGACGAGCCCATTGCTGTCGTGCAGGAACGCCAGGTCGCCGATCAGCGCGTGCGTCGGGCCGGCGTTCGCCAGCGCGGCGCCGATCGCGGTCGAGACGGTGCCGTCGATCCCGGCCAGGCCGCGGTTGGCGATGGTCCGGATCGGGACGACCGGGGCGAGATCGAGGTCGCGCACCGGGTTCGACGAGGCGACCACGAGCATGCCGTCGGCACCGACCGCCTCGCCGACGATCGCCGCGACGCGCGGTCCGCTCAGGGTGTCGGCGAGGACCTTGTCGATCGCCGGACGCGCCAGCTGGTCCGCCTGCTGCCATCTATCCAACCAGTTGGTTGCATCGGCCGCGGTGACCTCCAGCCCGGTGACGACGGCCTTCGCCCGGCGGGCCGGATCCGGCCACAGCCCGGTCGGCGAGACCACGACCACCTCGATATCCGGCCGGGCCAGCAACTTGGAGATCGGCCGCGACAGCGTCGGGTGCCCGAACACCAGCACCCGCTCGATCTCATCCGCCATAGAGCTTGCCTGCAGCAACAAGCGGTACGCCGAGATCACCGAGGGACCGATCCGGGCCCGGCTGGACGGCTCAGCGAACAACGGCCAGTGCCCCGCCTCGGCCACCAACCGCGCGGCCTGCGACGCGCCGTCACCGGCGACCACCACGGTCTTCGGGCCCGGCGCCACCGCCGACGGCGGCCCGGCTGCGGCATGCACGGCGGTCCACGGCCCAGTACTGCGTCCAGACAGCGACTCCGGCCACTCAGGACCGTCCGTCGGCACCAGTGGCTCCGACAACGGGCAGTTGAGCTGCACCGGCCCCGGATCGGCAGACCGTGCGCCCACTGCGTTGGCCACGGCCCGTGCGACCTGTGAGCGCCAATACGCGACCTGACCGATCTCGCGGACCGGCGTACCCATCTCGTGGAACAGCCGGACCGCGGAGCCGAACACCTTCAGCTGGTCTGTCGTCTGGTTGGCGCCGCTGCCCCGCAACGCCGGCGGCCGGTCCGCGCTCAGCACGATCAACGGCAGTCCGCTGTGCGACGCCTCGAGCACAGCCGGGTGCAGGTTGGCCACCGCAGTACCGGACGTTGTCACCACGGGCACTGGCAGGCCGGTCCCCCGGATCAGGCCGATGGCTAGGAATCCCGCCGTACGCTCGTCGATCCGGACGTGTAGCCGGAGCCTGCCGTCCCGGTCCGCAGCGGCGAAGGCCAACGCCAGGGGGGCGCTCCGCGAGCCCGGAGCCACAACGGCCTCGCGGACGCCGTTCCGGATCAGCTCGTCGACGACCACCGTCGCGAACGCTGTGGACGGGTTCATCCGGCACTCCTCTTCTGCACTCGGGTCATCCGCTCTTCCCACACCGCGGTCCTGGACTCTGATGCGCGGGCCGCTTCCAGCAGTGCTGGGTCCGGCTGCACGCGCTTCACCGACAGCAAGCCGTCCACCGGCAGCAGCGGCTCAGCCACGACCTCTTGCGTGAACATCGACACTGTGGCCAGCCCGCAGGCGTAGGGCAGTTCCGGCAGCGCAGCGGCGAGGGCGACGCCGGCGGCGATCCCTACTGAGGTCTCGAGGGCGGACGACACCACGACGGGCAGTCCGATCTGCTCAGCGATCTCCAAGCACGCACGGACTCCACCGATGGGCTGCACCTTCAGAACTGCGATGTCCGCCGCGTCCAGCTTCTTGACCAGCAAGGGGTCTTCTGCCCGGCGGATCGACTCGTCCGCCGCAACCAGCACGTCGGTGCGACGCCGGACCGCAGCCAACTCCTCCACGGTCGCGCACGGCTGCTCGACGTACTCCAGGTCGAAGCGCTCGAGTTCCTTGAGGCACCGCACGGCCTCGTCGACCGACCACGCACCGTTGGCGTCGATCCGCACCCGGCCCGATCCGATGGCGTCCCGGACCGCTTCGAGGCGCTCCACATCGTCCGCGAGTGTCTGGCCCGGCTCGGCCACCTTCACCTTCGCAGTGCCACAGCCGGACGCTCTCACGATCTCCGCCGCCTTCACCGGGCCGACCGCCGGCACAGTGCAGTTCACCGGTACGACGTCCCGCACCGGTGCCGGCCACCCTTCGACAGCCGCCTCACGCGCCGCCCGCAACCATGCCACGCAGGTCGCGTCGTCGTACTCCAGGAACGGGCTCCACTCGGCCCAGCCCGCGGGTCCCTCGAACAGCATGCCCTCGCGGACGGTGATGCCGCGGAACTTGTTCTTCAGCCCGATCGAGTACGTGATCACCGCAGGCCCTCCAGCAGCGCCTGGCGATCAACCTTGCCCGAGGCAAGCATCGGCAGCGCGTCCAGCCGGATCACGTCCCGCGGCGCCCAGGTCCGCGGCAGCACCTCCGCCACGAAATCCCGCACCTCGTCCCGACCCGGCTCGCCCACGACGAACGCGACCACGCGCGTCCCCCACTCCGCATCGGGCACACCCAGTACGACGGCGTCCTTGACCTCGGGGTGCTCGAGCAATCGCGCCTGCACAGTCGTCAGCGTGACGTTCACCCCGCCCGAGATCACCACGTCATCCACCCGACCGACCACTCGCAGCCGGCCGTTCACGAACTCGCCGCGGTCCTGGGTCCGGAACCATCCGTCCCGCAGCACCTCCGCGGTGAGCTCCGGCCGCAGCCGGTACCCGGAGAACAGTGTGCTGCCCTTGATCAGGATCCGCCCGTCGTCCAAATCGATCCACGTCCCGTCCAGCGGCTCCCCGGCGTACACACATCCGCTGCCCGTCTCGGTCATGCCGTACGCCGGGATCGCGGTGACGCCGGCCTCCGCCGCTCGGGCCTTCAGAGGTGCCGGTGTGGAGGCGCCACCGATGACGATCGCGTCGAACGACCGCAATGCGTCCAGGTCCGTGTCCAGATAGCGCGCCAGCTGGGTCGGCACCATCGCCGTGTAGCGCCGGGCCCCGGTCATCGCCTTGGCGCTCGCGGTGAAGCTCTCGCCGAGCATCACCGGTGCCAGGCCGGCCACCACCGAGCGGGTGAGGATCTGCAGGCCGCCGACGAAGTACGGCTTCATCGGGAGCAGCCACTGGCCCGGTCCGCCGAGGCGGTCGTGGGTGGCGACCGCGGAGGCGAGCAAGGCCTCTCGGGAGAGCAGCACACCCTTGGGCTCACCGGACGACCCGGAGGTGGTCAGCACCACCGCACAGTCGTCCTCCAGCGGCTCATCCGGCGCCGCAGCCTGCCGGACACGGGCGGCCGCCGCCGGATCGGACGGCACCGGTGCGAACGGCGTACCGCTGCCGTCCAGTACGCCGGTGAGCGCGGACAACACGGCATCCGGCGTACCGGGGACCAGGCGCAAGGTAGACATGTCAGTCCGAGCGTACGGCCCTCGTTGCGGGCGCCGACCGAGTGGCTGACACAATCGACGGTCATGGCCACCCCTGCCCAGTGGATCGAAGGCGCGCGCCCACGCACGCTGCCCGCCGCGATCTCCCCTGTCCTCGTCGGAACCGGTGCGGCGGCGTACCTGGACGGCTTCGTCTGGTGGAAGGCACTGCTCGCCCTCGGCGTCGCTCTGGCCCTCCAGATCGGGGTCAACTACGCCAACGACTACAGCGACGGCATCCGCGGCACGGACGAGAACCGGGTCGGCCCACTGCGTCTGGTCGGCTCCAAGGTCGCCACTCCGGGACAGGTGAAGACCGCAGCGTTCACCTGCTTCGGCGTGGGCGCCGTACTCGGAGTGATCCTGTGCGCCACCTCCAACTGGTGGCTACTGGTCGCCGGCGCGGCCTCACTGATCGGAGCGTGGTTCTACACCGGCGGCAAGCGGCCGTACGGGTACCGCGCGCTGGGTGAGGTCAGCGTCTTCGTCTTCTTCGGACTGGTCGCCGTGCTCGGCACCACCTACGTGCAGGCCGAGACGCTGAGCTGGACAGCGGTCGCCGGTGCGGTCGCCGTCGGCTCCATCGCCTGCGCTCTCCTGGTCGCCAACAACCTCCGCGACATCCCCACCGACACCACCACCGGCAAACGCACCCTGGCCGTAGTCCTGGGCGCTTCCCGCTCACGCCGCCTGTACGCCGCCCTCGTCGCACTGGCATTCGTCCTCGCGGCCGTCTCGGCGATCGCAACCCCATGGACCCTGCTGGCCTTCATCGCGCTACCTCTCGCCGTCAAGGCAGTCCGAGTGGTCGTCAGCGACGCCGTCGGCCCAGCCCTCATCCCAGTCCTCAAGAACACCGGCCTGACCGAACTCCTCTACGCCATCGGATTGGCCATCGGCCTCGCCCTCGGCGGCTAGCGTCTGCCACCCGGGGCGGCCTCGACGGGGCAGCCTGTCGCGTATTGTTCCGAGACCGCGCGGTTCCATTCCTACAGTGGGTAACGATTGCACACGCTTTGTCGATACCCGGGACGTGCACGCGTTGACGTGTTTGGGTCAGGAGCGCATCCTGGCATCACGTCTGTAGGGGGATCATGGGGTCGATTTGGGAGACCAGATTCAACAATCATCCGCTCTGGGCGCTGATCAATCAGATCACTGGCGAACTCAATGGCCTCGCGCTGCCGGATGATGTGGAGTTGGCGGATTCGCTGTCGCGCCTGCACTGGCTGGTCGAGACAATCAATGCGCATCGGCAGGAAGACCCGCGACGCTACTCGACGCGCATGCTGGACAATGTCCACATTCATATCGCGGCAAACGTGCAGGACCACCTCTCTCAGTACGCACGGGATCCCGACGGGTTCGCACCTCACCTGCGGACTGCCGCTGATGGCATCGACGCTGTGCTCGAGCACCTGGGAACCTGGCCGCCGCTGAGTCCGAAAGGTGCCGGGCAAGTCGCGCGGAAGGCACACTCACAGTACGAAGCCTCGATGAAAGTTTCGCTCGAAGCTCTCCAAGCAGATCGAGATCAGCTCCTTCGCCAGGTGGAGGAAATTCGTCAGGCCGTCGCCGTCACGATCACCCAGTACAAGGGAGAACTGGAGAAGGAGATCAAGGATTCGCTGGAGCTGCAGATCTCGGCGACAACGCAGACTTATCGGGAGAACCTCGATGAGCTTGAGGAAACGCTCATGACGGCCGTACTCGGAGCAAGTCGAGACTTGGCCAGCTTGACCGAGATGCGATCTCAGGGCGCGAATGTCTTGACCGCGCTTACTCAACAGGCGGTCGCCGACAGCTACGGAGAGAATGCGCGCAACAAGGCGTTCGCGGGTTGGACCTGGGATTTGTTGGGACTTGCCGTCGGCGGGGTTCCGCTGGTCATCCTCCTGGCCCACTACTTCAGCTCGGATTCAAATGTCCTGTCATCGACGACCATCACCTTGACGAGGCTCGCGATCGCCCTCACAGCAATCGGGCTCGCCTGTCTCTGCTTCCGCCGCGGGTCCGTCAATCATCGTGAATCACGAAGAGCCAAGCGGGCCGATCTTCGGCTGCGGACCGTCCATGGATTCATCGCCAATCAGCCCGAAGAGGTCAGGGAGGCTGTGCTCGAGGGCATGGCGAATCGCATCTATCTCCAAGGCATTTTGGACGGCGACGACGACCACGACGGCGGGCGAGTCGAGTTGGCTACCTACCTCGCCCGGTCCCGAGCGCGACACCAGGCGGACTACCTGTAGGCACGCGTGGGTTACCCCCTACACCTGCTCGGGCTCGCTCCAGCGGCCGGTGGCTGCGAAGGCTTCCAGGGTTGTCATGTACGGCGTGATGTCGATGCCGCTCGTGCGTAGCCAGGCATCGTCGTAGTACGTATTGCCGTAGCGTTCGCCGCTGTCGCAGAGGAGCGTGACGATGCTGCCGCGGACCCCGGTACGGCGCATCTCCGCGGCCAGCCGCAGCGAGCCCCAGAGGTTGGTGCCGGTCGAGCCACCCACCAGGCGGCCGGTGACGCGGGAGCAGAAGCGCATGGCGGCGATCGAGGCGGCGTCGGGGACCGAGATCATCCGGTCGACCACGCCGAGCACGAAGGACGGCTCGACACGGGGCCGGCCGATGCCCTCGATCCGGGACGGGCGGCCGGTGGAGAAGTCGTGATCACCGGCCTCGAAGGCGGGGAAGAAGGCCGAGTTCTCGGGGTCCACCACCGCGACCGAGGTGTCGTAGCGCTGGTAGCGGACGTAGCGGCCGATGGTGGCCGACGTACCGCCCGTGCCGGCGCCGACCACGACCCAGGCCGGGATCGGGTGCTGCTCGAGCTTCAGCTGACCGAAGATCGACTCGGCGATGTTGTTGTTGCCCCGCCAGTCGGTGGCGCGCTCCGCGTACGTGAACTGGTCCATGTAGTGGCCGCCGGTCTCCTCGGCCAGCCGCTTGGCCTCGCCGTAGATCTGGCCGGACCGCTCGACGAAGTGGCAGCGGCCGCCGTAGAACTCGATCAGCTCGACCTTCTCCGGGCTGGTCGAGCGCGGCATCACCGCGACGAACGGCAGGCCGAGCAGGCGGGCGAAGTACGCCTCGCTGACCGCGGTCGAGCCGCTGGACGCCTCGATCACCGTGGTGCCCTCGTGGATCCAGCCGTTGCACAGCGCATACAGGAACAGCGAGCGAGCCAGCCGGTGCTTGAGCGAGCCGGTCGGGTGCACGGACTCGTCTTTCAGGTACAGGTCCACGCCGGTGCCGTCCGGCATCGGGAACACGTGCAGGTGGGTGTCCGCGCTGCGGTTCGCGTCCGCGTCCACGATCCGGATCGCCTCCGAGACCCAGGCCCGCGCCTTGTCGTCCCGGCGATCCACCTCACGACACACCCCGGCAACCTCACTCATGCGGGCCAGGCTAGGGCGTACAGCGCGATTTGAGTATTCCTACGCTCAGCAATCACCGCTCCCGCCGAAAGGATGGGACCCATGGTGCCCCTGGGATTCGAGCCGCACTTCTCCACCGGTGACGTGGTGCTGATCGCGGTGGTCGTCATCGGCTTCGGCGTACTGACAGCTCTGCCCGCGACCGCCACGCTCGCCGCGGTCGGACACCGGCGCGGCGGGCAGCACCGCGGATGGAACGCGTTCTGGTACTGGTTATGGGGCACCGCGCTCACGCTGGGGAGCGTGGTCGCCTTCCTCTACCTGCACCTCTCGTGGTGGTCGATCCCGCTCAGCTGGCCGCTCCCGCTGCTGCTCGCGTGGGCACTCAATCCCAGGACCCGGCGACCCGGCGGCGAGCTAGGTTGGGGAACATGACGACCCGGCAGGGGGAGCGATGAGCGAGAACGAGGTTCGGCCGACGCGGCAGCGGACGACGCTGACCGACATCAGTTCGCGGGCGTGGGAGCACCCGGCGGACCGCGGCGCGCTGGTGGCCCTGCGGCAGCTGAAGGGCTTCGACTACGTCCTGCGGAAGATGTCCGGGATGATCAACGAGCGGGCCTTCCGGCTGCAGTTCCTCGGCGGGGCGATCCGGGTCGACGAGCGGCAGTTCCCGGACGTGCACCGGCTCTTCACCGAGGCAGGTACGACGCTCGACGTCCGGCAGCTACCCGAGTTGTACGTGACCAACAGCCCGATCTGGAACGCCGTCACGATCGGCATGGACAGGCCGTTCATCGTGGTGAACAGCGCCCTGCTGCAGGGCCTGGACGAGGAGGAGCTGCGGTTCATCCTCGGTCACGAGCTCGGCCACGCACAGAGCGGGCACGCGCTCTACCAGTCGCTGCTGCTGTGGCTGATGCGGCTGACCGGCGCGATCAACTGGATGCCGATCGGCGCGCTGGGCCTCCGCGCGATCATAGCCGCCCTGCACGAGTGGTCCCGCAAGGCCGAGCTGTCCGGCGACCGGGCCGGCCTGCTTGCGGTCCAGGACCCGGCGGTCGCGCTCCGCGTCCAGATGAAGCTGGCCAGCGGCGGCCAGCTCGGCGAGCTCGACACCACGGCCTTCCTGGCGCAGGGAACGGAGTACGAGAGCGCCGGCGACCTGCGCGACAGCGTGCTGAAGCTGCTGCTGCTCGAGGCGCAGACGCACCCGATGGCCGTGATCCGCGCGCACGAGCTGCGGCGCTGGGTCGACGACGGCGAGTACACGACGATCGTCTCCGGCAACTACCCGAAGCGCCAGGACGACGCCACGGCGTCCATGTCCCAGGAGGCGAAGAACGCAGCCAAGTCCTACACCGACGCCTTCAACCGCTCCCAGGACCCGCTGGCCAAGCTGGTGCGGGACATGGGCGACGGCCTGGGCGGCGTCCGCGACTGGGTCTCCTCCAAGTTCCCACCGCCGCGCGGATGATGATCGAGCTACAAGACATCGGGCCGGACGACTGGAAGCTCTGGCGCGAACTCCGGCTGGCCGCACTGACGGAAGCGCCGTACGCGTTCGGCTCCCAGCTCGCGGACTGGGCGGACGCGCCGGAGGACCGCTGGCGTGAGCGGCTCAGCGTGCCCGACGCGTATCAGCTGATCGCCTCGCTCGAGGGTACGCCGGTCGGCATGGCCGGCGGATTCCATGCCGAGGAGCCCGAGGTCGCCGAACTCGTGTCGATGTGGATCGCCCCGGCCGGCCGCGGCCAGGGTGTCGGTGACGCTCTGATGACCGCGATCGAGGACTGGGCCCGTGATACCGGCGCCCGGGTCCTGAAGCTGTCGGTTGTCGACGGCAACGACCCGGCGCACAACCTCTACCTGCGAAGCGGTTTCACCGACACCGACGAGCTGGGCGACCTGATGCCGGACGGTATCCACCGCGAGATCGTGATGCGCAAGGCGCTCTGACCCCGGGTACGACGAAGGGCCCGCTTCCCCCTCCCGGGAAGCGGGCCCTTCGGGTCTGCTTCGGAGCCTCAGCCCACGTGGACGGGTCCGTCAGCGTTGTCCGTGGCCAGATCCTCGTGCTTGATCGACAGGCCGACCAGCGTGATCACGGCCGCGCCCAGCGCCAGGAACGCGGACCAGACGAACGCCCGGGTGAAGCCGTGGGTCGTCGCCAGCGCCGTGAACTGACCCTGCAACTGCTTGATCTGGTCCGGCGACTGACCAGCCTCGGCGGCCTTCTGCAGGCCCGGGGCCAGCTCGGTGAACTTGTCCTTGATCGCGCTGGTGGAGATCGTGCCGAGCAGCGCCAGACCGATCGCGCCACCGATCTGCTGGACCGTGTTCAGCACCGCGGAGCCGACACCGGAGTCCTCGTGCGCGACGCCACTGACCGCGGTCAGCGTGATCGGCACGAAGATCAGGCCCATCCCGAACGACAGCACCAGGATGTACGGCAGCAGGTGGGTCAGGTACGTCGAGTCGATCTCGAGCCGGCTGAACCCGAACATGCCGGCCGAGACCAGCACGCCACCGGTGCCGGCGATCCACCGCGGGTCGATCCGGGCCACCAGCGTCGAAGCGACCTGCGCCGCGACCACGATGCCGACACTGAACGGCAGGAACGAGATACCGGTCTTCAGTGCGCTGTAGCCCATAATGCTCTGCACGAAGATGCCCAGGAAGTAGAACATCGAGAACATCGCCGCACCGACGATCAGCATCACGAAGAAGCTGACCCCACGGGTCCGGTTCGCGAGGATCCGGAACGGCAGCAGCGCGTGCCGCGACCGGGCCTCGATAGCGAGGAAGATCCCGATCAGGGCCAGACCGCCGAAGATGTAGGTCAGCGTCGCCGCGTCGCCCCAGCCGTTCGAGGCCGCGTGGGTCAGCCCGTAGACCAAGGAGGTCAGACCCAGCGTGCCGGTAATCGCACCGGGCAGGTCGAACTTGCCGGTCTGCCGGGCCGACTCACCCAGGAACCGGAACGCCAGCACCGCCACGACCAGGCCGATCGGCGTGTTGATGAAGAAGGTCCACCGCCAGGATGCCTCGGTCAGCAGGCCGCCCAGGATCAGGCCGACGGCCGCGCCGGCCCCGGACATCGCGGCGTACACGGCCATCGCGCGGTTGCGCTCCTTGCCGGCCGGGAAGGTGGTGGTGATCAGGGCGAGCGCGTTCGGCGCAGCCGCGGCCGCCGCGACGCCCTGCAGGATCCGGCTGACCAGCAGCACTCCCTCGGTCTGGGCGATACCGCCGACGAACGACGCCAGGCCGAACAGCACGACGCCGAAAACGAAGACCTTGCGGCGGCCGAGGATGTCCCCGATCCGGCCGCCGAGCAGCAGCAGGCCGCCGAACGCCAGCGCGTAGGCGTTGACCACCCACGGCAGCGACGCGTTGCTGAAGCCCAGATCGTCCTTGATGTGCGGCAACGCGATGTTGACGATGGTGCCGTCCAGGACCACCATCAGCTGCGCCATGCAGATCAGTGCGAGCGCGATGCCGAGGTTGCGGTGACCGTGGCCTGCCCCTGAATCGGACAGAGCTGGCTCGGTCACCGAGTCGACCGGCCGGTTCTCCGGCGGATCGGCGTTGATGACTTCTTCGGACATAAGAAAACTTCCCCTCTTGGGCAGACTGTCTTGCTTGTCGCGAACCGGCCCCTCACCGGTCAGCTCACCTGCGACCCCCGCGCCGCAGGCAGGATCACGTTGTCGATCACTCGGAGGATCAGGTCGTCCGTGGGCTCGACGCCGAGGATGTACGCGTGGTGGATGATGACCGCCGGCAGCGTCACCGAGAGCAGCTCGATGTCGACGTCCGGCGCGATCTCGCCGCGCTCGACGGCCCGGGCGTAGACCGTGGCGACCACGTCCTGCCGGGGCGCGAGGAAGCGCTCCTGGAACGCCTTCTGCAGCTCCGGGTCGCGGTGCAGGGCGGTGAGCAGACCGGCGATCACCGACATCGGCAGCTCGTCGGTGAAGCCGCCGTCACCACACGACATCGAGATCAGGTCGCCCCGCAGGCTGCCGGTGTCGACGTCCTCGGGGATCGGGCAGCCCTTGGCCCGGCTGATCGCGTCGACGACCAGCTCGGCCTTGGTGGTCCAGCGCCGGTACAGCGTCGCCTTGCTGGCCTTCGCCGCCGTCGCCACCGCGTCCATGGTCAGCCGGTCGTAGCCCAGCTCGGCCACCACCGCGACGGTCGCGTCGAGGATCTCCTCCTCGCGACCACCCTCGACCCGCGGCCGCTGCCGCACCCCTGCTGTCTCGACCATGATCACCCAGCGTAAGCAAATAGTAGCTGATAGAACGAAACGGTTTCGTTTCATCAACCACACTACGACTGATGTGAAGGGATGCACAAAGGATTTTCCCGCAAACGCGGAAGTGGCTTAGGTCACTCTCCGTACCAGTCGATCGAGTGGTACGGCGTTCTGCCGCCTGGACGCGGCGCAGTTGCCCGAACGGGCTACCCGAAGGATCGGCCGGAACTACCGGTCAGTCGTCGTCTTCGGCGGTGCGGGCCTGCTCGATCCGGTGCGAGATCCGCTCGGCCCGGTGCTCGATCTTGCCGGCCAGCCGGTCGCGGGCGGCGCGGAGGACGAAGATCGACAGGATCGACGAGGCGATCAGCGCGAGCAGCAGCAGCGGGAACAGGCTCAGCCAGTTGTTCAGCGCGAACCACAGCACCGCGAAGCAGACGGCGAACAGCGCCGCCCGCAGGCCGGTGTAGATGGCGAACTCCTTCATCTCACACCCCAGCGTAGGAGTGCAGACCGGAGACCAACAGGTTGACCCCGACGAAATTGAAGATGAACACGAACCAGCCGACGATCGCGATCGTCGCGGCCCGGCGGCCCCGCCAGCCCGCGGTCGCCCGCGCGTGCAGGTAGGCGGCGTACACCACCCAGGTCACCAGCGACCAGACCTCCTTGGGGTCCCAGCCCCAGTACCGGCCCCAGGCGTACTCGGCCCAGATCGGCCCGGCCACCAGTACCCCGAAGGTCCACAGCGGGAACGCGAACGCCAGCACCTTGTACGCCGTACTGTCCATCGACTCCGCACTCGGCAGCCGGCGCAGCGACGCCGACATCGTGCCACCGGCCAGCACCTTCCGCTCGGCCCGGGCCTTGATCAGGTAGAGCACCGAGATGAGGCCGCCGACGGTGAACGCACCACCGGAGATCGCGGCCGAGGACACGTGGATGACGAGCCAGTAGGAGTGCAGCGCCGGCACGAGCGGACCGGCCGGCGTGTACAGCGCGAGCGTCGCGAGCCCTAGTACGGCGGCGACCACGAGGGTCACGCCGAGCCCCAGCCACTGGAGCCTGTAGCGCTGCACGAAGATCAGGTAGACGATCGCGACGGCCAGTGACGCCGTGATCGAGAACTCGTACATGTTGCCCCACGGCACCCGGCCGGCCGCCAGGCCGCGCGTGACCACTCCGCCGAGGTGGAAGACGAAGGCCAACCAGGTCAGCAGCAGCCCGATCCGGCTGGCTGCCTCCAGCCGCTCCATGCGCCCGGTGGCGTCAGGTATGTCGCCAGTCGAGCCCGCGGTGACCTGCTCGCCGTCGGAGGCGACCAGGACCTCCTCCTTCACCGCGGCCGTGTTCGCCACCGCCGAGCGGCCGAGGGCCCACTCCATCGCGTGCGACATCATCGCCAGGGCGTAGATCACGGTGGCGGTCGGGATCAGCAGGTTGGAGACGTGCGCGTAGGTCTCCGGGCTCATGATGTCTCCTGCGTGCTCGATCGATCAGGTCTGAGTACCGCACCGATGGCCCGGATCTCATCGCCGAGGCCACGCTCGGGTCCGCGGTCCAGCCCCGCCACCTCGACCACCGTACGCCCGTCCTCGGTCCGGACCCGCACCCAGGTACGGCGCGGATGCACGAACAGCGAGCCCATCAGCCCGAGGATGGCCAGCAGGATGCCCGCGAGCGCGAGATCCGTGCCGGGAGTGTGGCTGACCTGCAGCTTCACCCAGCGGCTGTAGCCGTCGAAGGTGATCGTGCCGGCTTTGTCCGGCAGCGCCTGGGTCTGGCCCGGCGCGAGCTGGAACCGCCACTTGTCGCCGTTCTGCTCGAACTGCGTGAGCTTGGTCTTGTCCAGCTGGTATACCGACTCCGGCTTCCCGGTCTCCGGCTGTGGGCGGCCGTAGTACCCGGTCATCACCAGCATCGGGTTGAGATCGTCGGGGAACACCGAGACGGGACCGCGCTGGTCGATCACCGCGGTCGGCAGGAAGAAACCTTCGAAGCCCAGCGTCATCGGCCGGGCGTCCGGCGCCTTGATCACGCCGAACGACGAGAAGTTGTTGTCCTGCGGCAGGAACGGCGCCGGCCCGGAGAACGCGACCTGCCCGTTGCCGTCCCGCACGGTCACCCGCGGCGCGTAGCCGTGGCCGAGCAGGTAGAGGCTGCTGCCGTCGAGCTTGAGCGGGTGGTTGACCTGCAGCTCGTACGACTTCTCCGGTGCGTCCGGTGTCTCCTGGTACGCCAGCTGGGCCTTGAACTCCCGGGCCGCACCGCGCTGCGGCCCGTCCTCCTGGAACTTGACCTGGAAGTCCTTCACCGTCAGGGAGAACGGCGGCAGATCCTGATCGCCGCTGAACGCCCGCCCCGGCGTGAAGTCGTCGTACTGCGCGACCGTGTTGGAGAAACCGTTGCCCACGACAACCAGGACGGTGCCGCGGTAGCCGAACAGCGAGCCCCACGCGACCCCGACCAGCGCCAGGATCAGCGAGAAGTGGAACAGCAGGTTGCCCGCCTCACGCAGGTAACCACGCTCCGCCCCGACGGCACCGTCGTACGCCTGGACGCGGAAGCGGCGTCGCTTCAGCTCCCGGGTCGCGAGCTCGAGGACGTCGCCCTCGGAGTCGACGGTGAAGCGCTCGTACCCGGGCAGCCGGTTGAGGTTGCGCGGCGGCTTCGGCGGCCTGGCCCGGATCGCCTTCAGGTACACGCCGAGCCGGGGCACCACGCACCCGATCAGCGAGATGAACAGCAGCAGGTAGATGGCCGAGAACCAGGGCGACTTGTAGACGTCGAAGAGACCGAGCTTGTCGTAGAACGGCCCGAGCTTCGGGTGCGTCGTGAGGAAGTCCGACACCTTGATCGGATCGATCGCCGTCTGCGGGATCAGCGAGCCCGGCACCGCGCCGAGCGCGAGCAGGAACAGCAGCACCAGCGCGGTCCGCATCGAGGTGAGCTGCCGCCAGGTCCAGCGCAGCCAGCCGACCAGGCCGAGTGCGGGCGGTTCGTTGCCGGAGCCCCCGGTCGGTGCGGCGATGTGGTCCTTGACCTCGGTCACGTCACACCGCCGACCCGAAGTTGGCGACCCACTGCCGCAGGTCCGCGGTCATCGCATCCCACACTCCCGTCAGCAGCAGTAGCCCCACCGCGATCATCAGTACGCCGCCGATCCGGATCACCAGCAGTTGGTGCCTGCGGACCCACGCCACCGCGCCCAGCATCCGCCGGAACGCCAGTGCCGCCACGATGAACGGGATACCGAGACCGAGACTGAACACCAGGGCCAGCATCGCACCCCGCGCGGTGCTGCCCTCGGTCGTGGCCAGCGTCATCACGGTCCCGAGCGTCGGCCCGATACACGGCGTCCAGCCGAATCCGAACAGTACGCCGAGCAGCGGCGCCGCCGCGATCCCGACCGCCGGCACCCGATGCACCCGCATGTCCTTCTGCAGGAAGCCGAACCCGCCGAGGAAGACCAGACCCAGTACGACGGTCAGCGCGCCGAGTACCCGCGTGATCGCGGTCTGGTGATCGATCAGCAGGTCGCCGGCCTTGCCGAACACCACCCCGGTCAGGATGAAGACCGCGGAGAACCCGGCCACGAACAAGGCCGTCCCGGCCAGCATCCGGCCGCGCTTGTCCGATCCGAGCTCAGCCGCGGACAGTCCGGTGACGTAGGAGAGGTAGCCGGGCAGCAGCGGTACGACGCAGGGCGAGAAGAACGAGATCGCACCGGCCAGCACCGCGATCGGCAATGCCACCAGCATCGAACCCGTCATCGACTCGGCGAACCACTCACCCACGGTGCTGATTCCTTCGGTCAACCGGCGGCAGCATCATGGACCATGCCGAGCAAGGTGTCCTTGGAGACCTCGCCGACCACCCGCGCCGCGACCTTGCCGGACTTGTCGATCACGAGCGTGGTCGGGATCGCCTTCGGCGAGATCTGGCCGCGGAACCGCAGCAGTGCCTTGCCGTTCGGGTCGTAGATGCTCGGGTACTGCACGCCGAACTCCTGCACGAACTTGCGGGCCGGCGCCGGGTCGAGGTCACGGGTGTTCAGCCCGATGAACTGCACCGTCGGGCCGAGCTCCTTGGCGGCCGCGACCAGGTCCGGTGCTTCCTTGCGGCAAGGCGGGCACCACGAGCCCCAGACGTTCAGCACGACTACCTTGCCGGTCTGGTCGGCCAGGCTCCACGGCTTGCCGTCCAGCGTCGTACCGGTCAGTGCGGGCGCCGGCTTGCGGTCCGCCGGGGCGAACAGCGAGACGTTCCCCGTGCCGCTGACGAACCCGGCCTGCCCCTCCCGGTTCTGCGCGGCCTGCTGGCCGGAACTGCAGCCTGCGATCAGCAGCAGCCCAGCGACCACGAGCGTCGTACGGCGAAACATCACGCGCCGCCCACGAACTTCTTCGGGTTCGTCACCCTTCCACTCACATCTCTCGAGTTCTTCACTATGCCCCGCCCACGAACTTCTTCGGGTTCTTGACCGGAAGTAGGTCCTTGGCCGGTTCTGAGTAGCCGACCGAGACGATCGTCTCGCCGTGGAAGGTGAACGAGGTCAGGCTGGCCAGGCTGCACTGCCGCTTGCGCGGGTCGTGCGGCAGCCGGCGGCCCTCGATCGCGGACCGGACGATCCAGATCGGCAGCTGGTGCGACACGATCAGCGCCTCGTGACCGGCGGCCTTCTGCCGGGCGGTCTCGATCGCGTCCCGCATCCGCCGGACGATCTGCTGGTACGGCTCACCCCAGGACGGCTTGATCGGGTTCCGGAGCAACCACCAGGCAGTCGGGTTGCGCAGCGCGCCGTCGCCGACGCCGAACTTCTTGCCCTCGAACAGGTTCGCCGCCTCGATCACCCGCTCGTCGATGTCCGGGGTCAGCCCGAGCGTCTTGGCGATCGGCTCCATCGTCTCCTGGGCTCGCTCCAGCGGCGAGCTGACCAGGTGGACGATGTCCCGGCCGGCCACGTACTCGGCCACCCGGTCCGCCATCTTCCGGCCGAGCTCGGACAGGTGGAAGTCGGGGATCCGGCCGTAGAGCACACCGGTCGGGTTGTGCACCTCGCCGTGACGCATCAGATGCACGACCGTCGTTTCGGTCACCGCTGCCGTTCCCTTCTCAGTTCTGTACTGCGGCTGCCGCACGAGCAGCCGGGGTGAGGGCGGACTCGAGCTCGGCCAGCGCGTCGTCGTCGATGGCGCTACTGACGAACCAGGCCTCGAACGCGCTCGGCGGCAGGTAGACGCCCGCGTCCAGCATGGCATGGAAGAACGCCGCGAACCGGGGCAGCACCTGGGCGTTCGCGCCAGCGAAGTCCCGGATCTCGGCAGATCCTTCCTCCGACTCCACGAAGAAGACACTGAAGAGGTTCCCGGCCGCCTGGATGACGTACGGCACACCTTCCTTGTCCAGTGCGGTCGCGACCAGGCGCTGAATGGTGGCCGAGGTCTCGTCCAGCCGCGCGTAGACCTCGTCGGTGGCCAGCCGCAGCGTGGTCAGGCCGGCCGTGGTGGCGATCGGGTTCCCGGACAGGGTCCCGGCCTGGTAGACCGAGCCCTCCGGCGCCAGGTGGGCCATGATGTCGGCCCGCCCGCCGAACGCGGCAGCCGGGAAGCCACCACCCATCACCTTGCCGAACGTCATCAGATCCGGTTGGACGCCGTCGACGCCGTACCAACCGGAGCGGGTGATCCGGAAGCCGGTCATCACCTCGTCGGAGATGAACAGTGCGCCGTTGTCCTTGCACGTCTTGGCAAGGAACGCGTTGAAGTTGTCGCGCGGCGGGACGACGCCCATGTTGCCGGGCGACGCCTCGGTGATCACGGCCGCGATCTGGTCGCCGTACTCGGCGAAGGCGGCGGTGACGGCGGCCTGGTCGTTGTACGGCAGCACGATCGTGTCGGCCGTGGTCGCCTCGGTGACCCCCGGCGTACCGGGGATGCCGAGGGTGATGACGCCGGAACCGGCCTGCGCCAGCAGTGCGTCCACATGTCCGTGATAGCAGCCGGCGAACTTGACGATCTTGGCGCGCCCGGTGAAGCCGCGGGCGAGCCGGAGCGCGGACATGGTCGCCTCGGTGCCGGACGACACCAGCCGGACCTTGTCCACCGGCGTCCGGCCGACGATCTCCTCACCGAGCAGGACTTCGGTCTCGGTCGGCGTCCCGTACGACGTCCCGCGGGCGACCGCGGCCTGGACGGCGGTGGTCACCTCCGGATGGGCGTGGCCGAGCAGCATCGGGCCCCAGGAGCAGACCAGATCGAGGTAGCGGTTCCCGTCGACGTCGGTGATGTGACATCGGTCACCCGATGCCATGAAACGCGGCACGCCGCCGACGGCGCGGAACGCCCGGACGGGAGAGTTGACCCCGCCCGGGGTGACTGCGGAGGCCCTGTCGAAGAGCGCGGCGGACTGTTCTGTGTGGTCGGGCACGGCCGCTATTGTCCCCGACGGACCTGCGGATCAGGTGGGCGGGCGGGGGCAAATGCCCCGCCGGGGGTTCACAAGCAGTGTTGTTACGCGCCAGTATGGGTACCTCGTCACCGCACGTAGATGGTCCGAGTCCGGCGCGTAACCCACGCACGGGGCGGACGTTAGACCAATAACGACGGCAACCGAGAACGACGAACGACGTGTCCGCGGCGTGGGGCTGGGCAGGTCGCTGAGTCACGGAGGGGATCTTCGATGGCGAAGGGCAAGCGCCGCGCCACGAGTGGAGGGTGGCGTCAGGTGGCGCCACTCATCCCGTTGGCGTTGTTCGCGAGCGCGTTCACCGTCAGTGCGACGGATGATCCGGCGATCGCCACGGCGTCGCTGGAGCAGGGCCTGTCCGGCAACAGTCCGGTCGTCGTACCGAAGCAGCCGATCGCCCAGCCGGCCAACGTGCCGGTGCCGGGTGTGGTCGGCCACGGCGTCGATCCCGGCGAGCAGCCGACCCAGGTGGTGTCCGGCCTGTCCCGCAACGGCATCCCCAACGCGGCACTGAAGGCATACTCGCGGGCCCAGCAGGTGCTGGCCCAGGTGGACCCGGGCTGTCATCTGCCCTGGACACTGGTCGCCGCCATCGGCCGCGTCGAGTCGAACCACGGCCGCTTCGGCGGCAACGCGCTGAACTCGCAGGGCGTCGCCGTGCCGGGCATCTACGGCCCGCGGCTCGACGGCGTGAACACGGCCAAGATCGCCGACACCGACGCCGGTGCGTTCGACGGCGACGGCGCGTTCGACCGAGCGGTCGGCCCGATGCAGTTCATCCCGGGCACCTGGCGGTCGATGGGCGTGGACGGGGACGGCGACGGCGTGCGGAACCCACAGGACATCGACGACGCGGCCATGTCGACCGCGGTCTACCTGTGCTCCGGCAAGACGGACCTCTCCAAGGCGAGCGACCTGGAGTCGGCTGTCCTGCGCTACAACCACTCCCAGCAGTACGTCGACCTGGTCGTGAGCATCGCCAAGGCGTACGCCGGCGGCAGCTGGATCGCGGTCGGCAACGGCACCGAGGACGACGAGCAGGGGGTCGACCGGGCCGGCGACCAGGTCGGCGATCCGACCATCGACGCCCCGGCCGACAACAACCTGCCCCAGGCGACGAACCAGGAGACGTACCCGTCGGTCAAGCCGACGCCGACGGTCGTGGACCAGTCCGGCAAGCCGACGACCGACCCGACCAAGCGGCCGCCGACCACCGGCAAGCCGTCGGACGATCCCACCACCAAGCCGCCCGCGACTACCAAACCGCCGACGACCAAGCCGCCCACGACCACCACGCCGCCGGCGCCGGGGCTCGCGACGCTGCAGACGGCGGCCGGCCTGATCGTCGGCACGGTCGGCAGCACGGTCGGTGAGCTGACCAAGGCGACGCAGTACTGCCAGTCCGAGATGGCGAAGGTGACGATCACCAAGCCGACCCAGGACCAGCTGCAGAAGTGCGTGACCGCCTACCAGACCGGCGGCACGAAGGCCGTCGACCAGGTCATCCGCAACCTGCTGTCCCTGCTCGGACTGCTGGGCATTCTCGGCGGAGGCCTGCTCGGGAACTGACCCGTCCAAGACCGGCGCGCCAGCCCCCACCCCTCCCTTGGCGCGCCCCGGCGACGCCACGGAGCACTCCCCCCGGCTTCGTGGCGTCGCCCTTTTTAACGTTCAGGTCAGTTCACGCCCCAGGCCAGAGCAGGCCCAGGCAGTGGACGATCAGGCGAAGCGCTTGGCTACCTGCTCGACTCGGTCGACCAGGTCCAGGTCGTACGCGACGCCGGGGACGTAGAAGATGATGTAGTCGGCGCCGGCCTCGAGAGAGGCCTCGACCTTGGCGGCGATCTCGTCCTCGGTGCCGATCAGGTTGTCCCGGTCGAACTTCTCCCGGTCCATCGGGCCGAGGGCCTTGTCGGTGGCCCGCTGCGGGTCGTCACCCTTGTCGATCGGGAACACGTTGAACGACGTCGACTTGATGATCTCGTCGTAGTCGCGACCGACCTTCTCGCAGTGACCGCGCAGGATTGCGGCCTTCTCCCTGATCACCTCGGGGTTGCCGCCACCGATGTTCGCGGCGTCGCCGTACTGCGCGACCAGCTTCAGCGTGACCTTCGGGCCGCCGCCGCCGATCCAGAAGCTCGGGTGCGGCTTGCGCACGCCCTTCGGCTCGTTGATCGGCGCGTCGATCGAGTAGTACTTGCCGTTGTAGACCGGCTTGTCCTCGGTCCACATCTTGTAGATGATCTCGGTGGCCTCCCGGAAGGCGGCCATCCGCGGCGGAATGTCGGTCCACTCGTAGCCGTACGCCTTCCACTCGTGCTCGTACCAGCCCGCGCCGATCCCGGCGTACAGGCGGCCGTGGCTGGCGACGTCAACGGTGGACGCGATCTTCGCGTACAGCGCCGGGTTGCGGTAGCCGTTGCAGCCGACCATCTGGCCGATGTTCACCCGCTGGGTGTCGCGGGCCAGCGCGGCCGTCGCGCTCCAGCACTCGAAAGTGGTGTTGTCACTGGGCTCCGGCACCGTGTGGAAGTGGTCGAAGAGCCAGATCGAGTCCCAGGACTGGTCGTCGGCCCGCTTGGCGACCGACGTCATCGCTTCCCACTGCTCAATCGGATCCGCGATCTGCGCGAGATCCATCTTCCAGCCCTGCGGAACGAAAATCCCGAAACGAGTAGTCATGCTGACATCCTTTCCGGCCGCGACCGGCAGGGTCCATCACTCCGACTACTGAATTCGCACTTAATCGGACCACTCAAACTTCTGAATGCTGCTCCGGGTGCCTGCGGGAGGCACCCGGAGCAGACCGTCAGCGCGCGCTCAGGACACCCGCTCCGAAGCCGGGTCCGGAGCGATGCAGGGCCCGGCCGGCCAGGATCGCGTTCAGGGCGATCGGGGCGATCCGGCCGCCGAACTCCTGCCTGGTCAGCGCGGCCACTCCGGCGGCTGTCGGCGCGGAGGCCGACGTACCGAAGAAGCGGCATTGACCCTGGACCGTGGTCGGGCACGTACCGGAGCCGAAGCCGCCGGCTCCACTGACCGAGACGCCGTCCGAGGCAGCCCAGTACGGCGCCGGGAAGCTCCGCGACGACGGACCGGAGACGCCCTTGCACGGACCCGGCTTACCGCCCGGGCACCGGGTCGTGGTGATGATCTGGGTGGGACCGGACGCGCTGTACGGCTCCAGCGGCGTGACCGCCGGATCGACCGACGTACTGGCGTCGACGGCGCCGGCGCTGGTGGCGAAGCCCAGGTAGTTCGAGTCCGGGTTCATCGAGCCGGCCCGCTCGGGCGGGTCGATGGTCTGGACGCCGGCCGACAGCGCGCGCCAGCGCAGATCGAGGACCGGTGCCTTCCGGGCCGTCGACGTGCCCTGGACGTCGACGACCAGCTTGGCGCGCTGGGCCACCCCGGTCGTGTTCTCGTAGATGAACTGCTCGATCGTGTCACCGACCCCATTGGCCTGGACCGCATTGCTGGCCGCGAGGCACCTCGTACCGGACTCGTCCATCAGATACAGGTTGAGGTCGGTGAACCCGCCCTGGCCCGCGGTCGGGAACACCGCGCGCGGCTCACTCCACTGCAGGGTCGGCATGACCGCCGCGCCCGGCAGCAGGTTCAGGTCGTACGACGTGTCCGTCCCGCGCAGCTTGACCACGTTGTCCGGTGCGTTCTGGCAACCGGTGAACGGACCAGTGACGCCGTCCGGCCCCGCACCGGTCCCGGTCGCGGTCACCCGGGGTGCGTGCCTGCCACCGAGGTTCCCGGCCGACGAGCTGACCCAGATGCCGTGCTTGGCCAGGCCCTCGGCGGTCGCGGCGCCGATGCCCTGCTGGAAGGCCGGCTCGTCGTCGAGCGCGATGTCCTCGGCGATCATCGTGACGCCGGCGTTGGCGAGCGTGTGGAACGCCTCGACGTACTGCGCGGTGGTGTCCTGTGTGCTGGCATAGGCCAGCTTCGCGCCCGGCGCCATGTCGTGGATGATCTCCAGCATCGCGGTGCCTTCGTCATCGTCGTACGCCGCGGTTTGCAGCACCTGCACGTCCGGCGGGAGCTCGCCCGCGGCGATCGAGTCGGCGATGTGGTCGACGTCGCCGGAGATCGCGCCGACCTTCTGGCCACGTCCGGTCAGGCCGCGCGCCTGGGCCTTGTCGGCCTTGTGCATCTGGACGCCCTCGGCCGTGATCGCGCCGACGTCGACCGCCGGCCGCAGCGACGGCCGCAAGGCGGTCACCCAGCCGAGCGCGGCGACGGCGTCGAGCTGGTCGTGCGGCACTGAGGCGGACACCAGACCGGTGCTGGGCAACGCGACACCAGGCACGGTCTTGAAATCCGCCGAGTTCTTCAGGACCGTCACCCCGAGCGTCGACAGGTCGGCTTCCTGTGCCGCGGTCACGGGCGCCGCGGCGTACACCTGGACGCCGATCCGGCCGCTGGTGTCGACACCGAGCGAACGGGCCTCTGGACCGGACACCTTTGCCTTGGCCGACGCGGCGGCCTTGGCCAGCTCAGCGCTCTGCCGCAGCAGGGTCGGGATCTTGGACGGGGCACCCGACGCCGCGTCGGCGGCGGGCGCCGCCGTGGCGGGTTGGACAGCGGCGACGATCGCCAGCGGGACGATCAACGCCACACCACTCAGCAGACAGGCCAGCTTCCTCACAGTTCCTCCTCAGCCTCACACACCGGAGAACCCAGACACCACGGAAGCCAGCCCCCAAGCAGCCAACCCGACCCCGCAGCCACACCCTCACCCACCAACTCCCCGCTGTCCAGCTTTTACCGAACCCATCGCGATGCCGCAGCGTCGTATCCAACCGACGCCCAGGGAGGGATCTTGCAGAAGTTCAACCAGCTGTTCGATCGAGCCGCCCCACTCATCGCCGCCGGCGACCACCTGCGCGACGCTCTCCCCCGAGACGGAGGCCGCTGGCCGGTCTCCGTCGCACTCCGCCCACCCGGGGACGACCTGCTCAGCCGCCGTCTCGACGACCTGACCGCCGAGGCCGCGGACCTCGCCGGCCCGGATCACTGGCACACCGGCCGCCTAGGCTCCGCCCACCTCACCGTCCGCGCTCTGGAAGGCCATCGCGCGCTCATCGAGCCGCACGACCCCGCAATCCAGCGCTACCAGTCCGCCCTCGACCGCGCCGGGGCGGGCCCGACCCGTTTCCGCGTCGCCGGGCTCACGCTCACCCCAGGAACCGTGATGGCCTGCGCGTTCCCCCTCGACTCGAACGCCGATGACCTCATGGACCGTTTCGCCGTCGAGCTCGGGCCCGACGACTGGTTCGAGCGGCCGCACGGTCGCCGCGACATCTGGTACCTGAACCTCCTGCACTTCACCACCGCCATCACGCACCCCGGGAAACTGATCGACTGGGTCGCCGCCCACCGCGCGACCGAGTTCGGCGCGGTCACCATCTCTGCGCCTGAGCTGGTCCGGTTCCGGTACTGCGCCGGCCCGCGGCCGCACATGCGGCCCGACGTGGTGAGAGCGCTCTAGTTCCGGAACCGGTGAGGGGTTGACCTGGGGGTGGGGAGAGCTGAGAGTCGGGGCCGGACGTGGGTGTGAGGCTCGCGCAGAGGTGGGGAGTCGGCCATGCGTGGTTTTCGTCAGACAGCGCTCTTCGCGGCGGCAGCGCTGATCACCGGGCTGTTGCCGTTGCAGGCAGCGGCCGATGACCCGGCGCCGATCGTGCTGGCCGCGTTCGAAGGGGCCGAGCCGTTCGCCTCGCCGCCGAACGCGGGGATCTTCGGCTGGGGCAGCGACGCCGACGACCCGCCGACGATGGAGTTGCAGACCCGCGCCGACGCACCGTCCGGCGAGAAGGTGCTGCACGGCACCTACAACATCAGCGGGTACGGCGGTTTCAGCCACGACGTGACCTTCGACCAGAACCCCGGCGACTGGTCCGCTCACAAGGGCATCCGGTTCTGGTGGTACGGCCAGAACACCGCACCACTCCCACCCGGCTCCGGCAAGCGGATCTTCTTCGAGATCAAGGACGGCGGCGCCAACGCCGAGGCGTCGGAGCTGTGGAACACCAGCTTCACCGACGACTGGCAGGGCTGGCACCTGGTCGAGATCCCGTTCAGCGAGTTGGTCTACCGCGGCGACTACCAGCCAGTCGGCGGCATCGACCAGGTGCTGAACCTGACCCAGATGTGGGGCTACGCGATCACCATGCCGGTCGGCTCCCCCGGCGAGTTCGCGATCGACCAGGTCGAGGTCTACGGCAAGGCCGACCCCGCGCTGAAGGCGAGCGTCGTCACCGACACCGGCGTCTACCCGGTCAAGGAGGGCGGCACCGCACAGGTCAAGATCTCCGTCGCGACCACTGGCAGCACTCCGCTGGAGGAACCGGTCACCGTCGACTACCGCACCGGCACCGGAACCGCCGGCACGAACGACTACAACCCGGTCTCGGGCACGTTCACCTTCCCGGCCGGTACGGCGTCCGGCACCTCTCACACCGTGGCCGTCACCACCCGCAAGGACCACACCGCCGAGGCCGCCGAGACGATTCCGCTGGAGCTCACCGTCACCGGCGCGAAGGCTCCCTCGATCCAGCCGGTCGTCGTGATCAACGCCCACGACCTCCCGTATCTCAACCCCAAGCTCCCGCTCAAGAAGCGGGTCGACGACCTGCTCGCCCGGATGAACCTGGCCGAGAAGGTCGGCCAGATGACCCAGGCAGAGCGCAACGCACTCCGGTCCCGCAGCGACATCGCGTCGTACGCGCTCGGCTCGCTGCTGTCCGGCGGCGGCTCGGTGCCGACGCCGAACACGCCGGCCGCCTGGGCCGCGATGATCGACAACTTCCAGCTGAACGCGCAAGCGACCCGGCTGCAGATCCCGCTGATCTACGGCGTCGACGCCGTCCACGGACACAACAACGTGGTCGGCGCGACGATCCTGCCGCACAACATCGGCATGGGCGCGACCCGCGATCCCGACCTGGCCAAGCGGACCGGTGAGGTGACCGCGACCGAGGTCCGCGCGACCGGCATCCCGTGGGACTTCGCGCCGTGCGTGTGCGTGGTCCGCGACGACCGCTGGGGCCGGGCCTACGAAGGCTTCGGCGAGGATCCGGCGCTCGTCCAGTCGATGGCGACCGTGATCACCGGTCTGCAGGGCAAGGCGGACGGCAGCCAGCTCGGGCAGAACAACCACGTTCTGGCGACCGCGAAGCACTTCGTCGGCGACGGCGGTACGACGTACGGCTCTTCGACCACAGGTTCGTACAAGATCGACCAGGGCATCACCGAGGTCACCCGGGCCCAGCTGGAGACGCTGCACCTGGCGCCGTTCCAGACCGCCGTGGATCTCGGCGTCGGCACCGTGATGCCGTCGTACTCGAGTCTCGCGATCGACGGCGCGGCTCCGGTGAAGATGCACGGGAACGCTGAGCTGATCAACGGGGTGCTGAAGCAGCGGATGGGCTTCGGCGGCTTTGTGATCAGCGACTGGCAGGCGATCGACCAGCTGCCGGGCGACTACGCGAGCGACATCCGTACGTCGATCAACGCCGGCCTCGACATGATCATGGTGCCCACGAACTACCAGGGCTTCACCCAGGGTCTGACCGACGAGGTGACCGCCGGCCGGATCCCGATGACCCGGGTCGACGACGCGGTCCGGCGGATCCTGACCGAGAAGTTCAAGCTCGGCCTCTTCGAGCACCCGTACGCCGACACGTCGCACAGCTCCGAGATCGGGTCGGCCGCGCACCGGGCGGTCGGCCGGGAGGCGGCCGCGAAGTCCCAGGTGCTGTTGAAGAACGACGGCAATCTGTTGCCCTTGGCACCCACCTCCAAGGTGTACGTCGCCGGTAGCAACGCCAATGACCTGGGCAACCAGATGGGCGGCTGGAGCATCACCTGGCAGGGCGGCTCCGGTGCGACGACCACCGGTACGACGATCCTGGACGGGATCAAGCAGGTGGTGCCGACGGCAACCTTCAGCGCCGACGCATCGGCACCGCTCGAGGGTCACGACGTCGGAGTCGTGGTGGTCGGCGAACGCCCGTACGCCGAAGGGATCGGTGACGTGGGCAACGGTCACGACCTACTGCTCTCCGACGCCGACAAGGCCGCGGTCGACAAGGTGTGCGGGGCAATGAAGTGCGTCGTACTGATTGTCTCCGGCCGGCCACAGGTCATCGCCGACCAACTCGGCAAGATCAACGCGCTGGTGGCGTCGTGGTTGCCCGGCACCGAGGGTGCGGGTGTTGCCGACGTACTGTTCGGCAAGCGCCCGTTCACTGGTCGGCTTCCGGTCAGCTGGCCGCGGTCGGAAGCTCAGCAGCCACTGAACGTCGGTGACGCTTCCTACGATCCGCAGTATCCGTTCGGGTGGGGTCTGACCACCCAGGCGGCCGCGAGGCAGCAGCTGACCGACGCCCGGAACACCTTGCTCCGCCAGCACGACCCGTCCGCCCTGGCGGCGGGGATCGCCGCCGGAGTGGCACTCCAGGTCAAGGACTGGTCGGGGCCGCAGGCAACTATTGCGCTGGCAGCCGTGGCCCAGTCCGCCAAGTTCCTCGAGCGCACCACGGTGGACACGTTCGCCGAGGACGACGCGGTCGTCGGCACGGCCCGCTGGATCGCCCAGAACCACATCGGCCAGAACCTCACCGAGCCCGCCTCGAAACTCACCTCGGACGCCGATCACCTGCTCCTGATCGGGAACCTGAGTGCCGCGGTCAGCAAGCTGACCGCGGCCTCCAAGGTCGGGTGACGGCTCAGACCGACACCAGCTCCCGTTCTGCCTGCGCCGGCGTCTGCCGGTGCAGGCGGTTGGGCCACCAGGCCTTGCGGCCCAGCAGGACCATGATCGACGGGAGCATCACGATGCGGACCAGCGTGGCGTCGATCAGGACGGCGATGGCCAGGCCGACGCCCATCTGCTTCATCTCGAGCATGCCGAGGGTGGCGAAGACGGCGAAGACCGACACCATCACCGCCGCCGCGCTGGTCACCACGCCGGCCGACTCGGTGATGCCCTTGCGGACCGCCTCCCGTGGGGTCAGCCCCTCGGCCACGCCTTCACGGATGCGACCGAGCACGAAGACGTGGTAGTCCATCGACAGCCCGACCAGGATCACGAACAGGAACAGGGGAATCCACGACACCACGAACCCTGCTGACGTGAAGCCCAGAATCCCTTCCGCCCACGAGTGCTGGAACACCAGCGCCAGTACCCCGAAGCAGGCACCCACCGAGGCGAGGTTGAGCAACGTCGTCACCACCGCGATCGCGAGGCTCCGGAAGGTGAACGCCATCATCACCAGCGTCAGCGCCAGCACGAATGCGATCACGTACGGCAGCTTGTCGCGCTGATTGTTGCCGTAGTCAACCGACTCGGCCGAGTCACCACCGACCGCCCAGGTCGTGGATCCCAACGCGGCCGGCGCCAGCTCCCCACGCAACTGATGCAGCGCGGCTTCGCCGTTCGCACTGCTGTCCGGCAACACCGAGACCAACGTCAGCACAGCGGTTCCGCCCGCCTGCCGGATCGCGTCGCCCGCCGGTACGACGAACTTCCCGGTCCGTACGGCGGACTCCTGCAGCCCGGTCAACGCCGCGGCCGCCCCGTCACCCTGCGCGACAACGTCGTACGAAAGACTGCCCTGGGACGGGAAGTTCTCCTGCAGTGCCTTCAGCGTGCGCACCTCGGGGATGCTCTGGGGCAGCGTGTTCAGATCGGCCGACTCGGTCTTCATCCCCAGTGCCGGCAGGGCGAGCGCGACCACGGCGAGGGCCGAGATCGTCAGCGCGGCCCGCGGATAGCGCAGTACGGGCGCCAGGATGCGGCGGCTGATCCCGCCGGGACCGATGCGCCGGTTGAGCCGCCACAAGAGCGGGACGCGCGGCCGGTCGACCCGGTGACCCAGCTTCGCCAGCAGCGCCGGCAATACGGTCAGCGAGCCGAGGACCGCCACCGCGACGACCACGATCGTTGCCGTTGCCATCGAGGCGAACGTCGCGTCCTGAGCGACGTACAGGCCGGCCATCGAGACGATCACGGCGAGGCCGGAGACGACCACGGAGTGACCGGACGTGGCCGCGGCGATCTCCACGGCGTCGAGGGTGCTACGCCCCTTGCGGCGTTCCTCGCGCTCGCGCTTCAGATAGAACAGCGAGTAGTCGACGCCGACGGCCATACCGATCAGCAGGACGACATTGGCGACCGAACCACCGTCGGGGAACAGATAGGACAGCGGCGCGTAGAAGCCGAGGGCGGCGCCGGCGGCCGAGAACGCCAGCAGGACCGGGATCCCGGCCGCGATCAAGGCACCGAAGGCGATCAGCATCAGCGCGAAGGTGATCGGCAGGCTGAGCTTCTCGGCCTTCGCGAGATCGGAGCCGACCTGCTTCCAGACACCGGCGTCCACCGATGCATTGCCCGCCTGGCCGATGGTCAGGCCGGGGTTCGCCTTCTGTACGTCGGCGGTAGCGGCGACGACCTTGTCGATCGAGTCGGCCGCGTCGTCCGCCGTACCCTTCAACTCGATCGGCACCAGGGCCGCCTTGCCGTTGTCCGACCAGACCGGTTGCCCGACGGCCTGGACCGGGTCGAGCGCCTTGAGCTTCTGCTGAAGCTGCGTGATCGCCGTGGTCGCGGCGGCCTTGTCGAGTGGACCGTCGGGGTCGGTCAGCAGGACCGTCTCGGTGGGCCGGTCGCCGAGACCTGCCTTCTCGATCAGCTCCGCGGCCTGGCCGGACTGGCCGACCCACTCGTCCTTGCTCTGCGTCTGCTGCTTCGGGATGGCCACCGACATCCCGACTGCGACGACGACGAGGAGCAGCCAGAGGCCGATCGCCCGCCATGGATGGACAGCACTCCAGCGCGCGACGCGCACGGTCACCGATCCCCTGGTCATTTGCCCCACCTCTCCAGCGACCGGACGCCCTGCCCGGTCAGGACGAGCCTGACCTGATCGGGAGCGGATCTCAGGAGTCCTGGAACCCCCGCCGGGGTGGACCTAGGCCTACCCGGCGACGGGCTCGATCGTCCGGGCGCGCAGGCGGCGGAGCATGCGGGCGTCCTCGAAGCCGACCGCACGGGCCGCCGCCTCGATGGTGCTGCCGTGGCCGATCAGGTGTTCGGCGCGTTCGAGGCGGAGGAGCTGCTGGTAGCGCAGCGGGGTGAGACCGGTCGCGGTGGTGAAGATCCGGGTCAGGGTGCGTTCACTGACCCCGATCTCCCGGGCGAGGCCGGTGAGCGGCAGGCGGTCGGCGTACCGGGCGTCGATCACGTCCTGCACGCGATGGGCGAGATCGCTGAGGTGACCGCGGTGCCGCAGCATCGCGCTGTCCTGCAGTTCGTCTCCGTTGCGCCGCGCGTACACGACCATCTCCCGCGCGACCCGGGCCGCCGCCTCGGCACCACGCTCGACCGCGACCAGGTGCAGGGCCAGGTCGATCCCGCTCGCGATCCCGGCGGACGTGATGACCCGGTCGTCCACGACGTACAGGACGTCCCGCACGATCGTCGCCTTCGGATACCGCGCGGCGAGCTCGTCGGTCAGGTCGTGGTGGGTGGTGTACCGGTGTCCGTCGAGCAGCCCGGCCGCGCCGAGCGCGTCGGCGCCGGAACACACGCTCGCGACCGATCCACCGGCCGCATGGTGACTGCGCAACCGCTGCTTGGTCTGCGGCCCGATCGGCGGCACCGGCGACAACCGCGGCGACCGCCAGCCCGGTACGACGATCAGGTCGTCCGGACCGAGATCCGGCCACTCCAGCCGCGCCTTCACCGGCACACCCTGCGCGGTGAGGATCTCGTCGACCTCGGCCACATAGCTCAGCTCGTAGCCGTAGCCGAGGTCGTTCGCGGTGGAGAAGACCTGCGCGGGCCCGGCCAGATCCAGCAGGTGCAGCTTCGGCACCAGCAGGAAGACGACCCGGGTAGTCATGATCCAGTCAGGATCCCACGGGGACGCCGGTGAGCTCGTCGAGTGTCCGGATGGTGGCGAACCGGCCGGCCAGGGCGTACTCGGTCCGCTCGGTGATCCGCTCGGGGCTCAGCGTCCGGGGATCGGCCAGGATCTCCTCGAGAGTCGCATCCGCCGGCATCGTCCAGTGCGGGATCGGCTGGGTCGCGGTCGCCTCGGTGACGAACACGACGTCGTACCCGAAGTCCGACGCGACCCGGGTCGTGGTCTCGCAGCACTGCTCGGTGCGGATGCCGCTGATCACCAGCTCGGTGACGCCGTGCTGGGTCAGGAGCTGCTGCAGATTCGTTGTGGTGAAGGCGTTGTGAGACGTCTTGGTGATCAGGGGTTCGCCGGGCAGCGGCTCGAGTCCCTCGATCAGCCGGACGTGGCCCCCGGCCGGGTCGAACGCCCCGCCGGTGCCCGGCTCACTGTGCAGGACCCAGACGACCAGATCGCCCTGGTCCCGGGCCGCGCGGACCAGGCGGTTGACCCGGTCCGCGATGTCGGGGTGGTTCACGGCCTTCCAGTTCGCGCGGACCCGGAACGATTCCTGGACGTCGATCACGATCAGTGCGGTGCGGCTCATACCGCTCATCCTGGCGGCGGAACGGCGTACCGAAGAAGGCCCGATCGGGGCCGATACCGGACCGATCTGGTCAACCGGGTGGGAGCCTGTCGATCCTGTTGCAGCCGCCACCCAGGCCGCCCCGGCCGCCGGCACGCCGGATAAGTTGGCCGCCATGGGCGAACATCACGGCGAGCTCGAGATCCGCAAGGACCCGTTCGGCACCACCCCGGACGGTCAGCTGGTGGACGTCTACACGTTCACCAACGGCCGGGTGACGATCTCGATGCTGACCTGGGGCGCCACCATCCAGCGGGTCGAGACCCCGGACCGGCGCGGCCGGACCACGAACATCAGCCTCGGCTTCGACAACCTGCCCGACTACGCGGCGCTCAGCCCGTACTTCGGCGCCACCATCGGCCGCTACGGCAACCGGATCGCGAAGGGCCGGTTCACGCTCGACGGGACGACGTACCAGATCCCGATCAACGACGGCGAGAACGCGTTGCACGGCGCCATCGGCTTCGACAAGTTGGTGTGGAAGGCGGCGGTCGTCCGCAACGACGGCGCCGTCGGTGTCGCCTTCACCTACGTCAGCCCGGACGGCGAGATGGGCTTCCCCGGTGAGCTGACCAGCACGGTGACGTACACGCTCGACCGGCGGGACAACCTGCGGATCGACTACCACGCGACCGTCAAGGGCAAGCCGACCATCGTCAACCTGACCAACCACGTGTACTTCAACCTGGCCGGTGAGGGCAGCGGCTCGATCGACGGTCACGTGCTGCAGCTGAACGCGCCGAAGTACACCCCGGTCGACGCCGGCCTGATCCCGACCGGCGAGCTCGCACCGACCGCCGGTACGCCGTTCGACTTCAGCACGCCGACCGCGATCGGGGACCGGCTCCGCAACGACCACCCGCAGTTGATCGTGGGCCGCGGCTACGACCACAACTTCGTCCTCGGCGGCGAGCCGGACGACGACGGCCTCCGCTTCGCCGCCCGCTTCACCGAACCCGAGCACGGCCGCACCGTCACGGTCCACACCGACCAGCCCGGCGCCCAGTTCTACAGCGGCAACTTCCTCGACGGCACGTTCCTCGGTATCGCCAACTTGGCCTACCGCCAGGGCGACGCCTTCGCCTTCGAAACCCAGCACTTCCCCGACTCCCCCAACCACCCCAACTTCCCGTCCACAGTCCTCCGCCCCGGTGAGACCTACCAATCCACCACCATCTACACCTTCGGCACCAAGTAGCCCGAAGGACAGGAGGTAGTCCGGGCGGCCGCTGGGTCGCAGGCTCACGGACAGAGGTGGTCCCGTCACTGACGGGACCACCTCCTGTCGTTAGGACCTCACGCATTGCCTGCGCGGTGTAACGGGCGCAGGGTGGCCGTAGAGGGTGGGTGACAGGTTGTGGCGGCTCCGACGGTCGAACCGGCCCGCGGACCGGGGCCGTGGGCGCTGTGGGCGACCGTCGTGGCGGGTTTCGGCACGCTCGTCGTCTCGATCGCGCTCGCACTGGCGGGAGACGAACTGGTCCGGCCGGGCCTGCAGGCACTGCTCTTCAACTGGATCACCGTCCCGTACCTGATCAGCGGGACCATCGCGTGGTGGCGCCGGCCGGCGAGCCGGCTCGGTCCGCTGATGATCGCCACCGGATTCGTGATGGCCCTGACCGCCCTGCAGTGGTCGACCGTGCCCCTGTTGCTCTCCATCGGTCACCTGCTCGACCTGGTGCCGGCGGCGATGTTCCTGCACGTGTTCCTCGCGTATCCCACCGGACGGGTGGTCGGACGCCTCCGCCGGTTGGTCGTCGTCGCCGGCTACGCGACTGCCGTCGTACTGCAACTGGCGAAGATCCTGCTCGGGATCAATCCGGACAGTCTGTTCACCGTCACGACGAGGCCGGTCCTGGCCGGCCGGATCGAGCAGGCCCAGCTGATCACGATGAGCGCCCTGCTGCTCGTCGGCGCCGCCCTGCTCCTCGTACGGCGACCGTCCGCGAGCCTGGTCCGTCGACGGCCGGTGGCGTTGCTGGTGGACAGTTTCGGACTGGCGCTGATCATGCTCGCGATCCTGTTCATCGCGGGTCTGCGCGGCTGGCCGCAGATCGAGACGGTTCGGCACGTCACGTTCGCCGTGCTCGGGCTGGCGCCGGTCGTGTTCCTGTTCGGACTGCTCGACGCCCGGCTCGCCCGCACCGATGTCGGTGCGCTGCTGATGGATCTGCGCGCCGACCCGGCCGGTGACCTCCGCGAGCCGCTGGCGCGAGCCCTGCACGATCCCTCGTTGACCCTTGCCTTCTGGCTGCCGAAGTACGGCAGTTGGGCCGACTCCGAAGGGCACGCCGTCACTCTGCCCGGCGGGTCCGACGGGCGGGCGACGCGGGTGATCTATCGCGACCACGAACCCGTCGTCGCCCTCGAGTTCGACCGGTCGCTCGAAGACGAGCACGAGTTGCTGGACGCAGTCGCGGCGGCGGCGGGCATCGCCTTGGAGAACAGCCGCCTGCAGGCGGAGCTACGGGCCCGGCTGAATGAGCTGCAAGGCTCGCGCGCGCGGGTCATCGACGCCGAGCAGCAGGAGCGGAAACGGCTCGAACGCAACCTGCACGACGGCGCCCAGCAGCGCCTGGTCGCGCTGGCCCTGGAAATCGGACTGCTCGCCGGCCGGTCCGCGAGCGACGCCGACACCAAGGCACGTCTGATGCAGGCCAAGCAGCAGGTCACCGCGTCGCTGGACGAACTCCGTGACGTTGCCCGCGGCATCCATCCGGCGGTCCTGACCGGACACGGTCTGGCCGTCGCACTGGAGTCGCTCGCCGCGCAGGGTGCCGTCCCGGTGACGCTGGAGGTCGTGGCCGACGGAAGGCTGCCCGAACATGTCGAGGTCGCCGCGTACTACGTGGTCAGCGAGAGCCTGACGAACATCGCCAAGCACGCCCACGCGAGTACGGCGTCCGTCCGCGTCACGCGATCCGCCGATCAACTCGTCGTCGAGGTCGTCGACGACGGCGTCGGCGGCGCGGACACCGAACGCGGGTCGGGCCTGCGCGGTCTCGCCGACCGGGTCGAGGCGATCGGCGGCCGGCTGCGGGTCTGGAGTCCCGCCGACGGCGGCACCCGGCTCGAGGCGGAGATCCCGTGCGGGTAGCCATCGCCGAGGACAGCGTGCTGCTGCGCGAGGGACTGACCAGGATCCTCGGCGACGCCGGGCTGGACGTGGTCGCGGCGTACGACAATGCCGACGACTTGCTGAGGTACGTCCGCGGCTTCCCGCCGGAGGTCGCGATTCTCGACATCCGGTTGCCGCCGACCCACAACGACGAAGGGATGCGCGCCGCCTTGCAGATCCGCGAGCAGCATCCCGGAGTCGGTGTGCTGGTGCTGTCGCAGTACCTCGAGCTCGGTCTGGCGATGCAACTGCTGTCCGAATCGGCCGAGGGCGTCGGCTACCTGCTGAAGGACCGGATCAGCGACGTCGAGGACTTCACCGGCGCGGTACGGCGGGTTGCGGCCGGCGGCTCGGCCATCGATCCGAAGATCGTCTCCACCCTGCTGCAACGGCGGCGCAGCGACGACCCGCTGGCCGCGCTGACCCCGCGCGAACGGCAGGTGCTGGAGCTGATGGCGACCGGCGCCTCCAACCAGGGCATCGCCGACGACCTGGTCGTCACGTTGCGGGCCGCGGAGAAGTACGTCTCCGGCATCTTCACCAAGCTCGGCATCCCCTCCACGCGCAGCGAGTCCCGCCGGGTGCTCGCCGTACTGCTGTATCTGCGCGCCTGACGGACACCAGAAACCCGAACCCTCCTTCACCGGTTGCCCGGTCTGCCGAACGCGCCTGCCGACGCGAGTCTCGAGGTAGACCCCTGGAGGCGCCGTGAAGACCCGAATCATCCAGAACCAGCCTGACGACGACGGCACACCGCCGCCCGCTCGCGCTGAGACCTCAGCCGGCAACCACTCATCCGCAAGGAGATCCGTCATGTCGTTCGTCCGCAATCACCCCGTGATCAGCTTCTTCGTGCTGGCCTACGCACTCACCTGGGCAACTCTGCCGTTCGGCACCTTCTTCGCCCCGGGTGCCTTGCTCGCCGCCCTCATCGTCGCCTTCCTGAACGACGGTCTCGCCGGTCTCCGGGCCATCGGGGTCCGGATGATCCGCTGGCGGGTGCGCTGGATCTGGTACGTCGTCGCGATCGCCGTACCGCTGCTCGTGCACTTCGTCACGATCGGGATCAACCAGGCGTTGGGCGCACCGTCGCCCAACTCCGGGCAGTTCGCGCCGTGGTACGGCCTCGCTCTCGTCATCGGCATGAACATGGTCGACCCGTTTGGGGGCCCGTTCAGTGAGGAGCCGAGCTTCCGGGGATTCGCGCAGCCGAAGCTCCAGACGACCCGCACTCCGCTCGCGGCTACCGCGCTCATGGCCGTGGCGATCGCCGGCTGGCATCTGCCCCTGTTCCTGATCTCGTCCTACGGCCTCCAGCCTTACGAGGCCGTGACCACGGTCGCCGTCACCTTCTGGTACGGATGGCTGTTCAACCACGCGGCCGGCAGCGTGCTCATCACCCTCATCGCCCACGCCACCGAAGGCAGCATCAACACCAGCGACCTCTGGCAAGCCGGCCCCGACCTGACCCGCGAGACCTGGCTGTACGTCGTCGTCTGGTCCGCAGTCGCCGTCACCTTGCTCATCGGCAGCCGTCGCTTCTGGACCCGTCCTGCCCCAACCATCGCCACCTCCCCCGCCACTACACCGGAGCCTGTCTCATGACCACCACACCACTCGCCCCCGCACCATCGGTACGTCGCTCCTGGAGCGGCTGGCGCACCCTGCTGGTCGTCGTGGGTGCCTTGTTCGCAATGGTCAGCGTCGTCCTGTTCGCCATCGGCGGTGTCGGCCTGTGGACACAGCACCAGCGCGACGGCGACGGATACTTCACCGCGGGACCAGAGCGTCTCACCACCAGCACGTACGCGCTGTCGGCTCCGTCGCTCGACATCGGCGGCATCGGGCCGGACGCCTTCTACACCGACGATTTCCTCGGTGACGTCCGGATCGACTTCGAGTCGAAGACGCCCGGCACGGCGGTGTTCGTCGGCGTCGGTCCGGCGGCCGACGTCGCGGCGTACCTGAACGGCGTCGGCCACGAGGAGGTCTCGGACTTCGACGTCGATCCCTTCAAGCTCTCCACCACGGCCCGGGCCGGAGGCGAGCCTTCCACCGCGCCCGCAGCCCAGACCTTCTGGGTCGCCTCCGCCACGGGCGCCGGACCCAGCACCCTGACCTGGCCCGCCACCGGCGGCGACTGGTCCGTGGTGATCATGAACGCCGACGGCTCGCAGAACGTCGCCGTCGACCTGAGCGTCGGCGGCACGCTGCCCGCCGTCGAGGGCATCACGATCGGCGCCCTCATCGGCGCCGCCCTGCTGCTGATCATCGGAACCGCCGTCATCGTCGCGACGATCACCACCCGGCGCGGCGCGCGAGCCGGCGAGCGAAGGGTTACCTAAGAACTTAGGGTCGGGGTATGTCGGACGAGCCGGTGTTGCAGATTCCGTTTGATGATGCGTTTCGGTTTGATCCTTCGCCGACGTTCGCCGAACTGCGGGAGACACGTCCCGTGGCTCGGGTGCGGACGTTGGCGGGGGCCGAGGTGTGGTTGGTGACGCGGTACGACGACGTACGGCTGGTGCTCGCGGATCCGCGGTTCTCGCGGGCCGCCGTGGTCAAGCAGGGCGCGCCGCGGGTCGCGTTGGCCAAGCCGATGCCGAACAGCCTGACCACGACCGACCCGCCGGAGCACACCCGGTTGCGCAAGCTGGTGTCGTCGACGTTCGCGCACCGGCGGATCGAGCGGACCCGGCCGTGGGTCGCGGAGCTGTCCGCCCAGCTGGCCGAGGACGTGGCCCGCGCGGGTGACGGCGCCGACATCCGGCAGTTGGTCGCGTTGCCGCTGCCGATCCAGGTGATCTGCCAGCTGCTCGGCGTACCGTACGAGGACCGCGCGCAGTTCCGGGAGTGGACCGAGCTCGGGTACAGCATGAAGATGGCCGAGAAGGATCTGGTCGAGGACGCGATGACCAGTCTGACCGCGTACATCGAGGACCTGGTCACGAAGAAGCTGGCGAACACCGACCAGCCGGCCGAGGACCTGCTGGACGAACTCGTCCGGGCCCGCGAGGAAGGCGACCGGCTCAGTCAGGAGGAGCTGATCGCCTTCGGGGTGAACCTGCTGGTCGCCGGCCACGAGAGGTCCGCGAACCAGATCTCGAGCTGCGTCGCGACCCTGCTGCGCTGGCCGGAGAACTGGGCCAAGCTCGTCGACAACCCCGAGCTGGTCCCGTCGGCGATCGAGGAGTTGCTGCGGTTCAACCGCTTCAGCGAGGTCGGTCAGCTCCGCGTCGCACTCGAGGACGTCGAGCTGCACGGCGTACAGATCAAGGCCGGCGAAGGCGTGATGGCCGCGCTCAACTCGGCCAACCGGGATCCGCGCGCGTACGACGCACCCGACGAGCTGCGGCTGGATCGGCCGGACAACAAGCACCTGTCGTTCGGCTTCGGACCGCACTTCTGCCTGGGTGCGCAACTGGCCCGGATCGAGTTGCAGGAGTCGTTGCTGGCCCTGGTACGACGCTTCCCGCGCCTGCGCCTCGCGAAGCCGGCCGAGGATCTCGAATGGCGTCGCGTCCTGGTCAGCGGCCTCGCGGAGCTCCCCGTGAACCTCAGCTGACGAGCCGTTACGTCCGAAGAAGTGTGGGCGATAACCCTCACTTCTTCGGACGTAAGCGTCAGTTCTGTGAGCTGAACACCAGGCCGTGCTCGGCCTCGTACTGCTCGATGAAGCGCGCGGCCATCGGCTCGCTGGAGGCGATCGCGTCGGCCAGCTTCTTCGCGGTCCGCTCGTGACCCTCCGGCCAGTCGGACAGCAGCGCCCACGCGCGCATCCGCTTCTTCTCCAGCGCTGTCGGCTCGACGGCCGGCTCCTCGATCTTCACCGACTCCATCACCGGCTTGTCCACCACCGACTCGTCCACGACCGAGTTCCGTGCGGCCGGTTCGGCCTTCGGTGTCGTGATGAGGGCCGGCGGCTGCGGGTCGGCCGGTCCGGCGAACGGCGACGGGCCCTGCGGCTTCTGCACCACCGGCTCGGCCTTCGGCTGCGGCGGCAGCGGCCGCAACTTGGCCGCCGAGGACTTCACACCGTTGCTCTGGGCGCCGTTCGGCTGGACGACGTGCTGCGGCTCGCTCTCGTCCTCGACGACGACCGCCTCGGCGACCGGTTCGTCGCTGTCGGGCTGCTGGTCGACGATGGCCATCAGCTCACCGGTCCAGGCGTCCTCGTCGCGGAGCGACATCCCGGCGGCGCCATCCGCCCGCCGCGGCTGCCCGCCCTCGAGCACCCAGACCGCCGCGCGCAGGTCACCGCGGTCGTCGTCCTCCGACGGCTCAGGCGGCGGCGAGATCGCCTTGGTCAGCTTGTTGGTGATGACCTCGTAGTTGATCCGCTCCTCGAGCATCCCGGCCAGCCGGTCCGGGTCGTACGTCGTCTCGGCGATCTTCGCCAGCCGCTCGTCCTGGTGCTCGGACCGGATGTACTCGGCAACGGTTCCGGCAATCGCCTCGCGGCGGCTCCGGTTCCGGATCTGGTGCTGGGCCGCGCGGAGGCTCTCGTACAGGCCGTAGCCGTGCTCGATCGCCAGCGACCGGGCCAGCCAGGTGACCCGTGGCTCACGGGCCCACTGGATCACGCCGTACACCGGGCCGGTCTCGCGCATCTGCCCTGCCCGGCGCAGCGCGTCGCGGCGGCGGGCCGAGCTGTGGATCAGCCACAGCACATAGGCGAACGCGGACAGACCGCCGAAGCCGAAGGCCAGGAACCGCTCCTCCGGCCGCCAGTGGCCGACCACGTTGAAGACGACCGCGACCAGAGCCGCGAAGAACGACATCGCGCGGTAGGCGTAGGCCTGCTCACCCTTGCGCCGGCGCAGGTCGGCGAGCGCGGCGGTGGCGACACCACCGAGCTCGAGCACGGCCACCGCCGGGGTGACGAGGATGATCTTGAGGAACGTCGAGAAGCCGGTGTCCGGCCAGGGGATGTGGGTCACGCCGGCCCAGACCTGGCCGACAAGTGCGGCCGCGGCCGCAGTGGCGTAGAACGCGTAGGCGACCTTGTCCGCACCGGTAAGGGGTACGTTCGCCAGTTCGCCAGTACTGGGATTGCTGGTGTTCTCCTGCAAGACGTGGTCTCCTGACCGGTTTGGGCTCTCCGGCAGTTTCGTCGGGAATGGTGGTACGGCGGCCCCCTCCCCCTGAAGGGCGCTGCACGAGGCTACCGGTTTCCGGCCCCGATAGGGGAGGCGAATCCGGAAACGTCTCGAACCTCCCCACCCCGGCACCGTTTCACACCTGCCGATTCAACCGACTCTTAGGGTCGGTGTCATTATCCCGGCGACGGCCGCGATCGGGGCGAAATCCCTTGGAAGGCAGGGCTTTCGGCGCATTTGCAGGCGGCCGGATGACAAGTCCCGCCGGTCTTGTTGTTGCCCGACGGAGACCCGGTCGGACTGACCGCGCGGAGGAAAACCTGCTCCGCGACCTCGCGACCGCAGTACGGAACAACCTCCCGGAGTACTCGAATACCGGCGAACTGCTCTGGCTCTCACAGCGAGGTGCCAGGAAAACCGGAGGGAGTCCTAGGGCTGGGTGCACATCCTGAGGTCATGAGGTCCAGGCGGGGATTCGCGGTGCGCTCGCTGAGCGTGCGGGTCGCGGCGGCGATGGTGCTGCTGGTCGCGGTGGTGAGTGTCGTGATCAGCGTGCTGACGACGGCCGCGATCAGTTCGTACCTGACCAAGCAGCTGGACAGCAAGGTGGCGGCCTCGCAGGGGCGGACGATCATGGCGCTGACCAAGGGCGACGGCAACCGGCCACCGCCGGACACGCCGCACGGGCAGGACGCGGGCACGGTGACCGCCTATCTCACCTCGTCAGGTGCCACTGGCAACGTCATCACCGCGGACGGCGTACTCGCGACGCTCTCGAACCCGGCCGTCGCCGCACTCGACGAGGTCCCCGCCGACGACGGGAACCGCACCGTCGACCTGCCAGGGCTGGGCCAGTACCGAGCACACGCGTCACAGATCGGCCCGATCACGGTGGTCACCGCGCTGCCGACGAAGGACATCGCCGACACGATCAACAGCCTGATCGGCTGGGAGGTGCTCTTCGGCGGGGTGGGTGTGCTGACCGCGGGTGGCGTGGCGGTGTTCGTCGTACGACGTCAGTTGCGGCCACTGCGCCGCGTCGCACAAACCGCCCGCGAGGTGGCCGGTCTCCCCCTGGACACGGGTGAGATCGGGATGACCGCGCGTGTGCCGGATCAGCTCACCGACGAACGGACCGAGGTCGGCCAGGTCGCGGTCGCACTCAACACCTTGCTCGGCCACATGGAGAACGCTCTGGACGCCCGGCACCGCAGTGAGCAACAGGTCCGCCAGTTCGTCGCCGACGCATCCCACGAGCTGCGTACGCCGCTCACCACCATCCACGGCTACGCACAACTGAGCCTGCGGCAACGGGACCACGAGTTGTTCAGCCACGCCATGGGCAAGGTGATGGTCGAGGCCACCCGCATGGCCGCCTTGGTCGAAGACCTGCTCTTACTGGCCCGCCTCGACGCCGGTCGACCACTCGACCTCAGGCCGGTCGATCTCACCCGGCTGGCGAGGGAGTCGGTCACCGACGCCCAGATCGTCAGCCCGGATCACCACTGGGCCTTGAGCCTGCCGCCTGAACCAGTGGTCGTCACGGGCGACGAGCAACGCCTGCACCAGGTCGTCACGAACCTGCTCAGCAACGCCCGCCGACACACGCCGGCCGGGACCACCGTGACCGTCGAGTTGATCGCGGACGACCGTCATACGGCCGTACTCACGATCCACGACAACGGCCCCGGCATCCCGGCCGACCTGCAACCGAACGTCTTCAAACGCTTCACCCGCGCCGATGCCTCACGCACCCGCGACTCCGGCGGCTCGGGCCTCGGCCTCTCCCTCGCTCAATCCATCACCGAAGCCCACGGCGGCATCGTCACGGTCACGTCCCGCCCGGGCGACACGTGCTTCACGCTCGCCCTACCCCGCTGACTAGCCGGCCGCGAGGGCCTTCTGGGCTTGGGCGGCCAGGGTCTTGGCGCGTTGGTCGTCGGAGAGGCCGTCGGCGATCAGTAAAGCGTACCTGAGGCGGAGGGTCTCGCCGGCGGTGAAGGGGAGTTCTTCGGAGAAGAAGGGGGCGGGACAAACGGCGGCGAAGTCCTCGGAGCGGACGAACCACTCGGGTGGGTGGCGAACGTTGTCGGTGGCGTCGGCGACGATGATCGTGGAGGCGGTGTCGGTCTCGTCCTGGCGGGAGGTGAAGCCCATCCAAGGTGCGCGCTGACCGCGGAGCTCGTCGCGGCCCTTGCCCTGCGGGGCGAGGATGGTGCCGTTGGTGAACTCCCGCGGGCCACGCCAGAACAGACCGCCGTAGCCGGCGTTCGGCCGGCCGGCCGTGGTCGGGCTGCCGATCTGGATCGTCGCGCCCGAGACGTTCGTCATCGCGGTCTCGAACACGAGCACCCAGCCGTCATCCGCAAGCCGCGTGGTCACCGTTCGCGACTCGTCGACGACGTGGGCACCGGCCTGCGTGTGCCAGGACAGGTGGTGAGCGAACCGGACCAGATCGTCCGACACGTCGAGGGCGTCGACCCGGTCATGGTCCTGCGATCCGTTGTTGCCCAGCGGCTTGTAGCCGTTCTCCTTCGTGAAGGTCGGCCCGCCCCAGAAGTTGTCGTGCCCGAAGTGCGGCAACGACCAGGCCAGGCCCTTGTGCCACAAGTGGTCCCACGGCCGGTACACACTGATCAGGTCGCCGGTCAGCGTCCGGATCGGGTGGAAGTACGGCCGCGGCGACTCGTACTGCGGATCGGTGGCCTTGTAGACATAGGTGAACAGCTCTGCGTCGCCCGCCGTCACCTCGATCGATCGGCCGACAGCATGATTGCAGCCGAGGTTCTGCGTCATGAATTCTCCCGTGTCGATTGAATACGCTGTGACATCCAGGGCGCCCCGATCTCGCTGAACAACGCCAGCTCGTCCGAGGCCCGGTCGATCCATCGCTCGACGTCGAGGACGACCGGATGCCGTTCGAGTCCTTCGCCCTCCCACCGGATCAGCCCGGCCGGGATCCCGGCCGGGTCCTTCGCCGTCCGCACCGCCTCGACGACCCGGGTGAACCCGCCCGTCGCGGCCAGCGGGCAGTGCAGCGGTACGCCGGGATCCGCGCGATGCGCGAGTAGGTTCTCCAGCAGATCTTCTCGTTCGTACGTCGTGGACCCCGAGTCGGTCTCGAGTGTGTCCGATGCATACCGCAGTACGGCGCGTCCCTCGGAGCCGTCCACGATCACAGCCGGTTCGAGATGTTCCGTCGCGCACAACGTGACCGCGATCAGGATCGTCGTACCGCGAGCGGTGACGATCCGGACCGTGGACGTGTCGTCGGACTCGATCGGGTTCGCCCGGAAGAGCTCTGTCTCGACGGACCGTACGTCGTCCGTCCCGGTCGACCCGTCCAGGAGCAACGCGGCCGCGGTCGCGTGGGCCAGCGGGTTCGTCACCGCACCGTCGACGACTGCCACACCGTCAAGCGTCCGGCGACCGGCCCACCGCGCGCGCTGAAAGTATCGCGCCGTCCGCACCCACTTGCCCACGGCACTGATCCCGCGGAGCTCGCCGAGCCGGCCGTCGGCCACCAGCTTCGCCAACGTCAGCGTGGCCTGGGAAGCCTGTGCCTGGAAGCCGACCTGACAGGCCCGCCCGGTCTCAGCGACGATCGCGGACAGCTGGTCGAACTCGGCCAGCGACGCGGTCGGCGGCTTCTCCAGCAGGACGTCGGCCCCGGCCCGCATCGCCAGCTCGGCCAGCGGTACGTGCGTCTGGATCGGCGTACTGATGATCACCACGTCGACCTCGGTCGACGCGAGCAGCTCCGCCAGGCTGCCGAAGGCTGGGGCGGTCAGGTCCGCGGCCGGTCGGGGGTCGGCCACGGCGACGAGCTCGGCCCGGCCGGCCGCGGCAAGCCGGGCGACGTTGCGGACATGGGACGCCCCGTGGCCGTGGACACCAGCCACGGCCACCCGAAGCCCCGTCATCGACAATCAGTTGCCGATAGCAACACTATTTGAGCCCCCCGCTGATCTCGTCCAGCATGGCCTTCGCCGCCTTGTCGGGCGCCTGCCGGCCGAACAGCACCTCGGTGGTGTAGCGCTGGACGATCTTCTCCGCCTGACCACCACCGACCGGCGGCGCCGGCGACGGCTCGCCGAGCTCCTTGCCGATGTCCTGGATGAACTTCGCGGACGTGGCGTCGGCCGGCTGCAGCTTCGGCGTCACCGCGGCCTGGATCTCGGTGTTCGGCGGGACGCCCCGCTCGGCGAGCAGGATGTTGCCGGCCGCGGTGTTGTTGGCCAGGTAGTTGACGAACTCGGCGGCCTCCTTCTGGTGCTTCGACCGCGACGAGATCGACCAGAACATCGAGCCCTTGTAGTAGGAGCCGTTGTCCTTCGCGGTGCCGTCGGCGCTCGGGATCCGGAGCAGCTTCAGCGGCTGCCCGGTCGCCTTGGTGAAGGCGACCAGCTGGTTGCTCCAGGTGAAGCTCATACCCAGCTTGCCAGTCGCCATCATGGACTGGTCCAGCGGCGCGTTCAGGTCCTGCGAGATCGCCTCGGCCGACGGCACCGCCTTCGCGTCGCGCAGCTTCAGCACGTACTGGAAGAAGGCGGTCGCCTTTTCGGGGGAGACCCCGAGCTTGCCGTCCTTGGTCCACAGCGACTCGCCGTTCTGCCGGGCCCACAGGTTCAGCCCGGCCTCGTTCTGCCCGAGCGTGCCGGTCCCCCAACCCTTGCCGTTCAGCTTCGCGCTGATCTCGGCGGCGATCCGGGAGTAGTCGTCCCAGGTCCACTTGGTGTCGTCCGGCATCGCGACGCCGGCGGCCTTGAACACGGCCGGGTTCGCGACCACGGCGAACGAGTTGATCCCGGCGTTCAGCCCGTACAGGCCGCCGTCGAACTCGCCGGCGCCCAGGGTGTCCGACTCGAACTTGCCGGTGTCGAGACCATCGGCCTTCTTCAGGTCGAGCAGCGCGCCGCGGTCGGCGTACTCCCGCAGGTACTTCTCGTCCATCTGGATGATGTCCGGGGCGTCGTTCGCCGCGACCGTGGTGGCGAGCTTGTCCCAGTAGCCGGACCACTCACCGAACTCGCCCTTGATCGTGACGTTCGGATGGTCCTTCTGGTACGCGTCGATGGCCTGCTGGGTCAGCTTGGTCCGGGTGTCGCTGCCCCACCAGCTGAAGCGGAGCGTCACCTTGCCGCCGTCGGCCGACGACGAGGGGCCACCGGAGTTGCCGCCACAGGCGCTGGCGACCAGCAGACTGGCGGCGATAGCGGCTGCGGCGAGTTCCCGCAGGCGCCGGCCTGCGGGACGTGGGATGTGCCTCATGCTGTGCACCTTTCAGGGGTTACTTGATACCGGTGGTCGCGATGCCCTTGATCAGGAACCGCTGGCCGAGCAGGAATGCGAGGAAGACCGGGACGAGGGAGACGACCGACATCGCGAACATCGATCCCCACGACGAACTGGAGGTCGAGTCGACGAATCCCCGCAGCGCGACCGGGACGGTGTACATGTGCGGGTCGGTCAGGTAGATCAGCTGGCTGAAGAAGTCGTTCCAGGTCCAGATGAACGTGAAGATCGCAGTGGTCGCCAGCGCGGGCACCATCAGCGGCAGGATGATCCGGAGGAAGATCCCGGCCTTGCCGCAGCCGTCGATCCGGGCCGCCTCGTCCAGCTGGCGCGGAATGCCGCGGATGAACTGCACCATCAAGAAGACGAAGAACGCGTCGGTGGCCAGCAGCTTCGGCACGATCAGCGGCAGGAACGTGTTGATCCAGCCCACCTGCGAGAACAGGATGTACTGCGGCACGATCACGACGTGGATCGGCAGCATGATGCTGAGCAGCATGATCGCGAACCAGAACTTCTTCCCGTTGAACTCCAGCCGGGCGAACGCGTACGCCGCCATCGAGCAGGAGACCAGGTTGCCCAGGATCGCGCCGAGCACCACCACCGCCGAGTTCAGCAGGTAGCGGGTGAACGGCTCGGTCAGTGCGTGCCAGCCGGCCCGGTAGTTCTCGATCTGCAGGTCCTTCACCAGGATGCCCGGGTCGCGGAAGATCTCGTTGCCGGGCCGCAGTGAGCTGACCACCATCCAGATCACCGGGTAGAGCATCACCAGGGCCGACCCGGCCAGCACCACGTGGATCAGCACCGGCCGGACCCGGGACCAGCGGATGATGGCCGGCCGCCGCGCGGCCACCGTGGTTCGGAGCGTTTCAGTCGTCATAGAACACCCAGTACTTCGAGGCGAAGAAGTTCGCCGCGGTGAAGACCCCGATGATCACGAGCAGGAACCATGCCATCGCGGACGCGTAGCCCATGTCGAAATTGCCGAAGCCCCGGTCGTAGAGGTAGAGCGTGAAGAACATGGTCGAGTCCGACGGCCCGCCGCTGCCCCCGGAGACGACGAACGCCTGCGTGAACGACTGGAACGCGTGGATGATCTGCAGCACCAGGTTGAAGAAGATGATCGGCGTGAGCAGCGGCAGCGTGATGCTGAAGAACCGGCGCAGTACGCCGGCGCCGTCGACCGACGCGGCCTCGTAGTACATGGTCGGGATCTGCCGCAGGCCGGCCAGGAAGATCACCATCGGCGACCCGAACGTCCACACGTTCAGCACCACCAGCGTGCCCAGCGCCGTACTCGGATCGGAGATCCAGCCCTTGCCGTCGATGCCGACCAGGGCGAGCACCTGGTTGAGCAGACCTTGGGTGCCGAACACCTGGCGCCACAGGACGGCGATCGCGACACTCGAGCCGAGCAGCGACGGCAGGTAGAAGACCGAGCGGTAGAACGCCATGCCGCGGACGCCGCGGTCCAGGACGACGGCCAGCAGCAGGGCGATCGACAGCTGGAGCGGGACCGAGACGAACACGTAGGTAAAGGTCACCCGCAGCGAGTTGTGCAGCCGCTCGTCGGACAGCATCCGGGTGAAGTTCTCGAGCCCGATCCACTTCGGGGCCTGGATCAGGTTGTAGTCGGTGAACGACAGGTACAGCGAGGCCAGCATCGGCCCGATCGTGATCAGGAACAGCCCCAGCAGCCACGGCGTCAGGAACAGGTACGCAGCCAGGTTGTCCTTCTTGCCTGCTTTGCCCGCCCCACCGCCCCGGCCTGGCTTCTGGCCCGCCGGTTTCTTTCCCCGGAGGCTGCCGAGCTCGCCCAGCGCACTCATGCTTCATGACCTCCGGAGATTGGAAAGCGCTTGCCTTGGCCGGTCAAGTTAATGCGAGAAACCGGTTTATGCAAGGGTTCGGGCGGCCGCGGGCTGACCAGATGCGGACTCGTTGCGAGGGCCGCCACCGCGCATGCTGAGGTAGCTGCTGTGGACGACGACTTCCTGACCGTGCTGACCAACGCCAACCAGACTCAGATCCCGCTGGTGCTGAGCTCGTACCAGAACGCCTCCGACAGCGTGCGCACCGTCGCCCGCAAGGCCCGGCGGCTGATCTCCGGGTACGTCTGGGGCCGGTCGTCGTACCACCATGACGCGTCGCTGCTCGCGCCGCTGCGCTGGCTGGTCGAGCAGCTCGCCGCACGGCAGCACGAGGACGGGACGTACGACGTCGGCAACCTGCACTCGCCGCCGGACAGCGCCTTCGCGATCCAGGACGTTTGCATGCTCTACGCCCTGCTCGACGCCGACGGCCAGGCGGACACCGAGGCGCATCGCGCGATCCTCGCGAACGTGATCAAGAAGGCCGGACCGGCACTCGCGGCCGGCGGAGTGCACACGCCGAACCATCGCTGGGAGGTCTCCGCCGCACTGGCGCGCACCCATCACCTGTTCCCGGACCGCCGGTACGCCGCGCGGATCGACGACTGGCTCGATGAGGGCATCGACGCGACCCCGGACGGGATCTACAGCGAGCGGAGTTCGACGTACGCCGCAGAGGTGACGAACCCTTCGCTGCTGACGATCGCGTGGTTGCGCGGCAAGCCGGAGCTGGACGGTGACGAGACGGCGTACGCGATCGAGCTCTGCTTCCGCCCGGGCGGCACGCTCGCCGGCGTCGAGGCGTTGGATGCCCCCGGCAACTACCAGCTGGTGTCCGGCACCGGGAGCTACACCGTCAGCGCGGACCGGATCGAGTTCGGCCCGGGCAACGGCGCCACCCGGGTGACGATGGACCCGGGCGAACGGTTCACGTACCTGAACGGCAGCCTCACCCCCGACGGCCTCCGCGTCTATCTCACCGGCCGCACTCCGAACCGTCAGACCCTGACACTGCGCACCTCGTAGGAAAGTCTTTGCGCAGAAGGGAGGTGTGTCTCTAGGCTTGTCCGCATGGGTTCCCTGTGATCGGCGAGGACGGACGGCGTTGAGCTTGGCTCCGCCGTGGCCGTGCACGTCTGTCATCTCCCGCACAGAACCCAGGAGGTGTGCGCCGCATGCGCACTGCCCAGATCGCCTTGTCCGGAGTCACCAAACGCTATGCCGATCACGTCGTTCTCGATCGGGTCGAACTGACGATTCGACCCGGCGAGAAGGTCGGCGTGATCGGCGACAACGGAGTCGGGAAGTCGACACTCCTCAAACTCCTCGCCGGGGTCGAGTCACCCGACAACGGTGAGGTGCGACTCGTCGCCCCGGGTGGCGTCGGTTATCTCACCCAGGCCCTCGAGCTTCCCGCAGAGGCGACCGTCCAGGACGCCGTCGACCTGGCCCTTGCCGAGTTGCGGCAGATCGAGGCCCGGATGCACTCCGTCGAACTCGACATCGCGTCCGGCTCGGACGAGCAGCTCGACGAACTGCTGGAGCTCTACAGCGCCCTGATCGAACGGTACGAAGCGAGCCGCGGCTACGAGGCCGATGCCCGGGTGGACATCATGCTGCACGGCCTCGGTCTGCCGGGCCTGGGCCGGGACCGGGCGCTGAGCACCTTGTCGGGTGGCGAACGCTCCCGGCTGGCGCTGGCGGCGACGCTGGCCGCCCAGCCGGAAGTCCTGCTGCTCGACGAGCCCACCAATGACCTGGACGACCAGGCCGTCGAGTGGCTGGAGGACCATCTGCGCGCTCATCGCGGAACCGTCGTCGCCGTGACCCACGACCGGGTGTTCCTGGACCGGCTGACCAGCACGATCCTGGAAGTGGAAGAGCGCACTATCAGCCGGTACGGCAACGGGTACGGCGGTTACCTCGCGGCCAAGGCCGCCGAGCGACGCCGGCGGCTGCGCGAGTACGAGGAATGGCGCCAGGAGATCGATCGCAGCCGGCGGCTGGTCGAGGCGAACGCGGCGCGGCTCGACGCGATCCCGCGGAAGATGGAGTTCGCGGTCTTCGCGGCCGGCCCGTTCCGTGCCCGGGGTCGGGGGCACGGCGCGATGAGCCGGATCCGCAACCTCAAGGGACGCCTGGATCGCCTCACCGGCGCCCCTGTCGCCCCGCCGCCCGAACCGCTCACCTTCGTTGCCCACATCAAGGATTCGGCGCGGGAGGAGGACGTCGCGGCCGAGCTCGCCGAGGTGCGCGTGGGGACACGACTGCAGGTGGAGTCACTGCGGATCCGGCGTGGCGAATGTGTTCTGGTCACCGGCCCCAACGGTGCTGGGAAGACCACGCTGATGCGGGTACTCGCCGGGGAGATCCATCCGGACACCGGAACGGTCCAACGGCCGGTCCGGGTGGGACACCTCAACCAGGACGGTGTCACCTGGCCGACCGGACTGACTGTTGTCCAAGCCTTTGCGCGCGGCAGGACGGGTGACGTGGATGAAGCCGCCGAGGCGCTGCTGTCACTCGGCCTGTTCAGTCCAGCCGACCTCCGCAAACGCGTCGAGGACCTGTCGTACGGGCAGCGTCGCCGGGTCGAGCTGGCTCGGTTGGTCAGCGAGCCGGTCGATCTGCTGCTGCTGGACGAGCCGACCAACCACCTCTCCCCACTCCTGGTGGAGCAGGTGGAGGAGGCACTGGCGAGTTACCAGGGTGCTCTGGTCATCGTCACCCACGACCGGCGCATGCGCGCGCGGTTCACCGGCACCCACTTGGCACTCCGCGACGGGCGGGTGACTGCGTTGCCGGACCGGTTGGTGAGCCAGGGCGTCGAGTTCGGCTGGCCGGACGTCACCGCCTACTGACCCGGCCGGGCGTGCTGTGGTCTACTGCGCTGGGAGAGGGGTGCCTGATGGCCACAGCACGTGAGTTGGGCGAGATCGAGATCGCGAACACTTCGGGGCGTCCGCCGGTGCTGTTCGTGCACGGGTTGTGGTTGCTGGCGGGAAGCTGGCAGCCCTGGCAGGACAAGTTCGAAGCCGCCGGGTTCGCGACCGTCGCGCCAGGCTGGCCGGACGAACCGGAGTCCGTCGGCGAGGGACGGGCGAATCCTTCGGTGTTCGCGGGGAAGTCGGTCGGTGCGATCACGGCGTACTACGCCGACGTGATCGCACGGCTGGAGCGGAAGCCGGCCATCGTCGGGCACTCGTTCGGTGGACTGATCACGCAGAAGCTGGCCGGGATGGGGCTCGGGACGGTGTCGGTCCCGATCGACCCGGCGCCCGGTCGCGGCGTGCTGCCGTTGCCGCTGTCCGCGCTACGGGCGTCCTTCCCGGCGCTGCGGAACCCGGCGAACCGGAAGAAGGCGGTGATGCTGACCTACGACCAGTTCCGGTTCGCTTTCGTGAACGCCGTACCGGAGGACGAGGCGCGCCGGTTGTACGACGAGTTCCCGGTGCCCGGCGCCGGGTTGCCGCTGTTCCAGGCCGCGGTCGCGAACTTCAATCCGAAGAGCGAGACCCTGGTGGACCGGGCGAACCCGGACCGCGGGCCGATGAAGTTCCTGTCCGGGGAGAAGGATCACACGGTGCCGTGGGCGATCACGAACGCTGCGTACCAGAAGCAGCGCGGCAACCCGGCCGTCACCGAGATCGAGGAGCTGTCCGGCCGCGGGCACTCACTGGTGATCGACTCCGGCTGGGAACAGGTCGGCGACGCCGCGCTCACCTTCGTGCAGAAGTACCACGCCTGAACGTCTCGCATGGAAAAATGGGCGGGTGAGCTTCCACGCGGCCGTATTCATCGCCACCAGTCTTGACGGTTACATCGCCCGGCCGGACGGATCGATCGACTGGCTCACCGCGCGCGGCGAGAAAGCGGGCGACACCGGGTACGACGAGTTCATGGCGTCGATCGACACCGTCGTACTGGGGCGCAAGACCTACGAACTGGTGCTGAGCTTCGACTTCTGGCCGTACGACGGCAAGCAGGTCGAGGTGCTCAGTACGACGCTGGCCCCGGACGCCGACGAGCGCGTCATCGTGCACCGGACCCTCGACGGGTTGGTCGAAACGCTGAACGACCGTGGCGCCCGGCGCGTCTACGCCGACGGCGGCGCGGTCATCCAGACCTTCCTCCGCGCCGGCCTCCTGAACGAGCTCACCATCACCACCGTCCCCGTCCTCCTCGGCGCCGGCATCCGCCTCTTCGGCGACCTCGACGCCGACATCCCCCTCACCCACAACGCCACCCGCACCCTGAAAGCCGGCTTCACCCAATCCGACTACACCATCCACCGCTAGGCGCCCCAGCCAACCCCAACCAGCGATTGAGGTGCTGGTGGGAGTGAACCTCAGCGGTGGTTGAGGAGGTGGACGGCGTCGGCGGCCCAGTAGGTGAGGATGGTGTCGGCGCCGGCTCGGCGGATGGAGGTCAGGGTCTCCAGGATGGCGCGGTCGCGGTCGATCCAGCCGTTGGCGGCGGCGGCCTCGACCATCGCGTATTCGCCGGAGATGTTGTACGCCGCGACCGGCACGTCCACGTGGTCGCGGACCTGGCGGATGATGTCGAGATACGCCAGCGCCGGCTTCACCATCACGATGTCGGCACCCTCGGCCACGTCGAGGTCGACCTCGCGGAGCGCGTCGCGAGCGTTCGCGCTGTCCTGCTGGTAGGTCTTGCGATCGCCTTGCAGCGAAGAGTCCACGGCCTCGCGGAACGGACCGTAGAACGCCGACGCGTACTTCACGGCGTACGCCAGGATCACCGTGTCCACGAACCCGGCCGCGTCCAGCGCCGTACGCACGGCCCCGACCTGACCGTCCATCATCCCGGACGGCCCGACGACATGCGCACCAGCGGAAGCCTGCGCGACCCCCATCTCGGCGTAGATCGTCAGTGTCGCGTCGTTGTCCACCCGGCCCGCGGAGTCGAGTACGCCGCAGTGCCCGTGCGAGGTGAATTCGTCGATGCACAGATCCGACATCACCAGCAGCGCATCGCCGACCTCGGACACGGCGTCCCGGATCGCGACGTTGAGAATGCCGTCAGGGTCCACAGCACCGGACCCCACCTCGTCCTTCACCTCGGGTACGCCGAACAGCATGACGCCACCGAGTCCGAGCTGAGCGGCCTCGGCGACCGCCTTCCGCGCGGTGTCGCGGGTGTGCTGCACGACACCCGGCATGGACTTGATCGCGATCGGCTCGCGCGCGCCTTCCCGGACGAACATCGGCAGGATCAGCTGCCGCGGCTCCAGGGTGGTCTCCGCGACCAGCCTGCGCATCGCCGCCGACGACCGAAGCCGCCGCGGCCTGACCTCCGGGAATCCAGGCATTGACTCAGCTCTTCCGACGAGATCCCGAGCGACGCTCGGACGGACGGGTGACCGGTTCACCGGCCTCGACCATGGTGTCACGCCGGTCCGCACCGAATCGAGCGAGTGCGTCGGCCAGCTCCTCGGCGGACGGCGACTCGGCCATCGCGTCGACCCGCAGCCCGTGCTCCTCGGCCGTCTTCAGCGTGGCCGGGCCGATCACCGCGATCACCGTCGACGCGTGCGGCTTGCCGGCGATGCCGACCAAATTGCGCACCGTCGAGGACGACGTGAACACGACCGCGTCGAACTTGCCCGACTTGATCGCCTCACGGGTCGGCGCGGGCGGGGGGGCAGCCCGGACGGTCCGGTACGCCGTGACGTCGTCGACCTCCCAGCCGAGATCGGTCAGCCCAGCGACCAGCGTCTCGGTCGCGATGTCGGCGCGCGGCAGGAACACCCGGTTGATCGGGTCGAGCACCTCGTCGAACGGCGGCCAGTCCTCGACCAGCCCGGCGGCGGACTGCTCACCGGACGGGACCAGGTCCGGACGGATGCCCCAGGCACCGATCGCCTCGGCGGTCTTGTCACCGACCGCGGCGATCTTCAGCCCGGAGAACGCCCGCGCGTCCAGCCCGTACTCGTCGAACTTCTCCCGGACCGCCTTGACCGCGTTGACCGAGGTGAACGCGACCCACTCGTACCGGCCCTCGACCAGGCCGCGGATCGCCTTGTCCATCTGCTGCGGGTTGCGCGGCGGCTCGACCGAGATCGTGGGGACCTCTTCCGGCATCGCGCCGTACCGGCGGAGCCGGTCCATCAGCGGGCCGGCCTGGTCCTTGGTGCGCGGCACCAGGATCCGCCAGCCGAACAGCGGCTTGGTCTCGAACCAGGACAGTGACTCACGCTGCTCGACCACCGCGCCGACGACGATCACGGCCTCGCCGGTCACCTTGGCCGCACGCAGGTCGGCGACGATCGTCTCGACCGTGCCGACCACGCTGGTCTGCGCGGTCGTCGTACCACCGACCGTCGCGGCGACCGGAGTCGACGCGTCGAAGCCCGCCTCGACCAGCGCGGCGACGGTGTCCTTCAGCACCTCGGTCGCGTTCAGCAGTACGAGCGTCTGCTTCGGGTGCAGCCGGGTCAGGTCGAGCTTGGCCTCGGCCAGGTCGACCACGGTGACCTCACGGTCGCCCTTCATCGTCAGCGGGATCCCGGCGTACGTCGGAACCGCGGAGACCTCGCTGACACCGGGGACGACGTTGAAGCCGATGCCCGCCTTCTTGCACGCGGCCGCCTCCTCGGCGCCGCTGGAGAAGGTGAACGGGTCGCCCGTCAGCAGGCGGACGACGTTCGCCGCGGTCTTGGCCGTCTTCACCACGAGCCGGGCCCGGGCGGCGACCTTGAGCGCCCGGCTGCCCTCGGCGCCGGAGCCGTCGATCACCTCGACACCCGGCTTGCAGTACGCCAGGAAGGGATCGTGCTCGGGGCCTTCGACCACGACGGCGTCGGCGTTGGCCAGCACGTCGCGGCCGGCCAGCGTCAGCAGGGCCGGGTCACCGGGCCCGACGCCGACGAACGTGACGTGGCCCAGTGGCCTGGTCTGCTTGACGGTACTGGTGGCGGCGGCCTTCGCCGGCACCTTCTGAGGTGTCGTGGATGCTGCGGTGGCTGTCTTCGCGCTGCTCACGTCTGCCTTCGCCCTCGTCCTCGTCCTGCTCGTCTTGTGCGCCGTCTCATGGGCCGTCTTGTGGGCGGCCGTCGTTCCCCGTGCCGGTGTCATGTCCGCTCCAGCAACTCGTTCGCCAGCGCTTTGCCCAGGGACACCGGGTCGTCCACCGGCCCGTTCGCGGAGAGCCGCCGTACGCCGTCGTCCTGGCCGAGCGCGCCCCGCAGCCAGAGCTCGGGGCCGTCTTCACCGTCGACTACCTCGGCGAGCGCGCCGACCGGAGCCGTGCACCCTGCCTCGAGTGTGGCCAGCAACTGCCGTTCCGCCGTCACCGCCGCGCGTGTGGCCGGGTCGTCCAGCGGGGCCAGGGCGGCCAGCACCTCGGTGTCGTCCGCACGGCACTCGATGCCCAGGGCACCTTGTCCCGGCGAGGGCAGAACCTGGATCGGATCCAGGGTCTCGGTCACCTCGGCGAGCCGTCCCAACCGGGACAACCCTGCCCTTGCCAGCACCACCGCGTCCAATTTGCCATCGGCCACCATCGCGATCCTGGTGTCCACGTTGCCGCGGATCCCGGTGCATTCCAGGCCCAGGCCGAGCGCCTCCAGCTGCGCGACCCGGCGTGGCGCCCCGGTGCCGACCAGGGCGCCGGCCGGGAGCTCACCGAGGGTCAGGCCGTCGCGGGCGACCAGCACGTCGCGCGGGTCCTCGCGGACCGGGATCGCGCCGATGGCCAGGCCGTCGACCGGCCCGGTCGGCAGGTCCTTGAGCGAATGCACCGCGATGTCGATCTCGTCCGCCAGCAAGGCGTCGCGCAGCGCGCTGACGTAGATGCCGGTGCCACCGATCTGCTCCACCGGGGCAACCTTGTCGGCGTCGCCGGTGGTCATGATCGGGACCACCTCGACCTCGTGACCGAGGTTGCGGAGCGCGTCGGCGACGAGCGTCGCCTGCGCGGTCGCCAGCGCGGACCGCCGGGTCCCCAGCCGGATCATGCGTGCTCACCTCCGGTCGCGTCGGCGCGGGTGTGGCTGGTCTCGGCCGGCGCCTTCGCGGCCGTGACGGCGTCTACCGTCGCCGGGTCGAGTGCGAACAGTTCGCGCAGGGCGTCGGCGTACGTCGGACCGCCCGGATCGGCCGCGAGTTCCTTCACCCGGACCGTCGGGTTGTGCAGCACCTTGTCGACCACGCGGCGGATCGTCCGCGCGACCTCGTGGCGCTGGTTCTCGTCCAGGCCGGGCAGCCGGCGCTCCAGCCTGGCCAGCTCGGAGTCGACCAGTTCGGTCGCCATCGTCCGCAGCGCGACCACGGTCGGCGCGACCGACGCGGCCCGGCGGGTGGCTTCGAACGAACCCGTCTCCTCGCCGACGATCCGGCGTACCTCGTCGATGTCGTGCTCGCTGCCGCCGGCCGTCCCGGCCAGGTCGGCGAGGGTGACCAGCGTGACTCCGGGGATCCGGGCCACCTCGGGCGCCACGTCCCGCGGCAGGGCGACGTCCAGGACACCGAACAGTCGCCCGTCCGCCGCGTTCCGGATCATCTCCTCGGTCAGTACGACGCCACGCGCGCCGGTGCAGGACACGACCAGATCGGCGTCGGCGAGGGCGTTCGGGACGGCCGCGAGCTGGATCGCCGTACCGCCGATCCGCTCGGCCAGGGCGACCGCGCGGTCGTAGTTGCGGTTGGCAATGGTCACGCTCTGCGCGCCGCCGTTGATCAGGGTCTGCGCGGCCAGCGACGCCATCGAGCCGGCGCCGACGACCAGCGCACGGCGGCCCTCGAAGCCGCCGACCGCCTCGAGTCCGGCCGAGACGACCGAACGGCCGGCGGAGTCGATACCGGTCTCGGCGCGGGCTCGCTTGCCGACCCGCAACGCGTGCTGGATCAGGGCGTTGAGGTCGGTGCCGATCGTCTCCAGGTCCTGGCCGACGCGCAGCGTCTCCTTCACCTGGCCGAGGATCTGGCTCTCCCCGACAATCATCGAGTCCAGCCCGACCGCGACCTGGAACAGGTGCGCGACGGCGCCTTCCTCGAAGTGCACGTAGAGATGCTCGGCCAGATCCAGCAGCGGTACGCCGGTGACGTCGGACAGGATCGCGGTGACCTCGTCCATGCCGGCGTGGAACCGCTCGACGGTCGCGTAGACCTCGGTCCGGTTGCAGGTCGCGAGAACCGCGGACTCACCGACGGCCGGCGTGTGCTTCACGGCCAGGGCCAGCTTGGTCGCCGCGTCCGGGTCGAGTGCCACCCGCTCGAGGACGTTGATGTCAGCCGAACGATGACTGATGCCGACGACCAGGTAGCTCATCCCCGTCCTCGCTTCGCTCCGGGCGCGGATGAGGCACGAATCACACTGTGCTGAATGGTGAACTCGCTTCGCTCCTTCACGCGCCGACACCCCCGCCGACGCTCGGCAGATCGGTCAGACCGTTCATCGCTGGTAGCTCGGGCACCTGGGGGAGCGCCGCCTCTCCGGACTTTCGTTGTTCGTGGTACGCCAGGATCTGCAACTCGATCGAGAGGTCCACCTTGCGGATGTCGACGCCGTCGGGCACGGACAGCACCACCGGCGCGAAGTTCAGGATGCTGGTCACCCCGGCGGCGACCAGCCGGTCGCACACCTCCTGGGCCGGACCGGCGGGAGTGGTGATGACCCCGATCGAGACCCGGTCGGCCTTCACGATGTCCTCGAGCTGGGCGAAGTCGCGGACCTCCATGTCGCCGATCCGCTCGCCGACCAGGTTCGGGTCGGCGTCCAGCAGGGCGACGATCCGGAAACCGCGGGTCCCGAAGCCGGAGTAGTTCGCCAGCGCGTGCCCCAGGTTTCCGATCCCGACGATGACCACGGCCCAGTCCTGGGTGACGCCGATCTCACGGGCGATCTGGTAGCGCAGGTACTCCACGTCGTACCCGACGCCGCGGGTGCCGTAGGAGCCCAGGTACGACAGGTCCTTGCGCAGCTTCGCCGAGTTCACCCCGGCGGCGGTGGCCAGGTCCTCGCTCGACGCGGTGGCGATGCCGCTGTCCGACAGGGCGGTCAGGGCCCGCAGGTACACCGGCAAGCGCGCGACAGTCGCCTCGGGAATGCCGCGCTCGGTTCTCGTCGGCGGGCCGGGGCGACGGCTGCTGGCACGCGTCACAATTCTCCTGGGAACGGTAGTTCAGGCCGCGGTCTGACGGCCGGCGGCCGTTCTTACTCTAGGAGCTTGTGAACGTGAGAACAAAATCGGCGGACCACGGCGTGACCGAGAGCACTAACCGGCGAGGGCCTTCCGGAGCCTGACCGGGTCCACCCGCCAGAAATCGTGCTGCTTCCCGTCCACGAAGGTGACCGGGATCTGCTCGCCGTACTCCGTGAACAACCGGTCATCCTGCGTGATGTCGACCTCGGTCCACTCCACTCCGAGCTCGGCGCAGACCGCCTGGACGATCGCCCGGGCGTCGTCGCAGAGGTGACAGCCGGGCTTGCCGTACATAGTGACCCGGCTCATCGGTCCGCCCGGAGCCGGCCCTTGGCGACCTTGCCGGTGACCGAGTGCGGCAGGTGATCGACAACCTCGATCTCCACCGGGCACTTGAACCGCGCCAGCCGGGTCCCGGCGTACTCGCGGACCGCCGCGGGCTCCACGGTCGCATCAGGACTGGGTACGACGAATGCCTTCACGGCCTCGCCGGTCTCCTCGGACGGTACGCCGATGACGGCGGCCTCCCGGACACCCGGAGCCGCGACGAGCACTTCCTCGACCTCGCTCGGGAAGACGTTGAAGCCGGACACGATGATCAGCTCGCGCAACCTGTCGACCAGGAAGAGATCGCCGTCGGAGTCGAGGTAGCCGACGTCGCCGGTCCGGTACCAGCCGTCGAGATCGGGGCCGTCGGCACCATCCGGCCAGTAGCCGGAGAACAGGTTGCGGCCGCGGATCAGGATCTCGCCGGGGTCGTCGCCCTCGACGTCCTCGCCCTGCTCGTCGGCGATCCGGAGCTCGACGTTCGGCAGTGGGCGCCCGACCGAACCGGGCTTCGGCTCGGCCTCACCGAGGGTCGCGGTGACTCCCGGGGACGCCTCGGTCAGGCCGTAGCCCTGGTGCACGAACAGGCCGCTGGCCTGCTCGAAGCGATCCGCGAGCGCTCGGTCCAGGGCCGACGCGCCGGTCAGGACGACCTTGACCGACTGCAGCGCCTCGCGCAGATTCGGCCGGGCCAGCAGTGCGTGCAGCGCCGGCGGGGCCAGCGGCAGGCGCGTGACGCCGTACTTGGCGATCAGGTCGAAGGTGTGCGCGGTGTCGAACCGCTGGTCGATGATCAGCGCCGCACCGGTCGCGACGGTCCAGCCCAGGACGGCGTTCAGGCCGAAGGCGTGGAACATCGGGAGCACGCCCAGGACGACGTCCTCGGGGCCCATCCGGTCCTCGCCGAGCTCGGAAAGGTTCGTCACGTTGGCCGCGAGGGCCCGATGGGTGAGCATCGCGGCGCGCGGATCTCCACTCGTCCCGGACGTGTACAGCAGGACCGCGAGCATCTCCGGGTCGAGCTGCGGAAGTAACGGAGCGTGACCTTCGAGCTCGTCCGGCGCGACCGTCCGCAGGCCCTCGATCTGGTCCGCGAGGTCGGCGCCGGCGACCGCGAGGCGGGCCCCGGAGTGCTGCACGACGGCCGCGATCTCGGGCTTGGTGAGCCCGGTGTTCAGCGGTACGGCGACCAGGCCGGCGCGGAGAATCCCCAGGTAGGACGTGACGAACTCGATGCTGTTGGCAACGAGTAGCACGACCCGGTACCCGGGCACGAGGCCGGCTGCGGCGAACCCCTGCGCGGTCCGGTCGACGGCCTGGTCGAGCTCGTCCCAGGTCAGCCGCCGATCCCCGTCGACCAGCGCGACACGTTCGCCGTGACGTTGCGCTGTGTCACGAAGAATGTCCGCGAAATTGAAGTTCACCAGGTGAGTCTGTCATGCGTGCGGAGGCACCAGGGATCGACCGGCTCGCTCGGAACGGTTGCAGCAGAGCGTGACGGCATATATACAGGTGAACTCGTGGGCGACCTTCTGCCGAACCTCACACTGCAGAAACCGTCCGCGCCGGGGAGACCATGCGCGATATCCCCGACAGCTGGCTGCGCCGTTCGCGGAAGCAGTCCGCTGGCGCATTCGTGACCCATCGGACCGGACGGAAGGCGGCACGCCTCAGGCTGTTGACAGCGAGTGTTTCTCAGGTAACGCTCGGTGCTGCCTCAGCCGCTGTGGCCATTCGCGGATGTGTCAGAAGACGTGTCAGTTGAACGGGGAGAGAACTTGACGACGCCGGAGCCAAGCCCGGACGGGATGAGACGTGCGGAGCTCGTCGATCGCGCCCAGGCCGGGGACGTCGGTGCCTTCGGTGAGCTGTACGACGAGTACTCGCTCACCGTCTATCGCTACATCTACGCGCGGGTGTCGTCGTCGGCACTCGCGGAGGACCTGACCAGTGAGACGTTCGTCCGGGCGCTGCGCGCGCTGGACTCGTTCCGCTGGCAGGGCCGGGATTTCGGGGCCTGGCTGGTGACCATCGCCAGGAACCTGATCACCGATCACTACAAGTCCGGCCGGGTCCGGCTCGAGGTGGTCACGGACGAGATCGAGACGCACGACCGGCAGACCGAGGGGCCGGAGGTCGACGTACTGGCCGCCGCAACCGCCGAGGTGCTGCGGGACGCCGTCGCGGGCTTGCCCGACGAGCAACGCGACTGCCTGACGATGCGATTCTTCGCGGGTTTGTCGATCGCGGAAACGGCCAAAGCGCTGGAGAAGTCCGAAGGCGCCGTCAAGCAACTGCAACTGAGGGCCGTACGGCACTTGGCGAAGGTTATCCCCAAGGACTTGAGGTGAGGAGGATGACAACGAATGTCTTTCGTAACCCGTCAGGGAGTTTCCTCGTTTGCCTGGTGAGGACCTGTCGGTGACCCCGACTGGCCATTGAGGAGAACGAGAACTCATGAGTGACCTACACAGGGCTCGAGCGCGCGCGGAGGCATTCGCGCACGCCGTCGATCACGGGCCCCGTCACTCTTCGCGACACAGCGATGACCCGGAGCTTGTGGAGGCTGTGGAACTGGTCGGACGGCTGAGGACCGCCGGCGCAGTGGCACCGCGTCCGGAGTTCAGTGCCGAGCTACGGCACCGCCTGCTGGAGCAGGCGGCCGCCCGCGCGGCGACGACGACTCCGACGATGGTGCGCAGCCTTCCGGACAGCTCCGACGATCCGCCGGGTGGCGAGGACGTCGACGCGTCCGTGACAGATATCCGCCATCGTCACGGCCGGCGGATCCGGCTCGTGGCCTGTACCGCCGCGCTGGTCCTGCTCGGAGGTGGCATCGGTTCCGCCGCCGCCGCTCAGCAGGCGATGCCCGGCGACACGCTGTACGGGATGAAGCGCAGCATCGAGAACGTCTCCACCAACGTCGGCATCGGGGACGACTCCCGCGGCCGGCGCGATCTCGAGCACGCGATGACCCGGTTGTCCGAGGTCGACAAGCTGGCCGAGTCCGGCGGCAACGTGGCCACGATCAACGGCACGCTGGACGTCTTCTCGGTGCAGGCGCGCAAGGGCGTGTCCCGCCTGGTCGCGTCGTACCAGCAGGACGGCGACGAGAGTTCGATCACGGCGATCACGACCTTCATCACGAACGCCCGCCAGGCTCTTGGTGAACTCGCGCCGAAACTCCCGCCGGAGTCCCTGAAGTCCGCTGTCGAGGCGCTGGCCACGGTCGAGCAGCTGGCCCAGCACACCACGGTCGCCTGCCCGAAGTGCGACGCACCGAAGCCGGCCAAGGGCGGCGGCACCCAGCCGAACCGTCCGGGTGTCAGCACCGAGCCGAGTGACCCGGGCAACGGATCGACGACGAAGCCGTCCACGGCCCCGACGCCGGGTGCGTCCGTCAGCGGACAGCCGACGACAGTCCCGACGAAGCTGCCGAACACCACGATCGTGGAGGAGTCCAACACTCCCCCACCGAGCCTGAAGACCCCGCCGAACCCGTCGTCCTCACAGCCGACGACAACGCCGACCGGAGTCCCGACCGTCCCAACCCCAGGCACCGCCTCGTGGCCCTGGCCGTTCCCGACCCTGAGCCTGCCGACGCCGATCATCAACATCCCCGGCGTCATCCAAACCCTCCTTCCACCCTGGAAGTAGGCCCAGACACCAAGAAGCCCGGCGCAGACTGCGCCGGGCTTCTTGCTTGCAGTTGACACTGTGTCAACCGGGACAGTGAGGGGTCATGGTGAACATCGGAGAATTCGCTCGCCTCGGTGGTGTCTCGACGCGCATGTTGCGGCACTACGACGCCATCGGCGTACTGAAGCCCGCCGACGTCGATCCGTCCGGGGGCGACGCTCGTACGACGTGGTCCGATGTCGGGCATCGCCGCGGCGTACCAGACCCTCGCGCGTCGCGACGCGAACTGGGACACCCGACCGGGACCTCGGACACTGCATGACGTGTCCGCGCTCCCCAGGACGTGTCCGACGCGGCGGGGTCAGAAGAAGACGCTGCGGCGTTGCATGAGGAGCGTGTAAAGGGTCTGCTGGATGGTTTCGCGGACCTGGTCGGTGACGTTGAAGACGAGCATGGGGTCGTCGGCGGCGCCGTCGGGGAACTCGTCGGTGCGGATCGGCTCGCCGAACTCGATCAGCCACTTCGAGGGGAGCGGGATCAGGCCGAGGGGACCGAGCAGCGGGAAGAACGGGGTGATCGGGATGTACGGGACGCCGAGCAGGCGGGCCAGCGAGGCGATGTTGCCGACCAGGGGGTAGATCTCCTCGGCGCCGACGATCGAGCACGGGACGATCGGTACGCCGGTCCGCATCGCGGCGCTGACGAAACCACCCCGGCCGAAGCGCTGCAGCTTGTACCGCTCGGCGAACGGCTTCCCGATCCCCTTGAACCCCTCCGGCCACACCCCGACCAGATCACCCCGCCCGAGCAACCGCTCGGCGTCGTCGTTGCTCGCCAGCGTCGCCCCGCCCTTGCGGGCGAGCTCACCGACGAACGGCGTCTGGAAGACCAGATCCGCCGCCAGCGTCCGCAACGGCCGATGCGCGTGATCCGCGACGATCAGCTGCGTGACGAGCCCGTCGAGCGGCATCGTGCCCGAGTGGTTCGCGACGATCAGCGCACCGCCGTCGGACGGGATGTTCTCCACCCCGCGCACCTCGACCCGGAACCACTTCTGCGCCAGCGGTCGCAGCACCGGCAGCAGCACCTGATCGGTCAGATCCGGGTCGTACCCGAACTCGTCGACGTCGTAGCCCCCGCTCAACCGCCGCCGCAGGAACGCCAGCCACTGCGCGACCCGCCGCTCGCCGTCCGCGCCGAACAGCTCCCGCACGACCCGCTCGAACCCGGCGAAATCCAGACTGGCGGGAGCAGCGGGTACGTCGACCTCCGGGGCCACCACCTCGACCGGCTCCACCGGCGTCTCCACAGCCGGCTTGCCGGCCTTGGCTGTCTTCTTCGAGCGAGCACCAGGTCTGGCCAGCGCACGTGCCGCCGCGGAAGGCGTCGTGCGGCGTCCTGATCCGCGACCCGGGCGACCGCCCGCACCGATCGGGATCACGTCGGCGTCAGCCACGCAGCGCTCCCAGCCCCGCCGACAGCAACCCCGACGCCCGCGTGACCGCACCCGGCCCGAGCGAAGTCCGGAAGTCGTCGAAGGCCGATGCCGTCGTGTACCCGGGCTCGAACCCGAACTCCGTCCGCATCCGCGTCGTGTCCACGGCCCGCCCATACGTCAGGAAGGTGATCTGGTCCGGCGAGAAGTCCGCGAGCCGCGCCCGCCGTACGACGGCCGCCGTGCTGGCCGCGGTGAACGAGGGCAGCCGCAGCGTCGGCCGGCCGAGCCGGCGGATCGCCTGGGACAGCGTGAGCACGCCGTCGCCGGCCAGGTTGAAGGTCCCCGGAAGGTCGGTCACGGTGGCGTGGCGGATCGCCTCGACGCCGTCGTCCTCGTGCAAGAACTGCATGCGGGCGTCGTACCCGAAGACTGTCGGTACGACGGGCATCGCGAAGTACCGGGTGATCGGGGAGTCGGTCTTGGGGCCGATCCAGTTCGCCATCCGGAGCGTGGTGACGCAGACATCGGGGCGGCGCCGGGCGAACCCGCGCACGTATCCCTCGACCTCGACCGCGTCCTTGCTCAGCCCGGTCTGGTGGATCGCGCGGGGCGCCATCTCCTCGGTGAACATGGCCGGATCCCGCGGACCCGCGCCGTACACCGTGGTCGACGACTTCACCACCAGCTTGGCCACGCCGGGCGCCTTCTGGCAGGCGGCGAGCAGCTGCATGGTGCCGATGACGTTGATCTCCTTCATCGACGACCGGCCACCGGCGCTGCCCGGGGTGGCCACGACGCCGGTGTGGACGACCGTGTCGACGTCCTCGGCGGCGATCACCTTGGCGATCACGGGGTTGCGGATGTCGGCCCGGACGAACCGGACCCGGCCCAGCTCGGCCCGTGGCGGCACCACGTCGATGCCGAGCACGGTGCCGATCGACGGATCGTCGGCCAGCCTGCGCGCACAGCGAGCACCGGCGTCCCGGGAGACGCCGGTCACCATCACTACCTGTGCCACGAGAGACCCCCAGCCAGACAGCAACCCCACCGGAGGCCGCGCCGGGCGCCGGCGCGGCGGGAACTGCTTACTTGCCGAGCTTGCGGCGCTGCACCCGCGTCTTCTTCAGCAGCTTGCGGTGCTTCTTCTTCGCCATCCGCTTACGGCGCTTCTTGATAACAGAACCCACAGTTGGACCATCCAAACTCAAAGAGAACGTCGGCAAAGCTTACCCGCAGGTCACCGCGTGAACCTAAAGCAGGCCGCTCGGTAGGGTGGGGAACGACCTGGGGAGGCGTGCATGGTGACAGGTACGACGGCTCGGTACGACGGTCTGGCCGACTGGTACGACGCCCGCTACGTGGCCGGCGCCGAGCCGCACCAACCCGGCCTGCTCGAGCTCCTCGGACCCGGATCCGGACCATGCCTGGACATCGGCTGTGGCACCGGCCGCAACTTCGAGACCATCCGCGCGAGCGGTCGCAGCGTGGTCGGCCTGGACTTCTCCGCCGACCAGCTCCGGCTGGCTCGCACCCGCACCGACGGACCACTGATGGTCGCGGACGCCGCCGTACTCCCGTTCGCGGACGGGTCCTTCGACACCGCGATGGTGATCTCGACCGATGTAGACGACTTCACCAGGGTCGTCCGCGAGGCGACCCGAGTCCTCCGACCAGACGGCGTCCTGGTCGTGTACGGCGTCCATCCATGCTTCAACGGCCCACACGTCCTCTGGAACGAGACGGCAGCCGGCTGGTCCATCCCTCCTACCGCCAACGCGGCTGGCACGAGGAGTCCCCCTACTGGGGCGACGGCATCCGCCGGCACGTCGGCATGCACCACATCCCCCTCGCCACCTACCTGAACGCCTTCCTCACCCCCGCCCTGACCCTCGAACGCTTCGAAGAACCAGGCCACGCCGGCGTCCCCCACTCCCTGGCAGTCCGCGCCCGTCGGAGCAACTGAGCGAAGCTTGTCGGTGGCGGCTGATGGAATCTTCCGCATGGTGACGCTGGTTCCGTGGCGCGAGCAGGACTTCTGGTTGCTCGAGCGCTGCAACACACCCGAGATGACCGCTCACCTGGGCGGTCCAGAGAGCCCCGAGAAGCTGCGCAACCGGTCTGCCGCTTTGCGGAACATCCCGGTCACCTGGCGCACATCTATTTCCGGAGATCGGCTGCCTGTCCTGGAGTTCACGCGGCCTTGCGGATCGGCACCTGGACAATGGGGTCGGTGAGGATGGCCAGGTGGGGGGTGGCGGTTCGAGCGGTGGCCTGAGTGGTACTCGCGTAGGCGGCCGGGGTGAAGGCGACGCCGGCGAGGCCGAGGCTGACAATGGTGCCGACGGCAACGGTCTTGACGATCTTCGTGCGCATGACGGGCTCCCTGGAAGTCTTTGGCCGGGGCTTCTTTTCCCGGCGATGACTCCATCCTCGACGCCCGCGCTGGAACAGTCCTGGGAGAAACCTGGGAGCCGGCTGGCAGTCAGAGCGCCATGACCTCCGGCACAGCGGCGGTCAGGCTCCGCGCGGATTCCGGGGTCCACGGACCGCTGCGGATCACAATGGCGTGATCGATTCCCCATGATGCTTGCTCTCGGCAACGTTCGACGAAACTGGCGACGGTGTCGTCCGGGGTCAGCCGGGTGGACAGCGTCTTCTCGATCTCGCCGTACGGACGACCGCTGTCCTCGCAGTGCTTGCGCAGTACGTCGAGTTTGTGGCGGACCGTCGTACCACCATCGGGCAGGTCGAACAGGTTGCACGCGTCCGCGCGCCGCGCCACCATCCGCAACGTCTTCTGCTCCCCCGTGCCACCGATCAGCACCGGCGGGCGTTTGGCCGGCCGCGGGCTGCAGATCGGCCCCTCGAGCTGGAAGTGCTTGCCGACGTACGGCGAACTGTCGCCCGCGAACATGCGGTCCGCGATGTCCAGCAACTCCTCCAGTTGCTCGAACCGCGCCTTGGTCGGCCCGAGCGGGACGCCCATCGCCCGTGCCTCCTCACCCTTCCACCCGATCCCGACCCCGAACCATGCCCGCCCGCGGGTGAACGCATCCAGCGTCGCGATCGCCTTCACCTGGACGGCGGGCGGCCGGAACGGCACCGGGGACACCAGCATCCCGAGCCGCGCCCGGCTGGTGATCGCGGCCAGGAACCCGAGCGTGCCGACGGCCTCGAACAACTCGGCCTGCGGATGACTGGTCGGATCCGCCTGGAAGAGATGGTCCGGCACCCAGATCGTGTCCAGCCCACCCTCGTCCGCGATCGCCGCGATCCGCCGCAGCCCGTCCACACCATCGGTCCAGGCGTGATCCGTCACCGTCATGCTGACCTTCATCCGGTCACTCCAGAAATTTTAGGGTCACCCTATATTTGGGGCCACCTTAAGCGCATTACCCTGACGCTGTGAAGGCAGTGGACGGGCTCCGGGCGCGGAAGAAGCGGGAGACGCGCGAGCGGATCGCGGCGGCCGCGCGGGAGTTGTTCGTGGCGCACGGGTTCGACGAGGTCACCGTGGTCGAGGTCGCGCGGGCCGCGCAGGTGTCCGAGGCCACCGTGTTCAACTACTTCCCGACCAAGGACGACCTGTTCTTCGGCGGAGGACTCGAACAGTTCCAGGCCGCGACGCTGGCCGCGGTCCGGGAGCGCCCGCCCAGCGAGTCGGCGATCGCCGCGTTCCGCCGCTTCACCGTCGCGAACGTCGCCCACACCGCCGACCCGGGCGCGGTCGAGCTCATCACCACCGCGGCCCGGGTGGTCGACGGCAGTCCGTCGCTGCAAGCCCGCGAGCGCGAGATCGTCGCCGCGACCACCGACGCGCTGGCCGGCCTGCTGTCGGACGGCTCGGATCGGTTGGAGGCCTGGGCGATCGCGAACGCCTTGATCGGCGTCCAGCGAGCGATCGTCGCCGAGATCCGCACCGAGGTCCTGTCCGGCAGCCACGGCCCGGAACTCGTCACCCGAGTCCAGCAGGGCGCCGACCGCATCCTGGCGCGGTTGGAGTTCGCCTTCAGCCGTTGAGTACCGGACGATCTCTAGTGCGAACACTTGGCGCTCGGTGAGATCAGAGGTAGCGGCCTAGCACCAGCGCGATCAGGAAGCTGCTCGAGCGGTGAGGTAGGCGGCCGACTCCGTGAGGGCGTCGAGCGCGGCGGGCAGCGAGGTGCTGATCACCTGACCGTCGCGCTTGACCGGCGTACCGCCGACCAGGACGGTCTCCACATTGCCCGGGTGTCCGCAGGTGACCAGGCTCGCGACCGGGTCCTGCCGGCCGCCGGCCAGGTTCAGATCCGTACCGCGCAGCACGATCAGGTCAGCCTGGTTGCCGACGGCAAGCGATCCGACGTCGGCGAACCCTAGCGCGCGGGCGCCTCCGACGGTCGCCAACTGGAGCACCTCGGCCGCGGTGAAGGAGCGGTGGCCCAGTGCCAAGACCTGCTGCATGACGCTGAACATATCGCCGGCACCACTCGTCACCGTGTCGATCCCGAGGCCGACCCCGACCCTCGCGGCCTTCAGCCGGGCGGCGACGGGGCCACCCATCTCCAGCCGCGACTCGACCGTAGGCGTGGCCGAGACGGACGCACCGGACTCCGCGATCAGCTTGAGTTCGGCCTCGGACAGGTTGTTGCAGTGCACGTACACCGTGTCCGGCCGCAACAGCCCCGCATCCCGGAGCCCGGCGATCGGCGCCGGCGTGACCTCACTGCTGTCGATGTGCGTCACGACAGGCAGGTCGAGTTCCGCGGCCAGCGCCCAGTCGGCTTCGACGATCTCGAACGGCGCGTAGGCGGGACCGATGGACGCCACCGCGACGCCGATACGGCCGGACACCCGGCCCAGGATGCGGCGCAGGCCGTCCGGATCGACCGCACCACCGGCCAGCGGCGACGGCCCGAATCCGAAGACCGCCCGGATGCCGCTGCGATCCAGCGCGTCGACGGCGGCTTCGGCGAACTCCGCCGAACCCTGCACGTGGGAGTAGTCCTGCACCGTGGTGATGCCGCCGTCCAGGCACTCCAACGCACCCACAAGGTTGCTCGCAGCAACATCTTCCGCCCGGTAGCGGGTGCCGTGGGATTGCATCACCCGGTCGAAGTAGTACCCGAGATCACCATCGGTCCCGATCCCGCGCAGCGCGGTCTGCCAGACGTGCCGGTGGGTGTCGACGAACCCGGGCAGCACGATCCGCCCGCGCGCGTCGATCACCTCCGCATCGTCCGCTACCAGTCCAGGTCCGACCGCGGCGATCCGGCCGTCCTCGATCAGTACGTCGGTCCCCGGCCGGACCACCACCGTCGGCGCGGTGTCGATCACCAGGCCGCCTCGCACCAGCATGCGCATGAAGAATCCTCTCAGTAGAAAGCTTTATAAAAAGCTATCACCAAAGGCAGATAGACTGTCAACCATGACCACGAGCGATCGGGTGGACGGGATCCTCGCGGCCTGGCAGCACGAACTGCCGGACGCGCTGCACCCGACCAGCGAGCTGACCAAGCGCCTGATGGTGCTGGCCGACGCCCTGGACCAGGCCACTCGGCCGGTGCTGCGGGAGCTCGGTCTGACCGCGGCCGAGTACGACGTGATCGTCGCGCTGCGTCGCTCGGGAGCGCCGTACCGGCAGAAGCCGTCGGACCTGAGCCGCAGTCTGCTGCTGTCCTCGGGCGGCACGAGCAATGTCGTCAACCAATTGGTACGGCGTGGATTCGTGGCCCGCGAGCCCGACCCGGACGACGGGCGCGGCACCCAGATCCGGCTCACCGCCGAGGGCGTGGCGCTCGCCGAGGAGGCCGTGATCGCGAGCGCCGCCGCGCAGCACAAGCTGTGGGACGGCCTGCCCGACGACACCGTCCAGCGCGCCACCGTCGCACTGCGGGCCGTCTCCGGACTACCGGTGACATGACGAAGCGGCCGGTCCCTGGAGGGATCCGGCCGCTTCGGCTTCTCGTGGTTTATCCGGCCTGGAAGAACGCGCCCTTGAGGTAGTCGTGCACGGCGTCCTCCGACACCCGGAACGAACGACCCACCCGCACCGCGGGCAGCTCACCGGAGTGCACCAGGCGGTACACCGTCATCTTGGACACGCGCATGGCCGTGGCGACCTCCGCCACGGTCAGGAACTTCACCTCGGCGAGCGGCTGCTCACCACCGGACTTCTTTGATGCCATTGCGCACCGCACTTCCAGCACGGATCGTGCGCCGGCTTCCCCTCCGGCACCTCCGTCCGTGCATGCAACGAGCGTAGTGGCTGTTGGTACGAATGGGAAAGAGGGGGACTCGTGTGACTCAATAGGAGGGATCGAGACCCAAGAGCGGGAAGCTGGTGTCGCGGGTCGCCTTGATCGCGCGATCCAGCCAGGTGTCGGGGTTGTAGCCGCTCGACCAGTCCACGTACGACGCATCGCGGCCGTCCGTCATCCGCAGCGGCGCGACCCGCGCGAACCGGATCCGGACCTCCTCGCGCCACGACTCCGGCACCGGCGTCAGCGGGTCGATCGGGTTGCCCGCGACGATCGCGAGCAGGTGGGTCCAGGCCCGCGGTACGACGTCGACGATCGCGTACCCACCGCCGCCGGTGGCGATCCACTTCCCGCCGGCCACCTCGTGCGCGAGGTCATGCAGGGCCAGGTACGCCGCCCGCTGCCCGTCGATCGTTTTCGTCAGGTGAGCCAAGGGATCCTCGACATGCGAGTCGCAGCCGTGCTGCGTCACCAGCACCGTCGGCCGGAACGCCTTCACCACATCTGGCACGATCGCGTGGAACGCCCGCAACCAGCCCGCGTCGCCGGTTCCGGGAGGCAGCGCCACGTTGACCGACGTACCCTCGGCGTCCGGCCCGCCCGTCTCCCCCGCGCTGCCGGTGCCGGGGAAGAGCGTGGTCGGCGACTCGTGCAGGCTGACCGTCAGTACGCGCGGATCGTTGTAGAACGTCGCCTGCACGCCGTCACCGTGGTGCACGTCGACGTCGACGTACGCGATCCGCTCGGCGCCGTGGTCGAGCAGCCACTGGATCGCGATGGCCGGATCGTTGTAGACGCAGAAACCGCTGGCCCGGTCCGGCATCGCGTGGTGCAGGCCGCCGGCGATGTTGGCGGCGTGCAGGACATCGCCCTCCCAGACCGCCCGCGCCGCCTCGACAGAGGCGCCGACGATGTGCGCGGAGACCTCGTGCATGCGCGGGAAACAGTACGTGTCGTGAGTGCCGAGCCCGTGCACCTCATCGGAGGTGTCGGGGTCCTCGCCGGCCCGCTTGACCGCGGCGATGTACTCGGCGGTGTGCACGGTCTCGAGCAGTGCGTCGTCGGCCGTCGGCGCCGGCACGACCTTCAGCTCGTCGAGCACACCGAGCGCGCTCGCCAGCCGGATCGTCAACTGGACGCGGATCGGACTCATCGGATGCCCGCGGCCGAAGTCGTACTCGGTCAGTCCGTCGTCGAAGACCAGCATCGCCTCACCGCTCATGTCTCCGACCTTAACCGTCAGACGTGAGGAAGTGGTTTGCCAAACCTGGCGCTCAATCGGTAGGCGCCGCGCTGAGCATGGAAGACAGTCATGCCGAGTACGCCGACAGCACCGGAGATCAGCGCGGTCCACGGATGCGCGCCGACGTGCGCCCAGGCGGTCAGCGCGGCGGCGATCGCGAACGCGCCCAGGCCGCCGACCGCGTTCCTGGTCGGCGAGTTGCCGGTCAGGTTCGGGTACTCGCGGGCACTGATGCCCTGGACGAAATGCGGGATGCCGTTCGTACCCATCAAGCCGGCCAGGAACGTCAGCACGATCACTTGAATCATCTCTCCTCATTTCGGTCTACATACGTTGACTGAAACCGTAGACCTCTCAGCGCGTTTCAGTCAACATGCGTAGACTGAGCCGATGACGACGAGGCTGGAACAGCGGCGGCGGACGGAAGCGCGGATCCTGACGGCGGCGCGGCAGCTGTTCGGCGAGCACGGGTACGACCGGACGACGATCCGCGCGGTCGCGACCGCGGCGGGGAGCGATGCCGGCCTGGTGATGCGGTACTTCGGCTCGAAGGAGCGACTGTTCGCCCAGGCGGCCGCGATGCCCGCGGACGGGCCGATCGTGGGATCGCCGGCGGAGATCGCCGCACAACTGACCAGCGCACTGTCGGAGAAGCTGGCGGACGAGCCGGCGGCGGCGCTGGCCGCGCTGCGGGCGATGTTCAGTCACCCCGAGGCGGCCGACGAGGTGCGGTCCGCCATGACCGGGCAGCAGCGTCAGGTGGCAGCGCAGTTGCCCGGGGAGGACGCCGTACTGCGTTCCGGCGTGATCGGCGCGTTGACTCTCGGGCTCGTGATCGGGCGGCACCTGGTCCGATTGGACGGTCTGGATGCGCCACCGGAGGACGTGATGGCGGTGGCGGAACCCCTCATCAGCGCCTTGACGAAGGACACGAGCCGGCGCGACACCCCTCCAGAGCCGCGCCGACCCGTGTGACAACTGGTCCGACAGGTGCTTCATCGCTCAAAGACTGCAAGGCGTTACAGGATTTGCAGGTAACTGCAAACCGCGGAGCGATTCGGTTGCGGAGGGTGACACAAGATGGTCTAGTCCTGTACTCTGCCCGGCTTCCGGCCGCCGCGAACCGGAGTTGCGCCGATCGGTGCTCAGGCCGCACAGTTCCTTCCCGTGAGGAAGCGCTTGAGCTCGATCAGACCCAATCGGCGGCAGGTCTTCACGGCGGGAGCGGCCGTCGCCGCGTCGACCGTGGCCGCCTCGACTGTGCCGGCGACGGCCGCGACGCCCGGCGGCCTGTACGGCTCCGGCACGCTCGGCTCCTGGGCGAACGGGACCCGGGCCATCTCGACCGAGACGCAGATCAGGCGCGTGGTCGGGACCAACGGTGTGTACATGTTCGGGGACAGCATCTCGGTCCAGGACGGCAAGTCGCTGGCGATCCGGCTGCTGAACCGTGACGGCAGCCAGATGGCTGTGAACAACTGGTCCAGCCGGCCCACGTCGGGCGCGGTCGACGCGCTGCAGCAGTGGGCGTCGACGTACGGCCTGCCGCGGCGGATCCTGATGGCGAGCGGGTCGAACGACATCTTCGACCCGCCGAAGTTCGCGGCGCAGGTCGACCGGGCGATCAGCATCGTCGGCCAGAACCGGACGCTGTTCTGGGTCGACCTCCAGGTCGTCCGCACGGCCCAGACCGCAGCGGTGCAGCTTGCCGACCAGCGCAACAGCTCCTGGCTCAACATGCAGCTGTACGACGCCCAGAAGAAGTACCCGAACCTGCGCATCATCCGCTGGGCCGAGTGGCTCTGGGTCAAGCCGTACCGCCTGGCCAACTACCTCCGGGACGGCGTCCACCCCTCGGTGCCGCTCGGTCAGGACGCCCGCAACGAGCTGATCGTCCAGTCGCTCACACAGCGTTGAATTCCTTCCCCACCGCCCCGGTCGATGAGCTACGCTTGATGCCGTGAACACGAACTTGCAGCTGTGGTGGGCCGCCTAGGGCGGTCCCCCGGCGTGTTCGCACGCATCCAAGAGGCCGCCTCGCCGAGGCGGCCTTTTTGATGCCCTCGGTGGGGCTCTCACACTCACCGAAAGGGCAATCATCATGACTTCGCTGTCCGGTATCACCCCGTCCGGCCGTCTGACGCTGGGCAACCACCTCGGCGCGCTGCGCCGGTTCACCGACCCCGACGGGTTCTACTTCGTCGCGAACCTGCACGCGATGACGACCAAGCACGATCCGCGCCGGCTCGCCGCACTGACCCGCGAGTTCGCGACGCTGATGCTCGCGGCCGGCGTCCCCGAAGGGACCGTGTTCATCCAGTCCGACGTCCCCGCGCACGCGCAGCTCGCGTATCTCCTCGAGTGCACGTCGTACGTCGGCGAACTGTCGCGGATGATCCAGTACAAGGAGAAGGGCAACGGACGCCCGATGACGCGGGCCTCGCTGTTCACCTATCCGTGCCTGATGGCCGCGGACATTCTGTTGTACGGCGCCAAGCAGGTCCCGGTCGGCGGTGACCAGGACCAGCATGTCGAGCTGGCCCGGGACATCGCGATCCGGTTCAACCGCGAGTACGGCGAGACGTTCGTCGTACCGCAGTTGGCGAAGGCCGCGCTGGCGACGCGGGTCAAGGACCTGGCCAGTCCGACGACCAAGATGAGCAAGTCCGCTGCCGACGACGCGATCGGCGTGATCCGGCTGCTCGACCCGCCGGACGTGATCCGCCGGCAGGTCATGCGGGCGGTGACCGACTCCGAGAACGAGGTTCGCCACGACGAGGCGAACAAGCCTGGAGTCACCAACCTGCTCGAGATCCTGGCGGCTTGTACGGACGGCGATCCGGTCACGCTGGCCGCGTCGTACTCGTCGTACGGATCACTCAAGCAGGACGTCGCGGACGCCGTGCTGGCCGTGATCGAGCCGCTGCAGAAGGAGTACGCGCGGCTGACGGGCGACCCCGGTGCGATCGACCAGTTGCTCGCGCAGGGACGGGATCGGGCGATCGATGCGAGCACTCCCCGACTCCGAGCGGCGACGCGGGCGATGGGTTTGGCAGGATCGGCACCATGAAGATTCGCGCTGCCACGTTCAACATCCGCAACTCCTCCGCACCCGACGGCGACAACGCCTGGCCGGTACGGCGGAACGCGACAGTGGCGGCGATCGAGCACCTGGACGCGGACGTGGTCGGGCTGCAGGAAGTGCTGCCCGACCAGCTCGACTACCTGCGCTGGCGATTCCCGAAGTACGAGATCGTCGGCGTCGGCCGGGACGACGGGATGAGCGCCGGCGAGCATTCCGTCGTCATGGTCCGGCCCGGCGACTGGCGCGTCGACAAGCACGAGACCCGCTGGCTGTCCGACGATCCGGGCACGCCGGGCTCGGTCGGCTGGGACGCGGACCTGACGCGGATCGCGACGCTGGTCTGGCTCCGGCATCGCAACGGTACGACGATCGGTGTCGCGAACACGCACTACGACCACGCCGGTGAGATGGCCCAGCTGCAGTCGTCGCGGCTGATCGCGCGCTGGACCGCCGGCGAGCTGCCGTGGATCGTGATGGGCGATCTGAACGCGACGCCGGACTCCCCGCCGCTGAAGACGCTGATCGAGTCCGGCCTGCGCCTCGCCGTACCGGTCGAGGCCGGTGGGAGCTGGAACGACTTCACCGGCGCGGAGGACGACGACCGGATCGATCACATCCTGGTCAGCGCGGGGTGGACCGTGGTCGAGGCAGCCGTCTCCCACTACCGCCCGGACGGACGGCTGCCCAGCGACCACTGGCCGGTGCTCGCGACGTTGTCACTCTAGATGTCCCAGGAAGCGTTCCTTGTTTCACCCGGTGTTGCCTCATCCCATCCTGTAGTAGAATCAACTCCAGGAGGCCCGAGAGGGAATCCGGTAAGCCAGAAGCCCCGCTGTTGGCGGGGCTTCCGTGCGTCTAGGGCACCCAAAGTCGCTGATGCACGATCCGGGGTTCGATGTGCCCCCAGATCCGGTCGTTCGCTCGCTGCGCACGCTTGTCCGTCTCGATGTGCGTCTCACGCCGACGATGGAGGAACGCGACCAGGTCCGCGGCCTGCAGCAACCGACTGGTGTAGGAGGGAACAAAGTGGATGGTATCGACCACCTGTCCGAGCGTGCTCGACAGGTAGCCCGGTGTTCCGTACCTCCGGTAGTCAATCAGCGCCTGCCGGTGTGAGTCCGCCTCGGCGACCTCGTCCGCAATAAACAGCACCCGCTCCGGCGTGTTCCGCGCGTGCTCGTTCACGCGCTCCAACACGTGCTGGAGCACCACCGAGTGCGGTGCTTCAGGGTAGCTGTAGCGCCTCCGGAGCGCTGGTACATCGACCCCGCACAGGAAGATCTTCACGGCGTACCGGCCGATCGCCTCCATGGCCTTGTCGTACACACCGATCCGCGCCCGGATCGCCGGCGCAAGATCCTTCCAGTCGTCCTTCCCGGCGAACAACGCGTGGCCGTGCAGCTCAGCTGTTGGGGCGACCGCATACGCGGTCGCCGCGTCCTGCACGACCTGATCGAGATCGGTCGCAAGAGGGATCGCAACCTCATCTGGGCAACCCAGTGCCGCAATGTAGAAGCGATCCTTCGTGTAGGACTCGTCGAGGTAGGTCAGCAGCACCCGAGGAGCCTACCCGTACCTGTCAGCCCGCCGTTGTTCTCGACCCTGGCTTGCTAGATCTTGGCGAAAACCTCTTCGCGGAGGCGCTCCAGCGCGTCGAACCGCCGGTTGCCGGTGCCGAGGAAGGCGTCCGGCACGAGCAACTCGTCGATCCCCGCCGCCGGGTACTGCGCGACCTTGTCGAGCACCTCCTGCGCCGACCCCATGATCACGTGCCCGCCACCGCTCTCGAGCCGTTCCTTCCGCTCGGCCGCCTCGGTGTCACCCGGTACGACGACCTCCAGCATCGTCTGCGCGGACCGGCGGACCGTCTTCGGGTCGCGGCCGAGGCGCTCGCAGTGCGTGGCGAACACCTCGCCCTTGTGGGCGGCCAGCGCCGGATCACCCCAGTGGTTCCACTCGTCGGCGTACTTCGCAACGATGCCGAGGGCAACCTTCTCGCCGGCGGCGCCGATCAGGATCGGCAGGTGGGCCGGCTTCGGCTCCAGTGGGGCGCCCGTCAGCTGGTAGTAGGTCCCGTCGAAGGTCGTCCGCTCCTCGGTGAGCAGGCCCTTGAACACCTGGCAGGCCTCCTCGAACCGGGCCAGCCGTTCACGTACGGGCGGCAGCTCGATGCCGTAAACCTCGTGCTCGTTCACCTGCCAGCCGGCCCCGATCCCGAGGCAGAACCGGCCGTTGCTCATCTGGTCGATCGTCGCCGCCGTGTTCGCGACGACGGCGGGATGCCGGTAGGTGTTGCCGAGCACCATCGAGCCGACCCGGACCCGCTCGGTCCGGGCGACGATCCCGGCCAGCAGGGCGAAGGCTTCGTTGACGGGAACGGACAGGTCGTCGCCGTTCTGCATGAAGTGATCTGCTATCCAGACTCCGTGCCAGCCAGTGCGTTCGGCGTACTCGGCTCCTTCGAGCACTTCCGACCAGGTCCTGGATGCCGCGGGCCACAAAGAGAAGTCCATGCCGTCATCCTCCCTCCTGCGCCGCGAGGACCGCCTCCCCGTTCTCCTCCGCCCACATCGTGAGCATCCGGATCGGCCCCATCAGGGTCCGGCCGAGGTCGGTCAGCTCGTACTCGACGCGGGGTGGGACGCCGCCGAAGTCCCGGCGGTCGACCAGGCCGTTCGCCTGCAGCCGCCGCAGGGTGTGGGTGAGCACCTTCTTCGAGATGCCGCCGATCAGCGCGATCAGCTCCGAGTGCCGCCGCGGTCCGTCGTTGAGACCCCACAGGACGACCACGGCCCACTTGTCGGCGATCACCTCGACCGCGAGCCGGGCCGGGCAGTCGGCCAGGAAGACATCGCCGGGATCCAATCCATCCACGACCGTCAAGGGTACTCAGAGGTTCCCACGGCGGTGCCTACCGTCTCCGGTATGAACGCTCTTCCCGAAAGTACGCACCGGCTCTTCACCGAACCCAAGGACGTCACCGTCATCACCGTCGACCCCGACGGCTCACCGCAGGCATCGCTGGTCTGGGCCGAGCGCGACGGCGACCAGATCCTCCTCGGTCTCCAGCGCCCGCACCGCAAGACCCGCAACCTGTTCCGCGATCCCCGCGTGACGCTGCTGATCCAGGACGACCAGGTCAGCTCTCGCGGCATCACGCAGTACCTGGTGATCCGCGGCACGGCGAAGCTCGAAGGCCCCGGGATTCCGGCGGACTACAAGGCGCTGATGGACCACCTGTCCCAGCGCTACCTCGGCGTCCCCGAATTCCCTTTCGGCGAAGGCATCTGGGACACGGGCGTGATCGCCCGGATCACCGTGGACCGGGTCGCCGGCGAAGGGCCGTGGACCGCCTAGTTGTACCTGGTCAGACGACGATGTGCCAGCGGAGCAGGAAGGCGCCGACCGACAAGATCAGGTAGGCGAGGACGAGCAGGGCTCCGATCCCGGGACGCGGCCGGTGGCGCCGTACCGGGCTGTCGGCCGCCTGGCTGCGGATGGACTCCATCACCGCGCCGACCTCGGCCGTGCGGTCCTTCGGGATGCCGTTGATCTCGTTCTCGTCCTGGCCGCGGGTCAGTACGACGTTGTCGTCGCCGATCTCGATCTTGTCGACGTCCTGCCAGGCGAGGCTGCGGATGAGCATGCTGGTGCGGGCCTTGAGGGCGGTGTCGGTCAGCACCACGCGGTAGAGCACCACGCCGCCGGCGACGCGGACGACCGAGGCGCCGATGATCGTGAGCAGGCCGACCGCGAGCATGTCGCGGGCACCCATCCAGAGCCACGAGTTCAGCGCCGGCACGACGATGAAGGGGGCGACGAACAGCGCCCACGCCCACCAGGGCGCCGGGTCCAATGGCACCCGCCACGGCAGCCGTGGCACCTCCTCCTGCTGCTGCGCAGGCGCGGCGGCCGGATCGACCGAACGATTACCCATGGGCGGGACCATAGTCGACTCATCCCTCGAACAAGGCAGGAAACTGCGGCGCCAACAATAACGCCACCCGTCGGAGAGGTGTTATTCGGCAGCCAGTGCGCGGGACCGGTTGCGGGCCGCTTCGATCGCGGACAGGAACGCGGCCCGGACCTTGTGGTCCTCCAGTTCGCGGATGGCGGCGGCCGTCGTACCGCCCGGTGACGTCACCCGCTCGCGCAGCACTGTCGGGTGCTCACCGGTCTCCCGCAGCAGCTTCGCCGAGCCGACCACGGTCTGGACGACGAGGTCTGTCGAGGTGCTCCGCGGCAGGCCCATGTGGACGCCGGCCTCGATCATCGCCTCGACCACGAAGAACAGGTACGCCGGGCCCGACCCGGAGATCGCGGTCACCGCGTCCTGCTGCTTCTCCGGCACCCGGATGACCCGGCCGGTCGCGGCCAGCAGGCCCTCCGCCAACTCGAGGTGGCTCTCGTCGCAGTGCGCACCACGGGAGATCGCGGCCATCCCCTCGTCGACCAGGGCCGGCGTGTTCGGCATGACGCGTACGACGGCCACACCCTCGGGCAGCCGCGATTCGATGAACCCGGTGGTGATGCCCGCGGCCAGCGAGACCACGGTCTGGGAAGCACGGACCGCCGGGGCGATCTCGGCGAGCAGGTCGGGCATGTCCTGCGGCTTCACCACCAGAACCAGGGTGTCCGCCTTGACCGCCGCATCCACGTTGGACACGACGTCGACGCCGTACCGCTCGCGCAGTTCGGTGGCCCGCTCCTCCCGGCGCTCGGTGATCAGGAGCTCCTCCGGTCGCCGCCCGGCCCGAATCAGCCCGGACAGCAACGTCTCCCCCATCACACCGGCCCCGAGAATGGCCACCTGACTAGTCATGCCGACAGGTTACTTCTTGCTGATGAGGGACCTCGCGAAGAACTGGATGTTCGCGGGGCGCTCGGCCAGGCGGCGGACCAGGTAGCCGTACCAGTCCTCGCCGTACGGGATGTAGACGCGCACGGTGTGACCCAGGCCGGCCAGCCGGAGCTGCTCCTCGGGACGGATGCCGTAGAGCATCTGGTACTCGTAGCTGCCCGGCCGGCGGTTGGCGCGGTCGGCGAGCGAGCCGGCGATCGCGATCAGCCGCGGGTCGTGCGAGGCGATCATCGGGTAGCCGGTGCCGTTCATCAGGACCTTCATCGCGCGGACGTACGCCTTGTCCACCTGGCGCTTGTCCTGGAACGCGACCGACTCCGGCTCCTTGTACGCGCCCTTGCAGAGCCGGACGCGGGATCCGGCGTACGCCAGGTCGCGGCAGTCGCTCTCGGTCCGGCGCAGGTAGGCCTGCAGCACCGCGCCGGTCTCCGGGAAGTCCTGGCGCAGCTCGCGCAGGATGCCCAGCGTGGAGTCGGTGGTGGTGTGATCCTCCATGTCGAGGGTGACCGTCGTACCGGCGTTGCGGGCCGCGAGGCAGATGGTCCGCGCGTTCTCGAGCGCGATCTTCTCGCCGTCACCGGGCAGCGCCTGGCCGACCGCGGACAGCTTGACCGAGACCTCGGCGTTGTTGGTCAGGCCGGCGGCGGCGAGCTGCTTCAAGACCTCGAGGTAGGCGTCCGCGGTGGCGGTCGCGGCGGCCAGGTCGGTGACGTCCTCACCGAGGTGGTCGAGGGTGACGTTGAGGCCGTTGCTGACCAGCTTCTCGGTGGCCAGCACGGCCTCCGGAGCGGTCTCGCCGGCGACGAACCGTGCGACGATGCCACTGGACACCGGGAGCGACGACACGGCCTTCTTGATCTGGGGGCTGCGGGACATGCCCAGCAGGACTCGCCGAAGCACTACGTGTTCCTCCTCATCGACCCACCCGGCCCCATATGCCAGTGGTGTCAGCAGGCTACGCGCCTGAACGAGACGCTCGCTAATCGTGTGGCGGGGACCACACCAGCCGGTCCACTGGTCCGATACTCGCACCCTTGGTCGGCAAGGATGCGGGCATGTCCATCTTCAAGCGTCGCAAGCGGACCGTCGTGGAGGCCGACGCGATCGGCGCGTTCTGGTCGTGGTGGACCGAGGCTGGCGCGGCACAGGTAGCAGACGCGATCGCCCGGAAGGAGCCGGCCGAGACGAGCGCCGTGCTGACTGACCTGGTCGGACGGATCCACCAGGACCTCGAGTGGGAACTCGGTCCGGGACTGCACGCCAAGCACGCCCTCATCGTCACCGCGGCCGGCAACCCGACCCACCGCGCCGTCGCCCGCCGCTGGTTGCGCGCCGCGCCGCCGTCGGACGAGACCTGGGAGTACGCCGACCTGCGCCGGCCCGGTCCCGCGTTCACGATCCGCTTCGACGGGCTGCCGCCGATCCCGGTCGACGAGGCGGTCGTCTCGATCGAACCCGATGCGGCTTCGATCCATGTCGGCGTACATCACCCTGTCTTTCCTGATGTGCCGATCGACGTGCAGCGGCGGGTGACCTTCCTGCTCCTCGACCTGGTGCTCGGCGAGGAGATGGTGGAGACCTGGGTCGGCGCGATCGAGACCCTCACCTCGGCGCCGGCTGACGCGGTGGCGATCGATTCGCTGCTGCCGGCCGTGGCTGCGTTCGCGGCCGAGCACACCCTGGAGGACGGCAGCCCGGCGTGGAAGATGCTCGAGGGTACGCGCGACGGACAGCGGCTGATCGCAACCGCGGAGTACCCGCTGCGCTCCATCCGCCGCCCACACCTCGACACCCACGTCGCGGTCTCGATCGGCTACCCCGTGGTGCGCGACGACGGGCTGCCCGAGTCCGACATGCTCGACGAACTCCGCGCCTTCGAAGACCACCTCACCGATCGCCTCGGCGGCTCCGGCAACCTCCTCGCCCACGAAACCTCCGCCGGTGTCCGCATCCTGCACTACTACACCGACGGCACCACCCCCGCCGGCGCCCAACTCCAGGCCGCCACCACCGGCTGGCCCCACGGCAAAGTCACCATCACCACCAACCCCGACCCCGCCTGGCACAACGTCTCCCACCTCGCCGGGTAGCTCCTGTGATTGGGGTCACCTTTGGCAGAATGTCTAGTTCGGTGGGGGTCGGGCGACGCAAGGGTGACAAGACGGTAGGGCTGACAAGGAGTTTGTGATGCGTACTTTGATCGCGACCGCGTTCGTTTCGCTCGATGGTGTTGTCGAGGCGCCTGGTGGAGAGGCGGGCTACCGGAGTTCGGGGTGGACGTTCAAGGACATCGAGTTCGACCCGGCCGCGTACGAGCTGAAGGGCCGCGAGCAGGACGAGGCGGGGGCCATGATGATGGGCCGTGCGAGCTACGAGGCCTTCGCTCCGGTCTGGCCGGACATGCCCGAGTTCCCTGGCTACCGGGTGATGCCGAAGTACGTCGTGTCGACCACCCTGCAGGACGAGGACCTGGTGACGAACTGGGGCGACATCACGATCCTGCGATCCCTCGACGACGTCGCCGCGCTCAAGCAGACCGAGGGCGGGCCGATCATCATCCACGGCAGCGCCACCCTGGACCGCAACCTGTCCGACGCCGGCCTGATCGACCGGTACCACCTGCTGGTCTTCCCGGTCCTGCTCGGAGCCGGCAAGCGCCTCTTCAGCCAGACCGACAAGGACAAGCAGCGCCTCACCCTCACCGAGAGCGAGTCCTACTCCAACGGCATCCAGAAGATGGTGTACGACGTCGTCCGCTGACCTCCCGCCGGTCGCGGCAGATCGGGATGCAACCTGATCGCCCGGGGTTTCCGTCTTGAGGGGGAATTCGGAGAGAGTGGAGGCGGCATGGCCGTGCGGGACCAAGACTTCGTGGAATTCGTCGAAACGACGAGTCCATCGCTGCGGCGGACGGCCTACCTGATCAGCGGTGACCGGCACAAGGCGGACGACATCGTCCAGGACGCGCTCTACAAGCTGTACCTGGCCTGGCCGAAGGTACAGCGGGTGGGTAACCCGTTCGCGTACGCACGGCGGATGGTCGTCAACGTGGCACACGACGGTGGCCGCCGGCCGTGGCGCCGGGAAGTGGCGACGGACGCCGTACCGGATCGAGCGGCGGCCGACTTCGCCACCGGGCACGCCGAGCGCGACGAGGTACTCGACGTGCTTCGCGGTCTGCCGCCGCGTCAGCGCGCTTGTGTGGTGCTGCGGTACTACGAGGATCTGTCCGTCGAGCAGACCGCGGAGATCCTCGGCTGCTCGACCGGCACCGTGAAGAGCCAGGCGGCCCGCGGTCTCGACACTCTCCGGCAAGCCATCGACCGGCGACGGACGAGCCGAGCACTGTGAAGGAGAACCCCATGGAGGACGTACGTGAGGTCGGTGCCGAACTGCACCGCCTCGCCGATGCAGAGCAGTTCGACCCGCTGGACACCGCCCGACTGCTGGACCGCGGTCGCCGAGGGCGCCGCCGCCGCAGGATGCTCACCGTCGGCGGCACCGTGGCCGGCTTGGCAGCGATCGCCGCCACCGCCGCGCTGCTGCCCAACCAGCTCCGCGCGGACGACGCCCCGGTGGCGGGCGATCAGCAGCAGCAGGAGGCGTACTTCGCGCCGGTGCAGGGCGTACCGCGCGGCGACGATGTCGTCGGCGCGCCAGTCACCAACGCGGAGGCGCTGCGCCGTTGCCGGCTGCGACTTCCGGACATGAAGGGTCCGTTGGCGGACACCGTCGGCGGATACCGGATCGGAGACCAGGCGAGTATCGGTAAGGGTGCAAAAATCAAGGTCGGCGACAAGATGCTGCTGTGCACGGTCCCCGGTGCGGACAAGCCGACGGCCGCACTGATGGCGAAGCTCCGGAAGGATCCGGTTCCGACCGACCCTGCCATCCAGTTGCTGAACTGTTCCGCACAGACCTGGGTGGATGTCACCAAGTGGCGCATCGTCGCTTCGGCGCGGTCGAAGACCTGGCCGAGCGTGCTGCTGACCGCGGTGTCACCCAACGGGCGAACGGCGATCGCCTGCGAGATCGAGAAGAACTCGCTGGACGGCGGCATGGTGATGCGCGGGACCACCTTCCTGAACCTCGACTCGTTGCGGCAGGTGCACGACCCGATCCTCACCCCGGCGAAGGGGTCGCAACGCGCGGATCTCTACACCGGTAGGGATCTGAGCGGCCAGCAGTGCTCCGGAAAGCTCTGCTGGGAGGCCCGCGCCTGGGGACGGGTAGCGAGCACGGCAACGCGCATCCACCTGCAGATGGGCCCGTCGGCGGCTACCGACATTCCGGTCACCGACGGCTGGTTCGCCTACATCTGGCTGAGCCCACCGACGACGGCCAAGGCGACCGATTTCAAGGCCACCGCCTACGACAAGGACGGACAGGTCGTCAAGATCCTGGAGCCCCGGTCACCGGCCTGAGACTCGGCGTACGGATCGGCGTCGGTGAAATCCGATCCGCTGCTCGGGAGTGACAAGGGAGCTGGCGCGCACTCACTGGTGCGCGCCGGCTCTTCACGCCGTTCGGCGTTGCCGCACCGAGGCCGAGAGCTGCGAGGGATGAACTCCAGGACGACAAGAGCAGCTCCCCCGTCCCACTGGTGAATCCGTTGCCCTGGGCAACTCCGATGACCGCGTCCACCGCATCTGCGGGATCATCACGGCCGGCATCATCTGCACGACCTGGAATTCGGTTGCCGCGAAGGCGCTCGCGAACAGGCCCAACGCCGTACCCAGCACACCATCGAGGACAGCACCGCTGAGTGTGCGAGAACCACAGTGCGTTCACCCTGTCCCGATGGCTCTCCCAGGCCGAAGGGTCGTAGTCAGGGTGACTTCGTACGTCCGCCATCCAGGCGACGCGATCGAGCTTTCCGGTAATGCGCGCCCGATACATCCGCAGCTGCTCCTCGTCGTCGGAGACCATCACATCGCCCGGATGGCTTCCGACCCCGCCGGAGTGATGCTTGCCCGGTGTATCGAGGTCGAGTTCTTCGATCGTCCGGACCGCCGCGTCACCCATGCAAGAGCTCTTCGTCGAGCTCCCACGGAAGCACCTCGCGCTCACGCCCGAACGCCGAGCAGAGGTAGCCGTACGTAAGCCCAGTCAGTCGCTCAGCCTTCGAGCTTCCAGAGCAACGACCGCTGGACCGATCTCACCTGTTCCAGGGGTAGCCGGTGGGTGCCGGTGGGGTCGACGCGGAATCGGAAGCCATGGGGTGTCGTCCACTCCAGAGTCTTGTGGTCGATGCGCCGTACCTTCCAGCCCTGGGCGTGGGTTTTGACCCGGTGACCGTACCGGCCTAGCGGCGCGAGGTTGGTGGTGCTGGTCTGACCCGGTGGACCGAGCGGGTCGAAGGGCTGGATGTGGTCCAGGTCCATGCCGTGGTGGGTTTCTTGGGTGCCGTAGGGGAAGAGTTCGACGGGGTGGGTGAGTTTGATGCGTTCGCGGATCCGGTCGGGGATTTCGTAGGCGTCGACGCTGATGGCGTCGTTGACGTCGATGACGGGCTTGACGGTGTAGGGACCGTAGCCGATGAGCTCGGCCAGTTGATCGGCGAGCAAGGGTCCGAGGTGTTCGGCGCGCAGTACGCCGGTGCCGGTGGCGAGGGTGTGGTCGGTGAGGTGGACGTAGATCTGCGTCTGGCCCGGGCGTAGACGTTCTCCGCGGCGGCTGCTGTGACCAGTGAGGTCGGTGTCGGTTGGGGTGTAGGCGTCGCGTTTTATTTGGGCGAGGCGGGCGTGCAGGGCGCGTTGGGCGGCGGCGTCCATGGCCTGGCCGTCGTCGGGGTCGAGGTGTAGGCCGGGATCGGATGGGTCGAACGGCTGGATCGGCATGGTGTTTGGGGTGTCGAGGGGGTCGGGCAGGTCGGTGGTGCTGGGGTGGGGTGCGTCGCGGTCGGCTTCGTCGTCCGGGCCGGGCTCGTCCCGGTCGGTCGCTCGGTCATCGAGCAGGTCCACATCCCGGCTGCGGCAGCGGCGGCCCAAAGCTGGGGCGGCGGCGATGTCCGGAGCGGCGGTCGGTCCGATGGTGTCCGTAGCCGTGGCGGTCGGCGCAGTATCCGGAGCCGTGGTGGTCGGCGCGGTATCCGGGGTGTCGGTGGTGGCTGGGTTGTGGAGGCGGTGGTGGCGGGCTTGGGTGAGGAGTTCTTGGGTGTAGCGGGGGTCGGCGATGATGCCGACCGCGTCGGCGCGGCGGTGCTGGACGGGGCGGGTGTCGCCGAAGGTCTTCAGGGCCTCGGCGATCGCGTCGAGGGTGGCCTTGTTCCGGATGACTGCACCGGCGGCGGCCTTGATGTACATGGTTTTGGTGCCGTGTGGGTCCGAGCGGCCGACGAACACGCCGCGTTCGCGGGCCTGCTCGGCGGCCTCGGCCCGCGCCAGGGCGGGGTCGGCGTGGAGTTTGGCGGCGGTGACGATCTTGTTCAACCGGTACGGGGTGATCGAGTCGATCAGGGGTGCGATCCGCTGGTCGACGTAGGCGGCGGCGTCCTGGGTCAGTTTCGCGCAGTCGGCGACGATCCGGCACGCCTTCCACGCGGTCGCCTCGCCGGCCTGGACTCTGGCCCAGGTGAAGGGGAACCGGTGCCGCAACGCCACGGCTCGGCCGAGGTAGTTCGCCGCGACCCGGGGTGAGATCCCCAGCATCACCGCGAACTCGGCGATCGCGAACTCCAGGATCTCCGGGCAGCCGTCGCCACCCAGCACCACCGCGCGTTCGCGGCCGTCGCAGGACCGGCGGCCCGGGCGGCCGGGGTGGGCGGAGGGGTGGTAGCGGTCGGCGTAGATCTGGGCGTGCAGGAGGCGCCGCGCGTCGACTCGCCGGGCCTCGACGTCGTGTTCGGCGGCCGAGGCCAGCAGGTCGGCCGTCGTCAGCGTCGCCAGATCTCCTTCGAACATGTGTTCGATCTTACGCAATCTCGATGCACCCTCGCAAATCGACTAAGGCCTCGAAAGCCCTTATCCACAAGGGGAAACGTCACACTCCGATCAACAGCTGCTGCCGATAGCAACCTCGCCCTCTGAGCTTTCGTTGGATCGGGCGATGGGGTGTCGGCGAGGGCGCTGATCTTGCGAATGGTTGATCAGATGTGGTGGCGGTGGCGGCCGGCACGATGGATGGCCGCGACTTACACGGAGTCGAGGGACCGCTTGGCGGAACGGGGCCGTTGACCGATCACGGCCAAGCGGACCACGGTGCGATGGATTGAGCCGCATTGGGCCAAGCAAGGGGGCCGTGGCGTGGTGGCGAAGGTCTGGCGCGCGCCGCGCGCAAAGGGGTGGGCGGGAGCGGGCAGGCCGCGGTGGGTCTACGTCGTGCGGCGTTTGAGGGTGGCGGCGCCTAGGACCAGCGCGGCGAGGATGAAGGCCAGGACTATGAGGGCGTCGGTGCCGGCGCCCGAGGTGAAGCCGTTGCCTTTGGCAACGCTGATGACGGCGTCGACGGCGTAGGACAAGGGCAGTACGTCGCTGATGGCGTGCAGGGCGGTGGGGAGGTGGTCGCGGGGGATGAGGAGGCCGCAGAGGAGGATCTGGGGGATCATCACGGCGGGCATCATCTGGACGGCCTGGAATTCGGTGGCGGCGAAGGCGCTGGCGAAGAGGCCGAGCGCCGTACCCAGGACGCCGTCGAGGACCGCTACCACCCCGAGCTGCCAGGCGGGACCTTCGATGTCGAGGCCGAGGGCGTACAGCGCGACCGACACCACCACGGCGGCCTGGACCACCGCGATCAGGGCGAAGGCGAGTGCGTAGCCGAGGAGGAAGTCCAGCTTCGCCATCGGCATCGTGAACAGCCGGGACAGCGTGCCGGTCGAGCGTTCGCGCAGGGTCGCGACCGAGGTGACGACGAACATGATGATCGCCGGGAACACCGCGAGCAGCGGCCCGCCGAAGCGGTCGAAGGCGTTTGGTGAGTCGATGAACATCCACCACATCAGGCTGACCAGTAGCGTCGGCAGCACGATCAGCATCGCGACCGTGCGATGGTCGCGGCGTAACTGGGCCAGGACCCGAGCGGCTACGGCGAAGGTGATCCGCGGCGTCATCGCGCACCTGCTTTCCGGTCGATCAGAGTCAGGAACGCCTGCTCGATGTCGTCGGTGCCGACCGAGTCGAGCAGGGCTTGCGGGGTTTCGTCGGCGAGCAGGTCGCCGTCGCGCATCAGCAGGAGGCGATCGCAGCGCGAGGCCTCGTCCATCACGTGACTCGAGACCAGCAGCGTCGCGCCGGCGTCCGCCAAGGAGTGGAAGAGGCTCCACAGGTCGCGCCTCAACACCGGATCCAGACCGACGGTCGGTTCGTCGAGGACGAGCAGTTGGGGATCCCCGAGCAGAGCCGCGGCCAGCGAGGCCCTCGACCGCTGCCCGCCGGACAGCCGATCGACGCGATCATCCGCGTGCGAGCGCAGGTCGACGGCATCGATCACCCGTTCCACATCTTCTGAAGGAACCCCGAGCACTGCGGCGAAGAAGCGAAGGTTCTCCGTGACGGTCAGATCGCCGTACACGCTGGGCTCCTGGGTGACGTACCCGATCCGCCCGCGCAGCTTCGGCGCACCGGCGGGCAATCCGAGAACGGAGACGTCGCCAGTCACGCGGGCCTGGAGACCGACGATCGCCCGGATCAGCGTCGTCTTGCCGCACCCGGATGGACCGAGCAGCCCGGTCACCGTCCCGGCCCGCAGGTCGAACCCAATCCCGTGCAGGACCTCCCGGTCGCCGCGCACCACCACGACGTCACGGCAACTCACCGCGTTTTTCATCATGTGATGAATTTAGCTCGCGCAGCAGCCTCTGGCAAGCCTTCAGATGACGGAGTAACCGGTGGATTCGCTGAGCGGGCCCAGAACGGGTTCGCCGTACTTCGCCCGCAGTGAAGCGAACGCCGTGACCTTGTCCTCGCCCCAGCGCCCGACAGACGCCGCATAGGTGTCCCCGGTCAGAAACACCGGCGGAGTGCGCTTGCTGTGGAACTTGTCGGCGTACATCACCAGCTCCTCCTCCGCGGAGGCCGGGACGTAGTCGGCGACCGGGATCGGCAGCGATTGGCGCAGTACGTCGTCCCGCGTGATGCCGACGCCCGTGTGGCGGGACGCGAAGCGGCAGATCGGTTCGGGGAAGCCGAGGCCGTCCAGCAGTTCATGACCGAGTACGCCGTGCCGCACGTAGTCGACCGTGTTGAGTTCGCCGGTCGGGCCGTACAGGCGATAGACGCCGATGTCGTGCAGAAGGGCGCCGGCCCGGATCAGGTCGGTGTCGACGTCGAGACCGTCGAACAGCTGCTCGGCGACCTGGCAGACCACCACGGAGTGGGGATACACCGACTCGAAGGCGTCGCGAGTAGGCGCGTGATCGCGATGCAGGGCGTGGATCTCGCGGTCGGTGGGGATCCGCATCAGCCGGTCAGGTGGAGCTGGAGAACGGGCGCCAGCCGGTCGATCAGGGTCGCGAGGTCGACCGAGGCGACCGGTTCGAGCCCGACCAGGTAGCGGGCCATCGCGGCGCCGATCAGCTGGGTCGCGACCAGGCTCACGCGCAGGTGCGCATCGGGTACGTCGAGCGTGCGCGAGATCGGCTCGATAATCATCTGGGTGATGCCCTCGCGCATCAGCCGGGCCACCTCGTCACTGGTCACCACGCTGCGGAAGATCGCCGTCATCCGCTGCCGTCCCTCGGGCGACTCCCAGATCCCGAGGAACACGGTCGCGATCCGCCGGCCGATCTCCTCCCGCGGTCCGTCGAGGATGTCCGCGGCGATCTGGCGCGGGTCGACCGGGATGGCCATCGCCTCGATGAACAGCTCGTCCTTGCTGTCGAAGTAGTGATGCACCAGCGCCGCGTCGACCCCGGCCTCGCGGGCAACCGCACGGATCGAGGTGGAGCTGAATCCCTTGTCCGCAAAGGCTTTCCGGGCCGCTCCCAGGATCTCGCCGCGAGTATCCGGTCCACCCGGACGACGGCCGGCCCGCCCACTCCCCGCCGTACGCTCGTTCACGGGATCAGTTCCGAGATCTCGCCTTCGGGGGTGACGGCGAACGACGTACGGCGTGATCCGCGGGCGAAATGCTTCCGGGTGAACTCGAGCGACTCGACCAGGTCGACCTCACGCTCGGACCGGCTGGTCGCACGGCGGGTGTTGATCTCGATGATGATGTGACCGCGGAAGTCCTGATAGGCCAGCTCGGCGAGCAGATCCGCCGCGCGCTGCGTGCCGCGGCCGGGCACCAGGTGCTCGTCCTTCGCGGAGCCGGTCCCGTCGGTGAGGTGGATGTGCTTGAGGGTCTTGCCCATCGTCGCGGCGAGCTCGACGCAATCCTGCTCGGCGGTCGACGAGTGCGACAGGTCCAGCGTGGTGTGGGCGTAGCTCTGCTCGGTCGGGTCCCAGCTCGGGGCGTACGCCTGCAGGCCCCTGCCGGGCGCGCGCCATGGGTACATGTTCTCGACCGCGAAGATGACCCCGGTCTCCGCCTCGAGCCGGGCGATCCCCTCGACGAACCCGCGCGCGTAGTCGCGCTGCCAGCGAAACGGCGGGTGGACGACGACCACGTCGGCGCCGAGGTCCTTCGCGGCCTCGGCGCTGCGCTCGAGCTTGCCCCACGGATCGGTCCCCCAGACCCGCTGCGTGATCAGCAGGCAGGGCGCGTGGATCGCGAGGACCGGGAGCTGGTGGTAGTCGACCAGCCGCTGGATCGCGTCGATCTGGGTGCTCAGGGGATCGATGCCGACCATCACCTCGACGCCGTCGTACCCGAGCCGGCTGGCGAGCTCGAATCCGCTGGCGGTCGACTCGGGGTACACGGACGCAGTGGACAGGCCGATCCGCGCGGTCTTGCTGGTAGTCATCGGGAGCCTATCGGGGTTGCAGCTGGTCGAGCCGGGACAAGATGACGCCTTCGCGCAGCGCCCAGGGGCAGACCTCGAGCGCGGGCAGGTCGAACAGGTCCATCACCGCATCCGCGACCATCGCACCGGCGAGCAGCTGTGACGACCGGCCGGCCGAGACCCCGGGCAGATCGGCCCGCTCGGCGGCCGACATCTTGGTCAGCTTCGGCATCCAGTCGCTCAGGTCGTCCCGGTTCAGGGTGCGGGGCACGTACGGTCCGTCGTCCGACGGCGCCGCGCCACAGATCCGGGCCAGCGAGCGGAACGTCTTGCTGGTGGCGACCGAACGCTGCGGCTTGCCGGCCCGCAGTACCGGACCGGCTACGGCGGCCATCTCGATCCGGATCCGCTTCCGCAGCGCTCGGACCTCGTCCTTGTCCGGCGGGTCGGCGGTCAGGCCCTCCCGGTTCAACCGGCCTGCGCCGAGCGGGACCGAGACGGCGATCGTCGCCTCCTCGTCGGACCCGGCCGCGATCTCGAGCGAACCGCCACCGATGTCGAACACCGCCAGGCGACCGGAGGACCAGCCGAACCAGCGCCGTACCGCCAGGAAGGTCAGGCGGGCCTCGTCCTCACCGCTCAGCACCTGCAGGTCGACCTCGGTCTCGGTGCGGACCCGGTCCAGCACCTTCTCGCCGTTCGGCGCCTCCCGCAGCGCCGAGGTGGCGAACGAGAGCACCGACTCACAACCCTTGTCCTCGGCCAGCACGACCGATTCCTTGATGAACGCGACCAGCCCGTCGGATCCCGACTGCGCGATCTTGCCGTCCTTGTCGAGGTGCTCGGCCAGCCGCAGTTCCGTCTTGTGCGAGTACGCCGGAAGCGGCGCGGCACCGCGGTGTGCGTCCACCACGAGCAGGTGGACGGTGTTGGATCCCACGTCGAGTACGCCGAGCCGCATACCCTCACGCTACTGGACTATCGGAGTACCAGCGTGTTCCGGAGTCGTCGTTCACAGTTGTGCGGGTTTGGCGCGTACGCTTTCCAGGTGCCTGAGGTTTCTCTCGATTTTCCCCGCGCGTGGGTCGAGTTCACCGATCCCGACGATCCCGACCAGGTCTTCCGTTGCGACCTGACCTGGCTGGCGTCCAACTGGACCTGCATCTTCGGCGGTGGTTGCAAGGGCATCTACAAGGGCAGACCGAACGACGGCTGCTGCACCCTCGGCGCACACTTCTCCGACTCCGACGACGAGAAGCGGGTCAAGGCCTACGCCAAGGAGCTGACCAAGGACGAATGGCAGTTCCGCAAGGAGGGCCGGAAGAACGGCTGGGTCGAGACCGACGACGAGGGCGACCGCAAGACCCGGGTCTGGGAGGGCGCCTGCATCTTCCTGAACCGTCCGGGCTTCCCCGGCGGCGCCGGTTGCGCGCTGCACGGGCTAGCGCTCAAGCGCGGTGTGCACTTCGTCGAGACCAAGCCGGACGTCTGCTGGCAGCTGCCGATCCGCCGCACCTTCCGCGAAGTCGAGCGCCCGGACGGTACGACGTACACCGAGGTCGGCATCGGTGAGTACGACCGGCGCGGTTGGGGGCCGGGCGGTCACGACCTGGACTGGTACTGCACCGGCAACACCGAGGCGCACGTCGGCGTCGAGGCCGTCTTCGAGTCCAGCAAGGTCGAGCTCCAGACCCTGATGGGCCACAAGGCGTACGACGTACTCGCGGAACTGTGCCGTCAGCACCTGGAAGCGGCCCGGCCGCTGCTGCCGCACCCGGCCTCTAAGTAGCGATCTTCCCGTTGTCGACGAGCCAGCCGATCGCTCCGAGGGTGGCTTCGAGCGCGGTGTAGCGCGGCCGGAAGCCGAGGAGCCGCGCCGCCTTCTCCATCGAGCAGTTCGGGCTGTGCTCGATGTGGTCCCAGGTGGCGGCCGCGTCCCGTTCAGGCACCTTCTCCCGCCACTCGCCGTACGGCAGGAGCCCGATCTGCGCCTCCTGACCGAACCAGTCGGCGACGGCGTACGCATACCCACGCAGTGTCACCGCGCCCTCGGCGACCGCGTGGAAGCTCTCGCCGATCGCGGTCGAGCGGCTCGCGATCGCGGCCAGGAAGACGCCCGCGACGTCGTCGGCGTGGACCGGGTTCAGCGTCTCCAGGCCGAGATTCGGCAGCAGCACGTCATGGCCGTGGGCAAGCTTCTCGAACACGCCGAGGTCGAAGTTGCCGGCCGGGTTGACCGGTGTCCAGCCGGGACCGCAGATGTGACCGGGGTGGATGATCGTGGCCGGCAGCCCGTCGCGGCGAGCCTTGCCGAGCAGGTAGGCCTCGATCGCCGCCTTCTGTACGCCGTAGTCGCCGAAAGGTTTGCGTGGCGCGTCCTCCCGGGTCGGCACCGTCATGCTCGGGCCGTGCACCCAGATCGTGCCGCAGTGCAGTAGGTGCTGGATCTTTCCTTCCACTGCCTCGACGAGCTGACGCGTGCTGTCCTCGGTGAAGCAGATCAGGTCGATCACCACGTCCGGCCGCAGGTCGGCGACCCGCTGCCCGAACGTCCCGGCCGCATCCTCGGCCTGCCGGTCGACCTGGACGAGCTCGACCTTCTGCCAAGCGCTGTCGGACTGGTACGGCGAGTGCTCGCCGCGACTGAGCACCGTGACCTCGTGCCCGAGGCGCACCAGCGCCGGGACCAGGTAGGTGCCGATATGACCGGTGCCTCCGATAACGACCGTACGCATGGCTAGACCCTAGTCCGACACCCCGGATGCGGCGATTGTCGGTGGGTGAGGACAGAATGACCTGCATGCGTCTGGATCATCTGTCGTACGCGTGCGGACCGGATGGGTGCCGCGCGACTGTCGAGCGGTTGTCCGCGCTGCTCGGAGCGGAGTTCGTCGACGGCGGTGTGCACCCGCGCTTCGGCACGGTGAACCACATCCTCCCGCTGGAGAACGATCGCTACATCGAGGTGGTCGACGTCCTCGATCACCCGGCCTCCGACAAGGCACCGTTCGGTCAGGCGGTCCGCGCCCGCAAGGAGCTCGGCGGTGGCTGGCTCGGCTGGGTGGTGGCGGTCCGCGACATGGAGCGGATGGAGAAGCGCCTCGGCCGGCCCGCGGTGCCCGGCAACCGGCACCGGCCCGACGGGGTGAACCTGACCTGGCGGCAGATCGGCGTGAAGGGCCTGATGGCCGACCCGCAGCTGCCGTTCTTCGTGCACTGGGACGACCTCAGCCAGCACCCGTCGACCGGCGGGAAGGGCGTCAAGCTGACCGCGCTCGAGATCGCCGGCGACCCGGCCCGCGTCACCGACTGGATCGGCCACCCCGCCGACCACCTGCTCGACGACCTCGACGTCGCCTGGGTCGGCCCGAACGGCCAGCCCGGCCTCAACGCCGCCCTCTTCGACACCCCGAACGGGATCGTCCGGCTGTAGTCCTAGTGCAGGCCCTCGAGGTCGGAGAGCGACGTCTCGAGGTGGGTCAGCAGCCGCTGCAGGTGTGGCACCGTACGGCGGCAGCCGACCAGCCCGAAGTGGAGCTGGTGGTCGTAGCTGGTGACGCTGATGTTGAGGGCCTGGCCGTTGAGCACGATGCTCGCCGGATACATCCCGAGCAGCCGCGACCCGTTCCAGTACAGCGGACTCTCGCTCGGGCCCGGCACGTTCGAGATCACCACGTTGTACGGCGGCCTCGTCCGGCCGGCGACTCCGGGGAGGACCGCGGCGGGGCCGGCGACACCGAAGCCGAGGGCTCCCAGCAGCAGCCGCTGCAACGGACTGAGCTCGGACAACACGCCCTTGGCATACGTGGTGGACGCCATGATCCGGCGGATCCGGCGCTCCGGATCCCGCTCGTCGGTGGCGAGGTCGGCGATCAGCGTGCTCAACGAGTTGCCGCCACCGGGAGCGTCAGCCGCACCGCGCAGCGACACCGGGACCATGGCCGTCAACGCCCGGTCCGGAAGGGCGTTCAGCTCGAGCAGATAGTTGCGCAGGGCCCCTGAACACATCGCCAGCATCACGTCGTTCAGCGTCGCGCCGGTGATCGCCCGCACCTTGTCCAACCGCTCGACCGGCCAGGACTGCGCCGCGAACCGCCGCGATCCGGTGATCGACTGGTTGAGGATCGTCCGCGGCGCCCGCAGCGGTACCGACGAACGCACCAAGCTCTTCACCCCGAGGGGTGTGAGGCCGGCGACGTCGGCCAGCACTCTGCCCGCACTCCCCGGGATGCGGCCGACCGTCGTCAGCAACCCATCAGCGCTCTGCGCCGGCTCGGCCGCTGACACCGGCAGGGCGAAGGTCGCCGGCATCCCGGTCCGCGCCGGGTCCGAGGTCAGGGTGTCCTGCATCCAGCGGAGCGCTGTCACGCCGTCGATCAGCGAGTGGTGGATCTTGCTGTACAGCGCGAACCGGCGGCCCTCCACACCCTCGATCAGGTGCATCTCCCACAGCGGGCGGTGCCGGTCGAGCAGCGTGCCGTGCAGCCGGCTGGTGAGCTCGAACAGCTCCCGGAACCGCCCCGGGCGCGGCAGGGCCGACAGCCGTACGTGGTAGTCGAGGTCGACGTCGTCGTCCTGCTCCCACGACCAGTAGCCGAGGTCGAACGGCCGGTGCCGCACCCGCCGGGCGAACAGCGGGTGGACCGCCGGCGCCGCGACCATGTCCCGGTACAGCCCGGACAGATAGTCCCGCGACCCTTCCGGAAACACATGATCCCGACCAGCGCCTTCCGGCAACTCGAACAGCATCAGCCCACCGACGTGCATCGGTTGCTCGCGCGTCTCCCCCAGCAAGAACATCGCGTCCAGCGGCCCCACCGCGGTCATGACCCCTCCGCTCCCGACCTGGTCCCGGCACCCCATCGTCGCCGCCGGACCCCAGCCCGTCTACCCCCCGACCTTGAGCACCCCTCAACCACTTTCCCGCGCTGAAAATGGTTGGCCGGTGCCCAAAGTCGATAAGGAGGGTGGGTGCGGTTAGTCGAGGGGGCGGTAGTTGACGCCGATCTTTTCGATGCGGGTCAGGTGGGGGCGCAGGCGGGTGAGGAATTCGTCGTACGACGTCCTGGGCGAACCCCAGGCGCGCTCGGCGAAGGCGGACAGCCGCGGCAGCAGCATGTAGCCGACCTGCTGCTCGTCCGGCATGTACTCGGTCCAGATCTGGCACTGGGTGCCGACGATCAGCCCCGCCTCCTCCTCGGTGAGCGACGGCGGGATCACCTCGAAGTCGTAGACCTTCTCCAGCGGGATGAAGTTGCCGATCGCCAGCGGCTCGGTGGCCGGGTCGCCCTGGTAGTAGTCGAAGTACACCGACTCGCACGGCGCCATCACGGTCTGGTGACCGGCCTTCACGGCGACCTCGCCGCGGTTGGCGCTGCGCCAGGCCATGATCACGGCATCCTTCGGGCAGTCGGTCTCGACCATCTCGTCCCAGCCGACCAGCCGGCGGCCCTCCTCGGCCAGCACCGACGCGACCTGCTCGGTGAACCAGCCCTGCAGCTGCCCCGGTTCAGTCAGCCCGAGCTCGGCCTGCCGCTTCTGGGCCACCTCCGAGTCACGCCACTGCACCGACGGGCACTCGTCACCGCCGAGGTGGATGTACGGGCTGGGGAAGATCTCCAGCACCTCGCGCAGCACGGTCCGGACGAACTCGACGGTCTCGTCGTTCACGTTCAGCACGTCTTCGCTGATACCCCAGTACTGACGGACGCTCAGCTGGGTGTCCGGGTTGTTGCCGAGCTCCGGGTACGCCGTGATCGCGGCCTGCATGTGACCCGGCAGGTCGATCTCCGGGACCACGGTGATCCCGCGCTCGGCGGCGTACGCGACGATCTCGCGCAGGTCGTCCTTGGTGTAGAAGCCGCCGTGCCGCTTGCCGTCGTACTCGAACTCCTTCTGGCCGCGGGACATCTTGCCGACCATGGTCTCGTCGCGCCAGGCACCGATCTCGGTGAGCCGCGGGTAGGCCTCGATCTCGACCCGCCAGCCCTGGTCGTCGGTGAGGTGGAAGTGCAGCGTGTTCAGCCGGTGCAGGGCGAGCACGTCGATGACCTTGAGCACGAAGTCCTTCGGCATGAAGTGCCGGGCGACGTCGAGCATCATTCCGCGCCAGGCGAACCTCGGCGCGTCCGCGATCCGCACCGCCGGCACCGCGACCTTGCCGTCCTCGGCCGGCTCGGCGGCATCCAGCAGCTGCGCGTACGTCGATTCCGCGTGCCGGAGCGCGTCCTCGGAGCCGGCCGACAGCCGGGCGCCGTCCGCGGTCACCTCGATGCGGTACTCGGTCTCACCGAGGTTCTCGACCACGTCCCGGATCGCCTCGGCGCCGGGATCCGCACTGATCCACTGGCCCTCCTCGACAGTGAGTTCACGCGGGGCAGGGACGATCGCGATGTCAGGCATCCGGACTCCAAAGCAGGGTCGAATTACGTCAGGACAATCCTATAAGCGCGGATCGGCGCACGTCCACGTTCGGAAATGCGTGTAACCCGGCTACTGAGAGCATCGCCGAACACACCAAATCGAGCTGCTTCCCCATCAGGTTGATGAGAAGGTGAGCCGGTGACAGTCGACCAGAGACCCGCCGAGCTGCAGCGGACGACCTTGCGGGTGCTGGTGGCGAGCAATGTGCTCGGTGGCGTCGCGGTGGCGAGCGGGTTCGCGGTTGCTGGATTGCTGGCCGAGAACATCTCCGGCTCGACCTCGATGGCCGGACTGGTCGCCACGTCGACCACACTGGGCGCCGCGATCCTCGCCGTACCCCTGGCTCGGCTCGCGCGGTCGCGTGGCCGACGGGTCTCGTTGACAGTCGGTTACCTGATGGCCACGACCGGTGCGGTGCTCAGCATCGTCGCCGCACAGGTGGACTCGCTCGCACTGCTCCTGGTCGCCGGCTGCCTGTTCGGCAGCGGTTCGGCGTCCAACCTGCAGTCCCGGTACGCCGCTACCGACGCAGCCGACCCGACACGCGTCGCCCGGTCGCTGTCGCTGGTCGTCTGGGCCACCACGATCGGTGTGGTCGTCGGACCCAACCTGACCGGTGTCGGCGGCTCGGTAGGCACGTCGATCGGAATCATGGCTCTTGCCGGTCCGTACGTCTTCTCCGTCGTCGCCTTCGGGCTCAGTCTGACCACGGTGTGGTTCGGACTGCGTCGGCTGCACCGATCCACACCCCAGGACAAACTGGAGCGGCAGCCGCTGGCGCCCACCTTCCGGCGGGTGATGGCGATCCCTCATGCCCGCCTCGGACTGCTCTCGATCGCGGTCGCTCACGCGGTCATGGTCGGGGTCATGTCGATGACGTCCGTCCACCTCAGGCACCACGGAGCCTCGCTGACCATCGTCGGCTTGGTCATCAGCGGTCACGTGGCCGGCATGTACGCCCTGTCTCCAGTCATGGGCTGGCTGGCGGACCGCCTCGGCCGGATCCCCACTATCGGCATCGGCCTGGCAATCCTCGCCATGGCCATGACGATCGCCGCACTGGCTTCCGACGGCGCACATGGCCTGACCGCTGCCGCCCTGGGTCTACTAGGGCTCGGTTGGTCGGCCTGCCTGGTCGCGGGATCCACCCTGCTCTCCCGCTCCGTGCCAGCAGACATCCGCACCTCGGCCCAAGGCCTGTCCGACCTGATGATGGGCGCACTCGCCTCCATCGCCGGTATCGCCGCCGGCCCGATCCTCGCCCACTTCGGCTTCCACTGGCTCGCCATCCTCTGCGGCCTGTTGCTCATCCCCATCGCCCTCCTCGCCGCCGCCACGACCAGGCCGCTGCCGGCGGCAACTAAGGTCTAGCGCTGTGAGCATTGCGGAGGGCGGGATCCCGAGTCCCAACATCTGGCAGCACCCGAAGGTGTACGAGGTCGAGAACCGGGCGGTGGATCCGGACGGCGTGATCGAGCCGGCCATGCGGGCGATCCGGGACTGGGCCGGACTGACGGTGCTCGACATCGGCTGCGGGACCGGCTTCCATCTGCCCCGGTTCGCGGAGACCGCGGCCCGGGTGGTCGGGGTCGAGCCGCATGGTGCGCTGGCCGACGCGGCCAGGCGTCGTACGCGCGGATTGCCCAACGTCGAGGTGCGGCAGGGTACTGCGCAGCGGTTGCCCGTGCCGGACTCCTCGATCGCCGTGATGCACGCGCGCTGGGCGTACTTCTTCGGGCCGGGGTGTGAGCCCGGGCTGGCCGAACTGGACCGGGTGATGCGGCGGGGCGGGACCGCGTTCGTGATCGACAACGACGCGAGCCGCTCGACGTTCGGTGGCTGGTTCGGCGCGGCGTACCCGATGATCAAGCCGGCGGTCGTGGAGAAGTTTTTCACCGAGCGCGGGTGGACGCGGACGCCGCTGGACATGGGCTGGCGGTTCGAGCGGCGGGAGGACCTCGAGGCGGTGGTCCGGATCGAGTTCAAGCCGGCCGACGCGGACCGGATCATCGCGTCCCACTCCGGGGTCGAGGTCGACTACGCGATCAACCTCTGGAGCAAGACCTTCTGAACGTCTTCTGAAACGACACCCGGGACCGGCTGCGGGCGGACCTGCGGGGCCCATAGGGTTGACGAACCACTCGACGGGTCTTCTGGGGAGGCGCCAGCCAGGGATGGACGGACTGCTGCTCGACCGCGTGCCGGGGTTGCCGGATCGACTTCGGATCGACGTAGGTCAGCAGCGAGCCGTGGTGATACCCGCCGCGGTGGACCGCCGTCGGCTGGCCGACCTGGTGACCGGCGCCGAGGATCCGCCGGACGGCGCGGTGGTGAAGATCGGCGGCGCGGTCCGGCTGGTGCCCGCCGAGGGTGGACTGCTTCCGCACCTGACTGTCCTCGACAACGTGATCCACGGGCACACGGTCGCGCATCCAGTCACCAAGCAGGCCGCGAAGGAACAGAGTCTGGTCAAAGCCGGCCGGTGCGGTCTCGCGGACGTGCTGGACCGCTACCCGCACGAGATCACCCCAGGCCGTCGCCGGCTGGCCGGTGTGGCCCGAGCACTCGGCGCCTATCCGCGAGTGATCCTGCTGGAGGACGCGAACGGCCTACCAACCTGGGGATCCCTACTGCGCATCGAACACAACCCGGACCTCTCGTCCGCGGCGATCCTGCTCATCACAACCAGTCCAGCGCGTACGGCGGGTTTCCTGGATGCGGAGTAGTCGCCGAGCGTTCCTGGGAGCCGCCGCCACGCTAGTGGTCGCGGGCTGTTCGAGCGATGTGCTCGGACTGCGCCGTAGCGTACGGGTCGCCGTGAGCTGGAGCGGTCAGGAGCTACGTGCCTTCCACAAGGTGCTCGACGGTCTCGGCCGGCTGGACTACCCCGTGGAGGTCGTACCGCTCGGCGACGACATCTCCACGGCGTTCGGCGCCCGGTCCACGCGCCGACCGGACATCGTGATGCTGCCGCAACCCGGTCTGGTCCCCCGTCATCTCCGCGATCTCGACCCGATCCCCGATGACCTGGCCGAGCTCGGCCAGGCCCGCCTGTGGAAAGACCTGTTGGTGCACGACGGGACGACGTACGGCGTGCCTTTCAAGACAGCGCACAAGTCGGCGGTCTGGTATCGGCCTTCGGTGTTCCAGCAGGTCGGCGTAAAGCCTCCACGGCTGTGGGCGGACTGGCTGGATCTCAACCGGACCTTGACGCAGGCCGGGGTCACGCCGTTGTCGTTGGCTGCTGGTGATGGCTGGGTGCTGACCGACTTCTTGGAGAACGTGCTGCTGGGCATAGCGCCGGCTGTCTATGCAGGACTTGCGACGGCTGCTGATCCACGTCCGTCCCGGCAGCCGCAGTTCGCCGCTGCACTGCGGTTGTTGGGGACGATGTGGTCGGCTCCTGGTGCGCTGGCCGGTGGAGTGAAGCGCTCGCTCGTCCAGCAGTTCCCAGATGCCGTCGTGGAAGTATTCGGACACCGCAGAGCAGCCATGGTGCTCGCATCCGACTTCGCCGAGCCGGTCGTACGGTCGTTTGCCGCAGACCCGGACGACATCGGTGTCTTCACCTTCCCACCCCTGGAACCCGGCGCGGCCGCGCCCGTGGTTGTCGGTGGGGACGTCATGGTGTTGCCGAAGCCGACCACCGAGGACGCACGCGATCTGGTCCGGCGGCTGGCCGCTCCAACCGCCGCGGATCCGTGGATCAAGGAGGGCGGGTTCCTGGTCGACGGACAGGTGTCGGGCTACTCCCCCGAGCTCACCCGGCTGGCCGAACAGCTGACCCGACCGGGCGAGCAATTGCAGTTCGACCTGTCCGACCTGCTTGGACGGCTCGGTGACATCAACGGACTGTGGCGTGTCCTCACCGACTTCCTGACCCAGATCGGTGGCCGCGGGGCTGCCGTCGTACCCGAGGCTGTCGACGCGGCCATGAGCGAACTGCGCGAGGTGGAGGGCTGATGGGCCTGCAGACGAACGGCCTGTCGCTCGAGGTCGTCGGCCGGGAGGTGAGCGGACGGCCGGTACCGGGAAAGCCGCGCCGGCCGGCCGGACCGTACCTGCTGGGCTTGCCGGCGCTCCTGCTGAGCTGTCTCCTGCTGATTCCGATCGGGGTGACGGTGGCCGCGGCGTTCCGGACGCCGGGCGGCCTCGGTTTCGGCAACTTCGCGGTGATGGGCGACCCCGGCGCATTGCGTGCTGTGGGCAACAGTCTGCTCTGGGTGCTGGTCGCCTTCGGACTCGTCGCGGTCGGGTTCTTCCTTGCCCTGTTGAGTTATCGGCTGCCCGCACTGACGTCGTTCCTGCAGCCTGCACTGGTGATCCCGTTCGCGGTGTCGGTGCTGGTGTCCGGTGCGACGTTCCGGCTGATCTTCGACCCGACGCCGGAGCGTGGGACCGTGACAGCGGTCTGGACGCGACTGTTCGGGTCGAGTCCGGTGTGGCTGGGCCCTGGTCTGTTCTGGCTCGTGCTGGTGTCCGCCTTCGGCTGGACCTGGCTCGGGTACGTCGTGTCGCTGTTCCGCGCCGGTCTGGACGCAATCCCCGACGACGTGACCCGAACCATCGCTGCCGAAGGAGTGACGGGGTGGCGGCGGCTCCGGGCGCTGGAGATCCCGATGCTGCGGCCGATCACCGGTGTGGTCACGCTGACCCTGGTGATCGCGGCAGTCCGGGTGTTCGACCTGGTGCTGATCGTCGTACCGGGTTCGATGCAGCGGTCCGCGGATGTGCTCGGCCTGAACTGGTGGCGTGCGACCACGACTGGCGACGACTCCGGACGTACGGCGGCCCTCGGTGTAGTGCTGTTCGCCATCGTGGCCGCGGTCGGCGTGATCGGCGTCCGTGGACTGCGACGGCGTCGCTGGGCCATGCCCGTCACGGTCGCGCCGCCCGACCCGTCACTGGGTCGGCCGAAGCCGAGCAAGCGGGTACGCCGGACCGGGTGGACGGTCGGGTTCGCAGTGAGCCTGGTGTGGATCTTCCCCGCGGTGGTGCTCGTCGCAACTGCGCTGCACTCACCGCGGGAGGCCGGGCTGCGAGGTTGGTGGCCCCTGTCGGGACTGGGGTTCTCATCGTTCGCGGCGGCTGCGAATATCGGGCTGTTCCGGGCTCTGCTATCCACAGTGCTCATCGCCGGTGCAGCCACGGTTGTCCTGCTGGTGATCGCCGTACCGACGGCTTATCTGGTCGCATGGGGCGGTTTGCCGCAGTGGCTGGGCCGGGCGGTGACGTCTGCCTTTGTAGTGCTGGCAGTGACTCCTGTGCAGATGTATGCCGCTCCGCTGCGGGATGCGATCGGTGGTGCTGGGTTAGCGGGATCGCGGATCGCACTGGCGCTTGTGCATGCGGCCGCCGGTCTGCCGTTCGCTGTGCTGTTGCTGCGGTCTGCTTTCGCATCGGCTCCACCAGCGTTGGTGTCTGAGGCACTCCAGGGTCCCGCGCGGCAGAGCGCCGTACTCGCGACTGTGCAGCGGACGTATCGGCCCGCACTGGTTGCTGTCGCGGTGCTCGAGTTTGCACTGGTGTGGAACGACTTCATCGTCGGCTTCCTGATCAGTGGCCCGGGTACGACGCCGTTGTCGCTGGTGTTGTGGGGTGAGGCGCGGCAGTTCTCGGCGTCGAGTGGAACCGTGGCCGCTGCGGCTGTGGTCGCGTCCGTCGTGCCGGCTGTGCTGATGCTGTCGTTCTGGCAGACCGTGGTGCGCGGGCTGACCGCTGGGAGCAGGCCATGAAGGCTGACGTGGAGCGCGGGCCTTCTTCGGAGGAGAAACCGCCGCGGACGGGACGACGCGGACGCGTCTTCGGGATCAGTGGACTCGCATCCGGCCTGCTGACCGGACTCCTGACCGACGGCTGGTCGCAGAGCTTCAGTGCGACCGGCTGGGTGCGCATCGTCGGCGTCGCCGTGGCCGTCATCCTCTTGCTGATCTGGGCGATCTACAACGCGCCGGCCGCACTCCAGGCCTATCGACGCCGGCGGTACGGCGTTCAGGCGCCGATCGCCGCGCCCGAGCTTCATGCGGCGGCCGAAGAGGCCGAGCAGTGGATGATCGCACTCGGGTCCGATGCCGGCGGGATGGCGGCGGCCGAGTGGTACTCGATGAACGAACCGCAACTGCGCGAGGTACTGCTCACGGAGAAGCCGCGCGACGAGACGGCCGATGACCTGGCCCGGATCTGTGACGCGCTCGAGGTCTGGTACCTCCGCCGCTCAGAGCCGGGTGCATTGCTGGAGTTGAGTGAGTTTCTGAGCGCTGTCGCGGACGCATGTGGGCGCCGCGACCTGGCCGAACTCGCCGCCGCCCGCGCGGCAACGGCGTACCGGCTGATGGGCGATCTGGAAGCGGCGAGCACCCGGCTGGGCGTCTCGGACAACGTCGCGACGCACACTCGGACCGCGGCCGCTCTGACGACTCGTAGACAGGTCGAGCGGGCACTCCTCCACCTGGCCCGAGCTGAATTGGCGCCAGCGGGCAACGACCGCGACGAGGCCGTACTGAACGCCCGGGACCGGTTGGACGACGCACGGCTGAGCCGCCCGGGTCCGGACCTGGCCGCCGAGATCGCGATCTACATCAACCGCGCGATCGTGCAGCTGTATCAGCAGGACCCGGAGGGCGCGCTGGATCAGCTTCGGCCGGCCGTGGCCCGCGCGACCGCCGCGGGCGACATCAGCGGTCAGGCGCATGCCCTCGAGCTCACTGGCGTGGCGGCGTGGATGCAGCGCAGTCCGCACGAGGCGAAGCGCTGGTGGCAGCACGCCGAACACCTCTACGCCGAGGTCGACGAACGCGAAGGCCGCGCGCGGTGTCTTCAGCACCTGGGCTCGGCAGAGGTCGCGGCCGGCCGGCTGCGCTCCGCGCGTGAGTTGCTCGAGCAGAGTGCGCTGTTGCGGACGTCGGAGAGCGAGATCCTGGCGAGGTATCTCGAGGCCGCACGGGAGATCGCCGCCCCGCCGGTGGTCGCCGAAGACGCCGGGCACCGCGTCGCCGTCAGCTGGCTCACTCGCAGCCTCAAGCGCATCCGCAACCACTTCGCCCGTTGACGGGATTTGTCGGCGGTTTCGCTTAGGTTGTTGGGCATGGCGAAGACGGCGGGGCAGACCAAGAGCAAGGCAACGTCGTTCGCGTGTTCGGAGTGTGGCTGGACGACGGCCCGCTGGATCGGCCGGTGCGGTGAATGCCAGGCGTGGGGCACGGTCGCCGAGGTCGGTGCGCCCAAGGCCGCCCGGATCACGGCCGGTCCGGTGTCGTCGCCGGCGATGCCGATCGCCAAGGTGTCCGCGATCGAGGCCGAGTCCCGTCCGACCGGCATCGCCGAGCTCGACCGGGTCCTCGGCGGCGGCGTCGTACCAGGGGCGGTGATCCTGCTCGCGGGTGAGCCCGGCGTCGGGAAGTCGACGCTGTTGCTCGAGGTCGCGGCGCAGTCGGCCCGGCGCGGTCAACGCACGCTCTACGTCTCGGGTGAGGAGTCGGCCGCCCAGGTGCGGCTGCGCGCCGGGCGGACCGACGCGCTCGTCGACGAGCTGTATCTCGCGGCCGAGACCGACCTGGGCGCGGTGGTCGGGCAGGTCGACGCCGTGGATCCGTCGTTCCTGGTGATCGACTCGGTGCAGACCATGGCGCATCCGGAGGTCGATGGCGCGCCCGGTGGGGTGACGCAGGTCCGCGAGGTCACCGGTGCGCTGGTGCGGCTGGCCAAGGAGCGGCACATCGCCGTCGTACTGGTCGGGCACGTGACCAAGGACGGCGCGATCGCGGGGCCGCGGATGCTCGAGCACCTGGTCGACGTCGTGCTCGCGTTCGACGGCGACCGGCACTCCGGGTTCCGGATGGTGCGGGCGACCAAGAACCGATTCGGGCCGTCGGACGAGGTCGGGTGCTTCGACATGGTCGACACCGGGATCGTCGAGGTGTCGGACCCGACCGGGCTGTTCGTCTCCGAGCACGCCGAGCCGGTCGCCGGGACGTGCGTGACGGTGATGATGGAGGGCCGCCGGCCGCTGCTGGCCGAGGTCCAGGCGCTGGTCGGCCCGTCGGCCGCTCCCCAGCCGCGCCGGACCACGTCGGGGCTGGAGTCGTCCCGGGTCGCGATGGTCCTCGCCGTACTCGGCAATCGGGCCGGCCTCAAGCTGACCGATCAAGAGGTGTACGTCGCCACCGTCGGCGGCGTGAAGATCACCGAGCCGGTCGCGGACCTGGCCGTCGCGATCGCGGTCGCGTCGTCGGTGATGGACCGCCCGATCCATCCCGGCCTGATCGCGATCGGCGAGGTCGGCCTGGCCGGTGAGGTCCGCCGGGTCGGCGGCCTCGAGAAGCGCCTGGCCGAAGCCGCCCGGCTGGGCTTCACCAAGGCGATCGTTCCCGCCGACGTCCCCAACCGCGGCAAGGACCTGAAGCCGATGGACATGCAGGCCAAGTACGGCCTGCGCGTCTTCGCCGCCCCCGACCTCCCCTCCGCCCTGATGGCCGCCGGCCTCGCCTGATTTCGTCACCCCACCCTCCCGGCCACGCGGGTCGACGGTCGCGACGTTCACCGCTGGGCGCGGGGTGCTGTGACGGACGCTGGGACGAACGCCCGCTCGAGCCGGTCGAGGTCGTCGGCCAGCGCGTGCAGCCAGCTCCACCCGTCGACGATCCGCAGCGCCGCGTCCTGCGCCCCGGACGGTGTCGGGGCGCCGGAGTCGTCGAGCCGTCGGGTCAGGGAGGCGCCTGCGCCGGCGGGAGGAGAGTCGCCTGCGGCGATGGCGGCGGCCGCGGTCGCGTAGTCGGTGCTGACCTCAACCGCCGCGGCCTCCAGGGCTCCTGCAGCGTCGATCGGCGGATACGGCCCGCCGGTGTGACGGGCCTGTAGCACGGACGCATAGTCGGCAAGCCGGTGCACGACCGACAGCACGATCAGCCAGTCCGGGCCGGGGTCGCCGGACGGCTCGGTGCGGAACTGCACGTACGCCTGGTCGAACAGCATCGCCTGTCGGTTGAGGTCGGGCGGGGTCCCCGAGGAGACACCACGGGTCAGCCGCGTGATGGTGTCCCAGATGACGCGCGCACCCGCGTCCAGGCCGGCCGCGGCTGCCCGCCGGACCTCCCCGCCGCCTCCGCGAGGCCACACCGCCGCGCCGATGAGCGCGCCGACGAGGCCGCCGACGACGACGTCAGCGAGCCTGACTTCGGCCAACCGCCAGTTCGCCGGTGCGACCTGCGCGAACAGCAACGCAACGACGACGGTGAAGCAGGCCTGGCCGGCCGCGACACCGAACAGGGGGCCTGCCGCGAACCCCAGCATCATCACCAGCGGCAAAGCCCAGGCCAACACGTCGTGATCGGGACCGACGAGGGCGAGCAGGCCGGCCGCGACGAGCGCACCGCCGACCGTTCCGACGAAGCCGCGCAGAAAGACGGCTCGGTCCGCCACCGCCGACGTGCGCATCAGACTCAGGGTCGCCAGCAGGACCCAGAAGCCGTGCGAGAGGTCCAGCACGCCGGCGACGACCCGGGCGACGGCCAGACCGACGGCGAGGCGCACCGCGTTCTGCAGATACACCGAGCGCGGCGTGAGATTCGCGCGGACGCGTTGCCACACCAGCTCCGCGGGCCGGGCGTGCAGGAACCACAGCTCCTGCGGCGTCGTGGCGGGATCGGGTGCCGGCGCCCTCAGGAGGCCGCCTCCGGCGAGCACGGCAGTGCGGGCGCTCTCGGCGACGGCCATCCCCGCGAGCCCAGCCCGGAGGTCCGCCGGAGCCCCCGCCTGGTTCGCAAGGCGCCGGCCCCGCTCGGCGACGTAGCTCTCCAGCGCGCCGTCGAGGCCGGTGGTGGCGATCGGGGTCGGGCGGCCGGCTCGCAGCGCCGCGGCGAGGGTGGCGAAAGCGTCGCCGGACGCGGCGACGAGATCGGCGGTACCGGGATGCCTGGTGCGCTGCGAGTCGGTCAGCAGGTCGGCGAGGTCGGCCAGGCGGCCCGCGGTCACACGGGTCGCGGCGCTGGCGGCGAGCAGCGCACGGTCGCGGATGCCCGGGCCGAGGGGCCGTTGCGCCGGCGGGATGTCCGACAACCGCAGCCGGGCCACGGCGTCGAGTGCAGCCCGGCGGGCGGCGAGCTCCGGGCCGATGGCGGCCGCAGGGCGCTGCAGCACCGGTCGCAGCGCCGCCGCGTAGGCGGCAACGGCGTCCGCCGCTTCGAGCAACCGCTCACTGTGTGGTCGTGGAGCGGCCGCGGGCCAGACCAACCGGTCGGCGAGTGTGAGTAACAGGCCGCCCACCAGCAGGCCGATGAGCCGCTGGTCGAGGGTGTCCGGAGCGAACGGCGGGAAGCACGGCAGCACGTAGAACAGTTGCAACCCGTTGGCCACCCCGGCGACCCGAGGGCCGCCCACTCCCGCGAAGGCCACGACGAACCCGACGACGAGCATCCCCGCGGCGGCGACCGCGGTACTCACCGCCGCCAGGGTTCCCGCAGTGATGAGCACGGCCCCGATGGCGATCGCGGCGAGGTAGGTCCGTGTCCGCGTCGACGGTGCTCCCTGCACGTCCGACAGCCCCCCGAGTGCGACCGCCGTGAAGAGGGCGTACACCGCCGTCGTCGTGTCCCCGACGACGTACTGCAAGGGGTAGAACCCCAGACAGGCCGCGACGGTGACCTGAACGGCCCGGCGTACCGCGGCCCGCCCGCGGTCGTCGAGCCGCCTGATGCGCCCGACGGTGGCGGCGGTCGACCCCCGGACGTCCACCGTCATGTCATCCGGCTCCGTCCCTACCGAAGGTGCGGTTCTCGGTGGCCGACGGAACGGGCGTAGGTCTGCCCATCCCCCCGGACCACCTTACGCCGCGATGCCTGCGGAGAGATCACACCGAACTGCGGGTGTGGGGTGAGACGGGGATCTACACAGGGTAGATGGGGAACGTACTCTGGGGGGCGCCCCGCCGGGTTCAGTGGCGAACCTGGGAACCCGCCGGCACCCCCCGCCGGATGACCGCAGGAGCACGAGATGACCGGATCCAGAGTTGTCGCGCTCGGCCACTACCAGCCCGAGCGGGTGCTCACCAACGCCGAGCTCGCCACCATGGTCGAGACCAACGACGAGTGGATCCAGAGCCGGGTCGGGATCCGGGAGCGCCGCATCGCGGCACCCGACGAATCGGTCGACGAGATGGCGTGGCGGGCCGCCGACAAGGCCGTCGCCAATGCCGGGATCGACAGCTCCGAGATCGACTACGTCGTCGTCGCGACCTGTACGGCGATCGACCGGTCACCGAACATCGCGGCCCGGGTCGCCGCACGGCTCGGCCTCGGCAACCCGGCCGCCATCGACCTGAACACCGCGTGCTCGGGCTTCACCTACGCGCTGGCGACCGCCGACCAGGCGATCCGGGCCGGCGCTGCTTCGAAGGCCCTGGTCATCGGCGTGGAGAAGCTGAGCGACTGGACGGACTGGACCGACCGCACCACTTGCGTGCTGATCGGCGACGGCGCCGGCGCGGCCGTAGTGGTCGCGAGCGACGAGCCCGAGGTCGGTCCGGTGGTGTGGGGCTCGGTACCGGAGATGTCGGACGCGGTCCGGATCGAGGGCCGCGACGGCCCGTTCCAGCAGGAAGGACTCAGCGTCTTCCGCTGGGCCACCACGCAACTGCCGGAGATCGCGCAGCAGGTGTGCGCGAAGGCCGGCCTGAAGCCCGAGGAGCTCGGCGGCGTGGTCCTGCACCAGGCCAACCTGCGCATCATCGAGCCACTGGCCAAGCGGCTCGGCGCGGTCAACGCGGTGGTCGCCAAGGATGTGGTCGAGTCCGGCAACACGTCGGCCGCGAGCATCCCGATCGCGCTGTCGAAACTGGTCGAGAAGCGCGAGATCCCGTCCGGCGCGCCGGTGCTGTTGTTCGGGTTCGGCGGCGGTCTCTCGTATGCCGGTCAGGTCATCCGCTGCCCCTGACGCGGCAGGCGCCGTCGCCGCGAGGGCTTGATTCACGCGGGAAACCAGAACTGCACGGCCCGGATGCACGAGCGGCTGCACGCGCATGGGCAACCGCGACCGGCAGCGCACCCCGCGACCGGACGCCCACCGGGGACTTCGGCTCCATCGCACCCACTTAACCGCATAGACTCAGGTTCCGTGGCTCCGAATTCCGACAAGAACAGCACCGGCGCCCGGATGCGCGCGACCCTCGCGGCGGTGGCACCCGGGACCGAACTGCGCGAAGGCCTGGAACGGATCCTGCGCGGGCGTACCGGCGCCCTGCTCGTCCTGGGCCACGACAAGACCGTCGACTCGATCTCGACCGGCGGCTTCGAGATCGAGGTCGAGTTCTCCGCGACCGGACTGCGTGAGCTGAGCAAGATGGACGGCGCGATCATCCTCGACCGCGACGTGAGCCGGCTGCTCCGCGCCGCCGTACACCTGATGCCCGACCCGTCGATCCACACCGAGGAGACCGGCACCCGGCACCGCACCGCCGATCGGGTCGCGCGGCAGACCGGGTTCCCGGTCATCTCGGTGTCGCAGTCGATGCACATCATCGCGCTGTACGTCGACGACCAGCGCTACGTCCTCGAGGACTCCGGCGCGATCCTGTCCCGCGCCAACCAGGCCCTCGCGACGCTCGAGCGGTACAAGCTCCGCCTCGACGAGGTGTCCGCCACGCTGTCCGCGCTGGAGATCGAGGACCTGGTCACGGTTCGCGACGTGGCCGCGGTCGCGCAGCGGCTGGAGATGGTCCGGCGGATCGCCACCGAGATCGACGGGTACGTCGTCGAGCTCGGCACCGACGGCCGGTTGCTCACCCTGCAGCTCAACGAGCTCGTCGCCGGGGTCGCCGGTGAACGTGAACTGGTCGTCCGCGACTACCTGCCGCCGGCCACGGGCCGCAAGCCCAAGACGGCGGACGACGTACTGCTCGAGCTGGATGCGGTCAGCCCGACCGACCTGCTCGACATCGGCCAGGTCGCCCGGGCCCTGCAGCTCGGCGGCGCCGAGCAGCTCGACGCCGCGGTCACGCCGCGGGGCTACCGGCTGCTGGCCAAGGTGCCACGCCTGCCCGGTGCGGTGATCGACCGGCTGATCGACCACTTCGGACACCTGCAGAAGTTGCTCGCGGCAAGCATCGACGACCTGCAGACGGTCGAGGGCGTCGGCGAGAACCGGGCCCGCACCGTCCGCGAGGGCCTGTCCCGGCTGGCCGAGTCGAGCATCCTCGAGCGCTACGTCTGACCCGGCTCCAGCTCTCCTCGAGACCCCCGGTGTACTCACCGGGGGTCTTGCGCGTTCAGGCTCTGGCGAGTAATACTCCACGTGGAACATTTCGTGCGGAACAATCCGGGTGGAAGATCGTGACCGACCTGACCCCGCTGGCGATCTCGGTGCTGGCGTTGCTGAACGAGCGGCCGATGCACGCCTACGAGATGTACCAACTGCTCGTCAGCCGGCAGAACGACCGGATCGTCAAGGTCCGGCCCGGCTCGCTCTACCACACCGTCGAGCGACTGGCCGGACACAAGCACGTCCGCGCGACCGGCACCGAACGGGCCGGCAATCGCCCCGAACGCACGACGTACGAGATCACCCCGGCCGGTGCCGAAGCGCTGCGGCGCCGGGTGGAGAGTGGGATCGAGAAGTTCGTCTACGAATATCCGCTGTTCCCGGTGGTCCTCAGTGAGGCGCACAACCTCGAGGCCGAGGATGCGCTGCTGCGGTTCCGCCGCCGGGTCGAGGACCTGGACAAGTGGCTGGCCGATCTGGACCAGTCGCTCGGCCTGGCCCGCGAGAACGGCGTGCACGAGCCCTATTGGATCGGCGGCGCGTACATCCGCCACCAGATCGCCGCCGAACGTGACTGGCTCGCCACCACCATCGAACGCATCGAGAGCAAGGACTTGCCATGGCAACCCCGCAAGAACACGTGAGGCCTCCGGAGGTGCGGCCGTGGCCCGCGCTGTGGGCACTCGTCATCGGCTTCTTCATGATCCTGGTCGACTCGACCATCGTCTCGGTCGCGACCCCCGCGATCCTGGAGGACCTGCACACCGATGTCGGCAGCGTCATCTGGGTGACCAGTGCCTATCTGCTCGCGTACGCCGTACCCCTGCTGGTGACCGGACGGCTGGGTGACCGGATCGGCCCGAAGAAGGTCTACCTGGCCGGTCTGGCCCTGTTCACCCTGGCATCGCTCTGGTGCGGGTTCACCACCTCGATCGGCATGCTGATCCTGGCCCGGGTCTTCCAGGGTCTCGGCGCCGCGATGATGACACCGCAGACGATGGCCGTGATCACCCGGATCTTCCCGCCGGACCAGCGCGGCCGGGCGATGAGCCTGTGGGGCGCGACCGCCGGCGTGGCGACGCTGGTCGGCCCGATCCTCGGCGGCGTGCTGGTGGACGGCCTGGGCTGGCAGTGGATCTTCTTCATCAACGTGCCGATCGGCGTGGTCGGATTCGTCCTGGCGATGCGGCTGGTGCCCGACCTGCCGACGAACGAGCACAAGTTCGACATCCCGGGGGTGGTGCTGAGCTCGATCGGCTTGTTCTGCCTGGTGTTCGGCATCCAGGAAGGACAGAAGTACGACTGGGGCACGATCAAGGGACCGATCTCGGTCTGGTCGCTGATCATCACCGGTCTGGTCGTGCTGGCGACCTTCGTGGTCTGGCAGTCCCGCAACCGCGGCGAACCGCTGCTGCCGTTGGGCCTGTTCAAGGATCGCAACTTCTCGCTGGCCAACATCGCGATCACCACGGTCGGCTTCGCGATCACCGCGATGACGTTCCCACTGTTTCTGTACGCGCAGGCCGTGCGCGGACTGAGCCCGACCAAGTCGGCGTTGCTGCTGGTCCCGATGGCCGTCATCACCGGCCTGCTGTCGCCGTTCGTCGGCCGGCTCACCGACCGGGCGCATCCGCGCTACCTGGCCGGCTTCGGACTCGCGTGCTGCTCGATCGCCCTGTTCTGGCTCAGCCAGGTGATCGAGCCCGACGTACCGATCTGGGAGCTGCTGCTGCCGATCGCGTTGCTGGGCGTGGCGAACGGCTTCATGTGGGCTCCGATCGGCAGTACGGCGACCCGCAACCTGCCGCTGAGTCAGGCGGGCGCCGGGGCGGGCGTCTACAACACGACGCGGCAGATCGGCGCGGTGCTCGGCAGCGCCGGCATCGCCGTACTGATGGAGTCGCTGCTGGCGCGCAACCTGCCGGTGGCATCGAATGGTGCAGCGGCGGGTGAAGGCGCCTTCAGCGGGAGGTTGCCGGCGCCACTGCGCCAGGGCTTCAGTGACTCGATGGCGCAGGCGCTGATCCTGCCGGCCTCGGTGCTGCTGATCGGTCTGGTCGCCGCGCTGCTGTTCGCCAAGCCGGTGCGCACGCAGGGCAAGCCGTCAGACGACCTGGAAAGCCTGCACGGCTGACGAGCGGTCGTCGAAGTCGGCCTTCACCACATAGGTGCCAGGTTTGGCCACCGGCTGCCCGGGAAGGCAGCCGGGGCCGGACCGGTGCCCATTCCAGGGCACCGTACTCATCGCCTGCTTGCCTTTAGCAACAACTAACGTGGCGCGCGGAATCGCCTGCCCACAATGGGTTGTCGTCCAGATCAGGTCCGTGCCGGACATCACCGTCACGGTCAGCGCGCTGGGATCGATCGTCGCCTTACAGCCGTCCGACACCGCGTCGAGCCGGATCACGAAGTTCAGCGCGGACCCGGACGCGATCTTCCGGTTGGCCGGCAGCACCTCGACGCGCACATCGGACCCGGAACACTTCGTGTCCCGTGGAGTTGGCGACGTGGTGGTTCTGGTAGGCGTCGCCGTAACCGTCGGAGTGGTCGTCGGCGCGGCAGGTGGGGCGCTACTGCTCGGGTCCGAGGCGGCCGTGTTCTGCGGGCTGTCACCGCCGCCACCGAACAATCGGACGATGAGAAGGAACAGCAGCGCCAGTACGGCGAGCACCAGTCCCCGGCGGAACCAGTACACGCTGGCGGGCAGATGCCCGACCGGACGGAGCAGGCTGCTCATGTTCGCACCCTAATATCGGGGCTGTGCTCGACCAGTCAGGCTCGCCGCTCACCACCACACCTAGCACCTTGCACGAGCCGGTGCTGGAGTGGTACGACGCCAACGCGCGAGTACTGCCCTGGCGGGAGCCGGACGCCGGCCCGTGGGCAGTGATGGTAAGCGAGTTCATGCTGCAGCAGACACCGGTCAATCGGGTGCTGCCGGCGTACCAGGCGTGGCTGCAGCGGTGGCCGAAGCCGGTGGACCTGGCTGTAGAGGCGCCAGGTGAGGCTGTGCGGGCCTGGGACCGGCTTGGGTACCCACGGGCGCGCCCTACGGCTGCACGCGGCGGCTCAGGCGATTGTGGAGCGCCATGGTGGTGAGGTGCCGGACGATCACGCCGCACTGCTCGCACTGCCCGGCGTTGGCACGTACACGGCCGCTGCGATCGCGTCTTTCGCGTTCGGCCAGCGGCATGCGGTCGTGGACACCAACGTGCGTCGAGTGCTCGCGCGAGCACTCACTGGAGTCGCACAGCCGAGCATCTCCCCCACTGCGGCCGACCAGCGGCTCGCGGTGACCGCACTGCCCGCTGACGAGCCGACAGCCGCCCGTTGGGCGGTTGCCTCGATGGAGCTGGGTGCACTGGTCTGCACCGCGCGTACGCCGAAGTGCGGCGAGTGCCCGATCCGTGGCCGGTGTGCATGGGTGCTGGCCGGGAGTCCGCAGTACGACGGGCCGCCTCGGAAGGGGCAGACGTACGAGGGCACCGATCGGCAGGCTCGTGGCCGGCTGCTGGCCGTGCTGCGGTCCGCGGAGGGCGCCGTACCCAAGACGGCGCTGGATGCCTGCTGGCACGACGAGGCTCAGCGGGAGCGCGCGCTGGACGGCCTGGTGACCGACGGTCTGGTGGAGCCGCTTGCCCACGGCCACTATCGGCTACCGACTTGAGGGCCGGCCCGGGATCCGGGCCGGCCTCAGGTACTTCAGTTCTTCTTGCTGCCGGTGGCGGCTTGCTGGTCGTCGTCGGCCAGCAGGTCGAGCGGCATCGCCGGGCTGCCGGACAGCGTCGCCAGCATCTGGCGGACGTTGGTCAGCTGCGCGTTGATGCTGTCGCGACGCTGGGTCGCGGCGGCGAGCTCGCGCTCGGACTCGGCCCGGATCCGCTCCGACTTGTCCTTCGCGGCGGCGACGATCTCCTGCGCCTGACGGTTCGCGTCGGCCAGCTGCTGCTGGGCCAGGCGCTCGGCCTCGGAACGAGCCCGGTCGGCCTCGCGCTGCACCTGCGCGGCGCGGTCGGTGACGGCGGCCAGCTGCTGCTCGGCCAGTGCGGTCCGGGCGGCGAACTCCTGCTCGACCTTGCCCCGGCGCTCGGCCAGGGTGGTCTCGAAGGCGGCCGCGGCCTGGGCGGACTTGGCCCGCTCCTGCTCGTACAGCGCCTGGGCCTCGCTGCGCCGCGCGGTGGCGTCGCGCTCGGCCTCGTCACGCATGTCGTCGGCCTGGGTGCGGGCCTCCTCGAGGATGCGAGCCGCCTCCGCGTCGACCTCGCTCTTCCAGTCCAGGGAGTACTGCTCGGCCTCCTTGCGGACCTTCTTCGCGTGCGCCTCGGCGTCGGCGACGATCGCTTCGGCGTCGGTGCGGGCACGGGTGACCAGGTCACGGGCCTCGTCGTCGGCCAGCGACAGAATCTTCGCCACCCGCTCACCGAACTCGGTGAAGGTCGGGGTGCGGTCCTTGTTCTCCTCCTGGGCGGAGATGACGGCCGACTCCGCGGCGTCCGTGCGGGTCTGCAGCTCCTGAACGTGCCGCTGCAACTGCTCGGACTGCTGCTGCAGCGCGGTCAGCGAGGTGGTCAGCTCACGGATGTGCTGGTCCACCTGGGCAGGCTCGTAGCCACGCAGAACGGTGCGGAACGGGGTTGGGCTTTCACTGCTCATGTCTTCTGATGCTCACTTCGGTGGGTGGGTGGATCACACATTGTCACTGACAAGGATCTGACTGTCACGTCCTCATCCTGATTCCCCCGTGGAACCCTCGCTGGAAGACATTCCACCACCTGAGCGGAAGCCGGGTACAGCGAGTGCCTCGATCACACCCGAAAGCTGGGTGAGCTCCTTGGTGATCTCATCACGGCGCTGGTTCAATGCCGCGACCCTCGCCTCGGCGTCGGCGAGAAGTTTTCGGGCCTGGGCACGCAGGTCGTCGGCGTGCTCGCGGGCCTGCGCCTCGATCTGCTGGGCCTCGGCGCGGGATCTACGGATCAGGTCGTGCGACTGGCGCTGCGCGTCGGCCAGATCGTTGGCCGCACGCTCGCGCAGGACCCGGGTGCTGGCCTCGGCCTCGGCCTCGCGCCGGTTCGCCCGCTCGATGATCTCCTGGGCGTCGGACGCGGCCGAACCCTTCAGCCGGTCCGCCCTGGCCTGCGCCTGGGCGGTGACCTTGTCGGCGTCGCGCTGGACCGCCGCGAGCGTCGCCTCAGCCTGTTCGGTTGCCGAGGTCAACGTCGTCTCGGCCAGCGCGGTCAGCTCCGCGTTCTCCCTGGCGATCGCGTCCTGGGTCTGCTTCAGCCGGCTGGTCGAACGGCCGACCACGCGGCGCAGGTGGGCCCGCTTCTGCCGGAGCAGCTCGGCGGCGTCGGCAGCGGCCTGGTCGCGGATCGACTGCGCCTCGGACTCGGCCGCGCCGATCAGGTCGTCGACCGTCTTCTTGCTCCACAGTGTCTGCTTCTCGGCCTCGGCCAGCGCCGCCTCGGCGGCCCGGTTGGCGTCCTCGACGATCCGCTGCGCCTCGCCCGTCGCCGTCCGGCGATCCGCCTCGATGGAATCGACCACCAGCTTGGCCTGGGCCCGCGCGTCGGCCATCAGCCGCTCGTTGCCGGCCTCGGTCTCGGCCTTGCGCTCGGCGATCTCGGCCACGGCCTCGGCCCGGAGCTTGTCGATCTCGAGCGAGATCGCGGCGAGCTTGGCCCGCTCGGTCTCCTCCAGCTCGGCGGTCCGGCGCTCCAGCTCGGACCGGTTCTCGCCGCGGAGCCGCTCGATCTCGGCGTGTGCCTCGGCGATCTGGATCCGGGACTTCTCCCGCGCGGCCTCGACCTCGCGCTCGACCGCCGCGCGCAGATCGCTCGCCTCGGTCTCGGCGCGGGCGATCAGGTCGGCCTCGTTGCGCACCGCGGCCTGGGAGACCAGCCTGGCCTGCTCACCGGCGTCCGCGACCAGCTGCTGCGCCTCGCGGCCGGCGCGGTCGACCATCGCCTGCGCCGACTCGCGGGCCAGCTGGGCGTCTTCGAGCAGCTCGTCGGCCGCTTCCTTCAGCTGGGCCGCCTCGGCCTCGGCCGCGGCGATCCGGCGGTCCGCGGCGGCCTGCGACTCGGCCCGCAGCCGATCGGCGGCCGCCTGGCTCTCGGTCCGCAGCTTCTCGGCCGCGGCCTCGGAGTCCGCCCGGCGCCTGGCCACCTCGTCGGCGACCGCGACCCGGAGCTGCTCGGCCGCGGCCTCGGAGTCGGCCTGCAGCCGATCGGCGATCATCGTGGCCTCGGCCCGGACCCGCTCTGCCTCTGCGGTCGACTCCGTCCGCAGCTGGTGCGCCGCGTTGGCGGCATCGCGCCGTACCCGGTCGGCTTCGGCGGTGGACTCGGCGCGGAGCCGCTCGGCGGCCTCCTCGGCCTCGGAGCGGACCCGCTCGGTCTCGGTCTCGGCCTCGGTCCGGAGCTGCTCAGCGGCCCGCTCCGCGTCGTTCAGCAGTCGCTGGGCGGCGGACATCGCGTCGGCCCGTAGCTTCTGCGCGGCGGCCTCGACCTCGGCCTTCAGGTGCTCGGTCTCGGACCGGATCCGGTCGGCGTCCTCACGGGCGAGGTCGTTCTCGTGCTCCGCCTGCTCCCGCAGGGTGTCGGCGATCCGCTGGGCCCGCTCGAGCACGCCGCCCGCTTGCCGCACGCCAAAGGAACCGGTGTCGGCGACCGGTTCCTGGGTCAACGGCAGACGCGGAGCGTCCATGCGACGAGATGATTCCATCCCCGGCCCCCTTTCCGACAGTCCGGGTCCCAACAGCGTGGTCACAGCGTTACAACGCGGTACATGGGCGGGAAGTAACAGGACGATACGGCCATCCGGGTTGCACCGTGCAACTCAAGCGTGTCTCCCTGTACGCACGCTACTGGCGCAGTACTCGCGCCAGTGGCCTGGACCAGTAGTCGTCCCCCCGACTGCCTGAAGCCTACGAAAAACAGCAGGCCTCGCGCGACCGCGCGAGGCCTGCTGTTTTGTTGCTGTCGACTACGAGTCCTGCAGGCCCGAGCCACCGCCGGCGGCGAGGTCGGTCAGCTCCAGGTCCGGAGTCGACGACTTCGGGTTGCCGGTGAAGGTGAAGTACTCGGTCACGCCGTCCGCGTCGACCGTGCCTTCGGGGGCGACGTCGACCACCACGATCTGGCCGGGGCGCAGTTCCCCGAACAGGATCTTCTCGGCCAGGATGTCCTCCACGTCGCGCTGCAGCGCGCGGCGTAGCGGGCGGGCGCCCAGGACCGGGTCGAAGCCCCGCTTGGCGACCAGTTCCTTCGCCGCCGCCGTGAGCTCGATCCCCATGTCCTTGTCCTTCAGCCGCTCCTCCACCTGCGCGACCATCAGGTCGACGATCTTCACGATCGCCGCCATGTCGTGCTGGTGGAAGACCACGATCTCGTCGACGCGGTTCAGGAACTCCGGGCGGAAGTGCTGCTTGAGCTCCTCCGTCACCTTCGCCTTCATCTTCTCGTACGTGCCGCCGACGTCGCTGGCCTGCGAGAAGCCCAGGGAGACCGCCTTGGCGATGTCCTTGGTGCCCAGGTTCGTGGTCATGATGATCACGGTGTTCTTGAAGTCGACCACGCGGCCCTGGGCGTCGGTCAGGCGACCCTCGTCCAGGATCTGCAGCAGCGAGTTGAAGATGTCCGGGTGGGCCTTCTCCACCTCGTCGAACAGCACCACGCTGAACGGCTTGCGGCGGACCTTCTCGGTCAGCTGGCCACCCTCTTCGTAGCCGACGTAACCGGGCGGCGAGCCGAAGAGCCGGGAGGCGGTGTGCTTCTCGGAGTACTCCGACATGTCGAGGCTGATCAGCGCATTCTCGTCGCCGAACAGGAACTCGGTCAGCGCCTTGGACAGCTCGGTCTTACCGACACCGGACGGGCCGGCGAAGATGAACGAGCCGCTCGGGCGACGCGGGTCCTTCAGGCCGGCGCGAGTACGCCGGATCGAGCGGGACAGCGCCTTGACCGCGTCCTCCTGGCCGATGTAGCGCTTGGCCAGTTCCTTCTCCATGTCGAGCAGCCGGGAGGACTCCTCCTCGGTCAGCTTGAAGACGGGGATGCCGGTCGCGGTGCTCAGCACCTCGGCGATCAGCTCCTCGTCCACCTCGGCGACGACGTCCATGTCGCCGGCCTTCCACTGCTTCTCCCGCTCCGACTTGGCGTTGATCAGCTTCTTCTCGTCGTCGCGGAGACCGGCGGCGCGCTCGAAGTCCTGCGCGTCGATGGCCGACTCCTTCTCCCGGCGCACGGTCGCGATCTTCTCGTCGAACTCGCGCAGGTCCGGCGGAGCCGTCATCCGGCGGATCCGCAGCCGGGCCCCGGCCTCGTCGATCAGGTCGATCGCCTTGTCCGGCAGGAACCGGTCCGAGATGTACCGGTCGGCCATCTGCGCGGCGTTCACCAGCGCGGCGTCGGTGATGGTCACCCGGTGGTGCGCCTCGTACCGGTCCCGGAGGCCCTTGAGGATCTCGATCGTGTGCGCGATCGAGGGCTCGGCCACCTGGATCGGCTGGAACCGGCGCTCCAGCGCGGCGTCCTTCTCGACGTACTTGCGGTACTCGTCGAGGGTGGTGGCGCCGATGGTCTGCAGCTCACCACGGGCCAGCATCGGCTTCAGGATGCTCGCCGCGTCGATCGCGCCCTCGGCGGCGCCGGCCCCGACGAGGGTGTGGATCTCGTCGATGAACAGCACGATGTCGCCGCGGGTACGGATCTCCTTGAGCACCTTCTTCAGGCGTTCCTCGAAGTCACCGCGGTAGCGCGAACCGGCCACCAGGGCACCCAGGTCGAGGGAGTAGATCTGCTTGTCCTTCAGGGTCTCCGGGACGTCACCGCGGACGATCTGCTGGGCCAGACCCTCCACGATCGCGGTCTTCCCGACACCCGGCTCACCGATCAGGACAGGGTTGTTCTTGGTCCGCCGGGACAGCACCTGCATGACCCGCTCGATCTCGGTCTCGCGCCCGATCACCGGGTCGAGCTTCGCCTCACGAGCGGACTGCGTGTAGTTCCGGCCGAACTGGTCCAGCACCAGAGAGCTGCTGGGCGCACCCTCGGTGGGCGCACCGGCACTCGACGGCTCCTTGCCCTGGTACCCGCTCAGCAGCTGGATGACCTGCTGGCGGACCTTGTTCAGGTCCGCGCCGAGCTTGACCAGGACCTGCGCTGCGACACCCTCACCCTCGCGGATGAGGCCGAGCAGGATGTGCTCGGTGCCGATGTAGTTGTGGCCCAGTTGCAGGGCCTCGCGCAGGGAGAGCTCCAGCACCTTCTTGGCGCGGGGGGTGAACGGGATGTGCCCGCTCGGTGCCTGCTGCCCCTGGCCGATGATCTCCTCGACCTGGGAGCGGACGGCCTCGAGCGAGATACCCAGGCTCTCGAGAGCCTTGGCGGCGACCCCTTCACCCTCGTGGATCAGGCCGAGCAGGATGTGCTCGGTCCCGATGTAGTTGTGGCTGAGCATCCTGGCCTCTTCCTGAGCCAGGACGACTACCCGACGGGCGCGGTCCGTAAATCGTTCAAACATCGCCAAAGCGCTCCTTGCCTCAGAGGAGTCGGACGTACCGTGTGGGCCGACCCCCGTACATGCATGCTAGTCCCCGGTGCCGACAGGCTCGCTCTGGGCGAACACAACATCAGTAGATCGCCGACCGGCCGGGAGGCATCACAAGGGAACAACCCCGCGGATCTCCAGGGTGTTCCCGCGTGCGCACCTTCGGACAGCGTGTTCGCCACCAGCGAATTTCACCGAACTACTTGCCCGGTCAGTCATCCGCCCCGGATCGGGCTGTCCACACTGTGAAACAACCGGAATGCGGACGGTCCCGGCACCCTCACGGGGCCGGGACCGGCAGTCCTGCGGAATTACTTGGCTTCGTTGTACGCCGCCCGCACCTCGGCGGAGATCCGGCCCCGCTCGCTCACGTCGTAGCCGTTGTCCTTGGCCCAGGCCCGGATGTCGGCCGAGTCCGAAGCCGCCCGGCCCCGTCCCCGTGACCGGGCCGCTGCGCCGCGGCGACCGGACACCCGGCGTCCCGAACCGACGTACCCGGCCAGGGCGTCGCGCAGTTTGGCGGCATTCTTCTTGGACAGGTCGATCTCGTACGTCGTGCCGTCCAGCCCGAAGGTCACGGTCTCGTCGGCCTTACCGCCGTCGAGATCGTCCTCGAGAACCACCTGCACCCTTTGCGCCATCGATGACAACCTTTCCGCGCCCGCCATCGGGCACAATCCCTCTGCCGAATTGTTTGCACCTGATTTGTACCGCACAAACCGCCTTCGTGTCATTCACCTCCCGGAATGAGCCGGAAAGATGTGACCAAATCCGGCGGATCAGGTGGTCGCGATCGACGCTGTGCACCCGAGGTCACCTTGAGTATTCACACCGGCCCGGCCGGGGTGAATCCGGCCAGACCAGAATGAAAAGGACCCCGGGAATTGCCGTGACCGTCCGTTGTGCTATGCAACGATCGCGGCAACCCCGGGGCCCGGGTTTGCAGGAATCACTCCGGCCGGAGCAACGGGAACAGAATCGTCTCCCGGATACCGGTCCCGGTGAACAGCATGATCAGCCGGTCCAGGCCCATCCCCATACCACCGGCCGGCGGCATCCCGAACTCCATCGCCCGGAGGAAGTCCTCGTCCAGGTCCATCGCCTCCGGGTCGCCGGCCGCGGCCAGCAACGACTGCGCCACCAGGCGTTCACGCTGGATCACCGGGTCGTTCAGCTCCGAGTAGGCAGTGCCGAGCTCGACCCCGTTGACGATGATGTCCCAGGCCTCGACCAGGCCCGGAATTTCGCGGTGCGGCTTCGCCAGCGGCCGCACCGACTCGGGATAGTCGCGGACATAGGTGGGCTGGATGAGGGTGTGCTCGACCAGCTTCTCGTACAACTCCAGCGCGATCTCGCCGGCATTCCAGCCCGGCTGCAGCTCGACGTCGTGCTGCTCGGCCAGCTTGGTCAGCCGGGTCGTGTCGGTGCCGATGTCGACGGTCTCGCCGACCGCCTCGGAGACCAGTTCGAAAAGGGTCGCGTGCCGGAACGGCTGCTCCAGATCGATGCTCGAACCGTCGCGCGCGGTGATCACGGTGTGGCCGACCGCCCGGGCCGCGTTCCGGATCAGGTCCTCGATGAGTTCGGCCATCGTGTCGTAATCGCCGTACGCCTGATAGGCCTCGATCATCGAGAATTCCGCGGCATGGGTGGAGTCGAGTCCCTCGTTGCGGAACGTCCGGCCGATCTCGTAGACCCGGTCGACGCCGCCGATCATCGCCCGCTTGAGATCGAGCTCGAGCGCGATCCGCAGCTTCATCTCCTGGTCGAACGCGTTCAGGTGGGTGCTGAACGGCCGGGCCGCCGCACCACCGTTGGTGAGCTGCAGCACCGGTGTCTCGACCTCGATGAAGCCGCGCTCGTCGTAGGTAGCACGCAGTGACTTGAGTACGGCGGCCTTCGTCCGGACCATCTCGCGCGCCTCGGGGCGGACGATCAGGTCGACGTACCGGAGCCGGACCCGGGCCTCCTCGTTCAGCGGTCTGTGCTCGTTCGGGAGCGGGCGGAGCGTCTTGGCGGCCATCTGCCAGCCGGTCGCCTGCACAGACAGCTCACCGCGGCGACTCGTCACTACCTCGCCCTGGACGGACAGCAGGTCACCGATGTCGACGAGCTGCTTGAACCGGGCCAGCTCCTCCTCACCGAGGTCGGCCAGCGACAGCATCACCTGCAGCTCGGTCCCGTCTCCTTCCCGGAGCCGGACGAAGCACAGCTTGCCGGTGTTGCGCAGGAAGATCACCCGGCCGGTCACCGAGACCTGCTCGCCGGTCTTGGTGTCGGGCTCCAGCTCCTGGCCGTCGTACTTGGCCCGCAGGTCCTTCAGCAGGTGCGTCCGCGGTACCGAGATCGGGTAGGGCTGCACTCCCTCCGCCAGTAGGCGGTCACGCTTCTCCCGGCGAACCCGCATCTGCTCGGGCAGGTCGTCCTGCCCGCTGTCGGGGTTCACCGGGTCAACGTGTGCGTCAGTCATGCCTAAAGGCTAGTGACTGAGCACCTCCACAGCCGAATCCTTTGTTCGGACCACCAGGAAGGATGCCGCGACGGCAGCCACCGCGCAGGCGACGCCGCAGGCCACGAAAGTCGACCGGGCCCCGAGCACAGCGCCGAGGAAACCGCCCAGCAGGAGCGCCACCAGGCTGCAGCCCCGGACCGTGCCCATCAGCGCCGCGTTCACCCGGCCGCGGACGGCCTCCGCGGAGCGGGTGACGACCAGCGTGCTGGTGCCGGCATTGAGCATCCCGCTGCCGAATCCGCACACGATGGCGCCGGCGACGACCGTGACCACATTGCCGGCGAGCCCCATCAGGACAGCGGAGGCGCCGATCGCGGCCATCCCACCCAGTACGGCCCGGGACCGGGACATCCCGGTGACCAGCCGTCCGGTGATCCACGCACCCACGATCGCGCCGCCTCCCTGGGCGGCCAGCACCCACCCGTACCCGGCCGCGTCGAGCCCGATGTCGTCGGTGATCAGGAACACCTCGACGATGTTCATCGCCTCGCCGACGAGCACCAGCACCCACAGGCACGGCACCAGGACCCGGAGCAGCGGGTCGCCGAAGAGGCTGCGCAGGCCGGCCGACATCGCGCCCTTCTCCCGTACGGCGCCAGGCGCGGGGCACCGCCGGGTCACCACCAGCCGTGCCACCGCAGCCAGAACCACGAAGGTGCCGGCGTCGACCAGCAGGGCTCCGCGGTCACCGGACCACCCGACCAGGAGGCCGCCGACCGCGGAGCCGGCCAGGGTGGCCACTCCGACGAGGGCCTGGCTGGTGCCGGTGGCCCGGCCGACGAGGTCCTCGCCGACGATGCGCGGGATGAGCGCGCTCCACGCGGGTCCGGCGACGGCCTGGCCCAACTGGAGGACGCAGACCAGGGCCAGGGTTTCGATCAGTCCGTGGGAGAAGGCCAGCCCGATCCCGGCGGCCGCCTGCAGCAAACCCGACCAGACCAGGACCCTGCGGGAGTCGTGGCCGTCCACGATCCGGCCGGCGAACGGGATCATCGCCACGGTCGGTACGGCGAACGCCAGCAAGAGCGCCGTGATCGCACCGGGTCCACCGTCGGCCGAGACCCGCAGCATCAGCGCGATGAGGGCGACCGAATCGCCCGCGTAGGACAGCGCCCGGGCCGGCAGCACCAGGCGGATGTCGCGGTAGGACCAAATCGAAGTCTGAAGTGTTTGCTTCACAACTATGAAGTTAATGCTTCATATTTACCGGCGTCAAGGGCTTCGCTACGCTGACCTCGTGGCCGCGAAGAAGACCCGGAACAAGCGCTTGGTGATCACCGACCCGCGAGCGATCCGCGCCCTGGCCCATCCGGCCCGGCAGCGGATCATCGACGAGCTCTACAGCGGCCGGGTGCTGACCGCGACGGAATGCGCCGAACTGGCCGGCCTGACTCCCTCCGCGACCAGCTACCACCTCCGCGCGCTGGAGCGCTGGGGCATCATCGAACGGGCCGAGGCCTCGGCGGACGGCCGCGAGCGGCCGTGGCGCGCGCTCGGCGCCGGGCTGCAGGTCGCGTCCCAATCGGCCGAGGCCGGCCGGGCGGCCACGCACGCGATGATGCGCAGCAACGTCGACCGGGTGCTGGAGCAGTTCGAGGAGTTGCCGGCGGACGACCCCTGGGAGGGGCTCAGCACACTCAGCCGGAGCAGGCTGTGGCTGTCCCGCGAGGAGGCCGAGCAGTTCGTGAAGGAACTGAACGACGTGATCGATGCGTTCCGCAAGGGCCGGACGGCGACGTCGCATCCGGCCGGCACGCGGTCGATCAGCACGCTGCTGGCCGTCGTACCGACCGGCAAGCCGCCGCAAGATAGCTGAACCGTTAGCTACGGATCCGCGTATCCCGGAGTACCTTCGAAAGAGAGGTACTTTCCGCCGCTAGGTGGTCCGTTATGCAGTCCTGGGTTCTGTGGTTGATCATCGCCGGCATCCTCGGCACGGCCGAGTTGATGACCGCGACGTTCGATCTGCTCCTGCTCGCGATCGCCGCGCTGGCCGCGGCCGCGATCGCCGGGCTGGGCCTCGGGATCGGGCTGCAGCTGCTCGCGTTCGCCGTCACGGCCGCCGCGATGATCACACTGGTCCGCCCGGTCGCCCGCCGGCATCTGATGGGACACCCCCAGCTGCGCACCGGCGTGGCCGCGCTGATCGGACGCGAGGCCGTCGTGCTGACCCCGTGCGGCCGCGAACCCGGCCGGGTCAAGATCGGCGGCGAGGAGTGGAGCGCCCGTTCGTACGACCCGGACCTGCTCATTCCCGCGGGCACCAGGGTCGACGTCTTCGCCATCGAGGGGGCTACCGCCCTCGTGCATCCTCAGGAGGATCCATGGCCGAACTGATCATCGGACTGGTCGTCGCCCTGCTCGCCATCGTGCTGGTGATCCGGACGGTCCGGATCGTGCCGCAGGCGCGGGCCAGCAACGTCGAACGTCTGGGCCGGTACCTGCGCACCCTCGAACCCGGGCTGAACATCCTCATCCCGTTCGTCGACCGGCCCCGGCAACTGATCGACCTGCGCGAGCAGGTGATCTCGTTCGAGCCGCGCTCGGTGATCACCGAGGACAACCTGGTCGTCGACATCGACACGGTGCTCTATGTCCAGGTCACCGATCCCCGCGCGGCGGCGTACGAGATCGCCAACTTCGAGCAGGCGATCGAGCAGCTCACCGTCACCACACTGCGCAACGTGATCGGCAGCCTGGACCTGGAGAAGGTGCTGACGTCCCGCGAGCACATCAATTCCCAGCTCCGCGGCGTACTGGACGAGGCGTCGGGCAAATGGGGCATCCGGGTGAACCGGGTCGAGCTGAAGGCGATCGACCCGCCGCCGTCGATCAAGGAGTCGATGGAGAAGCAGATGCGGGCGGACCGGGAGAAGCGGGCCGCGATCCTCACCGCCGAGGGCGTGCGGCAGTCCCGGATCCTGACCGCCGAGGGCGAGCGGCAGGCGGCGATCCTGCGGGCCGAGGGCCAGGCGAAGGCGATCGACACGGTGTTCGAGGCGATCCACCGCAACGACCCGGACCCGAAGCTGCTCGCGTACCAGTACCTGCAGATGCTGCCCGAGCTCGCCAAGGGCCCCGGCAACACCTTCTGGGTGATCCCGTCCGAGGTCACCGCCGCGTTGCAGAGCGTCACCAAGGCCTTCAACGGCCACATCCCCGACCTCCCACTCGGCCAGGTCCCCGAGGTGCCCAACGGGGACGTCCCCGAGGTTCCGAACGGCCACGTCCCTGAGATCCCCCCGAAGTAGGTGCCCTGTCACCTAATCGGTTGTTGCCGAATGTCACTATGGGTTCATGGGGGAACCTTGGCTTGCGCTGGTGATCGCGATCCCGACCGGTGGGATGGCGATCCTGGCGTATCTGGTGGTCGGACTCGTCATCGGCGTCGAGAGCATGGGGGTGCCGCTGCCGGGTGAGACCACGCTGGTCGCGGCGGCGCTGCTCGCTTCCCAGGGGCACCTGCACATCCAGTACGTGATCGGCGCGGCCGTGATCGGAGCGATCGTCGGCGACTCGATCGGCTACTTCATCGGCCGCAAGGCCGGCCGCGGTCTGTTCGAGCGGCTCGGCCGCCGGTCCCACCATTTCTCCGAGGACCGGATCGTCCGCGCCGAGAAGTACTTCCACAAGTACGGCGTCTGGACGGTGTTCTTCGGGCGCTTCGTGGCCCTGCTGCGGATCTTCGCCGGCCCGATGGCGGGCATGCTGCGGATGCCGTACCCGCGGTTCCTGGCCGCGAACGCGGCCGGCGGCATCGCTTGGGCGGCCACGATCGGCATCGTCGCGTACAAGGTCGGCGACAACGCCGACAAGATCTTCGGCCGGGTGTCGGTGTGGGCCCTGGTCGTGATCGGGGTAGCCGTGGTCGCGGCGTACGTCGTCCACAGGATCCGCAAGCGGCGGCACGCCGCGCCGACCGTGCCGGAGCGCCAGTCAGCGGATGTGTAGCGCCAGCTGCGGCGTGATCGTCCCGCTCATCGACCGGCCGAACATCATCGCGCCAGGGATCACGAACCGGTAGGCGAAGTCACCCGCCTGCCCGGCGGTGAAGGCCAGCGCGGTCTGCCCCCGGCGCATCGCCGTCGCCTTGACGTTGACCCACTTGCGGGTCTGCCGGTTCCAGGACTGCAGCATCGCGGTCGAGTTCATCGCCGGCTTGACCGTCGCGAAAACGGTGACGCTGCTGCCGCGCTTCTTGGCCGTCTCCCCGCCGATGAACCCGGCCGACGCGATCCGGACCACAGTGCGGGTGTACGCCGGCTTGCTGGTCGACGGCCCGGTGATGATGCCGGCCTTGCTGTACGCCGGCACGGTGATCTTGTACGGCCGGCTTCCACCTGTCGGTACGGCGATGTCGTAATGCCCACCGGCGGTGGTCTTACCGAGGGCCGCCGGGGTCCAGTGCGAGCCCGGGGTGACCTGGGTCAGCACTACCACCGGCACGCCGGCCGGCGTCGCCCGCTGCTGTACGCAGGGCGTCTCCGCCTCGCAGCCGACCTGCTGCAGGACGACTCGCCCGCGGACCACGATCGGCACGCTGAACTGGGCCAGAGCCGGCACGGCCGCGTTGATCGAGCTGGTCAGGCCGAGCACCTGCCCGCCCATCCGGGTGCTCCACTCGTTCTGGGTCCGGAGCTGGAACAGGTACGGCGGCTTGATGCTCTTGATCACCTGCCGCGTCGACGTCGTACCCGGACCGATATCCCGCAACAACTGCCCGGGCCGACCGATCATCGGCACGTACTTCTGGGTGTGCTTGCCCTTCACATCGAGCGGATCGTTCGGGGTGAAGTCCTGCGGCGCCACCGGCACCGACCACTTGATCAGCACGCCCCGGCCAAGCGGGGTTGCACCGGCGGCGCTCGGCTGGACCGGGCCGTCGGTGTCGAACACGACCGAGCGGGCGAGCTTGCTGGTCACGCCACCCTGCGACGTCCCGGTGGCGACCGCCACCTTGTAGTTGCCGTCCGGTGGGAACGCCGACGTCGGGATCTCCCAGCTGTTCGGCTCGCCGGCCGCGACGTACTTCACGTACGACGGACTCTCGCTGAGCACACCCTCGATCGTGACGCGGTTCGGCGCGTTGGCGTCCTTCCAGGTGACCAGGACGGCGGCCCGGCCCTGCGGCGCCCACGCGACCGCGACATTCGTGGGCATCGGGTCCGAGGCGCAGGCGGTGAGCGCGGTCGCACCGACCAGCGCTGCCAGCGCAACGGCGAGGGTACGCCGCACTCGGACCACCTCGTCTCAGCTGCCTCACAACCGACCGGGTGAACCATACCCAGAACCAGGCGCCGACTCGGCACGACCGTTGCCGGATCGGTATGCGGCGCTGGCGCCGGGTGCTCAGGGCGTGACGGTGCCGTGGACGGCGAGTGCGTGCCGGCGGAAGGCGCGACGTGACAGGGCCGGGACGATCCATCGGATCAGCGGCGGCGTCCCGCCGACAATGTCGGCCACGACCTCCGGGTCGCCCTCGTATTGGATCATCCCGAGAACCAGTGGGAGGTCCGGCTTCCGGAGCGCCTTGACACCTGCTTCGCCGAGCTCGTGCCACTCCGCCTCGGTCACGGTGCGCGCCGCGATCGGGAGCAGACGCTCCTCCTCTGCTTCGAGGTGCTCGACCAAGCTGACGTTGAGCTCGTCCAGCAACTGCGCAAGCGCGTCCCGGTCGGCCTGCCCGGCAGACGATCGCCACTGCTCGCGCACCCGCTGGATCTCCCGCAGCAACTCGTCGACACGCTCGTGCTGCGCCTCCATCAGGTGCACGATCGGCGCCAGCTCGTCCGGCACCCGGGCGAGCAGCTTCGGCCAGAGCAGCCGGTCCTCGCCGGTGTGATGGTGGTGAAGGAAAGTCGTCAGGAACTCCAGATGGTCACAGATGATCCGGGCCCGGCCGGTATCGCCCTCGTCGACCGCACGGACCACGCCGGGCGCCAGCCGGAACTCACGCCGCAGGAACGTGTGTACGCAGTTCATGTCCCGGGTGTCGATCGTCTCTGTCGGTAGGCCGCCAGCAGTCACGGCTGTGCTCCTCACATGAGTTGGATGCCGTCGAACCCCACTCTGTCCGCTGCTCCTTGCCATCGAATTGCCCGCGGCTTGCACCGCAGGGCGACCTATTCTGCGCTCATGCAGGTCCGCGTGCTGGGTGGCATGGAGCTTGTCGTCGACGGATCGGCCGTCGACCTCGGCGGCCTCAAGTCGCGCGCGCTCCTCGCGATCCTCGTCGTCGCCGACGGCCACGCCGTCTCGGTGGACCGACTGGTCGACCTGCTCTGGGGCGAGGACCCACCGGCCAAGGCACTGGTCTCGCTGCATGCGTACGTCGCCAGACTCCGGCGCCTGCTCGAACCAGTACGCGAGCCGCGGGCGCCGGCCACGGTGCTGGTGTCCCGCGCACCGGGTTACGCCCTGATGCTCGACAGCATCGACGTCGACGCGCGCCGGTTCACCTCCCTGCTGGCACAGGCATCGCCCGTGCTCACCTCGGATCCGGACCGAGCCGAGAGTCTGCTGCAGACCGCACTCGACCTCTGGCACGGAGAAGCGTTCGCCGGCGTGGCCAGTACGACGCCGATCGTCCATGCGGAGGCGACTCGGCTCGCAGAACTGCGCCTGTCGGCCGTGGAGGACCTGTGGACCGCCCGTCTCGCACTCGGCCGGCACGGGCAGGCCGGGCCGGAACTCGAGCGTCTCGTCGAGGCGCATCCGCTCCGAGAGCGGTTGTGGGCGCTCCTGGCGCTGGCGCTGTACCGGTCGGCTCGGCAGGCGGACGCTCTCGAGGCGTTGCGCCGGGCTCGCCGACGACTGGTCGACGAGGCCGGACTTGACCCGGGCGCCGAGTTGCGCCGGCTCGAGGACGCGGTCCTGAGGCAAGACCCTGACCTGGACGTGCCGAAGGCCCGGCGGCGCGCTGCACTGGCTGGGCGGGACGCGCCACTGCTCGAGGTACGGCGGGCGATGGACGAGGCTGCCGCCGGACGGGGCCGCGTCGTACTCGTCAGCGGGGAGCCGGGCATCGGGAAGACCTGTCTCGCGCAAGCGGTGGCAGAGCAGGCCAGGGCAGCCGGATTCCGGTGCGGATGGGGTGGATGGGAACCCGACGCGAGTGCGCCCCTGTGGGGATGGCAGCAGTCCGTGCATCAACTGTTCGGCGAGACCGCCATCCTCCGGCAGGCCGGACCGGGACCTGTCGACACTGCGTCGTCGACCTTCCGGCTGGCCGGCGCCCTGGTGGAGTCCCTGCGGGCCGATGCCGCATCGCTGCTTGTCCTCGACGACGTGCACTGGGCCGATGCGGACAGCCTGCGCCTGTTGCGACGGGTCGCCGCCACGCTGGCCGACGTACCGGCAGTGTTGCTGGTGACCTGCCGGGAGGCGGAAGCCGACATCAGTTCCCCGGTCGCCGAGGTGCTCGCCGCGCTGGCTCGGCTCGACCCGTTGCGCATCCGCCTCGCAGGCCTGGACGAGGCTGCGGTCACGGTCCAGGTACGCCGGCAGACCGGAGTCGAGGTCGATCACGAGGTCGCTGCGGCGATCCGGGTCCGCACCGACGGGAACCCCTTTTACATCAACGAATTCGTCCGCCTGCTGATCAGTGCGGGTGACCTGTCCGATCCGGCCGCGCCGTCCTGGCGAGAGGTGCCCGGCGGGGTTCGCGACGTGGTCCGGCAGCGCTTGGCGCAGCTTCCGGATCAGGCCGGCGAGATCCTGGCGGCCGGGGCGGTCCTAGGTCGGTCGTTCGACCTCGATGTGGTCGATGCTGCCGTCGATGCGGCTGCCGCGACCGTCGACGAAGCCGTCGAGGCGGCCTTGCGGTCGGGGTTGCTGGAAGAGGAGACACCCAGCCGGTATCGGTTCACCCACGCACTCGTCCGGGACGCGATCTACCGCGGCCTGCCCGCCCCCGCACGCTCGCGGGCGCACGCGCGCGCCGCCCAGGCGCTGGAACGGCGACGCATCGGTAGGCTCGAGCCGCACACCGCTCAACTCGCCGAGCACTACCGGCTCGCCGGGCCGGTCCACGCCCGGTCGGCCTGGACGTTCGCGAACCGGGCCGCGCTCCGGGCCGCCGGGAGTTCCGCCCATGACGAGGCAGTGCGCCTGTTCCGGATGGCCGCCGAACTGCAGGATCAGGACCCGCTGGCCACCGCGGCGGAGCGAGCGGCGGTGCAGGCCGGGCTGGGCCAGGCCCTGCACTGGTTGGCGCGTCCGCTCGAGGCCTGGGCTTCGCTCGCCGACGCGGCGCGTTCGGCGCTCGTCCGCGGCGACGCGGTCGCGGCCGCCCAGGCGCTGCTGGTGATCGGCGAGCGCGCCATCTGGACGTGGCGTGAGTACCCCGTCCACGACCCGGCGGCGATCGAGCTGTGGGAGCAGGTGCTGGCCCAGCTCCCGGACGCCGAGATTCTGCTGCGGGCACAGGTCCAGGCCGCTCTCGCCGTCGAGCTGCTGTACCAACCGGGGTCCGCGAATCGCGCGACAGCACTGGTGACCGAGGCCGTGCAGGTGACCAGGCGCGCCGGTTCGCCGGCACAGTTGCTGTGCATCCTCCAACTGGCACACCTGGCTCAGCAGCGTCCCGATCTGCTCAACCGCAGGATCGCGATCGCCGACGAACTCGTGACGCTGGCCAGCCGGCTCGACGACCGCGCGGAACTCGCGGCCGCGCTGTGCAAACGGGCCGCCGACCGCGGCGAGTCCGGTTCCTGGGAGCAAGCGGTCGCTGATCTGCACCGCGCGTACCGGATCGCGGAGCAGCACAAACTCGTCCCGGTCCTGGTGATCGCGAGTGCGGGACTCGCGCTGGAACGGCAGGCCGTCGGAGACTTCGCGGGCGCGCAGACAGCGATCGAGCGACTCCAGACACTGCAGTCGACGACCTCGATGGCCCCGGAGGCTCTGGTCCCCTCCCAACTCGCCGCCCTGCGCATGATGGAGGGACGGCTGGCGGAGCTGGAGCCCGCGCTGCGAGCCATGGCACAGCACCATCCGGTCTTCCGTGACTTCCACGCGCTGGCGTTGATCGCAGGCTCACGGACCGACGAGGCCCGGCTGGTGCTCGGCGACTGGGCGGAGCAACGCCCACTGAACTGGGATTTCGCCTGGATCGGACTCACGGTCCTCCGCGCCCGGGTGTGGCTCGAGCTTGCCGACCCGCGGGCCATCGCCGAGCTCCGCGAGCAACTGATGCCCTTCGCCGACCGCCTCGCGGTCGGCGGCATGGGCGCGTTCTTCCTGGGCAGTGTCAGCCATACCGTCGGCCACCTCGCGCTCGCCGGCGGTGACCGCACCGCCGCGAGCCACCAGCTGCGGATCGCCCTCGAGACACACCAGCGGCTCGGTTTCGCACCCCTCACCGCGGCAACGCAGGCCCTTCTCCGGCGAGCTGAGCTACCGTGAGAAGAGCCACAAGGGGGACCAGGATGGCATTCATCGACACACCGAAGGACCCGGAGTTCTTCGAGCAGAACCGGGCGCCGGCCGGCCACGTGCCCAACTTCGTCACCACGTTCGCGGCCCGTCCGGCCGTGTACGACGCGTGGAAGCAACTCAACGGCGCGATCAAGGAATCGATGGACCTGCGCCGCTACGAGCTCGCCACGCTGGCTGCGGCGTCCGCACTGAAGTCCAGTTACTGCTGCCTCGCCCACGGCCAGGTCCTGGCCGACAAGTTCTACACGTCCGAAGAGGTGGCGGCCCTCGTCAGTGAGCCGGCGAACGACCCGGTCGACCGGGCGGTGATGGCGTTCGCCCGCAAGGTGGCGCTATCCGCCGACGCCGTCACGCAGGATGACGTGGACGCACTGAAGGCCCTCGGCCTGACCGACACCGACGTCCTCGACGTGGTCCTGGCCGCGGCCGCGCGATCCTTCTTCTCCAAGACCCTCGACGCGACCGGCACTCCCCCCGACGCGGCCTTCAACGGTCTGCCGGAGACGCTCCGGACGGCGCTCACGGTCGGGCGGCCGATTCACTCGGGCTGATTGTCCGGCCCGCCGCCCAGGTGGAACTTCGTGGTGACCCCGGTGTACATCAGGTGCGTGACCAGGCCCTGCGCCGCGTGCGGCAGGTTGTGGCAGTGGTCCATCCAGATGCCCGGGTTGTTCGCGACGAAGGCGACCTCGTAGGTCTCCTTGTCCTCGACATTGAGCGAATCGGTCCACCACGGGCTGCCGGTCGCGGCCACACCGTTGCGGCTCAGTACGACGACATGGTGCCCGTGCAGGTGCATCGGATGGACCTGCCCGGAGGTGTTCTTGATGGTCATCCGGACGATGTCGCCGTCGGTCACCACGAACATCGGCACGTCCGGGTACTGATGCCCGTTGATCGTCCACCACAGGCCGGGCTTGCCGTCGAAGAACCCGATCCGCCGCCCGATGTTGTACTGGAACACCCGCGTCGCCTTCGCCGGATCGAACCCGAGTGCCTTCGGCGAGCCATAGGTCAACAGGTCGACCTGATCCCGCGGTTGCGTACCGGTCGGCGCATTGCCGTCGCCGATCACCAGAGCGGTCGGCCCCCCGCCCAGACCGATCCGCACCGCCGATCCCTGCGGGATCGTCACCTGCAGGTCGATCCGGCCGCCCGCGGTGACGAGCACCGTCTTGCCACTCACCTCCGGCGGCGCGTTCACCTCGTTCCCGTCCACCGCGACGACCCTGTACGGCGCTCCGTCGACCCAGGTCGCCATCGGTCCGTTGTCCGTGTTGATCAGTCGCACCCGGACCGTCGGACCAGGTGCCGCCACCCGGCGTTCGCCGTACTCGCCGTTGACAGTTCGCACCTTGTCGTAGGTGTGGACCGCGGCGATCACGTCGCTGGGTGTGGGCTTGACGATCAGTACGCCGTACAGGCCCTTCTTCACCAGTTCGTGCGAGACCTGGTGGGAGTGGTACCAGTACGTGCCGGCGTCCTTCGCGACGAAGCGGTAGACGAACGACTGCCCGACTCCGACCGCGTCCTGGGTGACTCCGGCGACCCCGTCCTCAGCAGCCGGTACGTCGACGCCGTGCCAGTGCAGTGTGATCCCTTCGGGGACGGACTCGTTGTGCAAGGTGACCTGGATGAGATCGCCTTGTTTTGCGACGATCTGCGGACCCGGTGACTTGTGGTTCAACGTGTAGCCGTCCATCGACCCGCGGCCGGGGATGTCGAACTTCTCCTTGCGGGCCACCAGATCCACCACCACGTCGGCCGTTCGATTCGCCGGCCCGGTGAGCGTGCTGACGTCGACTCCGTGATGCACGTGCTCCGCCGGCCCACCGCCGAAGTCGGCGTACCCCATCGCCATTGGTGACAGGTTGTTCGGCACCAGGCTCCGCTGCCAGAAGAACGCGATCGGCGTCAGCACGACGAGCGTCGCGAGGATCGCGATCAGGGTGCGGCGAGGCGGCAGCCGCACCGTCACGGCCGCCGTCCGTCAGTTGCCAAGGGCATCTAAGCGGTCGCCTCGGTGGTGGTCTCCGTGGCGGCGGCCGGGGCCCCGGCGGCTCGCCGGGAGGCGATGGCCGCGACGGCGAGGAGCACGAAGGCGTTCAGACCGTGCAGCAGCCCGAGCACAGGTGTTACACCGAACGACAGGAACGCAAGCGCGATCTGTAGGACGACCAGGCCGAACACGTACAGCGCCCACCTGATTCCGCCCGGCACGTGCGCGAAGAACGACACGATCAGCAGCAGCAACGCGAGGATCGGGATCACCAACGTCCCGAACTGGCCATGCAGTGCGTGACCGATGTTGCCGTCGTAGTTCTTGTCGATCACCAGACCGTCGTCCATGTCCTTGATCGCCGTGAACCAGCCGAGCGCGATGAACATCGCCTGCAGGACCACGCTGACCGCAACGAGTCCGGCAAGCACCCGATAAGTAGCTCTCATGATCTCCCCCCACGTAGCTGACTTCATGGTGATCCAGATCACCTGAAGGGCACAAGAGCTTCTGCCCGATGAGGCAACTATTGGTGGTTGCGGGCGAATGCCTGCTGCAGACCGTGCAAAGTGAGCAACGGCTCGTGACGAATCGGGGCCTCCAGCTCGCCGGCGAGCAACGGAGCGAGGGCGCCGGTCAGCACCACCGGAGTCGCGGGGTCGAGCGACTGCTCCACGCGGATCCGGTCGACCAAGCCGTCGACCAGGGCCGCAAAACCGTGGATCGCTCCGGATTGCAGGGCTTCGACCGTGTTCTTGGCGACTACCGAGCGCGGCCGGACCAACTCGACCCGGCGCAGCTGGGCGGCCGCGGTGCCCAGCGCGTCGGTCGCGGTCTCGATGCCTGGGGCAATCACTCCGCCGATGAACGCGCCGGCCGGGCTGACCACGTCGATGGTGATCGCCGTCCCCACGTCGACGACCAGGCAGGGAGCGCCGTACCGCTGGACCGCCGCGAGGGCGTTCGCGATCCGGTCGGTGCCGACCTCACGCGGGTTGTCCACCAGCACCGGCAACCCCGTCTTCACCCCCGGCTCGACCACGACGCTCGGCACGTCCTCGTAGTACCGCGCGACGACCTCCCGCAACTCGTGCAGCACATGCGGTACGGCGGAACACACCGCGACCCCGGACACCGCGGACTCGCCGGCGAGCAGCCCCTGGAACAGGACCGCCCACTCGTCCGCCGTCCGGCGAGGGTCGGTGCCGACCCACCAATGCCGCTTGACCGTCCCCTCGAAGACCAGGCCGACCAGGGTCCGGGTGTTCTCGACGGCGACGGCTAGCAGCATCAGGCTTCTCGCAGGTCCAAAGCGATGTCGAGCACCGGCGCGGAGTGGGTCAGCGCCCCGACAGCGAAGTAGTCGACGCCGGTCTCGGCGACCGCGCGGGCCTGATCGAGGGTCAGGCCGCCGGAGGCCTCCAGCCGCGCCCGGCCGGCGACCTTCTCGACCGCCTCGCGCAGCGACGGGATGTCCATGTTGTCCAGCAGGATCAGGTCGGCGCCGGACTCCAGCGCGATCAGGGCGTCGCCGACCGTGTCCACCTCGACCTCGACCGCGATGTCTGGATACGACTTCCGCACCAGCCGGAACGCCTCGGCCACCCCGCCGGCCGCGATCACGTGGTTGTCCTTGATCAGCGCCGCGTCGGACAGGCCCATCCGATGGTTCTTCCCGCCACCACACCGGACGGCGTACTTCTCCAGCGATCGGAGCAACGGCATCGTCTTGCGGGTGTCGCGAATGACCACGCCGGTGCCGTCGACCGCGTCCACCCAGCGCCGGGTCAGCGTCGCCACGCCGGAGAGGTGGCAGAGCAGGTTCAGCGTTGTGCGCTCGGCGGTCAGAAGCTGCCGGGTCTTGCCGCGGATCGTCATCAGGATGTCGCCCTTGCGCACCGAGGCACCGTCGCGGACCGAGTACTCGAGCTCGACCTCCTCCGGCGCGGCGACCTGCCGGATCACCAGCTCGGCGATCTCCAGGCCGGCGACCACGCCGTCGGCCCGGGCGACCAGCTCGGCGACCGAGATCTGGTCCGGATCGACCGTGGCCGTCGTGGTCACGTCGACGCCCCCGGCCAGGTCCTCCTCGATGGTGGCCCGCACGAGGTCGGCGACCCACTGCCTGTCGACCGTCTCATCCATGCTGTCTCTCCTTGGATCCGTGCGGCACGAACGTGCTGACCGGCCGCGCCGACTGACCCTCGGACGGGAGGGTCAGGTCAAGATTGCCCGACCAGTGCCGGTCGTCGCGATCCGGGTAGTCCTCACGCCAATGTGAGCCGCGGCTCTCCTGGCGCGTGGTGGCGGCCTCGATCAGCGCGGACGCCACTGTGACCAGGTTGGTCGCCTCCCATCCCGGCGTACCCGGCTCGCCGGCGGGCTGCTCGATCAGCTTGCCGAGGGCCGCACCGGCCTCCGACAGTCCGCTCGCACTCCGGATCACTCCGGCGCCGACCGTCATCGCCCGCTGCAGCTCGGGTACGACGTCCGCGTCGACCAGACCGGGGACACGGGTGTCCACGGCCGGCTCGCGCAGCTCGGGAAGACCGTTGGCCAGCTGGGCGGCGATCCGCCGGGCGAAGACGAGCCCTTCGAGCAGCGAGTTCGAGGCCAGGCGGTTGGCCCCGTGTACGCCGGTGCACGCCACCTCGCCGCACGCGTACAAACCAGGCACCGAGGTCTGCCCGTGCAGGTCGGTCCAGACCCCGCCGGACGAGTAGTGGCAGGCCGGCGCGACCGGGATCAGTTCCCGCACCGGGTCGATACCGTGCGACCGGCAGGCCGCCAGGATGGTCGGGAACCGCACCCGCCACTTCTCGTCGCCGAAGTGCCGTGCGTCGAGGTAGACGTGATCCTTGCCAGCGGCAAGCATCTGCCGCATGATCGCCTTCGCCACGATGTCGCGCGGAGCGAGATCGGCCAGCTCGTGTTGGCCCTGCATGAAGCGATTGCCTTCGTGGTCGACCAGGAACGCGCCTTCGCCCCGGACCGCCTCGGACACCAGCGGCTGCTGGCCCTTCGCGCTCTTGCCCAGCCAGAGCACGGTCGGGTGGAACTGCACGAACTCCAGGTCACGCACCTTCGCGCCGGCCCGCAACGCCAGCGCCATGCCGTCACCCGTCGACACGCTCGGGTTCGTGGTGGCGGCGTACAACTGACCGATGCCGCCGGAGGCGAGGATCACCACCCGGCTGCGGACCGCGCCGACGCCGTCGAGTTGCCCCTCGCCCATCACGTGCAGGGTGACGCCGGCGATGGCGCCGTCCTCGGCGGTCAACAGGTCGATGACGAGGGCGTGCTCGATCAGCCGGATGTCGTCGGCCCGCTTGACCGCGGCGACGAGGGCCCGCTCGATCTCCGCGCCGGTCGCGTCCCCACCGGCATGCGCGATGCGGTTGCGGTGGTGCCCACCTTCCCGGCCCAGCGAGAGGTCGCCGTCGACGGTGTCGAACCGCGCACCCAACTCGATCAGGTCCCGGACGGCGTCCGGTCCTTCCGTGACCAGGACGCGGACAGCCTCCGGATCGCTCAGCCCGGCGCCGGCGACGAGGGTGTCGTGGAGATGCTCTTCGGGCGAGTCCTCCGGATCGAGCGCGGCCGCGATCCCGCCCTGGGCCCACTGGGTCGAGCCGGAGGCGACCACGTCCTTCGTCACCACGAGCACGGATCCCAGCTCACGGGCCTTCAGGGCGGCGGTCAGCCCGGCGATCCCGGACCCGATCACCACCACATCGACGGTATCGGTCCAGCCGGGTTTCGGCGCGGCCAACCGTTGCGGCACAGCGGGTGCGGTCATCCCGCGACCGTATCAATCGATTTCACCTGAGCGTGATGGAAATGTTGTCAATGAGACGGGTGGCCCCCACGCGGGCGGCGATCAGCATCCGGGCCTCGCCGGGGCCGATCACCGGGCCGAGGTCTGGTGCGCGCAGGGCGAGATAGTCGATCCGGACCGATGGGACCGCCTCGAGCTCGGCGTGGGCGGCGGCCATCACGGCGTCCGGGCCGTTCATCCCGGCCTTCGCTCCGGCGGTCAACGCGCGGTAGAGCACCAGCGCCTCGTCACGCTCGGTCTCGTCGAGGTAGCGATTGCGTGAGGACAACGCGAGTCCGTCAGGCTCCCGCACGGTCGGCACCGGCACGATGTCGACGTCCCAGTCGAGGTCACAGATCATCTCGCGGATCAGCGTGAGCTGCTGGTAATCCTTCTCGCCGAACAGGGCCAGGTCGGGCGCGGTCAGGTGCAGCATCTTCGCCACCACCGTCAGCACGCCTGCGAAGTGGCCCGGCCGGACCATCCCCTCGAGCTCGTCGGCCAGTGGCCCGGGATGCACGGTGATGGACGGCTCGTTCGGGTAGAGCTCGTCGCGGGACGGGTTGAAGACCAGGTCGACGCCCTCGTTCTTGGCGATCGCCAGGTCACTGGCCAGCGTGCGCGGATAGCGGTCGAAGTCCTCGGAGGGCCCGAACTGCAACGGGTTCACGAAGATCGTCAGCACCACACTGCCGTCCGGTCCGACCCGCTCGCGGGCCTCGGCCAGTAGCGCGGCATGGCCGTCGTGCAGCGCGCCCATCGTCATCACGACCGCCCGCGGCCGGATCGCCGCGGCCGCTCGCAGTTCTGCCTTCGTCTGGGTGAGTCTCATCGCGGTGCCTCCCCTGTTCGATCCCGCTCGAGCACCTCGTCGAACCGTGCCACCGTGTCCGGGTCCAGTCGTCCGTCGGCCGCCGCCAACTCCACCGTCGCGCGGGCCAGTTCGGCGTACGTGCTCGCCGTCCGGTCCCGCAGTACGGACAGATGTGCTGCCACCGTGTCGACATCGCCCCGGGCGATCGGCCCGGTGAGCGCATGATGACCGGATCGCAGCGTGTTGTCGAGGGTTGCGGCCAGCAGCGGACGGAGTGTCGCGGCCGGATCCGCCACGCCTGCTTCCCGCAGTACGCCGACCGCCTGGGTGAGCAACGTTGTCAGGTGGTTCGCCCCATGCGTGAGACCGGCGTGGTACCGCGCCCGCTGCTCGTCGGCCACCCACTGCAGCTGAGCCCCGAGAGCCTTCACCAGGCGCTCCACCATCGGCCGTGCTTCATCCGGCGCGGTCGCCGTGAACATGACGCCGTCCAGCTTCACCGCGCCCCCGGGAAACGTCATCGACGGATGCAGTGCCACCGGCATCGCGGCCAGCCCGGCCAGCGGTCCGAGTCCGTGGGCGCCGGACAGGTGGACGACGTACTGCGCACTGGTCAGCGGCAACGTGTGGGCGACGTCGTGGATCAGGTCGTCCGGTACGGCGACCAGGACGACGTCGGCACGAGTGGTGACCTCATCGGCGGGCAGCACGGGCACATGCGGGAGAAGACGGGCGGCGCGTTCGCGTGACGCGTCCGACCGTGCGGTGACGCCGACCAGGGGATGTCCGGCTGCCGCCAAGGCTGCTCCCACGGCGGTCCCGGCCCGGCCGGCTCCGATCAAGCCGATCCGTTCCATCACTCAACTCTCTTCGTTCCAGTCCCCGCGGGGTACCAGACGATCTCCCTGCCAGCGTAGGTGATGAGAGCATGCCTTGGTGAGCGATGCCTGGGCCGCGCGGAGTGGTTTGACCGCGATTCTGATCACAGTCCCCGAACTAGCGGCGTACACCGAGCGCTGGCGCTCGGTGTCGCGGTCGACCGCGCGATCACACGTCCCACTGACCGAGCTGATCCCGCCACACGTCACTGTGCTGGTCCCGTGGGTCGCGGAGCCCACGGAGGCCGACGCCCGCCGACTGGCGGATGCGGTGGCGTCGTTCAAGCCGTTCGAGCTCAGCTTCCCGACCGCGGGTCAGTTCCCGAACGGCACGGCGTGGCTGAAGCCCGAACCGTACGACGCCGTCGTCTCGTTGCTGTACTCGGTCTTCCAGGCCTTCCCGGAGTGCCCGCCGTACGGCGGTGAGTTCCCGGACCCGCAGCCACACCTGACCATCTCGTCGTCCGAGCAGGGTGGCCCGGCGGTCGTCGCTGAGGCCCGTGAGGCTCTTGCCGCCGCGCCCGCGCCACATGTTGAGCTCACCGAGCTCGGGCTGTGGCGAGAAGGTGAGGACGGCGTGTGGCGCCAGTTCGGCGCCGTACCACTGGGTGCGCGGTGACCACCTTCCGGGCGGCCTGGCAGACGGCGCTCTACGGCCCCGGCGGCTTCTACCGGCGGGAACGCCCGGCCGCCCACTTCCGTACGTCGGTGCACGCGTCGGCGCTGTTCGGCCAGGCCATCGCCCGGTTGGCGCATGCGGTCGGTGTTGATCAGGTCGTGGACATCGGCGCGGGCTCCGGTGAACTGGGCAAGGTGTTGCGCGACGCGGATCTGCCGGTGGTGGAGATCGAGCTGGACGACGACCTGCCGTCTGTTCTGACCGGTCTGGTGATCGCGAACGAGTGGCTCGACAACATCCCGTGTGAGCTGGTCGAGTGGGACGAGGACGGCATACCGCGCTATCTGTCGGCCGACCTGACGGCGGGAGATGTTGTCGATGGCAACGATCTGGAGTGGTTGCGGCGCTGGTGGCCCGGCGAGCCCGGCGACCGCGCCGAGATCGGGCGGACCCGCGACGAGGTCTGGGCATCTGTGGTCGACCGGTTGGCGGACGGTGCGGTCGCGATCGCCATCGACTACGGACATCTCCGCACCGACCGGCCGCCGTACGGGACTGTGACCGGCTTCCGGGCCGGGCGGGAGTGCGAGCCGGTCCTGGACGGCTCGTGCGATGTGACCGCGCATGTGGCTTGGGACTCGCTGGGTGGGTCTCTCGTGCTCCAGCGGGACGCTCTGCGTGCTCTGGGCGTCAGTGCGGCCCGTCCGAGCCTGGAGCTGGCTCAGTCGGAGCCGCTGCGCTATGTGGCCGAGCTGTCGTCGGCCGGCGAGGCCGCCGAGCTACTCGACCCCTCCGGGCTCGGCGGGTTCGGCTGGGTGTGGACCGCGGTCGGAGCGGACGCCACCCGGCGTGCTTCGCGGGCTCTCTCTGCCTGAGCCTGGACGAGTTGCGCGGCCTCGAGTTGGTCGCGGTGGAGCGCGATGGCGTCGGTCGGGCCGAGTGGGGTGTCCACATGGACGTTAGCCAGGCCTAGCCGCCGTTGGAGCGGGCCCTGCTCCAGCCGCACGGACTGTGTCTTGTGGTGCAGCACGATCGACGTACGGCGGCTCACCCAGCCGCGGACTGTGACCAGCACCTGGTCGTCGGCGCCGTACGCGAGATAGCGCCAGCCGACGGGGCGCAGCCACTTGGCCCGCTCCGGCGCGACGTGCATCGGGATGCGCGCGAGGTCGAGTCCCGGGAGGATGCGGGCCAGCACGCCCGCGACCTCGCCGCGGTCGCCGACCGGCAGGAGCGGGGCGCCCTGGCGCTCGTCGTCGCCGTCCTCCTTGTTGCCGGCCACACCGGCGATGTCCAACTCGACCCGGGCCCAGCCGAGCAGGCGCCAGATCAGCGGCTCGGTGATCAGCAGGCCTTGCACGCGGCCGGGCGGGATGGTCTGCCGCTGCACGTCGAAGAGGCCGCGCTTGGTCCGTAGACCATGGCCACTCTCCGACAGGGTGAAGCCGTGGTTGCCGACGACCTGTTTCCAGATCGGCTGCACCACACCGAACAGCAGCGGCAGAGCGGCGAACAGACCGATGTGGAAGTCTAGCCACTCAGTCGCGACGATCAACCAGATCACAGCGCCCGCACTAGCGAGGACTGTGGACGACAGCAGGGTCGCACCGAGCAGGCGGGTCGTCGGGACGACCAGAAGCGGCGCCGACTCCACCTGCTGTTCCTGCTGCTCGGCGACACGCTCGCCCTTGGCCCGGACCAGCAGGATCGTCCGGAGCTCGACTGCCTCGTCGTACCGGAAATAGCTCAGCTTGCCGTCGCTCTTGCCACCGCCGGCCACGTCCATCCGCAGCTCGGCCATCCCGAACAGGCGGGCGACGAACGGCTGGGCCACGTCGATCGCCTGGATCCGGTCGAACCGGATGATCCGGGTCCGCCGGAACAGGAACCCGCTGTCCACCCGGATCGCATCGTCGGTCAGCTGCCACTTGGTGAAATACCAGGACAGGGCGCCGAGCAGGCTGCCGCCGACGAGTACGGCGGCCAGACCGATGCCGGCGAACGTCAGATTGCTGCGCAGACCCTCGTTGTTGACCAGTGCGACGGCCGCGACGACGAAGTAGCCCCAGCCCTTCACGAACGGGGTCAGGGGATGCAGCCGCACCCCGGTCTGCTCAACGACCGCGGTCTGCCCGGGCGGATGCTCGGTCACAGGCCCCACGCCTGGGCCTGACCGAGGGCGGAGAGACGGTCACGCAGGCGGCCGGCCTCGTCCGGGTGCAGGCCCGGGATCTTGGCGTCGGTCGCCGGTGTCGCGGTGTGCAGCTCCACGGTCGCGATCCCGTACGCGCGCTCCAGCGGACCCGCGGTCACGTCGACGAACTGCATCCGCCCGTACGGCACGACGACCAGCTCGCGGAACATGATCCCGTGGCTGACCAGCAGCTCGTCGTCGCGTTCGGCGTACTTCCAGGACCTCTGGTTCCGTCCGATCAGGACCCACGACCAGCCGAAGGCGGCCACGGCCACGAGCAGCGCCAGGCCGCCGTACGCCCAGCCCAGGGTCAGTCCCAGCCCGAACAACGCCGCCAGCCCGAGCACGCCGGCCATGATCGCCGCGTTCAGCCGGCGGACCGCCGCCAGCTTCGGCGAGACCGGCGTCCAGCTGACATCCGAGGGTGCGAAGAGGTCATCCACACTCCAAGCCTGTCACGATAGGTGGCATGAGTACCGAAAGAGTGGTCGGGATCGGCGCGGGAGCGGCTGGATTCGACCCTGCGTACGAGCGCGGCGGGACCGGGAGTGGCTCGGAACTGGCGACCACCGACATGGTGCTCAACATCGGTCCGCAGCACCCGGCGACGCACGGCGTACTGCGGCTGCGGCTGACCCTGGACGGCGAGCGGATCGTCGGGTGCGAGCCGATCATCGGCTACATGCACCGGGGCGCGGAGAAGCTGTTCGAGGTCCGTGACTACCGGCAGATCATCGTGCTGGCGAACCGGCACGACTGGCTGTCCGCGTTCGCCAACGAGCTCGGCGTCGTCCTCGCGGTCGAGCGGATGATGGGCCTGGAGGTGCCGGTCCGTGCGGTCTGGCTGCGCACGCTGCTGGCCGAGCTGAACCGGATCCTGAACCACCTGATGTTCCTCGGCTCGTACCCGCTGGAGCTCGGCGCGATCACGCCGGTCTTCTACGCCTTCCGCGAGCGGGAGACGATCCAGGCCGTGATGGAGGAGCTCTCCGGCGGCCGGATGCACTACATGTTCAACCGGGTCGGCGGGCTGAAGGAGGACCTGCCGTACGGCTGGCTCGGTCGCGCGGCCGGCGCCTCGGCCGCGGTCCGCAAGCGGCTGCCCGACATCGAGGACATCGTGCTGGGCAACGAGATCTTCCGCGCCCGCACCGTCGGCGTCGGCAAGCTCTCCCCCGAGCTCGTCTCGCAGTACGGCGTCTCCGGCCCGATCGCCCGTGCCTCCGGCGTCGACGCCGACCTCCGCCGCGACGAGCCCTACCTCGGCTACGACGAGTTGCTGCGCGACGGCGTACTCCGGGTGGTCACCCGGACCGACGGCGACTGCTTCTCCCGCTTCTCGGTGCTGCTGGAGCAGGTGAAGGTGTCGCTCGACCTGGTCGACGCCTGCCTGGACAAGCTGTCGGCCCTGCCGGCCGGGCCGATCAACGTCCGGCTGCCGAAGATCCTCAAGGTCCCCGAGGGCCAGACCTACGCCTGGACCGAGAGCCCGCTCGGCATCAACGGCTACTACCTGGTCTCCCGCGGCGACAAGACCCCGTGGCGCCTCAAGCTCCGCTCCGCCAGCTTCAACAACATCTCGGCCCTGCCCGCGCTGCTCCCCGGCACGATGATCCCCGACATGATCGCCATCCTCGGCAGCATGTTCTTCGTCGTCGGCGACATCGACAAATAGCCGCCCGCCCCCGAATCGGCGCGGCGCGTCGGCGCGTCAGCGGGTCGGCGGGTCGGCGGGTCGGCGGGTCGGCGGGGAAAGAAGTTTGCATCTGGCGACGAATTCTTTCCCCACCGCCGTCAGCGGACCGGGCACGAGGGGCCACAGGGCTTCGCCGGCAGGTGCCGATCCGTACGACGCATCACCTGGAGCACCTGGAGTGCGGCCCTGCACGGGCGGCTGGAGATATCAAGCCAGCCGTAGCGCAAGGTGACCTCCGAACGCAGAGCCGCACGATTGTCGCGTGCGAGGTCCCGCCACCGCTGCCGTGGCGCGAAGTGAAACCGGCCGTCGAGCTCGACCACCACATCGAACGGCTCGTAGGCGACGTCGGTGAACTCGCCGTCCACCGCACGCTGCCGCCGCCCCGACGGCAATCCGTGGGCACGTTCGACCGTGCGCAGGTACCGGAGCTCGAGCAACGAATGCGTTCCCTGGGCGACATCCGCGAGGATCGACCCTAGTGCGGCGCGATGACGAAGCTGCGGTCTGCCGTCGAGCGCGCGCAGAATCTGGCCGGGATCCACGCGACCGCTCTGACAAGCCTCGGCGACCACTGCGGCCGCCTCGTCCAGGGAACCGGAGATACCGACGATCTCCAGAATCGCTTCCGCGGGTCGGCTGCGCGGTGGGACGACCTCGGCCAATCGGTTCTCCCAGTGCTTGTCCCGGGAGATCACGAGACCAGGGCGGGCGCGGACACGCCGCCGCCAGGGGATGGTCACGTACACAGGACGCCGATGGTCGCAGGTGACCAGGCCGAGCTGCTCCGCGGCGGTGTAGTGGCTCCACGCGGCCTCCGGTCCCGCGTAGAGCAGGGCGGCCACAAGCCGTTCGTCGTACCCGATCGGCCCGGTGTGAGTTACATAGACGCCGGGATGAATGGTTCGCCACCGCCGGCCCCGCAACCGGCGGCGGATGTCCGTTTCACTCCAGCCCGCGGCCAGCGCCTGGGCGCGGGAGACGATCCGGTGCTGCTCATGGATGAGCACCTCGATGCCTTCGTCGTCAAGTTGTTGCCGCCACCACCAGTCCACCCGGACCAGGGTGACGGATCTCCGCGACCGGCGTCGGCGAGGCTGTGGACAACTCCTCGTCAGGCGGGAGTCGAGGCTTGCCGAACCAGTTCGAGGAGTGGGTCCGCGATGCCGGCAGCGACCGCGAAGGTTCCGCGGGAGTCCGGCGTGTGCTCGGAGCCGTCGAGGTCGAGCACCAGCAGGCCCGCCTCTCGGCAGATGCAGACGCCTGCCATCGTGTCCCAGGGTTTGTTGGAGAACATGATCGTGGCGTCGAAGTAGCCGTTCGCGGTCCAGGTCAGCGCGGTGGCCGCCGTACCGATCATGCGGAGGCGCTGAGCGCGCGGATAGAGCCGCTGGGTCAGGGCGAAGCGCTCGGCGTTCTGGGCTTCCGCGTCCGGGCCGACGGCATAGTCGCCGACGGCAACCAAGGCGTCGGTGAGGTCACTGCACTCGCTGCCCCGGATCGGTTTTCCGTTGCAGGTGGCGCCGAGGTTCTCGGCGGCGGCGTACCTTGTCCCGAGGGCGGGGTGGTCGATCACGCCCGCCACGGCGCGACCCTCGTAAATCAAGCCGAGCGAGATGCCCCACAGCGGCACACCATGGATGAAGTTGACCGTCCCGTCGACCGGATCGAGCACCCATCGCGTCCCGTCGGTCGCGCCGCCTTCTTCCTCCCCGAGTACGCCGATCTCCGGCGTCTCGCGTTCGAGGAACGCCCGCACCTCCCGCTCCACCGCGAAATCCACCTCGGACGCCATGTCCCGGTCACCCTTGGAGGTCAGCGCGCCCGGTCCCCGGGAGTCGGTGATCACCCGGCCGCGATCGACGGCGGCTTCGGCAACCTTCAGCAGCTTGGCGAGATCCACACCCCAGAACCTACGCGACCACGCCTCAGGCCGTGTCGAGCGCCCTGCGCTTGCGACGCCAGGCGGCCGCCGCGGCCACCGTACCGATCGCCAGTACGCCCGCGGCGGCGGCCTGGCCGATCTTGATCGGGCAGCCGGAGGCGCACTGCGGGATCGGGTACGGCTGCCCGGGATTCAGCTCGTGGGTCTCGTCGGCCGACACGTACGCCTCGTCCGCCGGGAACGGCCAGCCCTCCGGATTCAGCAGGCGGTACCAGTCGGCGTCTTCCCACGCCTTCCGCTTGCACGTCACGTTCACCGACGGCGACTCGAAGGGTGTCGGACCCAGCTGCCCGATCGGCAGGTGGTCCTGGTTGTAGACCGTGACGTGCCCGTTCGGGTCTTTCATCGTCACGGCCGGGTAGTTCGCGTCCAGCCCCATGCTGATCCCCTCCCCACCTCGCAGTATGGGGCGGGACGGCGTACTCAGGAAGCGGCCAGGCCCCGGAGTTTGAGGTCGACGACGGTGGGGGCCTCGGCCTGGGAGTGTTTGTCGCCGGCGGCAACGACCGTGGCGACCTCCTGGTCGATCTTGTCCAGGCGGGCGTCGATCTTGTCCAGCCGGCGTTGCATCAGGTCGACGAACTCCGCGTTCTCGACCACGCGGGCGCTGGTGATCCGCGAGTACTCCTGGGCCACCTGGGCTCGCTCGTCGGAATGGGCCAGGCGTTCGACCAGCAGCTGATGGCGGAACAGCACCGAGGCGGCGATCGCGATCACCACGGCGGCTACCGCGGCAGCCCGGAGAATCCAGGCGTTCTGCGAGAAGAGCGCGGCACTCACGCCCAGGCAGACAACGATCAGCAGACCGTTGGCGACGGTGAGAACTGTGGTCCTGGTTCGACGGCGGCTACCCCTTGACCCCATGGACCGACATGTTAGGGGGTCTCGTCCGGGTCCTCGGGAATACGACACGCGCGTTCGAGCAACAATCCGGCCGTGACGACCAGCACTGAGACCACCGCCGCGGCACCGGCCATGATCACACGGTTACGAGGCCCGGAGGAGCCCATCGCCTGCAGGAAGGATAACGCGAACCCCGCGTAAACCCCGGCGCACAACGCGCCGACGAACGCGCTCGCCTTCCCGATCAGCAACAGGAACACCGCGCGGGACGGTTCCATCCGCTCCCGCCGGACCTGGATCCGCTGATGAGTGTTGCGGGCCGCGGCGAACAGCAGCGCGGCCAGGAAGCTCCAGGCGATCAGGGTCAGCCAGGAGACGGCCGGCGCGACACCGCCGCTGGACTCGATCGCCTGCACGATGGTCACGCCGATCGCCGCCCCGAGGACGGCGATCGCGATCAGCAGCCGGCGTGAGGTCGGCCGGACCGAGCCCGGACGCGGCGGTTCCTTGCCGGGCTCGTTACTGGGCGCCTGGCCTGGCTCGGGACCGCCGGACACCACTACTGCAGCTCGATGTCGAGCTTGGTCACGCCCTCGGTGCCGACCTTGGCGAGCAGTTCGGTGACCGGGCCATGACCCGGCAGCACCGCGTCCGGCTCGATGTCGAGCCAGGGCGCCAGCACGAACGCACGCTCGTGCGCCCGCGGGTGCGGCACGGTCAGCTCCTCGGACTCGATCGTCTTCTGGCCGTACGTGATCAGGTCGACGTCGAGGGTCCGCGGCGCGCCCGGCACGCTGCGCTCCCGGCCGAACGCCTGCTCGATCGCGTGCGCGCGGTCCAGCAACAGGTCGACCACGAGCGTGGTGTCGGCGAGCAGTACGACGTTCAGATACGGACCGGACTCGTCCGGACCGCCGATCGGCTGGGTCTCGTACAGCGGCGAGACCTCGACCACCACGACGTCCGGGGTGTCCCGCAGCGCATCGACCGCGCCCTGCAGGTTCGCCTCACGATCGCCGAGATTGCTGCCGAGCGACAGGATGACCTGGCGGATCGGCTTCAGGCCACCGCTCAGGGTGTCCGCGTCGATGACGTGGGGACTTGGGGTCTCAGTCACGAGGATTCTCCGGCTCTGCGCTGCACGGTCAGGACAACGTCGTCGAACGGCACCGTGATCGGCGCCGAGGGTTTGTGGATGGTCACCGCGGTCGCTGTCACCCGCCGGTCGGCGAGACACAGGTCGGCGATGCGCTGGGCGAGGGTCTCGATCAGATCCACCGGGTCGTTCTCGATCGCCTGGTGCACCTGCTCGGCCACCACCCCGTAGTTCACGGTGTCGGCCAGGTCGTCGGAGGCCGCGGCGGGCCGGGTGTCCAGCTCCAGCCGGACATCCACGACGAACTCCTGCCCGTCGGCTCGCTCGTGCTCGAACACTCCATGGCGCCCGAACCCACGGATACCACGGATCTCGATCACGTCAGAAGCAAGCACGGGAGTACTCATCCACGTCCTCGCTTCGCTCCGGGCGCGGATGAGGCACGGTATGCGCTGTGCTCGATGGTGAACTCGCTTCGCTCGCTCACGGCGCCTCCTCCTGTCGGCCCCCAGACGACAGTACCGGTGAGGCATGGTGGATCCACAACCGCCAGCCGGTAGAAGTTCGACGGAAAACGTTCGTGGCGAGCGCCTTGCCGCCCGCGAACCCCTCCTCGGGAGCACCTTCACCCGAGGACAGGACATTCTCCGTACACGTGACGTATGCCACGTCTTCATCCACGCGCACCTGCACATCGGTGAGGAAGAACTGGATGTACGGCGTGTTCGCGAAGATCATCGCCCAGGCGCGCATCATCTCGGCGTACCCGGAGATGGCCGCGTTCCCGGGGTGGATGCAGACCGGGTCGGGCTCCGGCAGCCAGACCGCCGCCATCAGGTCCAGGTCGCCGGCCTCGAACGCGTTGTAGAACGCGGTGTTGGCGGTCAGCACGACGTCCTCCACCGAGGCACCGCGCGCGCCTTCGCCTCCTGCGCTCCGGCGCGGACTGCCCGGTCCGTCCGTCATACCGCTCCCCATCTCTTCGCCACCCGGACAGCGTCCGCGCTCGGCGCCACCGCGTGCGCCCGGACACACCAGGCTCCCGCTGCGGCGGCCAGGGCGGATACAGCCGCGCTCGCATCGTCTCGTCGTACGGCCGGTCTGGGTTCACCGGTCTGCTCGTCGGCGAGCAGCCTACCGAGGAACGCCTTCCGGGACGCACCGATCAACAACGGCCGATCCAGGACGGCGAATTCCCGCAACCTCCGCAGGATCTCCCAGTTGTGGTCCGCGTTCTTCGCGAACCCCAGCCCGGGGTCGAGCGCGACCCGGCCGAGATCGACGCCGGCCGCACGGATCGCGTCGATCCGCTCGGCGAGTTCCGCGATCACCTCGGCGACCACATCGGCGTACTCCGCCTTGTTCTGCATGTCGATCGAGTGGCCACGCCAGTGCATACAGACATACGGCGTACGGCGCTCGGCCACCAGCGGAAGCATGTCCGGGTCGGCCTGGCCGCCGGACACGTCGTTGATCATCACCGCACCGGCGTCGAGGGCGAGCGCGGCGACACCGGCCCGCATGGTGTCGACCGAGATCAGCGCACCCTCGGCGGCGAGCGTCTCGATCACCGGGAGCACCCGGCGGATCTCCTCCTCGGGCGCGGGCCGCTCGGCGCCCGGCCGGGTCGACTCCCCGCCGACGTCGAGCAGATCGGCCCCGTCGGCCAGCAACTCCCGGCCGTGCTTGATCGCGGCGGACGGCTCGAACCACTCACCGCCGTCGGAGAACGAGTCCGGCGTCACGTTGACGACGCCCATGACGAGACACCGGTCCAGCACCGGCAGCCCGTCGACGTGACCCCACGACCCATCGCTCACCCGACCACCGTAGTGGCCCCCACCCCCAACCCCACCAGGTGGGATCAGTTAGTGAGGACCAACCGTGACTTGGTGGCTTGAAGCGCTTCTGCGATCGGCTGTGCGTAGGACTCGTTGGTCTGGCCGTACTTCTCCAGGCACTGCCCGTCGATCAGCGCGGCCCCACTGGTGATGCCCTGGGCGTAGTTGCCGGTCATGTTCGCGCCGCCGGAGTCGCCGGCCTCGACGCATGCGGTGTGCTGGAAGAGCCCGCGGACGACCTTGTTGCTGCCGTAGTTGACGGTCACGTTCCGGGCGACGATCCGGCCGCAGGTCCAGCCGGTGGTCTTGCCCGACTTGCAGAGCGTGGATCCGACGGTCGCGTTCGCGATCCCGCGGACCGCGATGTTGCCGGCTCCCCAGCCCTCGACGTAGCCCTGCTGGTTCCAGCCCTCGATCACGCCGACCGTGCCGAAGTCGTTGCCCGGGAAGCTCGAGGTCCGGGTGTTGCCGAGGATGTAGCCGTTCCGCGAGAACGACGGCTTGCCGGCCGTGCAGTGCCCGGCGGTCAGGAAGATCCGGGTGCCCTTGGTGGTCCGGGCGTTGAAGCCGAGCGAGCAGACGTAGCCGGTGTTCTTGTCCACCTGGACCCCGCCGCGCAGGCTGAAGTCGTCGGCGGTCGTGGTCACCTTGCCGGCGACGGTGCGGACCGTGACCCGGTCGCCGTTCGCTTCGGCGCGGGACAGGAACCGCTCGGTGAGCTGGTCGTGCGCGCCCGTCGGCACGGTGACGACCACGGTGCCCGAGACGGGATCGACGTACCAGGACCGGACCTTGCCCGCGCTGGAGCCGGTGGCGAGCTGGTCCAGCTCGCGCTGCACGGCGGTCAGCTGGCCGATCGTGAAGCGGACCAGCCGCGGGATGGCGCCGGCCTCGCGGACCAGCTCGGCGGCGGTCAGGTCGGACACCGCGACGACCAGGTCACCGGCGTCGTCGTAGTAGCTGCCGACCACGCCCGAGTCCGGCTCGAGGTGCTCCTCGAGCGCCTCCGCGACCGCCGGCGACCGCTCGGTCACCTTCCCGACCGGGTCGGACTTCTGACCGGTCGGCTTGGTCCGCGTCTCGGCGGTGGCCCAGTTCGCCGCGACCAACCCACCGGCCGTCAGTACGACGACCCCGGCAAGTGCGGCGCCGACCCGGAAACGCCCCGACATCCTGTCCTCCTCACACCGGCACCTGGTCCCCGTTGGCCAAGTGCCACTACGGAAAGTAAACGCTCAGCGACAGAATGTCTACAGGTATCGGCTTCCAAACTCCAACGAATCAAGGCTGCCTGAGGCTACGGGCGGGTGTTCAGCCGACGATCAGGCTCATCGCCTCGGCGCGGGTGACGGGGTTGCGGAGCTGGCCGCGAACGGCGGAGGTGATGGTCTTGGCGCCGGGTTTGCGGACGCCGCGCATGGTCATGCAGAGGTGTTCGCACTCGATCACCACGATCACCCCGCGCGGCTCGAGCAGCTCGACCAGGGACTCGGCGACCTGAGTGGTCAGCCGTTCCTGGACCTGCGGTCGTTTCGCGTACAGGTCGACCAGCCGGGCGAGCTTCGACAGCCCGGTGATCCGGCCGTCCCGGCTGGGGATGTAGCCGACGTGGGCGACCCCGGTGAACGGGACCAGGTGGTGCTCGCACAGGCTCCAGACCTCGATGTCCTTCACCAGCACCATCTCGTCGTGGCCGATGTCGAACGTCGTCGTCAGCACGTCCTCGGCCCGCTGACCCAGTCCGCCGGTCATCTCGGCGTACGAGCGGGCCACCCGGGCCGGCGTGTCCAGCAAGCCCTCGCGATCCGGATCCTCCCCGATCGCGATCAGCAGTTCGCGGACGGCCCGCTCCGCCCGTGCATGGTCGAACTTCGGCGACGTCATCTCGCCACTCTAAACAGCAGCGCCGCCACCGGATGGG